>NZ_CP040006.1:1200000-1800000 GCF_005696695.1 Schaalia odontolytica | reverse complement strand
CTTGGTTCCCGAGTACCAAGGTCTGCTTTCCGGCCACAGCCAAACGTTGACGGGGGGATCTTAGTGATCCGCCGGGTGGGTGACCCGAAGATCCCGATAGAGCAACGCAAAGCCTTTCAGGCGATGGTGCACACCGTTTTCACCGCCCGGGGACGCGGGATAGGGGAAATTCTCCGAAGGGCAGGGTTGTTTTCATCACGTTCAGAGACACAATCATGGTTGCGCTCGCGAGGAATCGACCCCGCAACCCTACCTCCCAGATTGCACACCAGCGACTGGATCGATCTCTTCCAGGTGACTGGTTCCTCTTCACCGCGCCATCGGCCCATTTCACAATCGGGAAGTAGTCAACGCCCTCCTCAACGGAAAAATCGAGGCCGGCGGCGGTAATCCCCCCACCACCAAAACCGAAATCCACCAGTAGTAGTGAACGACCCATGTTCGTCTACCGTGAGCCGCGTTATGGCAGTGACGTGTTCTCGTCGGGCACAGTCATAGTTCCCGGCGTTGCCAGCGACAGGGTTCTACACCCAGCAGCGGGACCGATCAAAATCACCCGCACGGGGAACGACCCTGCTGGTGGTTTCGATTTTGATGAAAGCGAGGAGACATAGCCCCTCGCCAACTCCCCGTAGCTGGCGAACAGTAGCTCCTGGCGCTGGCGCTCGTTGGTGAGTTTGCGTGCCACATCGAAAGCCTTATCGACTTCCCGGTCCAAGTTGTTGTGAGCCTTGAGCAGAATTGGGTCCATCGATAACGGGTTGTAGTGCTCCGCGAGTGACCGCTGGGGGTGCCGCTCGCGTGCCCGCAGCACCAACTGTCCAGCGTCGATGATTCGCTGCTGCGCCTTCTCATCTAGTTCACACAGAGCTGGTCCGCAGTTGTAGCTCCCGATGTACTCCGAAAAACGGAAAAAATAAATAGTGGGGATACATCAACCTTCCACTTTCCATTCTTCCGGCTCAGAGTATTGAGGGGTCTGGGACCGGGTCCGTAAACCCTTTATGTTTTTCGCGCACAGCGGTTTTTAGCGACGCACCCTATAGGTTTTCCGCAGAACCTATATGTGTTTCTGTGCACCCCCATATGTTGTCTGTTTCTAGCGGTATTTCGTTGTACTTTGCGCATCGAATAGTTATTTATCGACGACACTCCGTGGAGTTCCGCTTCAATGTCTGATCGTTTCTGAACGAGGCAGTGGCCGGGTCGCGCGAGAGCGTGGCCCGGCTTTGCTGTTGTGTGAGCTGGGTGGTCTAGGAGCTGCGTCAAAATCAGAATCAAATGATGATGACTGTGGTGCTATGCTGAAGCTGGAGGTAAGCATGAGAACCACAGTGACACTCGATGATGATCTGCTTGCGCGCGCCGAGGAGCTGACCGGGATCAGCGAGCGATCCGCTTTGATTCGGGACGCGGTAGAACTCCTCGTTCGCATCGAGACCGGTCGGCAGCTCGCTGCGCTCGGTGGCAGTGATTCGGCGGCGGAGGCTGCGCCTCGGAGTCGAGCGCGCGCGTGAGAGTCCTGGTTGACACCAACATCTGGATCGATCACCTGCGGAAAACTGAGCCGGTTCTGGTTGATCTGCTCGAGCGTGACCAGGTGTGCGTGCATCAGAGTGTCATCACTGAACTCGCGTTGGGGAATCTCAAGAATCGGTCGGTATTCCTGAAAGCGCTCGAGCGCTTGATGATCGTGCGCAACGTTGATGATCAAGGCGTGCGGCATCTCGTAGAGGAGCGGAGGCTGTGGGGTAGGGGACTCAGCGCGGTAGACGTGGCGCTCCTGGCAAGTGCTGTCGTAACCCCCGGTGTCTCGCTGTGGACACGCGATAAGCGCCTGCGTCAGGCAGCGCGCGACGTGGGCGTGTTAGCGGACCTTGACTGAGGGGTTCTCGTCTCTTTCGAGGCATTGGCCGGGTCGCGCGAGGGCGTGGCCCGGCTTTGCCGTTGTGGAGTGATCGGGGGTGAGGTGTCTAGTCGATGCCCTCACATGTGCCTGTTTGACAAAAATGGTTGCCTCCCTGTAAACCCTTTATGAATGGCCTGACACTGTGCCCCGGTTTCGGTAGCCTGCAGTGCATGCCCTCTAACGGGATTGATGGTGACCTCGTCGAGTTTGGAATAGATGTCAAGGAGGACAGTAGATGGACGTGGGAACACTTGCTGACTGGGTGGGAGCCGTCGGTGGGCTGCTTGCCGTCAGTGCCGCGTACGGTTCATGGAAGACGAGTGAGAAAGTGGTGAAGCTCGAGCATAAGCGTGATCGGGAGCGTGAAACTGAGGCTGAGCGTTGGCAGGCCGAGCATGTGACAGTTGTCGGCGTTCAATGTCCTGATGCTCCACAGGAGGAGCGGTACGCGATCTTGGTGGTGAATGGTTCGGATGCGCCCATTTACGACATTCGCGTGGAGAGCCAGAGAGCTGATAAGAGCTGCGAAAACCCACCGTTAGACCTTGCCGTGCTTCCGCCGGGGAAGTTTGTCATCCCTGCTCACCCTACTTACAACTGGGGCTCGGTCATTGACCAGGAAGTTGCCCAGATAAAACTGAATATGATGACAAAGGGAAAAGCGGGAGAAATGATCACTCACGTGTCATTCGTCGATGCCGCGTCGCAGAAATGGGAACTCGTGCGCGGACGTGAACTGCGGAGTGTTGGCTCCGGCGGAGGTGAGGGGTAGTAGCCTCGGAACCTTCTGCATCGCGCTGCGCAAGTTACGCCAGATTGATGCTGCGTGCCGTCTGGAAGACCTCCGGATTCCTCCGGGTAACCGCCTCGAGCGTCTGCGCGGTAATCGTGCGGGGCAGTACAGTATCCGAATCAACGATCAGTGGCGTATCTGCTTCAGGTGGGGCGACGCGGGTCCAGAAGGGGTTGAGATCGTTCATGGGAAGCGGGGAATCACGGCAGACACCGCCATGCGTCTCTCCCGCTAATTCGGCACCACCCCGGGGTTCTGGATGAACCTGCACACACGCTACACGGTCGATTGTGTCAAAAATACACTGAATTAACGATCCTTGTGATGAGATGTGGTGCATCAAATGTCAATAGTTGTGTGTTAACGTATCATTATGTCATACAGTTATGCGATGAAGCGACTGCTGATCGAAAGTATCTAGCTAAACTGGCGCAAGGAATCAAAACGTATGAAGTAGAGTTTCGGTATGGTAAAAGAGAAAAAGTGCATGTAATCTAATTTGTGGCAGTGTGGCTGCGATCTTAATGTTCAAAGTGTAAAGATGTTCCACATTTGCGTGGTTCGGTCTTTGAAGGGATTTTTCATTGAACTATGAATAAAGAGCAAAATCGTGCTCATCTGAGCGAAGGCGGAACAGTGGTGTCGAATCTTGAGTTGCAAGATATGCGTGAGCGGTATTAGAAAATGCGAGATCTGGGGGCCTCTTTAGCTGAGTGGCCCGAGCAGCGGGCGATGGCGCAGGCAAAGCGGGCGTTCGGGTTGTATGGCGACGCGGTGAATAAGGTAGCATTTCAAGAATTTGCTAAATCTGTATCGTCTTCGATACAGGTGTCAAGTGAGGCAACTGTGCATGCCCTAAATCGGTTTTTTCGGCAGCTTGATGATTCGGGCTTGTCATTGATAGAGTCTTATAGGAATACCATTTGTGTAAACAAGTTCAAATTCGAGAATCTGTTTCCATCATTTAGTAATCTGATATTGCCTAGTGTGGCTTTATCCCTGCGTGACTTTGGTGCAAGTTCTGTATTTAATCAGATTGCAATGGCTCAGTCGGCTATTCTAGACCAGGCACGCCATTTAGTGGAGTCGATTGCAAATCTGTCAGACCCTTCGCAACTTGTGTGGCGTTCGCTTCCCTCGAACTTGCAGGATTGTAGCAAAGAGGTCAATCTTGATGAAATAATCTCTTTTGTCCAGCAAGAGGGAATTCCTCTATATTTGGTGCCGCGGAAACGCATTGTCGTGCGTCTCGTTCGAGCACAAAATACGGCTGCGCGGCGTCAGGTGCTAAGTGCGTGTTATGAACAGATAATTGAAGACTGTGTGAGCATTCTTGAAGCTCGCGCAGAGGATTGGGATGGTGATGAGATCGCATTTATTGTTGACGCAATTGGTGCGATGCGGGCTGGTTACGTTCGATCTGCTCAAGCGATGTTGACCGCTGTGCTTGATACTCTAATTCGACGTTTTGTTCCGGATCCGAAGGTGCGTCGCTCTCTCACTAATCATCGGAATGGGGCGAATGTTCCTGATGTGTTTGATGATCTGAGTCTGCGACAGGGGTTAGTCTGGCTGCCAATTTGGAATGCGCATAAGGCATTTTGGGTTGATAAAGGTGATAGTGTTCCACGGGTGTATTCGCGGCATGCAAGTGTTCATGGTGTCTCGAGGCGTCAATTCAGTAAGCGGAACTGTTTGCAGGTATTAATGCTGGTGACTAGTCTTGTTGGGTATCATGTGGGGGATGTTATCGTTTGATCGTTGATCGATTTAGTTTGCTGTCGTTCAATCGTTGGTTGAAGTAGTGTTCTAGCGCATCTTGCTCAGCTTTCGTCATTAGATTCATCTGAGTCTTATGTATTTGGATTATGTTGATCAGGGTCCCATAGTTGCGGTGCCATCGTTTTTGCGACCGTTCCAAAATAATCATTCTGTGCTAGACGATATATAGAGTACCACCAGTTAGATAATTCATCTGCTATCCAGTTGTTTGTGCGCTTGACATAGTCGTCTATCTCTGCGTTTTCTGTTGGTATTTGTTTGAATTCATCAATTGTGGAGGTGATGTGGTCTTCTAGGTCTTCCCATAATTTCAGTGGCGCCTCTCTATCTCTGTTGTTTCCAGTTGCGAGTATGTCTAAGTAGTAAAAGCGGCCGGAGTTGCCGTAGCAAGCAAGTTTTTTGAAAAGTAATGGGATGATACTGCTCGTTGTAATTTTTGTTGCGAGTTCCTGTGTGTAGTTGCTGCTTCTTCCACTGTGAAGGCTGTCTGATATTATGGTGTTGATCCTTTCATTTAAGTTCTCTATGTCGTGTCCCCAGTCCCTGCTGAGTGTGTGTTTGGAAGGCCACTGTCCTGATTCTTCTATCGTGTTGCAGCCTAGAATTACCTTTAGTAGTTTTTCAACTCCAATACTTCCGAGTGTGAATGTTGTATCTGCATCGTTGGCGAGGTACTTCATATTGCGTATAGATGTTATGCAGTCGCGCAGAAGATTCTTTGCGGACGTTGCTTCTTGGATTAATGCCAGCGCTTGTGTGCGTGAGAGTGATGGGTGCAGGCTGGATTCATTTTTGCATGGGGGAATTGTTGTCATTTCTGCTTTCCTGTATGTGGTAGCGTGTAGCATTTCCAGTTGCCGAATATTTATGCCCTTCGAGGATGTGGTTTGGCTACTTCTCTTCGTGGGAGCAGGCGTTCATATTGTGTGAAATTGTAACTTACAGTATGTATTTTCATGCCTCTGATTTGGGTGTCTAGATTGTTGGTCCTGTGGGACGGGTTGAAGGGGCAGCAGCGAGGATCCACATGCGACCAGAGTATGTCCGTTCCTGACGTCCTCGCACCCGAGCTAAATGACGGTGTGTTGTGAGCGCCATCATGGAGGATAACTAGGTTATTGTTGTCGCGTATACAGGCCTAGTGCTGAGGCGACAACGGGGTGTAAAGGAATGACATGTGGGGCAGCCTCAATAAACCTGGCGCACATGGTGAAAACGTCGGAGATGGGCGAGACCTGCAGCGTGAAACAAGCGGTGGGGAGTTGACGGCAGCTCAACGGAGCGAGGCTGAGCAGCGTGCTCTCGAGTTCCTGGCGAAGGTCGTACGCGTGCCCGGCGTGCGCGTCAACCGCGAGGAGTTCCTGCGCCAGGAGCTGCGCAAGCTCCGCATGGGTGACGACGCAATCGCACGTGCAATCGACTCGAGCCCGTTGCTCGCCGGCGTCTCCCTGACCGAGATCGACAAACTCGCGGAGGAAGCGATCTCCTACGAGACGAACAAGTCGGCGGCCATCTCCTTCGTCGCGGGTATCCCCGGCGGCTTCGCGATGCTCGGCACCATCCCCGCGGACCTGATGCAGTACTACGCGCACGCGCTGAGGATCATGCAAAAGCTCGCCTACCTGTACGGCTGGGGAGATCTCCTCCCGGACGGCCGAGACGCTGACGATGACACGCTCGGCGTACTCGCCGTGTTTTTCGGCGTCATGCTGGGGGTTGGGGGCGCCGCCCAATCCCTCACGGCGTTCGCGCGCGTGGCTGCCAAGACCGCCTACCAGAATCACGCGACCAAGCGCGCCCTCATGAGTATCACCTGGTACCCGGTCGTCAAGCACAGCCTGCGCCTCATCGGCATCAACATCACGAAGAGCACCGCCGCCAAGGGATTCTCGAAGATCGTCCCCGTCATCGGCGGATTCGTATCGAGTGGCCTGACCTTCATGGCCCTTCAGTCCCAGTCCGCGCTCCTCAAAGAGCACCTGCGCGAGATCCCGCCTCCCGGCGTCGACGTCGACGAGTGGGACCGGCATCGCCTCGGCGTGACCAGGCAGGGACAGACACCTGAGACGGCGACGACTATCAAGAAGGGGCTGCGCGGCAAAGCGAAGGTCGTGATGGTCGGTGCTAAGAGCGCGGCCTCGGGTATCGCCGACGGCGCCTCCAGCCTCTCCGGGGGCCTGAAGGGGCGCCTCGGGCGCCGCAAGTAATGACATCACCGACGAGGCCGGGGCTGGGACCGCGCTTAATCGTGATGCTTAGCCCCGGCCTCGTTACCGTGTATATCCCGCCACTGTTTCCCATTCTCGCGCGCCCGGGAGAGAGAAAACCTGCCACCATATGCGGGTGAATGAGACGACGAAACCGGCCCTGGCCTCGTCCCAGACTGAGGCCGGCCCTCTGATCTTGCAGGCATTCGCCTGGGACATGGCACCGGACGCCAGCCACTGGCGCTACCTCGCCGAGCACGCCCGGGCGATCGCGGACCTGGGCGTCACTATTGTCTGGCTGCCGCCTGCCTACAAGGGGCACGAGGGCATCAACGACGTCGGCTACGGCGTCTACGACCTGTACGACCTGGGCGAGTTCGACCAGAGGGGCTCCGTGCCCACGAAGTACGGGACGAAAGACGAGTACCTGGCCGCCATCGAGGCCCTGCACGAGGCGGGAATCGCCGTGTGCGCCGACATCGTCCTCAACCACCGCATGGGCGCCGACGCGACCGAGACCGTGCGAGCCACCCCGATCAATCCCCAGAACCGTCACGAGGCGATCGGCGAGCCCGAGACGATCGAGGCGTGGACCCGCTTCACATTCCCGGGGCGCGCCGGCGTGTACTCGGACTTCACGTGGGACTGGACGTGCTTCCACGGCATCGACTGGGATGAAGCCACGAAACGCAACGGCCTGTGGCTCTTCGAAGGCAAGCAGTGGAACGATTCCGTCGACACCGAGTTCGGCAACTTCGACTACCTGATGGGCTGCGACGTGCACGTCACCGACCCCCGCGTCAGCGAGGAGCTGGACCGCTGGGGCAAGTGGTACGTCGAGACGACCGGCGTGGACGGGCTGCGCCTGGACGCCGTCAAGCACGTCGGATCGGACTTCTACGCCCGCTGGCTCGAAGACCTGCGCGCCTCCACGGGGCGCCGCCTGCCCGCAGTCGGCGAGTACTGGAGCGGCGACGTGCGCGAGCTCGAGGGCTACCTGGAGCGGGTCCCCAACGTCATGCTCTTTGACGTTCCTCTGCACTATCACCTCCATCAGGCCTCGGTCTCGGATGGCAACGTGGACCTGGCGCGCCTGTGGGAGAACACGCTGACCGCCTCCCATCCGGACAAGTCAGTCACTTTCGTCGAAAACCACGACACGCAGCCCGGCCAGTCCCTGGCCTCCACGGTCGCCCCCTGGTTCAAGGCGGCCGCCTACGCCATCATCCTCTTCAACGAGGCCGGGGTTCCCTGCGTTTTCTGGGGTGACCTTCTGGGTTCCCCCGAGTCTGACGACCTGCCCGCCGTGCGTGAGCTGCCGGTCCTCATGAGTATCCGAGCCCGCGCGGCTGTCGGCCCGCAGCACAGTGCTTTCGATGACCCCGACGTGGTGGGCTTTGCCCGCGAAGGCAAGGAGGAGATCCCCGGCTCCGGCTGCGCCGTCATCCTCTCCGACCGAATGGCAGCCGAGAAGACCCTCTACGTGGGAACGCGCCACGCAGGCCAGGAGTGGGAGTGCATCCTCGGAGGCCACCCGTCCGTGCGCGTCGCGGATGACGGGATCCTCACGGGTGTGGTCAGCGACGGCGGCCTCAGCGTCTACGTGCCCCGCCGCAGCGAGTAGGGCATTGGCGCAGCGCGTCGGGCAGTGACCGTATAACGAACCCCGGCCTCGTCCGAAAAGACGAGGCCGGGGAACGTTTCTGTGCGAGCGTTACTCGCTTGCGCCACCCAGCGCGGGGATGCGCTCGATCTGCTCCTTGAAGAAGGACTCGGACGCGGAGATGAAACGGTCGATGTTGATCGACACCTGCGCGTCAGTCATGCCGTAGCGAGATGAGACGAACTGCTCGGCGCACACGCGCTGCGTGCCGTCATCCAGCGTCGCCACGTAGACCTTGGGCCACTTGGTGGCCGCGTTCCAGTCGTTGCACGCCTGGATGAGGCGCGGGCGCAGCTCCATTGATACATCCTCGCGGATGCCGCCCCACATGCTCAGGTCCGCGCCGTCGTCGATCACGGAGAACACGTAGTATCCGTTCGTGAAGCCCGTGCGCAGGCGATTGTCCTCAACGTCGTACCTGTAGTCGTTGCGCTCGAAGAAGTCGATAAGTGCACGCATATCGAGGGGGCGCACGACTGTGCGACGCTCGAGGGCGCGCTTGCACTCCTCGATGACCTGCGGAGCGTCCTCGTGGGTCGGGTCCATCGCGAGGCACTGCTCCAGGTACGTCATGGCGCTTTCTTCCTCGTCCTGCCAGTACAGGGCGGTGCCAATGCGGTAGTACCACTGCGGGTCCGCCATGCCCTCAGCCTCAACGCTGCGCAGCAGCTCCACCGCGTGCTTGATGTGCTCCTGGAAAGAATCCATGTAGGGCTGGGCGTAATTGATGTAGGCGCGCGCCAGAAGGCTCGTCAGCTCGTAGTCCATCGCGGCCGGGGGCTGGCCCTCGATGAGCGCGATGATCTTCTGGTGTTCCTTCTCCTCATGGAGAAGAGCGATCTGGTTGATGAGCGACTCACGAGATTCCACGGAAGCTCCTTCGTATCGAGGCCGAATCTGACTACCAGGTCACAAGCATAACAGGGGACGCGGCGGCGCTACAGCCTCGCAGGCGGCCCTCACTGTGTAGTGTTGGTGAGTTAGCGACCGCGAGAGAAACGGGGAGAGCATGTCTGACGATCTGCGTGCACGCATGAGCGAGTCCGACGCCGCCCACTGGGACGAAATCCAGCGGTGGAAGGACACGCAGATGCGCCCGATGCGCCCCCGAGTCATCTCCCAGCGCGTCCGCTCGGCGGCCCTCGCGCCCCTGGGTAAGGCGGTGTCCATCGCGCGCAAGGTGCCCGGCGGCGAGGCGCTCACCCGCACCGTGTCCTCCGCTGCCCTCGGCCTCGTGGAGCTGGCAGCATCCGCGTCCGAGGCCTCGGTGCGCCGCAAGCGCATCCTGAAGGCCTACCGTTCCGCGGGCTTTGACGTGCGGACCCTGCAGGACATCCGCTCTCTGACGCTCGACGACATCCTCGCCGTCAAGCCCCGCCTGAGCCTGGCCTACTCGACGACCGCGGCCGCCGAGGGCGCGGTAAGCGGCGTGTTCGCCTCGGGTGGTTCCGTTGCCGCAGTGCTTGGCATGGGCGTGGCTTCCGCCCCGGGAGTGGGCGTCACGGCCTCGGCGATCGCCGTTGATATCACGAGCTTCCTGGCCGCCGCGACCCGCCTCGTTGCGCACACGGCCGCCTACTACGGCTACGACTCGGAGGACCCCACCGAGCGGCTCTTTTCCACGATGGTGCTCTCTCAGGCGATCGATCCGACGGGCAGCGGCCACGATTTCGTCGTTGAAAAGCAAGCGACGATGCTGGCCTTCAACAAGGTGATGCGCGACCTCGCCCGGCGCGGTTCGCTCGACGGCCTCGGCGGCAACGTGGTCGTGAGCGCGATGAACTCCCTCTTCAGTGCGATGGGTGTGCGCCTGGCGTCGCGCAAGCTCGCGCAGATCGTCCCCGTCGCGGGCGTCGTCGTGAGCGCCGGGCTCAATGCCGCCCTCATGCGCACCATTGGCGAGACCGCCGATCACCTGTATCGCGAGCGCTTCCTCGCGGAACGCTACGGCCACGTGGAGGCTGCCGACGGTGCCTCGACAGACCTGGTGAGGACAGCCGATACCCAGGAGCTGAGCGCCGACATCGCGCGCTACGTGGAGATCGCCGAGGCCGAGAGCCGCCCGTAGGAGAGCGGCAGTCTCGCTCCCGCGGTTCCATGAAGTCGCGATTGTTGGCCGTGTAGGCTGGGGGTATGCCGGATTGTTCAGAAGAAGCGAACAGCACAGCTGACGACATACGTGGCCGCATGACCGGTGACGATCGTGCGCAGTGGGATGCGATCCAAGAATGGAAGGCCGCTCAGATCAGCCCGCGCAGTCCTCGCGTCATCACTCAGCGCATCCGTTCGTACGTGCTCGCCCCTTTGAAAAAGACGGTCGACCTCGCGCGCAAGGTGCCCGGCGGGGCCGCGATTGCGGATAAGACCTCATCGGCTGTCCTGGGACTCGTCGAGAAGGCAACGTCAGCCGCCGAATCCTCAGTTCCGCGAAAGCGAATTGTGAGGGCGTATCGCCGGGCCGGCAACGACGTGGAGTGTCTCGAGGACATCCGAAACCTGAACCTGGCTGAGATCCAATCGGTCAGGCCCCACCTGAAGGTCGGATACGCCGTTGCTACCGCGACCGAGGGAGCGGTGAGCAGCATATTCGCGACGGGAGGGTCGGTCGCTGCTCTCCTCGGTCTGGGCATCGCATCGGCGCCCGGCATCGGCGTGATCGTGGGGGCGATCGGCCTCGATATCGCGACGTTCTTGGCCTCCTCTGCGCGCCTCGTGTCGCACACGGCCGCGTATTACGGGTATGACACGAAGGACCCCGCAGAAAAGCTGTTTTCCGCGATGGTTTTATCCCAGGCGATCGCCCCTCGTAGCACGGTTGGTGACCATGCCGTCGAGAAGGAGACCTCGATGCGCATGTTCAACAAGGTGGTGCGTAAGCTCACCAAACGCGGATCGATGGAGAGCGTCGGGAACAATGCGCTGACGGCGTCCGTGAACTCCTTGTTCGCGGCACTGGGCGCGCGTCTCGTCGGCCTGAAGATGGCGCAGATCCTGCCGATTATCGGCATCATCATCGGCATGGCCCTGAACGCATCCCTCATCCGTACCATCGGGGTGACAGCGGACAACCTCTACCGAGAGCGCCTCCTGTTGGAGCGCTACGGACAGGAAGAGGCGGATGTAGAGGCCGAGGCCGCGTCCGATGGGGCAGACAATCCAGATGATCTGGATGAGGAGCTCGCGCACTACGTCGAGTTTGCCGAGGCCGAGAGCCGCCTATAGGCGCTCCCCGGCGCTCGGTTAGCTGCGCGAGTTCCAGTTCTGCCAGTCGTTCCAATCGTCCTCGTCCTGCGCGTCGACTGAAATCATCGGCGCGTGAGAGGACTCGATCGGCTCATCGATCTCGGGTTCGGGCGAGGTGGCGGCCTCGTTGCGCTTCTTGCGACGCTTGCCCCAGCCCCACAGCCTGCGGCGCTTCTTGTCATCTTCCTGCTCGCGCGGGGCTTCCTTCTTCTGGGAGATTTCCGCGTTCCAGTCCTCCTGGAAGGGGGTCGCAGCGGCCGGCGCCTGGAAGGGGGCAGGCATCTGCGGGGATGCGGGGGCCTGCGGCTGCTCGACGACCGAAGGCATAGCGGGCGCACTCTGCTCGAACGGAGCCGGCGTCATCGGGGGAGTAGACACCTGAGGGGTGGGCTCGGACTGTTGCACCGGCGCGGCCGGCTCGGGCGTCCCCCAGTCCGCGGGCCTCACTCGACGAACACGACGAATCTGCGCGGTCGGCATCTCCGCGTCATCAATAAACGACATCGACGAGGCCGGGGCGGGTTCCGCGACGGGCTCCGGCTGGGCAATCGGCTCGGGCTCGGGTTCCGCGACGGGCTCGGGTTCGACGACCGCGACGGGTTCAGGCTCGACGACCACGACGGGTTCGGGTTCCACGATCGGCTCGGGTTCCACGATCGGCTCGGGCTCCACGAACAGTTCGGGTTCCGGCTCGATAATCGGCTCGGGTTCGACGATCGGTTCGGGCTCGACCATAGCGACCGGCCCGGGCTCCACGAACAGTTCGGGTTCGGGTTCCGCGATGGGTTCGGGTTCGACGACCGCGACGGGTTCGGGTTCCGCGACGGGTTCCGGCTCGACCACAGCGACCGGCTCGGGCTCGACCACCGCGATAGGCTCGGGTTCCGGCTCGATGATCGGTTCGGGCTCGACCACAGCGACCGGTTCGGGTTCGATGATCGGTTCGGGCTCGACCACAGCGACCGGTTCGGGTTCGATGATCGGTTCGGGCTCGACCACAGCGACCGGTTCGGGTTCGATGATCGGTTCGGGCTCGACCACAGCGACGGGTTCCGGTTCGACGATCGGCTCGGGTTCCGCGACGGGCTCGGGTTCCGCGACCGGCTTGGGTTCGACGACCGCGACGGGCTCGGGCATCGGAATAGCAGCCTGGCGGACCTTCGGGATCAGCATCGTCTCGGGTGCGTCGACGGCGCTCGTGGGAGGCGGCGGCACGGGCGGAGCGGGAGGCGCGGGCACGGGAATCGGCACCTGCTGTGCTGCAGGTGCTTCTTCGGGGGCCGGAATAGGCTGAGGAACGTGCGCGTCGCGGACCGCCTGACGCTGCGAACGTCTGCTCGGGAACGCCGGCTGAGCGTCTGTCGCTGGCTGAGCCTCCGAGGCCTGGCGCGAACGACGACGAAGCGAGGAATCAGAGGCGGACTCCGTGTGAGTCTCTCGCTGCGGTGCCGATGCTGCGGCCTGTGGCGCCGGCACGATGGGCTGGGACGCTTGCGTGGGTGTCGGAGTGGTGGCTGGGGTAGGCGCGACGGTATGAGCCTGCGGGGAAACAGGGGGAGCGACCGGGGCCGCGCTGCGCTGAGAAACGCCAGTCATCGGGGCCTGGAAGGGGCCGCTGGACATGCCGGCGCCAGGCATCGGCTGGCCGGCCATCGGCTGGGTGGGGCGCTCGGGGAAGACTGCAGGCCTGTGGTCCTTGCGTGAGCGTCGCCTCTTGGGAGCCTCCGGGGTCGCAGCTGCGGGAGCGGCGGTGGGCGTTGGGCGCGACTTGTGCTCCCACGTGAAACCGGTGTCGCGCGGTGTCGGCTGTGGAGGATTCATCGAGGCCGAAGGACGCTCGGTGGGAGTCGGAGCAGGAGCGGACGTAGGGGCGGGCGCAATCGGTGTCGGAGGAGCGTGACGCTCCACGCCCTCGTTCCCACGAGCAGGAGAGGGAGCGCGTACATGAGAAGCCGGGGCTGTAGCCTGCGTTCCGGATGTGGCTTTCTTGCCGCGCTTGGCGCGCACAACGTAGACGACAACCACGATGCCGATGACGAGAAGGACGAGGCCAACGATGAGACCAATGAGAAGAGCGATCGGAGGATCGGAGGACTCGGGTGCGGCGGCAGCGCCCGCCGTCGGCGCTGCGCTCGGGCTCGCCGAGGCCGAGGCAGGCATCGGGGTCACGCCCCACGGATCCTTCAGTGCATTCGTCGTCGCCGCGGCACTGGGGTCTCCGCCAGGGGTGAGAGAGCCCTTCACGGTGATTATTTGGGGCACGGTGTCGGTCCACGAAGTGACGGAAAACGTGCGGCCCTCGTACGTCGTTGCAGACGTGGAAGCGCCCGCAGTGGCGGACTGCACCTCTCCCTCGACGCTCAGGGACAGAGACTTCAGCGTCAAGTCCGGGTGGAACAACTTTCGAGACTCGGTGAGCGTGCGCTCGGCGTGAGCAGTCATGACGAACTCGCCGGAGTCCTCAATGGAGAACTCAGATTCATTCTCCGCATTCGTGTACATGAGCTGCATGTGGCACACGGTTGCGTCGTCGCGCGTCACGAACTCGACATGCTGGTCCGATGATTTACCGGCGTAGGGCTGGCACGCCGACTCACTCATTGTCCGGGACGGATCAATGATGGTCAGTGTGTCGACGAGCTGGCCGTCCTTGGTCAGGACGAACGCCTCCGACAACGTCGGCCCGTCGGCGGCGTAGGCTCCCGACGGTAGCGTCGACACGATGAGTAGTGCCCCGAGCGTGGCGCACAGGGCGCGAAAGAGTCGCATGCAGTCCTCCTGTTATGAACCACTCGATTATCGTCCGTTCGTGGATACAAAGCAACGAGGGGGAGTGTGCGCGAGAATGCCTGACCGATCGTCAAATGAAAGAAGGCCGAGTGACAAAGAGAAACACGCCTCGTTGACAAGGCTAGATCGGTGTCTATCCCGTAGGATGACAGGTATCTACCTGTAGTTCGGTTTTCGATAGAAAATTGCCCATACGTCCATGTTGATGAAGGAGGTGGCCCGTGAAGTGTCGACCCGCTACGCGCGACGATATTCCCGAAATGACGCGCATTATTACCGAGGGGTTCCTCGACTATCCGCTGCATATCATGCTCAAGCCCTACCTCTACCAGCCGGACCGTTACCCGCAATGTCTGGCCGCGATCAATCGGATGCTTGCGTCCTCCTATCAGTGGGCACGGCACGCACTTGTCGTGGAGCATGAGGGGCGAGTTGTCGCAACGGCGCTGATGCATGATCGCAAGGTTGGCGTGGTGCGTAGCTTTGTCAGTGGAGGCTATGAGCTCTTCCGCTATGCTTCCCCGCGCCTCGTGGCTGATTTTGTCGACGTGACCGACCGATCTGATCAGATCGCCATCGATAATGGCGATTTCGACTGGTATCTCGAGGTGCTCTCCGTCGATTCGAGCATGCGTGGCCGCGGCGTGGGGCGTTGGCTGGTCTCCAAGGTCTTGCCGGATTTCGTGGCGAAGCGCGGTGGGCGCGCCTACGGCTTCGTGACCTCGACGGAAAAGAATGCGCGTTTCTATCTCAATGGCGGTTGTGAACTCCTCGACCGCGTCGATGTGCATATGCGCGAGGAGACCTGTCCGATCTGGGCTTTTGAGAGGCGTGCGGAGCTTCTCTAACGCTGGTGCATGCAGACGTTTTGCGCCGTTTCTCAACCCTGCGTGGCAATAGATGAGCGATTGCGCCTTTGTGCAGGTCGCAGCGCGTGATGCACGTCCCGCACTTCCGCTTGACTTCAAGGACTTGAGGTCTTTTAGGGTGAAGTCATGGCAGGGACTCGCTCCGGGCGCACGTACTCCATCAAGGAGGTAGCGGCGCTCGTTGGGCTGCCCGCGTCCACCCTGCGTTACTACGAGGATGTGAGCGTCATTCCCGCCATCGCGCGTGACCCTTCGAGCGGTCATCGCATCTATCAGGAAGACGACCTTGAGCTGTTGACGTGGGTGTCATGCCTGTCGGCGTCCGGCATGTCGATTGCTGATATGCGTGAGTACGTTCGCTCGGGCCTTGGTGGTGAGCGTGATATTTCCGAGTTCATCACCTTGCTGGAGCAGCAGGATGAGCGGCTGCGGGAAGAGGCGCAGATTCTTGAGCTGCGTCGCGAGTTCTTGCGGACGAAAGTTTCCTACTGGCGTGCGATCAGGGGTGGGGACACCCAGGAAGCCGAGCGTTTGGACGCTGCGGCGCGTGCGCTTGCTGAGCGCCTGAAAGCCTGGTCGTAACGCCTTCATAGTCCTAGTGGGGCGGGTTCATGCCTGCTCCGAATCCTGCCCCGCTAGGGGGCACGGGGCCGCGCATTCGACTCGGGTGCGCGGCCCTTCATCATGGCCGCTGCGGATTCCAGTAGGGGATGGTGTGCCGCAGGTGTGCCATCTCGTGTTCGACGAGGGGTGCCAGCTTGTCCCAGGGCAGGGCGTCCTCCCCGTGCCACGCTGCTTCCGCGACGACGATGAGCCTGGGGAGGAGGTGGTAGAAGAGGAGGTCTGGGGTGGTGACGCTTGAGGACCATGCCACGGCCTCGACTCCTTTCAGCCGCTCCCCGTGCAACGCCTGGGTGAGGTCGTCGAAGAGGGCGTGGGCGGGCTCGAGGGGGCTGTTAGTTCGCCCGGGGTGGCTGAGGGTGAGAATGTCGGCGTCCGCCAGGATCCACGGCGCTCCAGAGGATTCGGCGGCCTGGCGGCCAGTGTTCCCGGGACAGTGGGCAAGGAGAGTGGTTCCCGGTGGAGGGGTCGGATATGTCCTCGTGAAGGAATCCCAGGCGGCCGCGCGCCTGCCGTGAAAGTGGAGGGTGCGCAGTGCCCGGTCGATAAAGAGTCGTTCAATCGCTGCGCCGGAGGTGAGGCCTGCGCGCATCAGCGAGAGGTCGGATTCCCATGGCCCCCAGTCGGTCGATGCTCCCCCGATGTGGATGGTTGGTGAGGGGAAGAGAGAGCAGGCGTGATGGAATACTGCTTCGACGAAGCTGAGAGAGGCGGCACTGGGCCAGAGCGTTTCGTTGACCCCTTGGGCTGCCTTATTGACGAGGGTGGGGTTTCCCAGGTGGGGATAGGCGCGGATCGCGGCTCCGGCGTGGGAGGGGATGGAAATTTCCGGAACGATGCGGATGTCGCGCGCCGCTGCAAAGTTGACGAGGTGGCGAATGTTGGCGTCCGAGTAGAAACCTTGGGTCGAGTGTGCAGGTGTGAGGCGCCATGAGCCTTTTCGGCCGGGGGCACACTCGGGGTCGTACCAGTCGCTGGGCTGCCGTGGGATGTTTCCGCCGATCGCTGTCAGCATGGGGTATCCGGGCACGCGCATGCGCCACCCGGTGTTGTCGGTGAGGTGCCAGTGCAAGACGTTGAATCGGTAACGCGCCATGACGGTCAGGAGCAATTCCATGGTGGGGACCGGCCAGAATGTGCGCGCCGAATCGACGAGGAGACCGCGCCATGAGCAAGCGGGCGGTCTGGTTGTGTCGTGGGGAAGGCGGGGGTGAGTGGTCGCCATGGCGGCTCCTTGGGCTTGGGTACAAAAAGTGTAACAAGCGTCACTAATGGCGCGGAGTGTTTTCGTTCGTCAATCTGCGGAATTGTTGGAAGGGCGCGATTATCTCCCGCCTGTCAGGTTTGTTGAACGGGGCTACAATGGTCGTGCTCATGTGAACCCAGTCATGCTCAAAGAGGAGTGCTTCATGCTGTCGACCGACACCGTTTCCCTCAGTCCAAATCCCCTCGTTGCTGCCCTTGGAAAGCCGGCGAAGGAATTTACGAAAGCCGACATCATCGGCTATATCGAGGACAACGGCATCAGGATGCTCAACCTGCGCTACATCGGAGGGGATGGTCGCCTGAAGACACTCAACTTCGCGATCCAATCCAAGGCGCACCTGGATCGTGTGCTGACGCTGGGGGAACGCGTCGACGGCTCGTCGCTCTTCGCCTTCGTCGAGGCAACCTCCTCGGATCTGTACGTCGTGCCCCGCCTGGCCACGTCCTTCCTCAACCCCTTCTCGCACATTCCGACCCTGGATATCCTGTGCGGCTTCTACGACGTCGACGGCAAGCCCCTGGCCTCGGCGCCGCAGGAGATTCTGCGCAAGGCCCAGCGCGCCCTGAAGGAGGAGACGGGCTGCGAGCTGCAGGCCCTCGGCGAACTCGAGTACTACCTCTTCTCCGACGAGGAGGACCTGTTCCCCGTTGAACCGCAGCGCGGCTACCACGAATCGGGCCCCTTCTCGAAGTGGGAGAGCGTGCGTACGGAAACCCTCTTGCACCTGGTGTCCATGGGATGCTCGGTCAAGTACGCCCACTCGGAGGTCGGTAACTTCGTGTCCGACGGTCGTCAGATGGTCCAGCAGGAGATCGAATTCCTGCCCGTGGACGCCCTGGATGCCGCCGACCAGATGGTGCTCGCCAAGTGGGTGCTGCGCGAGGTAGCCCACTCCTACGGCATTCACGTCTCTTTCTCGCCGAAGATCGCGGTTGGACAGGCAGGGTCGGGCATGCACTTCCACACCCGCCTCGTCAAGGACGGTGTCAACCAGTTCTCGACCGGATCGGGCCTGACGGAAACGGCCCTGAAGGTCATCGGCGGTTACCTGTCGCATGCCGCTTCCCTGACCGCCTTTGGCAACACGGTCCCCACCTCCTTCCTGCGCCTCGTGCCGCACCAGGAGGCCCCCACGGCGATTTGCTGGGGCGACCGTAACCGCTCCGTCCTCGTGCGCGTGCCCCTGGGATGGCAGAACATCGACGACTCGATGTTCCGTGACGCGAACCCCGCCGAGCCTCCCATTGACGAGCTGCCGAACGACTCCCAAACGGTCGAGCTGCGCAGCCCCGACGGTTCCGCGGCCGTCCACCTGCTGCTGGCCGGTATCGCTGTTGCGGCGCGCATTGGCCTGACCGAACCGGGCATGGCCGACTACGCGCGCGAGCGCAAGGTCGACGGCGACGCCTCGCAGACCCCCGACCTCGATCAGCTGCCCGGCTCCTGCTTCGAGGCCGCCGGTAGGCTCCTCACCCAGCGCGAGGACTACGAGGCGAAGGGCGTGTTCCCCGCCGGCCTCATTGATTCGTGGGCGTCTCACCTGGTTGCGCTCGGAGACATGCACCTGCGCGACGACCTGGCCGACTCGCGTATTTCGGTGGAAGAACTCGTCGAACGCTACTTCCACATCGGCTAACGGCACGTGCCCCGGCCTCGCGAAGAGGTCGGGGCACGTCGTTGTCACAGACGAACGAGGTCACTCGGGCGGGGCGAAACGCTCCTCGTCCGATCGTGGCTCGTAGTCGTTCGAGCTCGCCGCGCTGCGCGCGTAGGGGAGTGCGGAGGTCTTGCGCGCACCTGCCTGAGCGCGGCGCGCATTCTTCAGCGAGGCATCGCGATCGAACTGAGCGTCTGCTGCTCGCCGCTGCGACGCGACGCGGCCACGCACGAGCGCTCCGATGATCACCAGAGCCAGCACCGACCCGGTTAGTGCGAGGACGGGCAGCAGAGAACGCCCGACTGAGCTGCCGCCTCGCTGCTCAGAGGAAGGCGTGGGGCTGGTACTCGAAGAGGGGGAGGGTGATGGCGTCGGTGCGGCGGCCCCCGGCTCAACCGAGCCCGACGCACTCACGTTGTCCGTCACGCCGTGCCACACGACCGTGCTCGCATCGTTCTTCGTGGACGACGAAGGAACCGAAATCTCCCCGCCGTCAGAGGCTTCGACGACAAATGAATCGTGAGCGATGAGGGTCACCGACTCGATCGAGGCCGACGCCTCGGGCGAGGAAAAACCCTCCAGGAGGCGGGCCGACGTCGACTCGAAGTGGAAGACCCCGCCGTCGTCGACCGAGACGACCTCGGCGCCCGCGTCCTCGAGGTTCCAGGTGAAACGGCATCCCATGACCCCGCCGACATCCACCAGCAGTGAGGAAGTCGCCTGCGTGGCCGTGCCCATCGACTGGCACTGCTCGCCGATCAATGCGTGATCCGTCGACAGCGTCACCTCATGGGTCGCGCTCACACCCGGCGTCATCTCGTAGACCTCGACGAGGTGAATCTGCGTCGGCTCGTCCGCATACGCCGCAGCGCCGCCCGCCGTCAGGGCGAGAGCCCCAGCGGTGCCGAGCAGCGCTCGCGTGAGCCTCATTCGGCCTCGTCCTCAGCGCGCAGTCGCGGCACAGATGTCTTCTCGGGGCGAATACCCACCTTGTCGGCGTAAAACGCGCGGATGACCTCCATGTCGGCGCGCACGTCGCCCGTCAGCTGGTACGTCGGGCCCCAGCCGAACGTGCGGGTGTTGCGGTCGATGAAGCCCAGCTGGATCGGCACGCCCGCCTCCATTGCGATGCGGTAGAAGCCAGACTTCCAGAAATCTCGCGGCGATCGCGTGCCCTTCGGTGTGATGCACAGCGTGAAGGTGTCGGCCTCGCGGATGCGCTGGGCAACCTGCTCGACCAGGCCGTGCGAGGCGCTGCGCTCGACGGCGACCGCGCCAATCTTTTTCACGAACCAGCCGA
Source organism: Schaalia odontolytica (assembly GCF_005696695.1). Lineage (NCBI taxonomy): Bacteria > Bacillati > Actinomycetota > Actinomycetes > Actinomycetales > Actinomycetaceae > Schaalia > Schaalia odontolytica. Next base: position 1,779,899 of record NZ_CP040006.1, on the reverse strand, counting down.
GCACCGGGGCCTTGACGACGGAATCCTTCACGAGGAACGAGAACGTGCGCCCACACTTCCACATGGAAATCGCCATGAAGACACCGTCCCAATTCGAGGTGTGCGGGGCGCCGATGACGATGACCTTGTCCGGCAGGGGCTGCGTGGACAGCTTCCAGCGGGAAACGGACAGGTACGCGGACGCGATCGCGGAAGTGAGAGCCATGAGGGCCTTTCTGGTCGTAGCTGGAGCCAATCCTACCCGCGGGTCGGTCAGTCCAGCGTCTCCACGGCAAGGGTCTGCGTCATGATGTGGGGGTGCCCCGGCCACAGCGTCAGCGCGCGCTCGCGCACCGCCGCGGTTTCTACGCACACGAAGTTCTGCCACTCGCCCTCGCCGATGTCGCTCATCGTGGCCGCGCCCTGCGACCAGGGGTTCCACACGATCGTCGAGCCCGAACCGTTCTTGTCCACGATGATGCGTCGTCCCAGCTTCGGATCGACGACCTGGACCTGCTGGGTGGACGTGTAGACGCGGTCCGTCGGGCCGATAAAAGTCACGTCGCCGGTCTGCGTGGCGTAGCGCTCGCGGACCTTGTCGTAGTAGCGCTCCCCGTCCAGGCCCTCTACCGTCACGTCCTTGACGTCGCCGACGTGCAGGTAGGTGTGCAGGGCGGCCTCGATAGCGAAGGGGTGGTCGTCATCGTTCGTGAGGGTCAGGGTCGCGTTCAGCTCGGCTCCGGCGGCGATGTCCAGGCGCGCGCAGAAGGAGTGCGGGTAGAGGGCAGAGGTCTCGCCCGTGTGGTGCAGCTCGAAGGAGAACGAGGCCGGGGCGTCGTTCGCGGGCTGGGTGCTTCCCAGCAGTGTCCAGGGGCTCGTGCGTGCGAACCCGTGGGCACCCGCTCCCTGGCCGGGCCTCGTCGGGGAATCGGTGGGGCTGCCGAACCAGGGCAGGCACACGGGGATGCCGCCGCGGATCGCCTTCGTGCCGTCCAACACCGCACGGGAGGACAGCCACAGGACATCCGGGTGGCCCGCAGGGCGCCACGACAGCAGGTGCGCACCGAAGGGGGTGACAAGGGCCGAGGCCGTGGAAACGTCTGCGCTGAGCGTGGCGATGTCAGTCATACAAGCCAGTTAACGCCATTGCTTGTGAACGAGCAAATAGACGGGCCGATGGGCCCTCAGATCTCAGCCATGTGTCCACGACGTGGTGGAATTCGCAACATGGGGATCGCGTTGCCCCTCGTTCAGCCGATATTCTTAGAGGCGTATGTGCGTGAAATCGGTTCGAACCGGTCGTGTCTGCGGCTTGCCTGCCCCCTCACACGCATAAATCTGTATCCACATTTGAGGAGTCCACATATGTCCACGCGTCCCGACCTGCGAAATGTCGCCATCGTCGCGCACGTCGATCATGGCAAGACCACGCTGGTTGACGCAATGCTCTGGCAGTCCGGAGCGTTCTCCGAGCGTGACACGGTCGAAAAGACCGGCGAGCGCGTCATGGACTCCGGCGACCTCGAGCGCGAGAAGGGCATCACCATTCTCGCCAAGAACACCGCCGTCCACTACACCGGCCCCGCCGCGCAGGCCCTGGGCCTCGAGGATGGCGTCATCATCAACGTTATCGACACCCCCGGCCACGCCGACTTCGGCGGCGAGGTTGAGCGAGGCCTGTCGATGGTCGACGGCGTCGTCCTCATGGTCGATGCCTCCGAGGGCCCGCTCCCGCAGACCCGCTTCGTGCTGCGCAAGGCCCTCCAGGCCCATCTGCCCGTCATCGTCGTCGTCAACAAGGTCGACCGTCCCGACTCGCGTATCGAGGAGGTCGTCTCCGAGACGACCGACCTGCTCCTGTCGCTGGGCGAGGACCTCATGAACGAAGGCATCGACATCGACGTGGACTCCCTCATGGACGTCCCCGTCGTCTACGCCTCCGCTAAGGCCGGCAAGTGCTCGCTGGAAAACCCCGGTGACGGCCAGCTGCCCACCGAGAACCTCGAGCCCCTGTTCGAGACCATCCTGAACCGTATCCCCGGCCCCACCTACGACGAGGACATGCCGCTGCAGGCCCACGTCACCAACCTGGACGCCTCCCCGTTCCTGGGCCGTCTCGCCCTGCTGCGCATCCACAACGGGACCCTGAAGAAGGGCGCTGACGTGGGCCTGGCGCGCCACGACGGCACCATCCAGCGCGTCCACATCTCCGAGCTGCTGGCCACCGAGGGCCTCGAGCGCGTGTCCACCGACTCCGCCGCCCCCGGTGACATCGTCGCCGTCGCCGGCATCGAAGACATCATGATCGGCGAGTCCCTCGTCGACCTCGAGGACCCGCGTCCCCTGCCGCTCATTACGGTGGATGACCCGGCCATCTCCATGACCATCGGCATCAACACCTCGCCCATGGCCGGCCGCGTCAAGGGCGCTAAGGTCACGGCCCGCCAGGTCAAGGACCGCCTTGACCGCGAGCTCATCGGCAACGTGTCCCTGAAGGTTCTGCCCACCGAGCGCCCCGACGCCTGGGAGGTCCAGGGCCGTGGCGAGCTCGCCCTGGCGATCCTGGTGGAGCAGATGCGCCGCGAGGGCTTCGAGCTCACCGTCGGCAAGCCGCAGGTCGTCACCAAGGAGATCGACGGCGTCCTCAGCGAGCCTATGGAGCGCATGACGATCGACATCCCCGAGGAGTACCTGGGCGCCGTCACGCAGCTCATGGCCGCCCGCAAGGGCCGCATGGAGACCATGGCGAACCACGGCTCGGGCTGGATCCGCCTTGAGTTCGTGGTCCCCGCCCGAGGCCTCATCGGCTTCCGTACGCGCTTCCTCACCGAAACGCGCGGCACCGGTATCGCCTCGTCCATCTCCGAGGGCTACGCCCCCTGGCAGGGCACCATCGAGCAGCGCCTCACCGGCTCCCTCGTCGCCGACCGTGCCGGCCAGGCCACCCCGTACGCGATGACGAACCTGCAGGAGCGCGGCTCCTTCATCGTCGAGCCCTCCTCCGAGGTCTACGAGGGCCAGGTCGTGGGCGAAAACCCGCGCGGTGAGGACATGGACGTGAACATCTGCCGCGAGAAGAAGCAGACGAACACGCGTAGCGCGACCGCCGACGTGTACGAGTCGCTGACCCCCTCGCGCAAGCTGACCCTCGAGGAGTCCCTCGAGTTCGCGGCCAACGACGAGTGCGTCGAGGTCACGCCTGAGGCCGTGCGCGTGCGCAAGGTCGTCCTGGACGCCCAGGAGCGCTTCAAGATCGCCGCTCGCGAGCGCCGCGCCAACCGCTGAACCGCGCCTGCTTCCCCCGCTCGCTAGATGGTGGGCGGGGGAGGCACGCGCTTGCCCGTCACCATCGTGCGGGCATCCACCCGAACCGGCCCCCGCCTCGTCGCGACCGTGACGTGCGTGGGGGCCACCTCGAGAGCCTCTCCCAGGGCGTCGTGCAACCCGTCTGCCAGACGGTAGCGGATGACGATCCTCTCTCCGACAGCGAAGCTCATCCACGGCAGCTGGGGAATTGCGCCAGGCGCGCGTGTGGAAATTTCTTCGCGCGCCCCTTCGGTCTCGGTGTGCTGAATCGGCGTATTCTCGCCGCTCGCAGCGCTGTCGGGGATGCGGGGTGACTCGGGGCTACTCATACGTGAATAATAGAATCAACGAGTCTTTAGAACTGACCAGGAGGAACGTCTCATGACCTACGTCATCGCGCAGCCCTGCGTGGACGTCAAGGATCGCGCGTGCGTGGACGAGTGCCCCGTCGACTGCATCTACGAGGGCGCTCGCTCGCTCTACATCCACCCCGAGGAGTGCGTGGACTGCGGTGCGTGTGAGCCCGTGTGCCCGACCGAGGCCATCTTCTACGAGGACGACCTGCCCTCCGAGTGGTCCGACTACCTGCGCGCCAACGTCGACTTCTTCAACGACCTGGGCAGCCCTGGCGGCGCCCAGAAGACCGGCGTCCAGGACTTCGACGATCCGATGATCGCCGCGCTGCCGCCTCAGAATGAGGAATGGAAGGCCGAAAACCTCTGACAGTCGATAGGGTAGGGGTATGACAACGATCCTTCCCCGCCCTCTTGACCTGCCTGAATTCCCCTGGGATCAGCTGGCGCCCGCCAAGGCGCGCGCCACTGAACATCCCGGGGGAATGTGCGATCTGAGCGTCGGAACCCCGGTCGACGACACCCCCGCGTTCATTCGCGAAGCCCTCGCCGACGCCTCCAACGCGCACGGCTACCCGACGGTGATCGGAACCGCCGAGGTGCGCGACGCGATTCTCGCATGGGGACAGCGACGGGGCATGGTCGACGTCGGCCACGGCGGCGTCATCCCCACGATCGGCTCGAAGGAAGCAGTCGCCTGGATTCCCGCCCTGCTGGGCGTGCGCCCCGGCGACACGGTCCTCGTGCCCGAGGTTGCCTACCCGACCTATGACATTGGCGCCCGCCTGGCCGGTGCCACCCCCGTCGCTGTCGACCCCACGAACACCGATGCCTGGCCCGAGGCTGCCCTCGTCTACCTGAACTCGCCGGGCAACCCCGACGGGCACGTCATGAGTAAGGACGAGCTGCGCGCGGTCGTCGGCTGGGCGCGCGCTCACGGCGCCGTCGTCGTGTCCGACGAGTGCTACGCGGCCCTGCCCTGGTCGGAGCCCTACGTGAGCGAGGGAGTGCCCTCCCTGCTCGATACGGACGTGTGCGACGGCGACGCGAGCGGCCTCCTCGTCCTGTACTCGCTGTCCAAGCAGTCGAATCTTGCCGGCTACCGCGGCGCCCTCATCTATGGTGACCCCGCGCTGGTCGCACCGATCGTCAGCGTGCGCAAGCACTCCGGACTCATGGTGCCCGCCCCCGTCCAGCACGCGATGGCGGTTGCCCTCCGCGACACCGAGCACGTGGAGCGCCAGCGCAGCGTCTACGCCGTGCGTCGCGCCCTCCTCCTCGAGGCGCTGACCGACGTCGGCCTCGACGTTGATCCCGATACGGCGGCCGGCCTGTACCTGTGGGTCTCGGACCCCGCGAATCCGACCGACTCGTGGGCCCTTGTGAATCGCCTGGCCGATCTCGGTATCCTCGTGGCGCCCGGCGACTTCTACGGCACGGCAGCTCACGGGCGCGTCCGCGTGGCCCTCACCGCCACCGACGAGCGCATTCAGGCCGCCGCGAGCCGCATTCGCGAGGCCTGGACGGCGCGCTGACACGTCAGCCACATAACGAGGCCGGGGCCGCCCGCGCGCACTGCGCAAGGCGGCCCCGGCCTCGTCGGTGAGAAAACTCAGTTCGACGCGTGCAGCGCGTCGTTGAGCTCGATACCCACGACGCCCGCGCGGGCAATGGCCTCGATGCGGCCCGTCTGGGAGTTGCGGCGGAACAGGATGTTCGACGCACCCGACAGTTCGCGCGCGGCAACCGTGCGCGGCTCGGACTCTCCGGAAGAGTCGATGAGCTTGACCTTCGCTCCAGCGGTCACGTACAGGCCGGCCTCGACCACGCAGTCGTCGCCGAGCGCGATGCCCAGGCCCGAGTTTGCGCCCAGCAGGCAGCGCTCCCCCAGGCGCACGCGCTGCTTGCCGCCGCCCGAGAGGGTGCCCATCGTGGAGGCGCCGCCGCCCACATCCGAGCCGTCGCCGATGACGACGCCCTGCGAGACTCGGCCCTCGACCATCGAGCGGCCCAGCGTGCCCGCGTTGAAGTTGACGAAGCCGGCGTGCATGACGGTCGTGCCCTCGGACAGGTAGGCGCCCAGGCGCACGCGCGTGCCGTCGGCGATGCGAACGCCGGAAGGCAGGACGTAGTTGACCATCGGCGGGAACTTGTCGACGCCCTGCACGGTCACGGGGTGACCGTCGCGAGCGCGCAGGCGCAGGCGGGTGGCCTCGAAGTCGGCGACGGCGCACGGGCCAGCATCCGTCCACACGACGTTGGGCAGCACCGCGAAGATACCGTCCAGGTTGATCGTGTTGGGCTGTACCAGGCGGTGGGAAAGCAGGTGCAGACGCAGGTAGGCGTCCTCCGTCGAGGCGGGAGCTTCCTGCAGGTCAATCGTCGTGGTCACGACGACGGTGCGCACGCGGCGCGCGTCATCGACGCGCTCCAGCACGGACAGCGAGGTCGCCAGCTCCTCGTCGGTCCCGGGCTCGCCCAGGTGCGGGGCGGGGTACCACGTGTCGAGTGTCGTGCCGTCCAGAGTGATCGTTGCGAGGCCGATGCCCCATGCAGTGCTGTTGTCCATGCCCCTACAGTACGGCGCTACGGGCGGGTGATTGGCGCCGAAACTCAGGGGCGCGGTGCATCCCACAGGTCCGGCCAGAAGACCCCGAGCTCGGTGGCCATGGAGCGCAGCAGTGGCAAGGAGATGCCGACGACAGAGTGATAATCGCCCGTCACGCCCTCGATGAAGGGGCCGCCCAGTCCGTCCACCGTGAAGGACCCTGCGACGTGCAGGGGCTCGCCGGTGGCGACGTACGCGTCGATCTCGGCATCCGAGATGTCCCCGAAGTGCACCTGGGTCGAGGCGGAGCGGGTAACGGTCGCGGTGACTGCGCGTTCGTGCCTCTGGTCGTCATCCGACGAGGCCGGGGCGAGGATCGCGGCCGAGTGGCCCGTCCACAGGGTGGCGCTCGTGCGACGCATGGCGCGGATGCGCTCGCGGGCTATGTCGGGGGTGTGGGGCTTGCCGAGCATCTGGCCGTCGATCTCGAGCATGGAGTCGCAGCCCACGACGAGGACGGCCTCGCCCTCGGGCAGTTCGGCGTTGGTGCCGGGCGTGCTCAGAGCCTCGCAGACGTCGGCGCACTTGGCTGCGGCAAGCGCTGCAACTTCGTCCGCCGGGGTGGTTGTGCCGCCTGAGAATGCGCGCCCGCCGGGCAGCGCAGCAAGGACGGCGTCCTCGTCGACGGTGGACACCTGGACGATCGGTGTGATGCCCGCCGCAATGAGTGTTGCGCGGCGAGCGGGGGAAGCGGAGGCAAGAACAAGGCGCATAGGGACATTGTGGACCATCGCGCGAGAAGCGTGTAGACAAACTGCAATTTGTTGCAAGATGGCGGGTTTTCGCAGGTAAACGTGCAAAACCCTGGTGAAAAACTCATCAGACTACTACAATTGTCTACGTACGAGGTCACAATCTCGATGTGACTTTGAAAAGTGATCTGATATACCGTTACCCGCTGATGTGGTGTTGAGTCAGCCCAAAGAGGAGGGATTTGCGATGGATGAGCACGCGGCTTCGTCCCCTGCAACTCCTGATGACCTGACCGCAACAAGCTATGTTCCCCAGCTGCTCGGAGGTCATCTGACGTATTCGGCCCGCGATCTCGCGGAGATGACGAATACGCCTATCGAGCGCGTCTTCCGTTTCTGGATTGCCCTCGGCTTCCAGGCTCCCACTGCAGACGACAAGGTTTTCTCTCAGCGTGATCTGGAAGTTTTCAGTCGCTGGCACGACCTTGTCGAATCCGGTGGCATTGACACAGCTACCTCGCGCTCTCTCCTGCGCGCCAACGCCCACCTGGCCGATCGCCTGGCCCTGTGGCAGTTCGAGGCGCTGGTCGAGGATTCAATGCGTCGTCTGATGCTGGACGACACGACGGCCCGCATGTACGTGCTGGACCATATGCGCGAGTACATCGACGTCTTCCAGGAGATGTTCACATACGCCTGGCGGCGTCAGCTCGAGGCAACCCTGTCCCGTTTTGATCGCGAGATATCCCAGCGTGGGCACGAGGAGAGGCACAACCGCTTCCCGCTCAACCGCTGCCTCGGCTTCGTCGACATGGTGTCCTACACGTCGTCCTCGACGATCCTCGGTGATGCCCTCGTGGGTCTCATTGAGCGCTTCGAGGAGGAGAGTCGTAACGCCGTCATCGAGGAGGGGGGTCGCGTCGTCAAGATGATCGGTGACGCCGTCCTCTACATCGCCGATGATCTGCCGACTGGCCTGCGCGTGGCCACGGCCCTCATCGAGCGACTGAACGCCGACGACGAAATGCTGCCCGTGCGAGCATCTTTCGTGCGCGGAGACGTCTTCTCTCGATCGGGTGACGTCTTCGGGCCCACGGTGAACCTCGCGTCTCGCCTCGTGGACATTGCGCCGGTTGGCAAAATCCTCACCGATCCGACCACGGCTGCCGCCATCGCTGCTGGCGAGGTTGGCGACGGGTACGAGCTTGAAGAGTTCCCGACCGCAGACTTGCGCGGTTTCGGTCCTGTCTCGCCGTACCTGCTCTCAAGCGTTGTTAAATAACGTTCATCTCGCAGTGTGAACGAGTGCCTGACCGGCCCGCATAACGGGTCAAGAAAGGTGCAAGTTTTGGTTCAGAATTGCTAAGATGTAAGCGTGACTACAGTTCTCCTCGTTGAAGACGATCCGGCCATCTCTGAGCCCCTCGCCCGCGCACTGGGCAGGGAAGGCTACGACGTGCGCGCACACGCGACAGGCGCTGAAGCCCTCGCGGATGTTCGCGGCGTTGACCTGGTCGTCCTGGACCTCGGCCTGCCCGACATGGACGGCCTGGATGTCGCCCGCGAGATCCGTTCCTCGGGCAACCGAGTCCCGATTCTGATCCTCACTGCGCGCACGGACGAAGTCGACATGGTCGTCGGCCTGGATGCGGGCGCAGACGACTACGTGACGAAGCCCTTCCGCCTCGCGGAGCTCCTCGCTCGCGTGCGGGCACTCCTGCGTCGCCAGGCTGCCGAACCTGCCGAGGGCGAGCTGCGCGCTCAGGACATCCGCATGGATGTCGCTGCGCATCGCGCCTTCGTGGGCGATGTTGAGCTGAGCCTGACAGCCAAGGAATTCGACCTGCTGCGCGTGCTCCTGCGCGAGGCCGGTTCCGTCGTTGCTCGCGACACCCTCATGCGTGAGGTGTGGGGCTCGGATCCGACCGGCTCCACGAAGACTCTCGACATGCACGTGTCGTGGCTGCGCCGCAAGCTCGGTGACGACGCGACCGACCCGCACTACATCACCACCGTGCGCGGGATGGGATTCCGCTTCGAGAACGCGCGCTGAGCGCGTCGCTGAGGGAGGCCCGCCATGCGCGCTCGCGCGGTGAGGATGATCGTCTCCATCGTCGCCGTCGTGTGCGTGCTGATGGGCCTGCCCGGCGCCTTCTTTGCGTCGGTCTCCATCTGGTCGTCCGAACAGCGTAACCTCGACGTTCAGGCGCAGCTCATCCTCCAAAACATCGAGCGTAGGCGTGCCGTGGGGGAGGGGAACGACCCCGCAACCCTGGCCTCGCTCGTAGCGGATCAGGCGAACAGCCGCGGGGACGAACTCGGCTACCGCATTAAGGTTCCCGAGGCCAACCTCGCCACCAACAGCAAGGCGTTCCCTGGGCGGACCATGACCGCCCTGGCCTCGTCTCCGAGCGGCGTTTCTGTCCAGCTCACAGCGTCGGCGTCGAACGCTCTGAACCGCATCGCGTGGACGTGCGCGCTGTTCGGCGGGGGCATGGTCGCTTCCATGGTGATCGGCTGGGTACTCGCGCGCTCCCTGTCGCGTGAGCTGTCGGCCCCACTCATCTACCTGGCCGCCCAGGCTGAGCAGATCGGCTCGGGAGGCGTGCGTGCCCGCGTGGAGAAGTCCGGCATCGAAGAGATCGACCTGGTCTCCGAAGAACTCGCTCGCACCGGCGAACGCATGGCGGGCCGACTCGCAGCCGAGCGACAGGCTGCCGCTGACGCCTCCCACCAGCTGCGCACGCCGCTGACCGCTCTGTCCATGCGCCTGGAGGAAATCGAACTCATCTCCACAGAGGACGAGGTGCGCGCCGAAGCCCGCACCTGCCTCGAACAGGTGGAACGCATGACCAACGTGGTCACGGAGCTCCTCGACGTTTCTAAGCGTCAGACCAGCCAGACCGAGGCCATTCACATTCTCGAGGTCTTCAACACGGCCCGCGAGGAGTGGGAGGACCAGTTCGAGGCGGCGGGACGTCCGCTCGTTTTCCTCGACGAGGCCGAGCGTCCGATCCTGGCCGACGCCGGAAAGCTCGGGCAGGTCCTGGCGACCCTCATCGAAAACTCGCTGCGCTACGGCGACGGGACCACGCGCGTGTGGGCGCACGCGGGCACCTCCAAGCGTGGCGTCGTCATTGAGGTGAGCGACGAAGGTGAGGGTATCGACGAGTCCCTGGCCCCCGACATTTTTCAAAAGGGCGTCTCCGGGCACGGATCGACGGGTATCGGCCTGGCCCTGGCCCACGACCTCGCGCAGGCGATGGGCGGGCGTCTCGAGCTCAAGACGAACAAGCCGCCGGTCTTCACCGTCTCGGTCGCCGCGATCCCCGCGTCCCTCGACCCCGATCGCGTGATGCCCGAAGGCCCCCTCATGTCCATGGGACGCCGCTCGCGGCGCTTCTAGCAGCGGAGTACATTGAAAGGCGTGGAACACGAGATGCTGACCCCTCCCACTGTTGCCGTCATCGGCGGCGGACAGCTCGCACGCATGATGCAGGAGAGCGCGGTCGCGCTCGGCATTAACCTTCGGGCCCTCGTCGAGGCCTCGGACGGCTCGACCGGTCAGGTGACCGTCGACAAAGCGGTGGGTGAGCCCGCCGACCTGGACGCGGTCCGCGTGCTGATCGACGGCGCGGACGTTCTCACGTTCGAGCACGAGCACATCCCGGCCCCCACGATGGAGGAGGCTGCCCGCCTCGTCTCCGTTCAGCCCCCGGCCAGCGCCCTCCTGTACGCGCAGGACAAACTGGCCATGCGCGAGCGCCTCACCGAGATGGGCATCCCGTGCCCCGCGTGGGCGCGCGTCGAGGACGAGGCCCAACTGGCCGAATTCGGTGCCACGATCGGATGGCCCCTCATCGTCAAGACCCCGCGCGGCGGATACGACGGGCACGGCGTGGCAGTCGCTCATAGCCCCGCGGACGTGTCCTCCTGGTGGGGCAACGGCCCTCTGCTGGCCGAGGCCCTGGTTCCCTTCACCGGCGAGGTGGCGGCCCTCCTTGCGCGCACCCCTTCGGGTGAGATCGCCTCGTGGCCCGTCGCCTCCACCGTGCAGATCGACGGCGTGTGCGCCGAGGTCACCGCGCCAGCCGTTGGCATCCGGCCCGAGACGGCCGCCGAGGCCCGCCGCATTGGCGAGCGTATCGCCGCCGAGCTGGGTGTCACCGGCGTCCTCGCCGTGGAAATGTTCGTCGTCGGTGAGGGCGCGGACGAGCGCGTCCTCGTCAACGAGCTCGCCATGCGCCCCCACAACACGGGACACTGGACCATCGACGGGGCCGTCACGAGCCAATTCGAGCAGCACCTGCGTGCCGTCCTCGACCTGCCGCTGGGGTCCACCGATCTGCGCGCCCCGGGTACATATTCCGTCATGGTGAACCTCCTTGGCTCGGCTCACGATCAGCCTGCGCGCGCCCTCGGGGTGGCCTTCGCAGCCGGGGGAGCGGGAGCGAAGGTACACCTCTACGGCAAGGAGGTGCGCCCGGGCCGCAAGCTCGGCCACGTCACTGTCGTCGAAAAGGACCCGGCTCTTGCCCTCGAGCGAGCCCGGGCAGCCGTCTACGCCCTCAAGGGTGAGGTCCCCACCAGCTAACCCTCCCACCCGTCCGCGGCCGAGGGACCAGGTGCCCCGGCCTCGTTCCCTCCCGAAAGGACCGCCCATGACCACCGAGCTCGACATCCAGCTGACCGCCACCGGCGACAACCCGCTCGTCGGTGTTGTCATGGGCTCCGACTCCGACTGGCCCACGATGGAAGCGGCCGTCGGCGCCCTCGCCGAATTCGGCATCGCCTGCGAGGTCGGCGTCGTTTCCGCCCACCGCATGCCCGAGGACATGGTGGCCTATGGTCGATCCGCCTCGGAGCGCGGCCTGCGCGTCATCATCGCGGGGGCCGGGGGAGCGGCCCACCTGCCCGGTATGCTCGCCGCGCTCACCGAACTGCCCGTCATCGGCGTGCCCGTGCCCCTCAAGCACCTCGATGGCGTCGACTCCCTGCACTCCATCGTCCAGATGCCCGCAGGCGTGCCTGTCGCGACCGTGTCGATCGCAGGCGCGCGTAACGCGGGGCTGCTCGCCGCCCGGATCCTCGGAGCCGGCGAAGGGGAACGCGCCGAATCCCTGCGCGCCTCAATGCGCGACTTCCAGAAGGACCTACGCGACGTGGCCAGCGCAAAGGGGGCGGCCCTCGCCCAGCGCGTCTCCCAGGCGCGCTGAGGCCGCACAACACAAGCCCCGCGCGGGTAGCCGCGAGGGGGCGGCGCGTCGTATCCTGAAGCCATGAGCATTCTCGTTTGTGGCGGCGCCGGCTACATCGGCGCACACGTTGTCCGCCTCCTGCGTCAGCGCGGGGATCGCGTCGTCGTCGTCGACGACCTGTCCACTTCCAACGCGGCCAGGATCGGGGACACGCCCCTGGTTCGCCTCGATGTCGCTACCGATGAAGCCCGTTCCGTTCTCTCCAACCTCATGGTGGACGAGGACGTCACGGCCGTCATCCACTTCTCCGCGCGCAAGCAGGTCGGCGAGTCCGTCGCACGCCCCACCTGGTACTACCAGCAGAACATCGGTGGCATGGCGAACGTGCTGGCCGCCATGGAGGACGCCGGCGTCGACCAGATGATCTTCTCCTCGTCGGCCGCCGTCTACGGCATCCCCACCGCCGAAGTCGTCACCGAGGACATGGCCGGCTACCCCATCAACCCCTACGGCGAGACCAAGCTGATCGGCGAGTGGATGATGGCCGACTGCGAGCGCGCCTGGGACCTGAAGTGGATCGGCCTGCGCTACTTCAACGTCGCGGGCGCCGGCTGGCCCGACCTGGCCGACCCGGCCATCATGAACCTGATCCCCATGGTCCTCGACCGCATCGAGCGCGGGGAGAGCGCCAAGATCTTCGGCACCGACTACGACACCCCGGACGGCACCTGCGTGCGCGACTACATCCACGTCCTGGACCTGGCCGAGGCACACATCGCAGCCCTCGACGTGCTCGCCGAGGGGCGCCAGCCCGACCACCACACCTACAACGTGGGCACCGGCCTGGGCACCTCCGTCCGCGAGATCATCGACGGCCTGCGCCGCGTCATCGGCTGGGACTTCCCGGTCGAGGAGCTGGACCGCCGTGCGGGCGACCCGCCCAAGCTGATCGGCGATCCGCTGTCCATCGGCGTGGACCTGGGATGGAAGGCCAACAACGGCCTCGACGAGATCCTCACCTCCGCCTGGGAGGGCTGGCAGGCGGGTCCGCGCCCGATCACCGTTCCCGGCTCCTGAGGGCCCTCGTAGAACGCAAAGAACCCCGGCCTCGTTCCCTGTGAGAGACGAGGCCGGGGTTCGTGCGTCGGTGAGAGGGCTCAGTCGAGCGGGAGCTGGTTGAGGTCCGAGGTGGTCAACTTGCCCGCGCGCAGCTTGGCGAAGAAGTCGTCCGCGGTCGTATCGCGCAGCAGGACAGCAGAGGCTCCGGCGTTCGTCGTGAAGTTCAGCGACTCGATCGGGGGGACACCCATCATCTGATTCGACGAGGCGCTGCGCAGCGCCCACACGAGCGACGCGACCGTCACAACAGAGGAGTCCTCGTCAATTGTGAAGGACTTCGAACCGGCTCGCTCCACGCGCAGGGTCTTCGCGGGATTAACGAGGGTCGAGGGCGAGGCAGCCGAGGAAATGACCTTCGAAATCACCTGGCGCTGACGCTTCGTGCGGCCGATGTCGCCCTCCGGGTCCTGGTAGCGCATACGTGAGAACTGCAGTGCGGTCGTGCCGTCCACCGTGTGGCAGCCGGCGCTCCACTTCAGGCCGGAGTACTGGTCGTCCGCGTCGTTGTCGTAGCACAGCTCGACGCCGCCGACCGCGTCCACCATGTCGGGCACGGCGCCCATGCCGATCTGCACGAAGTGATCGACGGTGAGACCTGTCAGCTTCTCCACGGTCTCCACGAGCAGCTGCGGGCCGCCGTACGCGTAGGAGGCGTTGATCTTGTCCCAGCCGACGCCCGGGATCTCCGCGTAGGTGTCACGCGGAATCGACAGCGCGACCTTCTGTCCGTTCGGGGCGACGTTGACGAGCATGATCGAGTCGGCGCGCTCGGATTCGTTGAAGCCATCCTGGACGGCGCCGTCGGCGCGCGAATCGGAACCCGCCAGCAGGTAGGTCGTGCCCGGAGTATCGGCGGCCCCCGACAGGGCGCTCACGCGACCCATGTTCGTATTGGCATCCCACATGAGGAATCCGCCCCACGCGAGGACGAGGACCAGGAACAGGCACAGTGTCTTGAGAATCGGATGGCGGCGCTTGCGACGCCTCGGCTTTGCAGCCGGGGCCGTGGGAGCGGCCGGCGCGGGGGCCGGCGAGGGTGCGCTCTGGGAGCGATTGATCGTCACCTGTCGGGGCCCGTTGCCCGACGGGGCGTACGTACCCGAGCCCGAGGAACGGCCGGAACCCGGCGCGTAGGACGGCGGGTTAGCAGCGGAGGCCGGCTGGAACGACGGCGGCTGCTGGGCCGGGGTGCGGCGCGGGAAAATCGACTGAGAGTCCCTCTGCGGCTGATCCAGCGTGCGGGGCATCAGCGGGCGGGCCGCCGCGGCCTCGTCGTCCGAGATTCTCCACATCTGCGGGGCCAGAGCCTCCGGCGGGGGAGTGGGTGCGCCACCGCGCACCTCCTCACCGACGACGTGAGCGTCGTCGGATCCGGGGCGGCGTCGCTTCGGGTCAGGCGTAAAAGAAGGAGGATTGCTCATTGGTTCTTCGGCGGGCAGGTGGCGGCTGTCTGCTTGGCAGCTTCCTCGTTCGCCGCGTTATTCGCGACGGAGGCGGACTGCGCGGTGTTATCCGTGGTCGTCTCCTCCGAGCTGGGGTCGGTGGTCGGAGCCTGCGTCGGAGTGGGCGTCGAAGGAGCCGTCGTCGCGGTCGGATCGGGGACCACGAGCTGCGCGCCGTTGCCGTCCGTGTAGGTCGTGCCCACGGGCAGAGCCTGGTCATTCTTCAGGGCGTTCCACACGTTGCGGGCCATCGGCTCAGAGGGGATACGGCGGTTCGGATCCCAGGAGGGCTCCTCGACCGGCATCGTCACGAACTGAATGTTGGAACGGTCGATCTTCTGTAGGACGTTGATGAGCAGGGATGCGTCCGAGCTGGCGTTGCCCAGGTTCGGGGACACGTTCACGGAGGAAATCGCGGCTTGCAGGAAGCTGATGAGCGAGCCGGGATCGGTCACGTAGTTCTTGTCCTGCAGCTCACGCAGCATCGCGGAAATCAGCTGCTGCTGGCGGCCGATACGGGAAATATCGGAGCCGTCGCCCTGGCCCTTGCGCGAGCGCATGTAGGCCAGCGCGTGCGTGCCAGACAGCTTCCAGCAGCCCTCGTCGATGTAGAGCTGGGCGGAGTCGTCGTCGATGCGCTCGGGGATGTTGAACCACACGCCACCCAGGGAGTCGATCATGTTAATAAAGCCCGCGAAATCAACGACCATGAAGGCATCGATGGACATGCCGGAGAGCTTTTCGACGGTCGATCGCACGCATGCGATACCGGGGCCGATGTCTTCCGGTTCGTCGCCACCGTCCGCGCCGTAGACCATCGCGTTGTTGAACATATCGTCCGTGGTCGGCTCGCTGGTCGTGCCATCGCGGTGCTTACACGCCGGGATGTCCACGAGGGTGTCGCGGGGGATGGAGACGATCTGCACGCGGGAGCGGTCCGCGCTGATGTGAATCACCATCGTCGAGTCGTTACGCAGGCCGGGAACGTCATCTGCGTCACCCGCGCCGAGCTCTCCGCTGGCGCCGTTACGTGAGTCGGTGCCGACCACGAGGATGTTGACGGCACGGCCTTCGAAGGAGTCCGGGGTGGCCTTGTTCTGTTCGTCGCTCGCGTAGGCGTCGATGTTGACGACGCGGTTGGCGAACTGAGTGCTCAGCTTGGCGTAGACGAAGCCTGCGGAGGACACGACGAACAGGACGCCGGCCAGGAGCACGGCGAGTGCGCCGCGCAGGAAGCCGAAGCGTCCGAAGTTGACGGCCGAGTGCTGGATCGGTCGCAGATTCACGTTACTCATCATTCGTAACCATATCGTTATCTGGCGTGTTTGTCGGTGAAGCAGGGCCGTTAGCGGCGCGTTCCACTCCGCTCGTATCAGCGTGTGAGCTGCCCGTCTCGGTGCTCGCATCCCCCGGATCGTCGGGCGGAAGGATGTGTGCGAGGGCGAGGGAGCGGGCCAGGGTAGCCATGCGCTCCTCGGCGCGGGCCTCGCGCCGATAGCCGGTCACCATCTGCGCGATCAACGCAATAACGAGGCCGTAGACGATCAGGTTGACCCCTCGCTCAACGCCGACCGCGCGGGCAGCCGTGTTGGCCAGCGAGGGCACGAGGATGGCCACGATAGCCGCAGCGACGACCGCTCCGATGCCGATGCGGCGCAACGCGAGCGACGAGGCCGAGGAGACCGGGCGCACCAGCCACCACGCGGTGAGCGCGAGGGCGAGGAGCAGGAGGATGCGGATGGCGAGGTAGGCGCTCATCGTCCCCCCAACGCGAGGTCGACGACGATGTTGACGGAGTTGAGCAGAGGCTGGCCCTTCGCCCGCGAATAGTCCGTGTAGGAAATCGTCACCGGGTGCTCGGCGCCGGGCAGGCCACAGGCGGCCAGCTGGGAGACGATCTGCGAGGCGTGGGCCATGCGTGCGTGGGTGAGATGCACGTGGGCGAGGGCGTCGGCGCGGATCACGCGCAGCCCGTTGTGAGTGTCCGTGAGATCCAAGCCCGTGCGCAGCCGGGCCACCAAAGCTCCGAGTCGCAGCATGGCGCGTTTGACCCTACCCGCCGACGACGGGGATCCCGACAGAAAACGAGAGCCGAGGACGAACGCGAGATCCTCCCGGAGTGCCCGCTCGACCATGGCCGCCGCCTCTGCGGGGTCGTGCTGGCCGTCGGCATCGAAGGTGACCACGTATCGCGCCCCGCGGGCGAGGGCTGCATCGAATCCGGTTTGGAGGGCGGCGCCCTGCCCAAGGTTGAGCGGGTGTGTCGCGGTGTATGCCCCTGCGGCGCGGGCGACGGCGGCGGTGTTGTCGCTCGAAGCGTCATCGACGACGAGGACACGTGGAAAAAAGGTGCGGACTCCCGCGACGACGCCCCCGATGACGGACGCCTCGTTGAACGCTGGGATCACCACCCACGTGTCGGAGCCGATCTGCATTTGAATAGTGTCGCACATCGGGATGGGCGCGCGCCTATAGTGTTGGGTATCTGTGAGCGCACCCGCGCGTGCAGCGACAAGGAGAGGGAAGCATCGTGATCGAGCCCAGCGCCGACGTCGCCCCCAGCGCGATCGTCGCTCCCAGCGCGCGAGTCTGGCACCTCGCCCAGGTGCGCGAGGACGCGCGCATCGGGGAGGAGACGATCGTCGGACGTGGCGCCTACATCGGCGAAGGTGTGAGAGTCGGTGCGCGCTGCAAGATCCAGAACTACGCGCTCGTCTACGAGCCCGCCTCCCTGGCTGACGGAGTGTTTGTCGGCCCCGCGGCCGTCTTGACGAATGATCACGCTCCTCGCGCGATCAACGCCGACGGCACCCTGAAGAGCGCGAGCGACTGGGACCGCGTCGGCGTCACCGTGGAACGCGGAGCAGCCATCGGAGCACGCGCCGTGTGCGTGGCTCCCGTGCGCATCGGGGAGTGGGCGTCGGTCGGCGCGGGCGCGGTCGTCACCCGCGACGTTGCTCCCTACGCGCTCGTCGTCGGCGTCCCCGCGCGCCGCGTCGGGTGGGTCGGCGAGGCCGGGGTGCCGCTCGTGGCCGCCGATGAAGCCTCGAACGAGGCCGGGGAGCGCACGTGGGTGTGTCCGGCCTCGGGCCGCCGCTACGTCGAGCGAGACGGCGCCCTGTCGCCCGAGGCCGCCCAGGCCTCGTCCCCGAATGGCGCGCAGATGCCCGACCAAACCCGTGAGGACCAGCAGTGACGCACCCGTTCATCCCACCCGCACGCCCGCTCATCGGCGAAGAGGAGATCGACGCGGTCGCAGCCGTCATGCGCACCGGCATGATCGCCCAGGGGCCCCAGGTCGCTGCCTTCGAGGAGGAGTTCTGCGCCGCCCTGGTACCCGGGGTGCAGGCGGTCGCGGTCAACTCGGGGACCTCGGCACTGCATCTGGGTCTGCTCGCCGCCGGGATCGGTCCGGGCGACGAGGTCATCGTCCCCTCCTTCACCTTCGCGGCCACCGCCAACTCGGTCGCCATCACGGGCGCGACCCCCGTGTTCGCCGACATCGACCCGCTCACGTTCACGCTGTCCCCGGCCGCCGTCGAGGCTGCGATCACGCCGCGCACGCGGGCCATCATGCCCGTCCACCTCTACGGTCACCCCGCCCCCATGGACGCGCTGCAGGAGATCGCCGACGCGCATGGGCTTATGGTCTTCGAAGACGCCGCCCAGGCTCACGGCGCGAGCCTGCACGGGCGCGCGGTCGGCTCTTTCGGCGCTTTCGCGGCCTTCTCCTTCTACCCGACCAAAAACATGACGAGCGGTGAGGGCGGCATGGTCACCTCGAGCGACCCCGAGATCATCCGCGGCGTGAAACTTGCGCGCAACCAGGGCATGGAGACGCGCTACGCCAACGAAATCGTGGGCCTCAACAATCGCATGACCGACATCCACGCCGCGATCGGACGCGTGCAGTTGACGAAGGTTGGCGCGTGGACGCGCGCGCGTCAGGACAACGCCGCCTTCCTGGACGCCCACCTGCGAGGCGTCACCGTCCCGCACGTCGCGCCCGGCGCCACGCACGTCTACCACCAGTACACGATCCGCGTGGCCGAAGACCGCGACGGCTTTGCCGCCGCCCTGCGCGAGGAATACGGCGTCGGCTCGGGCGTCTACTACCCGATCCCGAACCACGAGCTGCCATCCCTCGCCTGCTTCGCCCCCGGTGTGGAGCTTGCGGCCACGCGCGAGGCAGCCGACCAGGTTCTCTCCCTGCCGATCTACCCATCTCTCACTTCCGGCGAGCTGGAGCGCATCGCCGAGGCCGTGAACGCGCTCGCGGAAGCGGGGGCCTGACATGAGCATCCGCCTCGGAATCCTCGGCATCGGCTCGATGGGCCGACACCATGTGCGCAACGCCCGCGCCACCGCCGGCGTGGACCTCGTCGCGCTCGCTGACCCGGGCGGCGACCGCTTCGGCGTCGCCGGCGACCTGCCCGTCCTGGGTGGCGTCGAGGAACTCATCGAGGCCGGCATCGACGCCGCGATCATCGCAGCGCCCACCGCCCACCACGAGGCCGCAGCCCTGGCGCTCGCCGAGGCCGGGGTGCACACCCTCGTCGAAAAGCCCCTTGCCACGAGCGTGGAGGCGGGCCGCCGCATCCGCGACGCCTTCGCGGCCGCGGGACTCGTCGGCGCCGTCGGCTACGTCGAGCGCTGCAACCCCGCGCTCATCGACATGCGCAGGCGGATCTCGGAGGGGCAGCTCGGCGCGATTGAGCAGATCGCAACGCGTCGGCAGTCCCCCTTCCCCGCCCGCATCAGCGACGTCGGCGTCGTCAAAGACTTGGCCACGCACGACGTGGACCTGGCCGCGTGGGTGGCCGGCGCCCCCTACGAGAGCATCTACGCGCGCACGTCCGCGCGCTCTGGGCGAGTGCACGAGGACATGATGGTCGCCTCGGGCGTCCTTGCCGGCGGCATCCTCGTCAACCACCTCGTCAACTGGCTGACCCCCTACAAGGACCGCACGACGATCGTGACGGGGGAGCGCGGCGCGCTCGTCGCAGACACCGCGATGGGGGACCTGACCTTCTACGAGAATGGCCACGCGCCCCTGCAGTGGGACGCCATCGCCGCCTTCCGCGGGGTGAGCGAGGGCCAGGTCGTGCGCTACGCGCTCACCAAGCGCGAGCCCCTCGCCCTCGAACATGAGCGTTTCCGCGACGCGATCCTCGGCGTGGGAAGCGAGCACGTCACCATGGACGAGGCCTTGGATAACCTCCGCGTCGTCGAGGCTATCCTCTCCTCGGCAGCCACCGGTCGCTCGGTCGACCTGTAGAGCGCGGCGTTACCTGGTCACGTCTGCGTAGATTGCGCGCAGCTGATCCACGGATCCGTGCAGCGAGCGCTCGCGTGTCACCCACGCCCGGCACGCCACCCCGCGATCCGCGCGTTCGTCCTCGGACCAAGCCAATGCCTCGTCGAGGGAGCGAGCGAGAGCGTCCGGCGAGCGTTCAGCCGTCAGCATCGAGACCTCGGGCGCGATCATCTCCGGCGTGCCGCCCGTGCGATATGCGATGACGGGAACGCCGCACGCCTGCGCCTCGAGCAGCACGAGTCCCGCGGCCTCCTGCCGCCCCTGCGTCGGCTTCGTGGGCAGGACGAGGACGTGGGCGCGGCGCATCCAGTCGCGTACCCCCTCACGATCCAGTCGGCCCGTGAACGTCACGTGGGCGGGTGCGTTCGCGCGCAGTGTGGGTGCCAGCGGCCCGTCGCCCACGAGGACGAGGCGATGCGGGCGGCGCCCCACGAGGGTGGCGGACGCCCGGGCCAGGTCGTCCACCCCCTTGAGACGGCTGAGCGCGCCGACGAACAGGACGACGGGTTCCTCGCGCGACTCTGTTGTGTTCGAGGCGGACGTCCACCAGTGCGTGTCCACACCCTGATAGTGGACGCTCAGGCGCTGTGGATCGGCTTCCGCGCCCAGCGCGACGTCCGCCAGGTAATGGGAGACGGCCAGCAGCCGGGTCGCTCCCTCAAGGGCGGCCGTGCGGTTGCGTGCGTTCCACGCGGCACCCGCGCCGCGCCCGAGCCTCGGGTAGGCGTCCCCGCCATGCAGCGTCACCACGAGGGGCACCCCCGTCTCCCGCGCAGCCCCCACGGCCGGCAGGGACCAGGTCGCCTGATGCTGGTGAATGACGTCCGGATTCCAGGCGGTGATCGAGCGGCGCATCCGTCCCATGCCTCGTGCCTGCGCGGCCATGCGAAGCGGGAGAGGGCTGCTGAGCGCGCGCGGAGCGGCCTCGTCAATGGGGACCGTGACGGCCGGATCGGTGATGCGTGCCGCGAGTGTGAAAGCCCGCCAATCGAGCTCCGGCATCGCGAGGGCGTGCGAGAGCGCGAAGTAGGTCGGGGGAACCAGCAGGGTTCCCTTCGTCAGGGCGACCCTCACGAGTTCCACCCGAGGGCAGGCGCGGATCGGTGAGCGGGCATGCCACCATCCTAGGGGCAAGCCGCGCGCCCCAGGTGATTAAATGAGTCCATGACGAACGCACCTGCCCGCCCCGCCCGCTCGGGCGTCCTCGCGCAGGTGCTCACCCTCCTTGGCGGCACCCTCCTCGCCCAGGTCATCGCCTTCGTCGCCCAGATCGGCATCGCCCGCCTCTACACGGACACGGACCTGGGCTACCTGGGTATCTTTACCTCCGCCGCCACGCTCGGCGCCGCGGTCGCGGGCGCCCGCTTCGACCTCAGCATCGTCCTGCCCGCCCCGGGGGATGAGGCCTCGGCCCGCTCCCTGGCCCGCCTCGCCTCGCGCTGCGTGCTGGTCGCCTCCGCTCTGGCTACCTTCATTGCGGCCGTCGCATGGCCGTGGGTGAGCGCGCGCTACGGAAGCGCGCTCGCGGGATGGATGCTCGCCGTTGGCGTCTCCATCCTGTTCCTGGCACAGGGGCAGGTGTGCTCCTACTGGCTGACCCGCCACCGGCGATTCCAGGCGATCGCGAGCTCCTCCGTAGTGCGCGCCCTCGGGATCGCGGTCCTGCAGCTGGTGTGCGGTTTCGTGGCCGGTGGCGGCCTGGGTGCGGCGATTGGGGCGACGATCGCGGGCCAGGGCCTCGCCGTCGCGTACCTGTCGTGGCGCGCCCGCGACGCCCGCGAGCGTCTGGACACCGATCCGACCCTGCGCGAGGTTGCCTCGCGCTACCGCAAGATGGCCCTCGTGGGCGTGCCCAACGTCGTCGTCGATGCGGTGCGCACGAGCGCGATCCCTCTGCTGATCGCCACGTATTCCGTGGCGTCGCTCGGCCAATTCAACTTGGCGTGGCTGGCCCTGCAAGCACCGGTCGCCCTCATCGCGGGGGCGCTGTCGCAGGTGTACCTGCCGCGCCTGTCGGACACCCCTTCCGGTGAGATGACCCGCGTCGCCCTGCGCGTCGGCGGCATCGCGCTGGCATGCTCGATCCCCGTGTTCGCCCTGCTCGCGTGGGTGAGCCCCGCGCTCTTCCCCCTCGTGTTCGGGGCGCGCTGGGAGGCGGCCGGGTACTTCGCTCGATCCCTGGCCCCCTGGCTGGCCTTAACGGTCGCGACCTCGCCGCTCTCAAACGTGTTCGTCGCGACCTACCACCAGCGCCGCATGCTGGCCTTCGCGTGCGTGTACTGCGCGGCGCCGCTGGCGTGGCTTGCCTGCAGCCCCTACGGAGTGGAGACCACGGTCGCGGTGCTCGGAGCCCTCATGGCTGTGCTGCTGGTGGGTATGCTCGTCATGGCTGTCCTGACTGCGCGCTCCTACGACCGGGGTGACGTCACGCGCCCAGTGGCCGCGTGAAACCCTTGTGAAACCTGTGTTTCACCGGCGAACTCGCGCGGCGAGGGCCCGCTCGTAGGCCTCACGCAGGCGGGCGGCCCCCTCCTCCCAGGTGGGAATCGCGGGAGCCGTGAAAGCCGCGATGTCTTCTCGCGTGATGCGCTCCAGGGCGCCGACGAGGTCGCGCTCCGGATCCTCCAACACCCACGTGTTGGCCTGATCGCCCAGGTATCGGCGGGCCTCGGACAGGGGAGAACACAGCGCGGGCACACCGGCCGCGAAGGCCTCCATCATCTTGTTGGGCGTGGACATACGGTGCGATAGGCACCCGGACTCGATGAGGCACAGCGCCACGTCAGCCCCGCGCGTCATAGCCAGAACCTGGTCCGGCTCCACGGGAGGCAGGCGGTGGATGTTCGGGTGGGTCGTAGCCGCACGCTCAACCTCGGGCAGCAGGGCACCCGCGCCGACGAAGACGACGTGCGCGCTCGGCACCTGCTCAAAAGCGCGCAGAATCAACGGAATGTTACGCCCCGGCGCCAGGTAGCCAGAATGCAGGTACAGGAGAGCGTCCTGCGGGGTCCCCAGCTGCCCGCGCAGGTTGATGACCCCATCCGAGCCCGTCGGAGCGTTCGTCACGACCACCGGATCCACGCCGGGGTAGGCCTCGCGGTACCACTGCGCGATCGACTCGTTGACCACGGACACCACGTCCGCGCGGTGGATATAGCGGCGCTCAATCACGCGCTGGAGACGCTGACGTAGCCCCGCCGACCCCACCGTCTCGGTCTCAAGCTCGTGCGCGTTGTACGCAAACACCGCACCCGTTCGCCGCGCCAACGCGTGCGCGAGGGGCAGCAGGAACAAGTTCTGTGCGGAGACAGCCGCGACGCGCTGCCTCGCGAACCGCCGATACACCCGAGCGCCCCACGCCACGACGACCCTCGGACCACCCAGGGGCGCGCCCAGGGACGCGCCCCGAATCCGCGTGAGGCGCACGGTGGGGGCCACGGCCTCGTCCGTGGGCAGGTCGCCCTGATCGATCCCGACGACGTGCGTGCGCGAGAAAAGCGGGGACAGCGAACGCGCGATCTTCACCAGTCGCCCGGGCGAGGCCAGGTTCGACGGGTAGAGCAGGAGATTGAGCGCGCGATCCACGCCCCCATTGTAGGTGGGGCGGGGCACTACACTGGAGGGGAACAACGAGGCCGGAGACGGAAAGGGGAGCCGCATGCGCATCGCGGTCGTCGGCATGGGCAAGATCGGTTTGCCGCTGGCGGTGCACTACGCGCGCGGCGGGCACAGCGTCGTTGGCGTGGACGTGAACCCCCGCGTGGTCGCCCTTATCAACGAGGGGGTTGAACCCTTCCCGGGCGAGGCGCACCTGGCCGAGTACCTGCCCCCACTGACCTCCTCCGGCGCCCTTCGCGCCACGACCGAGTACGCCGAGGCGATCCCCGGCGCCGACGCGGTCGTCATGGTCGTGCCCCTCGTCGTCGATGATGAGAGTCGCCCCGACTTCCGCGTCATGGACGCCGCCACCCGCTCGATGGCCGCTCATCTCACGGCCGGCACCCTCGTCTCCTACGAAACCACCCTGCCCGTGGGCACGACGCGCGGTCGATACAAGCCCCTCATCGAGGAGATGTCCGGCCTGGTCGAGGGTCGCGACTTCGACGTCGTCTTTTCGCCCGAGCGCGTCCTCACCGGCCGCGTTTTCGCCGACCTGGCGCGCTACCCGAAGCTCGTCGGGGGCCTCAGCGAATCCGGCGAAGCGCGCGGCGTTCGCTTTTATGAAGCCGTCCTCTCCTTCGATGAGCGCGACGACCTGCCGCACCCCAACGGCGTGTGGCCCATGGGCGGGGCCGAGGCCGCCGAAATGGCCAAGCTCGCCGAGACCACCTACCGGGACGTCAATATCGGCTTGGCCAACCAGTTCGCGCGCTACGCGGACACGGTCGGCATCGACGTCGCTCGCGTCATCGAGGCCTGCAACTCCCAGCCCTACTCCCACATTCACCGGCCCGGCATCGCGGTCGGCGGCCACTGCATCCCCGTCTACCCGCGCCTCTACCTGGCCGGCGACCCGGACGCGACCGTCGTGTCCGCCGCACGCGCCGCGAACGCTGGCATGCCCGCCTACGCGGTCTCCCGCGCCGCCGCCCTGCTCGGTTCCCTCGAAGGGCTGCGCGTCGCGGTCCTGGGCGCCGCCTACCGCGGCGGGGTCAAGGAAACCGCCTTCTCCGGTGTCTTTGACCTCACCTGCGCGCTGCGCGAGGCCGGGGCACAGGTGAGCGTTCACGATCCGCTGTATTTGGATGACGAGCTGGCAGCCTTCGGGTGGGACGCCTACCACCTCGGCGAGCCGGTGGACGTCGCCATCGTCCAGGCCGACCACGCCGCCTACCGGGACCTGGCCCCCGCTGACCTGCCCGGCGTGCGCCTCCTCGTCGACGGACGCGCCATCACCTCACCCGAGGCCTGGGCCGGCACCCCGCGCATCACCATCGGCGGGGGAAGCGCCCCCGCATGCTAGTCACTCTGGCGACCCGCACCTTTACACCCGAGCCGACGGCCGCCGCGCTGCGCCTCGGGGCGCTCGCCCGCGCGCTCGCCGCGGGCGGAGACAGGGTCCGGGTCCTCACCTCGCGCCTGGCTCCCTCCGTCGCCCGCGACGCCCGCCGGCTCGCAGACGGTGGTGTCGATGCGGGGGAGGATAGCGGCCTCGTCGAGGTTCGCCGCGCCCCCGTCCTGCGCGACCGCACGGGAGCGGTACGCGGATACGTCTCCTACATGTCCTTTGACCTGCCCCTCCTCGCCCGGCTGCTCACCGGTCCGCGCCCCGTCGTCGTCGTCTCGGAACCCCCGCCGACGACCGGAGCCGCCGTCCGCATTGCGTGTGCGGCACGCCGCGTCCCCTACGTCTACTACTGCGCCGACATTGTCTCGGATGCCGCCGCGCTCGCGGGTGTGCCCGGCCTCGTTGTGCGCACGGTTGCGGGGCTGGAGTCTTTTGCGCTGCGTGGTGCCCGCCGCGTCATCGCTGTGTCCGATGGGGTCGCCCGTCGCGCGCGCGACCTGGGTGCGCGCGATGTCGCGGTCGTTCCCAACGGCGTACGCGTGCCCGACGCCGTGGCTACCGGCACCCCGGAAGGATTCCCCACCTGCGACGGTCCCGTCTTCGTCTACGCGGGTACGGTCGCCCAGTGGTTGGCCCCCGAGGTCTTTGTCGATGCCTTCG
Organism: Schaalia odontolytica; assembly: GCF_005696695.1. Lineage (NCBI taxonomy): Bacteria > Bacillati > Actinomycetota > Actinomycetes > Actinomycetales > Actinomycetaceae > Schaalia > Schaalia odontolytica. The sequence goes on along the minus strand of NZ_CP040006.1, from coordinate 1,754,217 downwards.
AGCGCGCGCGAGCGCGGCTCGGGGATGCGCGCCTCGTGTTCGTGGGGCAGGGGAGCGGATGGGATGCCCTCGCCGAGCGCTCGCGAGGCGTGACCGGCGTCGAGATGATCCCCGCCGTCAGCGCCGATGAGGCAGACCGGTGGATGGCGCGAGCCACCGCGACCCTCGCCTCGCTGCGGCCGGGCGGATACGACTACGCCTACCCGACGAAGATCCTCGCCTCCCTTGCGCAGGGCACTCCCGTCATTTACGCGGGTCCAGGCCAGGCAGCCAGCGACGTCGCGGAGGGGGAACTCGGAGTCGCGTGCTCTCTTGATGTCGATGAGATCGCCGAGGCCATGGTCGGTCTCGCGTCGGGGACTGCCCCCTGGGTGGGTGCTGAGGGTGCGCGCGCCTGGGTGAGCGCGCATCGGTCAGTCGAGGCCTCGTCGCGCGCTGCGGCCGCGGTGGTTCGGTCGGCGCTCGCGTAGACCTTCGGTTTTTCTCCCTCGGGCTGACGCCGCTGAGTGGAGTTATTCCTGGCCATGAGTGCTTTCGATGGCGCGTCGGTGCGTCCCGATGACAGTGCGCATGGGCAGAGGAGGCCCCGGCCTCGTCTCATATGCAAAGAGGAATCCTTTTAGTTCGTACCAGTTCATGCGTGTAACTATTCTCATGTTTACAGTTACAACATAAGTACCTACAATCACGACTGTCACATCAGCAACATGAAGGATTACTATGCGCTCCTCGTGGAGGACCATCGTCGCCGGGCTCACCCTGGCCCTCGGCGCAGCCGCAGCGGCCCTGGTGCCGCCGGCGCACGCAGCAGGTATCACGATTGCCATCGACCCCGGGCACGGCGGCTCCGACCCTGGCGCGGTCGCCAACGGCCTGCGTGAAAAGGACCTGACCCTCGCGGTCTCCCTGGCACTGAAGGAAGAGCTGGAAAGCTACGACGGTGTGCGCGTCGTTATGACCCGCACGACGGACACTCGTCCCTCGGAAAACACCAGCGCCGACCTGTCCAGCCGCGTCGAGATGGCGGCTGCGGAGGATGCGGACGCCCTCGTCTCCATCCACTTCAACTCGGGCGCGCCCATCGCGAAGGGTGCCGAGGTCTGGTACCCGAATTCCTCCTCGTACAACTACGGCACCCACACGCAGGGCCGCACCCTGTCCAACGCGATCCAGAAGCAGCTCACCGGCCTCGGGCTGGCTGATCGCGGCATCAAGACGCGTGACAACCCCTACTACGACTACCCGGACGGCTCGACCGGCGACTACTACGCGGTCATCCGCCAGGCTCGCGAAGAGAATATGACCGGCGTCATCGTTGAGCACGCTTTCGTGACCTCCGCATCCGACGCGGCCCTCCTGCGCAACGAGAGCTTCGTGCGCTCCCTCGGTGTCGCCGACGCGACCGGCATCGCCCAGGCCTACGGGCTGAGCAAGGGCACCTGGCGCGCCACGGGCGACTCCTGGAGCTTCATCTCCAACGGCGAAGCCAAGACCGGCTGGTTCTCTGCCGGTGGCCGCTGGTACTGGGCTGGCTCCAACAAGCAGACGATCCGCGGATGGTCCACCATCAACGGACGCCGCTACTTCTTCGACGACTCCACCGCCATGGTGACGGGCTGGAAGAAGGAAGACGGCAAGTGGTACTACCTGCGTCCCGACGGCGACATGGCCACCGGCTGGGTGAAGGACGCCGGCTCCTGGTACTACATGAACGCCGACGGCGTCATGGTTACCGGCTGGCTCAAGGATGGCAACAACTGGTACTGGCTGCGCGTCAACGGTGCGGCCGCGATTGGCTGGACCAACGTTGATGGCGCCTGGTACCTCTTTGATGACGACGCGCGCATGCTCACCGGCTGGCAGCTGACTGAGGATGACAACCGCTGGTACTACATGCGTTCAAGCGGCCAGATGGTCACCGGCTGGCTCCTCGACGCCGGCAAGTGGTACTACCTGGATGGTGAGGGCGCCATGATGACCGGCTGGACCAAGGTGGGCGACACCTGGTACCACCTGAACTCCTCCGGCGCGATGAGCACCGGCTGGCTCCTGGATGGCGCCTGGTACTGGCTGGACCCGAACTCGGGTGCCATGGCGACGGGCACGGTCACCGTCGAGGGTCGCGCATCGAACTTCGCTTCCTCCGGCGCGTGGCTCGGCTACGCGGATGGCAGCGAGGCTCCGGCGGCCTCCCGCAGCGCCTCGCGCAGCGCCTCTGTCACGAACGCGTCCGGTCAGCGCCTCATCATGAGCGCGCCCACCGCCTCGCGCTCGGAGACCATCGACGCGATGGAAGACGCCTGGGATCAGGCTGGATACAGCTACCCGAGCGCGCTGGCCGCTGGCGGTGCGCCGACGATCCGCGACTTCGCGTCCATCGTCTACGACGAGGCCGTGGCCGAGGGTGTGTCCCCCGAGCTGGTCTTCGTCCAGGCGATGAAGGAGACGGGCTGGCTGCGATTCGGCGGCGACGTGACCGTCAGCCAGTACAACTTCTCCGGCATTGGCGCGGTCGGCGGCGGCGCGAAGGGTGCCTCGTTCCCGGACGTGCGCACCGGCATCCGCGCCCAGGTGCAGCACCTGCGCGCCTACGCGGACTCCTCGGTGACCACGGCGTCGCTCGCAAACACGGTCGTCGACCCGCGCTTCACCTACGTGCGCAAGGGTGCGGCCCCCGTGGTCGAGTACCTGGGCATTCAGGAGAACCCCAACCGCACCGGCTGGGCTGCCGCAAAGAACTACGGCTACGACCTGGTCTCCATGATGAAGGCATACTTCTGAGAGTTCTTCTGTGACGAGGCCGGGGCTGGCTGCGCGATTCAGCGTGGCTGGCCCCGGCCTCGTTTATCTGCGGCGCGCACATATGTTGCCCTCCGGTGCGGCATCTGCGCGACCGACTACAATCTCAAAGAGCGGTGTGTTCCCACGGCCTCGTGCTGTGGGCCGCGTGAGCTGCGGACAACTACGTGTCAACGACTGTGAATGGAGGTGCCCGGGCGATGTGCTCCTACAGCAAGACGTACGCGTCTGATCCTCAGCTTTGGGACGCGGGCCCGAGCTTCCTGCTGAAGTGCCAGTACGCGGATGGGACGCAGGCAGTCATTCTGTCCGGATGGCATCGCCGGGCCATGGAGTTCGAGAATCCGATCGTTCTGCCCCTGCTGGACGATGGCGAAAGCTACCGCTACTGCTCCATCGACGCAGAAACCCATCGTGAGGACCCGTGGAGCGACATCGACAGGTACGAGCTCGAGGTGTCGCTCGATGGTGCGCACGACGGCGAAATCTCCTCGCTCCTCGAAAAGCTCATGGCGCCGACCGTCGCTCACGCGCTGATGGCTTCCATGCCGGAGATGATCCAGCGGGTGTCTGCGAACAAAACGAACGTGCCCCTGCAGATCGATGCCGACACGCGCATTGCATACGTCGATCTGCTGACCCAGAACCTGCCGGCCCGTTCCGGTGATACCTCCGAGCCGCTTCGTGCCCTTCATCGCTGGTGCCGGATTTTCGATATGGGCAACGGCACCGTCTCGATCTATCAGCCGGTTTCGCCAGACCAGCTCGACAACCTTCGCTGGCCGCACAACGGCATCTGGCTGAACCGCGGGCAGGGGTACTTCACGGAGCCGTCGGACGTGGGCAACATCGTTGAGGCGTTCTCGATCCCCATCAAATACGAGCAATACAACCTCGAGAACTGGCGGATTGAGTTCGAATTCTGGGAGAACGAACCCTTCCAGATCATGATCAGCGATGACTCGGAAGAAGCCGCGCAGCGCCTCGGGCGGGCGCAGCGAGAAATCGGCGTGCTCTCCCAGTTCGTGACGACGGCGTTCCTCGTGTCCAGGAACCTCGAACGCCGTTCCAAGGTCAACGAACTCGTGACCGGGAACGAGGCCCTGCAGAGCCTCGCGACGCACAAGGTCGCCGAACTCAAGGCGACGATCGAAGAATACCGACGGCTGCTCGAGCGGGCGTCCGGCCTGCTCGCGAACACCGCTCAGTCCGTCCAGGCCGTCGCGAACCAGGAAAACGCCGAGGCCGCAGAACGAACGAACACCTTCCTCACTTTCGCGTCCGCAGTCTTTTTCGTCCCGACGCTCATCATCTCTTTCTTCTCGATGTCCATCATTGGCCTCAACCAGGGCGAAACTCTTCCCTCGCTCTGGTTCGTGCTCGCCCTGTGCCTGGCGAGTGTGGTCGTCGCGATCGGCGTTCTCGTTGTCTTGAGGCGCCAGCTGAGGAAGAGTCGACACAAGGCCCCAAGGAGGCGATGACGATGTTCTCCACCATCACGTCAGGCGAGATCCGGCAGGCGCTGGAGCACGTGTCGCGCCAGTACCTGGCGGGCAACCTCTCTCGGCCGCAGGCGGTCGCGCACTACGACACGAGTGATCTTGAAATCGGGATCACGTCCTATTCCGACGACGCGAGCGAGCAGCCGCACTTTCATACGCAGGCCACCGAGTACCAGTACATGCTGTCGGGGTGGACGCAGTACCTGGATACGGACACCGGCGAGGAGCATGAGTTCCGTGCGGGCGACTTCTACGTCATCGAACCCGGGACGACATACGCGCAGCGCTCGAAGCGGGGGACGCAGATCCTCTTCATCAAGGTTCCCTCCACGAACGACAAGAATGTCGTCACCCCCGGCCCAGATGTCGAGGCGTGGCTGGCCTCGGCCCTGAGAACCACGCGCGTGGACTACTCCCACGCTCCCGATGCGCCGGCCGCCAACTCGATCGTCCCTGCTGCAGCGGTCGCCATCGAGCGCGAGGGGCACATCCTCATGCTCCAGCGCCGGGACAGCGGGAATTGGACGCTCCCGGGCGGCACCCTTGAATTCGGCGAAAGCCTGGCCGAGTGCGCGGTCCGCGAGCTCAAGGAGGAGACCGGCCTCGACGTGCGGGTGACCGGGATTGTCGGCACCTACACGGACCCGGACGTGCGCATCGCATACTCTGATGGGGAAGTGCGCCAGGAGTTCACCGTCGTGTTTCACGGGGTGTCCGAGGGTCACGAGGTGTCCCTCGACTCTGAATCCACGGGTTTCCGATGGGTACTCAAGGAGAATCTCCTCGATCTGCGCCTCGCTGACTCTCAGCGTCGCAGGCTTGAGGATCTCCTGCGGTATCTGGCCGACGGCACGCAAAGGATCGCATGATGAATGACTCGACGCCGGCAATCGGCATGGACGACAACCGCTTGCGCCACTGCCGCGGCGTGGGCATGAAGGCCTCCGAGCTGGGGCGCGCCCTGTTTGGTTGGTCGGACGACAAGTGCCGCGAGATGTTCGTGATGGGCTACCTGCACGATGTCGGCTATCAATTCGCTCAGGAACAGTCAGAGCACGAGGAACTCGGAGGTGCGCTGCTGCGCTCCCTGGGGTTCGCGTACTGGGCGGAGATCTTCCATCACGGCGATCCCGACAGCTCCTACCAGTCGGATGAACTCCTGGTGCTTAACCTGGCGGACATGTTGACATCGAAGGATGGCAGCGCCACGACCATCCCTGCGCGCCTTGCGGACATCGCGAGTCGCTACGGCGTCGAATCAACGCAGTACGTAGCGGCGAAGAAGCTCGCAGACGTGCTCGTCGCTCAAGTGAAGGAGATCCACGGTTCACAGGAGATCCTCAGCCAGCTGCTCTGAGTGCACGTTCGGGGCGAATCCGCTGCGCGCTGCCCAAGATCAACCCAGAATGTGCGAGGCCCCGAGCACCTGTCGGTGCCCGGGGCCTGCCTCGTCGGTGTGGTGGTCAGCCGCGCAGGGAAGCGACGTAGGAGTCGATGCGCTGCGAGGAATCCTCGGGGGTGAAGCCCGCGGCCTTGATCTTCGTCAGGTCGAGGACGGAGGACAGGGGGCGCGGAGCCACCTCGCGGCCCGCGAAGTACTCCTCCGTCGTCACCTCGGTGACGTCTTCCGGATTGCGGCCGCACAGCTCGAACACGCGCTTGGCGATCTGCGCCCAGCTCATGACCGGTCCCTCGCCCGACAGGTTGTAGGTGCCAAACGGGGCGTCGCTGGTCAGTAGGTGAATGATGCCCTTGGCCAGGTCGGAGGTGAAGGTCAGGCGGCCCACCTGGTCGGACACGACCGAGGGGGAAGTGCCCTGATCTGCCAGGGATGCCATGGTCTTCAGGAAGTTCTTGCCGTCGCCCACAACCCAGGAGGTGCGCACGATGTAGTGCTTCGGCGTCGAGGCCACAGCGGCGTCGCCGCCCGCCTTCGACTGGCCGTACGCGCCCAGGGGAGAGGGGGCCTCGTCCTCGAGGTGCACGTCCTGCGTGCCATCGAAGACGTACTCCGTCGAGATGTGAACCATCGTCGCGCCGTGAGCCGTGGCCTCGCGGGCCAGGATCGCCGGGCCCGTCGAGTTCGCCTGCCAGGTCGCGCGGCGACCCTCGGGCGTCTCAGCGCCGTCGACGTTCGTCCACGCGGCCGCGTTGATCACCACGTCGATGTCATCCCACGGCAGAGTGGCCACCTGCTCGGCGTCGGAAATCGACACCTCGGGCAGGTCCACGCCCGTCACCGTGAAGCCTGCCTCGGGCAGCGCGCGCATGAGCTCGCGGCCGAGCTGGCCGTTCGCGCCCGTCACGAGCGCGCGGCGACCCACGGGAGCCGGGGCAGGGAAGGGGGTCACCTCCGCCATGCGCGGGTGTGCCTTGTCCTTGTCGGACAGGATGGCGCGCTCGAGCGGGATCGGCCAATCCACGGCGGCCGTCTCGTCAGCCAGGTTCAGGAAGGTGTAGCGCGCGTCCGGCGACCAGTGGTCGTTGACCAGGTACGTGTAGGCCGTGTTCGGCTCCAGGGTCTGGTAGGAGTTGCCCACGCCCTTGGGGACGAACACCGCGACGCCCGGATCGATGATCGTCGTGTAGACGGTGCCGAAGGACGGGCCCTCGCGCAGGTCCACCCACGCGCCAAACACGCGGCCGGTCGCGACCGACACGAACTTATCCCACGGCTCCGCGTGAATGCCTCGCGTCACCCCGACCTCGTCGTTGAACGAGATGTTGTTCTGCACGGGCTGGAAATCCGGCAGGCCCAGCGCGACCATCTTCTCGCGCTGCCAATTCTCCTTGAACCAGCCTCGGTTATCGCCGTGAACAGTCAGATCAATGCGCAAAAAGCCGGGGATCGGCGTGGTCGTAATCCCCAGGGGCTTAGCGGTGGGCGCCATGGTTCTTCCTTACGTGCGTGGTTTTTGTGCGGACGCAACATTCCATGTAAATACTATCCGATCTGCACCCCCGCGGCGGTGTGCGCCGCCCCATGGGCGCGCGCGGGGGCAAAGTTGTGGAAAAATACTGTTGTGTAGGGATAATTGTCAACGACGCGCGACCCACACGAGGACGCGCCGGGAAGCGGAGGCAACATGAAAGGCATCATCCTGGCGGGCGGCTCGGGCACCCGTCTCAACCCGATTACGCTGGGGACATCGAAGCAGCTCGTCCCCGTCTACGACAAGCCGATGATCTACTACCCGCTGTCGACCCTCATGCTGGCGGGCATTTCTGAGGTCCTCGTCATCACGACCCCCCACGACGCTCCGTCGTTCCATCGCCTGCTTGGCGACGGCAGCCAGCTCGGCGTCAACATTTCCTACGCTGTCCAGCACGAGCCCAACGGCCTCGCGCAGGCCTTCGTGCTCGGCGCCGATCACGTGGGCAACGACAGTGCCGCCCTGGTCCTGGGCGACAACATCTTCTACGGCCCCGGCATGGGTGCCCAGCTGCGCCGCCACGTCGACCCCGACGGTGGTGCCGTCTTCGCCTACCACGTGTCCAACCCGCGTGAGTACGGCGTCGTGGAATTCGACGAGGAGTTCAACGCGCTGTCGATCGAGGAAAAGCCCGAGCACCCCAAGTCGAACTATGCGGTGCCCGGCCTGTACTTCTACGATAACGACGTGGTCGAGATCGCCCGCAACCTCAAGCCGAGCGCGCGTGGTGAGTACGAGATCACCGATGTGAACCGCTCCTACCTCGAGGCTGGCAAGCTCAAGGTCGAGGTCCTGCCGCGCGGCACCGCGTGGCTCGACACCGGCACGTTCGACTCCCTCGCTGACGCCACCGCCTTCGTGCGTACGGTTGAGGCCCGCCAGGGCATGAAGATCGGTGCCCCCGAAGAGGTCGCGTGGCGCATGGGCTTCATCGACGACGAGGGCCTGCGCCAGCGCGCCGAGCCTCTGGTCAAGTCCGGTTACGGCGCCTACCTGCTCGAGCTGCTTGAGCGAGAGGGTCGCTGAGTGAGCCGTCCCAGTGCTCAGTCCCGCCTGCTCATCGTTATCCCCGCGTGGAACGAGGAGGAGGTGCTCGGTGACGTCCTCGAGATGGTGAAGGTTGAGAAGCCTTCATTCGCGGACATCCTCGTGGTCTCCGACGGGTCGACGGACGCGACCGCCGATATCGCGCGCGCCGCGGGCGTGGCCGTCCTCGACCTGCCGCTCAACCTGGGGGTCGGTGGCGCGATGCGCGCCGGCTTCCAGTACGCGCGGCGCATGGGCTACGAGTATGCGTGTCAGCTCGACGCGGATGGCCAGCACGACCCGCGAGAGATCGAGACGCTCATCGAGACGGCCTCGAGCGAGCACGCGGACGTCGTCATTGGCTCGCGTTTCGCGGGTAAGGGCAACTACCACGCGCGGGGCCCGCGCAAGTGGGCGATGAACCTTTTCTCGTTCATCCTCTCGCGCGTGTGTGAGACTCATTTGAGCGATACGACCAGCGGTTTCAAGCTCTACGGTCCTCGTGCGCTCTCGCTCTTCGCGCGCAACTACCCGGCCGAGTACTTGGGTGACACGATCGGTGCGCTCGTCATTGCGGCACGCTCGCACCTGGTCGTGCGCGAGGTCGGCGTGCAGATGCACCCGCGCGCGGGCGGCGAGCCCTCCCACAACCCGATCAAATCGGCGCTCTTCCTGGTGCGCGCGACGATGGCCCTCGCGGTTTCGCTGTCGCGCCCCGGAGAGAAGGTCACCCAGGCGCCGGAGGAGAATGCATGAGCCCCACGTACGTGCTTGGACTGGTGTTCGCGATCATCATCCTGGTGATGGTGTTCGTCAAGATGCGTAACTCGGGCCTGAAGGAACGCTACGGCCTGTGGTGGTACTGCATCGCCTTCTTCACGGCGCTGCTGTCCATCTTCCCGCCGATCCTGAAGTGGAGTGCGATCCAGCTGGGCGTTGTCGTTCCGCTGAATCTCGGGTTCTTCGTGGCGGGTGTGGTGCTGCTGCTCCTGTCGCTGCGTTTCTCGGTGGACCTGTCGCGTTCGGACGAGGATCGTCGTCGCTTGACCGAGGAGGCCGCGATTCTGCGCCTTCAGGTGGAGGATCTGCAGCGCCGCGTCGATGCTCTCGAGGCATCCCATCAGGGGGACGGTCAGTCCCGCTGAGGCGCGCGCCTTCACAACGATCAACGAGGCCGGGGCCCGTCAGGTGGAAACCTGACGGGCCCCGGTTCTCGACGTGGGAGCGCCCCTGGGTGGTCGTTCCGCGTGCGGCGCGGCGCGGTTAGCGCAGCAGCGTGCCGTCGGGGCCGAGGCTGAGGCGCTCCGTGGGGGCGGCCGGGTCGACCTCGCCCTCGGCGAGCTTGCGCTTGAGCGCGGAGGCCGGGCGCGACACGGGGACGGTGGGCTCGTTGGAGTCGTCGTCGGTCTCGTCCGCCGCGCTCGGGGTTGGTTCCGAGGCCTCGATCGGCGAGGCGGAGGGGGACTCGATGGGGGTCAGGGAGATGCGCGCCCCCATCGCGGATGCGTGCGAGGGCAGCAGGGGCTCACCGTCGAGGTCCTTGGCCAGGTCGTCGAGCATTGAGCGGGCCTCTTCGACGATGGAGGGGTCTTCGGCGTGCAGGCCGTGCACGAGCCAGCGCACGAGCGCGATCTCGGACAGGAGCTGGGCGCGCGTGAAGACGTGCAGGTCGGTGGCGCGGCGCTCGTGGCCGTAGGTCTCGCGGAAACGGTCGAGGAATGCGTCGGGGGCGGTGGCCTGGACCCATGCGATGTCGAGTGCGGGGTCGCCGACGTGTGCGCTGGTCCAGCCGCCGATGGCGAGCAGTGAGCCGCGCTTGACGGACAGGCAGCGCTCCTGGATATCGCCGTGGATGGGTGCGGAGGGGAAGCGCCACAGGGACACGTCCTCGAGGGCGGCCTCCCAGCGGCTCCACAGGGCGGCGGGGATGGCGACTTCGCGGGCGGCCTCGTCGAGGAGGGCGAGGTTGCGATCGCGGCACTCGATGGCCGTGTAGCTGGGCAGGCCGATCGAGGAGAAGACGGTCTCGGGGAGGTTGTGCAGGGCCGCGAGGGCGCGTCCGAGGGACGCGGGCAGCAGGGGATCGGTGTCGAGGTCCTCGTCCGTGGGGGCGGTGCCGCCCGGGTCGCGGTGGACGTAGACGGTACCGCCGTCGCTGGTCTTTACCTGGCCTGCCAGGCGCGGCACGTCGAAGGGAATGTAGTCGTGGTCGTGTGCCTGGCCGAGCCGATCCAGGATGCCGGAGGTCGCCTCGAGTGCGGGTCCGGAGACCTCCTCGTGGGGGCAGGTGACGATCCAGCGGTGTCCGGCGGCGTCTTCGATGCCGGTCACGGTGGAGAGCTCGTCGCTGTAGGTGGGCGGGCGCAGGGCGGTGACGCGCATGCCGGGGACGGCTGCGGTGGCCAGGGCTGCCAGTTCGAGGGGGCTCTTGCGGGAGGTCATTGCCTTAACGTATCGCGGCCTGGGGCCGTGCGCTTCTCCCCGCGCGGGCGCGAGGAGGATTGAATGGATGTGGGTTTGCTCCTTGCCGAAAAACTCTGTTACTTTCGACACATTGGCTTGGTCTGTAGCAAGGAGGCGCAGCGATGGAAGCCACGACGCGCGCGCTCGCCGCACGGGTGCGTGAGGATTTAGCCGCGGGTGGAGTCGACGCGGCCCGAGACCCTCGATCCGTGCGTCTGCTCATTCACCGCGCCATCGACCGTTTTGCGCCCGACCTGCTGCCCGCGGCCCGCGAGCAGGTCGAAGCGGACCTCATGGATGACATCTGCGGTCTGGGCCCGCTTCAGGCGCTCATGGATGATCCCTCGGTCGAGGAAATCTGGATCAATGCGGCGTCGCGCGTGTTCGTGGCCCGTGCGGGTGTCGCCGAGCTGACCAGCCTGATCCTCACCGACGAGGACGTGCGCGCGCTCGTCGAGCGCATGCTCCACCACTCCGGGCGCAGGCTCGATCTGTCCAGCCCCTTCGTGGATGCGATGCTCGCGGGAGGGGAGCGCCTCCACGTCGTCATTCCGCCCGTCACGGGATCGTCGTGGAGCGTTAATATCCGCAAGCACATCCAGAGCGCCCGTACCCTGGATGACCTGGTCGCGGTTGACATGCTCGCTCCTCCGATGCGGGATTTTTTGGCGGCCGCCGTCTCTGTGGGGCTCTCCGTCCTCGTCTCGGGAGGCACGCAGGCTGGGAAGACGACGCTGCTGCGCGCGCTCGCGGGGGAGTTGCCCAGGTCGCGCCGCGTCATCTCCTGCGAGGAGGTCTTCGAGTTGGGTCTGGCCAACTGGGACCACGTCGCGATGCAGACGCGCCCGGCCGGCGCGGAGGGGACGGGCGAGATAACGCTGCGTGACCTCGTGCGCGAATCGCTGCGTATGCGCCCCGAGTACCTGATCGTTGGCGAGGTCCGAGGCCCTGAAGCCCTCGACCTGCTGGTGGCCCTCAATGCGGGCGTGCCGGGCATGGCGACCGTGCATGCGAACTCGGCCCGCGAGGCCCTCGACAAGCTGTCGATCCTGCCGCTCCTGGCGGGGGAGAACGTGACGACGGGATTCGTCACCCCGACCCTGGCTTCGTCCATCGACCTCGTGTGTCACGTCGAGCGGGGCGCGGACGGGCAGCGCCACGTCGCCGAGATCATGGCGGTCCCCGGGCGCGTCGAAGGAAACCGGATCGAGACAGCCACCCTCTTCCGCTTCGATGGGCACCGGTGCGCACGAGGAACGGGCGGCCTCGACCTGCACGATCGTTTTGCCGCCGCCGGCTTCGACCTCGCGTCCCTTCTGGATTGGGGACCGGCGTGATTGCGATCGTGTGCGGGCTCGTGTTCGGGATCGGCCTCGTCCTAGCCGTGTCCCCCTGGTTCACGCCGCCGCCGGCGTGGCGCCCGTGGGGGCCGTGGAAGCGCCTGCGCGAGGACGTGGCCCGCGCCCGCATCCCCGGATTGACGGCCGCGCGCCTCGTCGCGCTGAGCCTCGGAGTCGGAATCGTCGTCGCGCTCGCTATCTTGGCCGTCACGGGAGCCTGGCCCGTCGCCCTCATCGTCTCCGTCGGCGTCGCGTTCCTGCCCTACGCGTGGGTCGTCTCGCGCCTGGGCGCACACGCAAAGACCGTTCGGGCCGCCTGGCCGGAGGTCATCGACGCGATGGTGTCCGGCGTGCGTGCGGGCACTGCGCTGCCCCAGGTGCTCTGCGACCTGGCCGAGGAGGGGCCCGTCCCCGTGCGCTTCGCCTTCGAAGCGTTCTCGCGCGATTACAGTGCTAATGGCCGCTTCGAGCCTGCTTTGGACACGATGAAAGAGACGGTCGCGGACCCCGTTGCCGACCGCATCGTCGAGGCGTTGCGCATCGCTCGATCTGTCGGCGGGGCGGACCTGACCCGCCTGCTGCAAGACCTCGCCTCGCTCCTGCGCGAGGATTCGCGCGTGCGCGGAGAACTTGAGGCGCGTCAATCCTGGACCGTGGGCGCCGCCCGACTCGGCCTCGCGGCCCCCTGGGTCGTCCTGCTCCTCCTGTCGGGAGGCGGGGCCAGCGCACACGTGTGGAACTCGCCGGGCGGTATCGCCGTCCTGTGCTCGGGGGCCGGCATCTGCGTCATCGCCTACCTGATCATGAAGGCCATGGGCCGCCTGAGCACCGACCCAAGGAACCTTGGGGGCGCGCGATGAACCCGTGGATCATGCGCGCCCTCGACCTCGCCGTCGCCCTCGTCGCCGGCGCGGGCCTCGTCCTCATCCTGGCCGCCGCCCTCGCGCGCCGCCCCTCCTTCGTTGACCGCGTCGCGCAGGGCCGCGTGCAGGAGCAGCCACCCTCCGCGCTCGTCGCGTGGACGCGCCGAATGAGCGCCTCAGCCCTCGATTCCCTCGGATCCACCAGCGAATCCGTCGCCCGCAGGCTCGCCCTGGCTGGTATGAACCCGGACGTGTCCGTCTTCCGGCTGCGCCAGGCAGTCGCAGGGGTGGCAGGCCTCGTCGCAGCGTGCGCCCTCGTCGCCGCGCGCCACGTTTCCTCCCTGCGCGCCTCCCTGATTCCCCTGTGCGCCTGCGCGCTCGTCGGAACCCTCCTCGGGGTCGCCGGCATGGACCGCTTCCTCACCATGCGCGCACACGCCCGCCAGCGCGCGATCGACGCCGCCGTGCCCGACTGCTCGGAACTCCTCGCGCTCGCGGTGGCGGCCGGCGAGTCGATCCCGGCCGCCATCGAGCGCGTCGCCGGGTGCGCGGGAGGCCCTCTTGGGGCGGAGCTGTCGCTGACAGCCGGGCACATCCGCAACGGCACGCCCTCCGTGCGCGCTCTCGCCAACCTCGTTGAGCGCACCGAATCCCCGGCCCTCACGCGCCTGAGCCGCACGCTCACTACGGCGATCGAGCGCGGCTCGCCCCTGGCCTCGGTCCTGCACGATCAGGCCCGGGACCAGCGCGAACGCTCTCTCGCTGCCCTCATGGAGGAGGGTGGACGCCGCGAAATCGCGATGCTCCTGCCCGTCGTCTCCCTCATCCTGCCAGTCACTGTCATGTTCGCCCTCTATCCGGGGCTCATCGCCCTGGATTTCACCCCGTGAAGGAAGGAAACAGTCATGAAGAAACTCTTTCTCAGGAAGGCTCCCCTCGGGGAGCGCGGCGACGTGCCCGGGTGGGTCCTCATCACCCTCATGACGGCCGCGCTCGTCGTCCTCATCTGGGGTGTTGCCTCGGAGCGGCTCGTGGAGATCTTTAACCGTGCGATGGACTCGATTGCGGGCATCTGAGGAGGGATCTGAGGTCGTCTCGACGGTCCTCGTCCAGGGCCTCGTCGTCCTCGTCATCCTCCTGCTCATTCAGCTGGCCTTCGCCTCGCACGTGCGCACCATGAGCGTGAGCGCGGCGTCCGAGGGCGCGCGCCGTGGCGGCCTCCTCGGAGGGGATGAGGACGAGGCACGGGCGAGAACAGGCGAACTCCTCGATTCTCTCGTGGGGGCCGCGAAGGACCGCGAGATCGCCGTGGATCGCGAGAGCGACGCGGGCGTCGATGTCCTCACCGTCACCGTGCGCACGCGCCTGCCGCTCGTCGGAGGACTCGGTCCGAGGTGGCTGACCGTGCGCGGGCGTGCCCTGGTGGAGGGGCCGTGAGCGAGCGAGGAGACGCCAGCGTTGAATTCCTTGGGATCCTCGTCGTCGTCGTGATCCCGGTGCTCTACATCGTGCTCGCGATCGGCCAGGTGAGCGCCGGTGCGATGGCGGTAGACGCGGGGGCGCGCGAGGCTGCGCGTATCCTCGCCGAGGACCCGGATCGAACGGCCGACGCATCCCACGCCGTCACCCTCATCGTCGAGGACTTCGGTGTGAACGCGACCCCCGAGGTGGCCTCGACGTGCGAGAACTGCCAGGACGGAGAAGGGGCTGTTGACGTGCGCGTGTCCGTGCAGGTCCCGCTGCCCTTCATGCCCTCCTGGCTCGGCGGGGTTGGCGTGGGTGTCTCCTCGAGCGCCCGCGCGCCCGTGCGGGAGGTGGTCGCCCGTGAGTGAAGGGGAGGAGGGGCGCGTCGGGATCCTCATGTGCGCGGGCTGTGCCTTCGTGTGCCTGCTGCTCGTCGTGTCGATCGCGCTCACTGAGGTCGCGATGCAGGACCGCCGCCTCGTGTCATGCGCTGACGCCTTGGCCAGCGCCGGGGTGTCGGGAGCCTCCTCGTCAACGGTCTTCGCGGGAGGTGACCTCGGGGTTGACGAGGAGACGGCGAGCTCTCGCGTCGACCGTGCGCTCGCGGGTCTGTCGGACTCGACGTGCCGGGTTGGGGACGGGGTGAGCGTCTCCTGGGTCAGCGTGAGCAGCAGGGAGGTGGAGGTCGGTGTGAGGGCGCACCCCAGGGTCTCTCTCTTGCCTCCGATGCTTCGCGGTGCGGTGGTTCCCGAGCTGGTGAGGACCTCGAGTGCGCGCCTGCGTGGGGTGCAGGGGTCACCCTAAAGTGGCGTCCGCGACGGTCACATTGTGGGACGGCGAGGGAAGGTCGAGTAAACGAAACGTAAACTTTAGGCCATGAGCAGCTTTGATACATCTCGTCTTTCCCCCGCGCTGGCCTCCGTTTTTGAATCCGTCCAGCGCCGCGACCCCGCCCAGGCCGAGTTCCACCAGGCCGTCTACGAGGTCCTCCTGACCATCGCCCCCCTCGCCGAGCGTCACCCCGAGTACGCTGACCTGGCCATCATCGACCGCATCGTCGAGCCCGAGCGCCAGATCCAGTTCCGCGTCCCGTGGGCCGACGACAAGGGCAACATCCACGTGAACCGCGGCTTCCGCGTCGAGTACAACTCCGCGCTCGGCCCCTACAAGGGTGGCCTGCGCTTCCACCCCTCCGTGAACCTGTCGATCATCAAGTTCCTCGGCTTCGAGCAGATCTTCAAGAACGCCCTCACCGGCCTGCCCATGGGTGGCGGCAAGGGCGGCGCGGACTTCGACCCCAAGGGCAAGTCCGACGCCGAGGTCATGCGTTTCTGCCAGTCCTTCATGACTGAGCTCTCCCGCCACATCGGCCCCGACACCGACGTGCCCGCCGGCGACATCGGCGTGGGTGGCCGCGAGATCGGCTACATGTTCGGCCAGTACAAGCGCCTCAAGAACCGCTTCGACGCGGGCGTCCTGACGGGCAAGGGCCTGACCTGGGGCGGTTCCTACGTGCGTACTGAGGCCACCGGCTACGGCCTCGTCTACTTTGCGGCCGAAATGCTCGCTGCGAAGGGCACCAGCTTCGACGGCAAGCGCGTCGTGGTCTCCGGCTCGGGTAACGTTGCGATCTACGCGACCGAGAAGGCTCAGCAGCTGGGCGCGACCGTCGTGGCGGTGTCCGACTCCTCCGGCTACGTCGTGGACGAGGCCGGCATCGACGTCGCGCTGCTCAAGGACATCAAGGAGGTGCGTCGTGGACGCGTCTCCGACTACGCGGCCGAGCGCCCCGGCGCCGTCTTCGTGTCCGACGGTTCCATCTGGGATGTGCCCTGTGACGTTGCGCTGCCCTGCGCGACCCAGAATGAGCTGCCCCTGTCCGGCGTCGAGACCCTCATCAAGAACGGTGTCCAGCTGGTCGCCGAGGGCGCGAACATGCCCACGACCCCCGAGGCGATCGAGGCCCTGCAGGCTGCCGGCGTTGCCTACGCCCCCGGCAAGGCCTCCAACGCGGGTGGCGTGGCCACCTCCGGCCTCGAGATGCAGCAGAACTCCGGCCGCACCCAGTGGGCTTTCGAGGAGACCGACGCGAAGCTCCACCAGATCATGGTGGATATCCACGCGAACACCGTCGCCACCGCCGAGGAATACGGCGTCGCGGGCGACTACGTGGCCGGCGCGAACCTGGCGGGCTTCCGCAAGGTGGCCGACGCAATGGTCGCGATGGGTCTCATCTGATCCGCTTCTTGTCGGTGCCCCGGCGTCCTGTGTGGCGTCGGGGCACCGTCGTATCTGAGGCCGGCGGGGGAGTAAACCCCGCCACCGTCGCCCCTTAGCGTTCCTCGTTGGGCGTCCGATCCGCTACCCTGGGTGCGTGGCCATTGAATTTTCTGAAGAGATCCCGTCCCTGCGCACCACGATGGAGAACATCGTCGCGGTCGTGCAGCCGGACAAGCTGCGCGAGCAGATCGCCGAGCTGAACGAGAAGGCGGCAGCGCCCGACCTGTGGGACGACCCGAGCGCCGCCCAGGCCGTCACGAGCGCACTCAGCCACCGCCAGAGCGAGCTGGACCGCATCACGCAGATGAGCGAGCGCATCGACGACCTGGAAGCCATGGTGGACATGGCCGCCGAGGACCCGGACGAGAGCGCTGACATCCTCGCCGAGGCCGAGGCCGACCTGGAGAAGCTGCGCAAGGACCTGGGAGACCTGGAGATCCGCACGCTGCTGGACGGCGAGTACGATGAGCGCAACGCCGTCATCACGATCCGAAGCGGCGCGGGCGGCGTGGACGCCGCTGACTTCGCCGAGATCCTCCTGCGCATGTACCTGCGCTGGGCGGAGCGTCACGGCTACCCGACGAAGGTCATGGACACCTCCTACGCGGAAGAGGCCGGCCTGAAGTCGGCGACCTTCGAGGTTCAGGCGCCCTACGCCTACGGCACGCTGAGTGTCGAGGCAGGTACCCACCGTCTCGTGCGCATCAGCCCCTTCGACAACCAGGGCCGCCGCCAGACGTCCTTCGCGGCCGTCGAGGTCATCCCCCTCATCGAGACGACTGACCACATCGAGATCCCCGAGTCCGAGCTGAAGGTGGACGTCTTCCGCTCTTCGGGTCCCGGCGGCCAGTCCGTGAACACGACCGACTCGGCCGTGCGCATGACCCACATCCCCACGGGCATCGTCGTGTCCATGCAGGATGAGAAGTCTCAGATCCAGAACCGCGCGGCCGCCCTGCGAGTCCTGCAGTCCCGCCTCCTCGTGCTGCGTCACGAGGAAGAGCAGGCGAAGAAGAAGGAGCTCGCCGGCGACGTCAAGGCGTCGTGGGGCGATCAGATGCGCTCCTACGTGCTCCAGCCGTATCAGATGGTCAAGGACCTGCGCACCGAGTACGAGTCCGGCAACCCCCAGTCCGTCTTCGATGGCGACATCGACGGCTTCATCAACGCCGGCATCCGCTGGCGCAAGAACGAGCAGAAGGCCGCTCAGGACTGAGCGACGCCCATACGCGCAACCGGCCCCGGCCTCGCCGATTCATGAACGAGGCCGGGGCCGGGTTGCGTGTCCAAGCGTCCCCAGGTGGAGGGCTGAGCGCCACACCGCCTGTTTTCCGCGTGTCGTAGCCGGGTCGTGACCCGATCGTTACCTAATCTGACAGGGACTATTGACCCCGATCGGACGGTCCCATGATTCGTTTTGAAGATGTCACCATGGTGTACACGCCAGGTGCCCAGCCCGCGCTGGACCACGTCTCGCTGGAGGTGGAACGCGAAGAATTCGTGTTCCTCGTCGGCAAGTCGGGTTCCGGCAAATCCACGTTCCTGCAGCTCGTCATGCGCGAAATGAAGGCGACCAGCGGGAAGGTGTGGGTGCTCGGCAAGGACGTGTCCAAGCTGTCCACGTGGGCGGTTCCGAAGCTGCGCCGTCAGATCGGCACGGTCTTCCAGGACTTCCGACTGCTGCCCTCTAAGACCGTGTACGAGAACGTCGCTCTGGCCATGCAGGTCATCGGCAAGCCTCGCCACGCGATCGAGACGGCCGTCCCGGACGCCCTCGAGCTGGTGGGCCTGTCCGGCAAGGAATCGCGCCTGCCGCACGAGCTGTCCGGCGGTGAGGAACAGCGTGTCGCGATCGCGCGCGCCATGGTGAACCGCCCCGAGCTGCTGCTCGCGGACGAGCCCACCGGCAACCTTGACCCGGAGACGTCGCTGGGCATCATGCGTCTCCTTGACCGAATCAATCGCACGGGCACGACCGTCGTCATGGCGACCCACGACGCGGACATCGTGAACCAGATGCGTAAGCGCGTCATCGAGCTCGCCAGCGGCGACGTCGTGCGCGACCAGAACCGCGGCGTCTACGGGGCCGGGAGGTAAGACCAGTGAAGCTTCGTTTTATTCTGTCCGAGGTCGGCAAGGGTCTGTCGCGTAACCGCGCGATGAGCGTCGCCGTCATCCTCGTGACCTTCGTGTCCCTCCTTTTCGTGGGCATCGCGGGCCTGACCCAGATGCAGGTGTCCAAGATGAAGTCGGAGTGGTACGACAAGATCGAGGTCACGATCTACATGTGCGCCATCAACGACGCGGCCGCGAACTGCAACGCGACCGAGGCAACCGACGCGCAGATCGACGCCGTGCGTCAGAAGCTGGCATCCGCAGAGATGACCCCGTACGTGGCGAACGTGTACGAGGAGACGAAGGAAGAGGCTTACGAGAACTTCCAACGTCTCAACGGCAACAACGCTCTGACCCAGTGGACCACGCCGGACATGCTCCAGTTCGCGTTCCGCATCAAGCTGGTCAACCCCGAGCAGTACTCGGTGGTCAAGGAGGAATTCTCCGGGACCGCGGGCGTGTCCGAGGTGCGCGACCAGCGTGAGGTCGTCGAGCCCCTGTTCCGCGTGCTGGGCGCTGCCCGCACGGCTGCGCTGGGCCTGGGCGCCATCATGGTCGTCGCCGCGATCCTGCTGATCTCCACGACGATCCGCCTGAGCGCCATGAGCCGCGAGCAGGAAACCCAGATCATGCGTTACGTGGGTGCCTCGAACCTGTTCATTCAGGCTCCCTTCATGATCGAGGGCGCGCTCGCCGCCCTGGTGGGCGCCGCCTTCGCGATCGGCACCCTGTTCGCGGGCGTGCACTTTATCGTCCAGGGGTGGATGGCCCCCGCATTTAAGTGGACGAACTTTATCGGTATGGGCGAGGTCGCGATCATGACGCCGATCCTCGTCCTGGCGGCGGTGGCGCTGGCGGTTATTGCCTCGGCGTTCTCGCTCGCGAAGTACACGAAGGCGTGAGTCTCATGTCCCTCTCCTCGCATCGTCCCGGTCGTCGCGCGTTGCGCGCCGGCGCGTGGGCCCTCGCGATCGCCTCGTTTGCGGCGATGAGCCAGGCCCTGCCCGCGCGCGCGGACGATGAGCGCGACGCCGCCGCGAACGCGGCCGCCGAGGCCGAGGCGACGGTCAACGCCCTGCAGTCGCAGTTGGAGGGCATCGACGCCTCGCTCGCCCAGGTGTTCATCGACCTGCAGTCGCTGAACGGGCAGATCCCGGTGGCGCAGGCCGCCTACGAGAGCGCGACCGCGACGTACGACCAGAAGTCTCGCGAGCACGCGACGATCATGGGTGAGCTGAGCGCCGCTCAGGGCGAGCAGAGCCGCATCGGTCAGTCGCTGAATCAGGCGACCACGCAGGCCGACGACGCGCAGCGCGCGATCGCTGACCTCGTGCGTCGCAAGTACCGCGAGGGCAACGTCGACCCGGTCGCCGTCGCCCTGACTGCTGGCGGCACGGAGTCCATCACCGACCGTGCGGCGGCGGCCGACATGGCGCTGCGCACGGAGAACCAGACCATGACGGCCGCGCTGGACGTGTCCTCGTCCCAGCGCACCCAGGCCACGCGCCAGGACGCCATCACGGACCGTATCGCCGACCTCGAGGAGAAGGCCGCGAAGGCCGAAGCCGAGGCTGAGGCTGCGAAGAATGAGGCCGACTCCAAGCTCACCGAGCTCAACAACCTGAAGACGCAGGCGCAGGCCAAGCAAGCCGAATGGGACTCTCAGAAGGACAAGGTCCAGGCCTCGCTCGACCAGGCGGAAGCCGACTACCAGGCACGCAGCGCGGAGTTGGCTGCCATCGACGAGGCGAACCGTGCGTCGGGTGCCTCGTACGTGTCGGCCTCGGGTTTCCGCAGCCCCCTCGACATTCCGATCGTCGTCACCAGCCCGTTTGGCATGCGCTACCACCCGGTCCTGGGTGTCATGAAGGGCCACTCGGGCACGGATATGGCTGCAGACTGCGGCACGATCATTCGTGCTGTGGCGTCGGGCTACGTCAATGCGGTGTCGTCGGACTATTCTGCGGGCAACTACGTGGATATCAACCACGGCCTCGTTGGCGGTAACTCCGTCATCACCGAGTACCTGCACATGCAGGCCCAGTACGTGTCTCCGGGGCAGTACGTCAATGCGGGCGACGCTCTGGGTGAGGTCGGTTCGACCGGTTACGCGACCGGATGCCACCTGCATTTTGGTGTCATTCAGAACGGAAGCTATGTTGAACCGATGGATTATTTGTAATCCGCGTTAGGATGGACCCTCGTAGCGTTTTGCTACGGGGGTCTTTCCGCATGGTGTGCGGAAAACGAGTCTGAAAGGAGGCAGCATGCCCAAGGAATGGAAGAAGCCCAAGCCCACGGAGGGGCAGCGCGCCAAGGCTGCCTCCGATGCGAAGAAGACGATCGCCCGTAACAAGAAGGCGCGCCACGACTACACGATCGAGGACACCTGGGAGGCCGGCCTGGCCCTCATGGGCACCGAGGTGAAGGCGCTGCGCATGGGTCGCGCATCTCTCGTGGATGCCTGGGTTGAGATCAACGGGGGAGAGGCGTGGCTCTACGGTGCCAATATTCCCCTGTACTCGCAGGGCTCGTGGACGAACCACGCGCCCACGCGCAAGCGCAAGCTGCTGCTGCACCGCGCGGAGATCGACCGCATGCAGGACCGCGTGGCTGCGAAGGGTTACACGATCGTGCCCCTGGAGCTGTACTTTATCGGTGGCCGCGTCAAGGTCGAGATCGCCCTGGCCAAGGGCAAGCAGGAATGGGATAAGCGTCAGGCGCTGCGCGAGAAGCAGGACCAGCGCGAGGCCGAGCGCGCGATGCGCCGCTACGTGAAGCAGGCCCGCCGATAAGGGGAAAGAAGGCGACCCTGTGCGAGGTTCCGTCAGGTTTTTTGGTCGTGATCTTCTGAGGCTGGTGCGTGTACCGGCCGCGTGGATCGTCATCATCGGCATGGCGTTCGTGCCCGCGCTCTACGCGTGGTTCAACATCGTCGGGTTCTGGGATCCGTACTCGCAGACCTCCCACATTCGCGTCGCCGTCGCGAACGAGGACGAGGGCGCGACCAAGGACCAGATCGGCACCGTGAACGTTGGTGCGATGCTCGAGACTCAGCTCAAGCAGAACGATCAGCTGGGCTGGCACTTCGTGAGCGCGCAGGAGGCACGCGCCGAGGTGGAACGCGGGGACTCCTACGCGGCCTTCATTATCCCGGCGTCGTTTTCGCGCGACCTGACGGGCATCGTTGACGGCACGTACGTCAAGCCGAACATCCAGTATTACGTCAACGAGAAGAACAACGCGGTGGCCCCCAAGATCACGGGGGCGGGCGCGACGACTCTCGACCGCCAGATCAACTCCGCCTTCGTCTCGACGGTGGCCAAGGTGCTGTCGGAGAAGGCGTCCGAGGCCGGGGTCAGTATTGCGGACAACGCTGACCAGAAACGCTCGGACGTTTCCGCGTCGGTGTCCGAGGCCTCGGCCAAGCTCGGAAGCGCCTCGCAGACCCTGGACGGCATGGGGGAGAAGATCGACGCTGCGAAGGCCTCGGTGGCCTCGGCTCGCACGACCCTGAGCGATCTGGACTCTGCGGCTGCGGAGCTGTTGGCGTCCCTGGACCAGACGGACCAGCTGGTGAGCGACTCGCGCACGTCGCTGGCGTCCTTCTCGAGCCAGATGGGAGGGGCCCTCGACGGTCTGTCGTCGAACGCGGCGAGCGCCCTTGCGGGCGTGTCCGCGAATGCGGGAACCCTCGACGGCGCTGTGCAGGGCGCCTCCGGCCGTGTGGGTGGCCTGCTCACCGAGGGAACGTCGATCAATGACTCGGTGGGTGAGGTGCTCGCGGAGCTGAATGCTCTGGGGATCGGGAACCTGCCCGCCGCGGGCACGGCGCTGACCGACCTGACGAACCAGAACACTGCGCTGTCGACGGCCCTGGGCAGCCTGACGACCCTTAACTCCGACCTGTCGGCCACGTCCACGTCGATTTCGAACGCGCTGACGTCAGCCTCCGACGCGTCCGCGGCCGTGTCGACCGCAGTGACGAACGCACGCAGCGGAGTGTCCGCTCAGCTGCCCGCGATCTCCTCGGCGCTCGATGACTTCTCGAGCGCGTCCTCGTCGATGCGTGGCTCCCTCGATACACTGCGCAGCCAGCGCGACCAGGTGTCGGGCCTGCTCGACCAGCTCGACTCCCTCCTGGACGGGGCAAAGACGGCGACCCAGACGAGCTCGACGAATGTTGCGGCGATCAAGACCGACCTCGACTCGGTGGCCACCGACATCTCCTCGCTGTCCTCCTCGAACACGCTGCGCGACCTCGCGGACGCCCTCGGGGTCAACGCCGAATCGATCGCCTCCTTCATGGCCTCGCCGACGCAGATCGAGACGAAGGCCGTCTACCCCGTGGCAGCCTACGGCTCAGCCATGGCTCCGCTGTTCACGAACCTGGCCCTGTGGATCGGCGCGTTTTCGCTCGTCCTCCTCCTGAAGCTCGATGTGGATGAGGAGGGCATCGGCCCGACCTCGTCGGCCGCCAAGTACATGGGCCGGTGGATGCTTCTCGCCTTCTTCGGGGTCATTCAGGGGCTCGTTGTGTCGATCGGTGACCTGATTATCGGCGTGCAGACGGTGTCGCGTCCCGCGTTCGTGGGGACGGCGATGATCATCTCGCTGGTGTTTGTGTCGATCGTCTACATGCTCTCCACGTGCTTCCAGCACATCGGCAAGGGCCTGTGCGTCATCATCATGGTCATGCAGATTCCCGGGTCTGCCGGCCTGTATCCGATCGAGATGCTGCCGTCCTTCTTCCGCTTCCTGCACCCGCTGTTCCCCTTCACCTACGGCATTAACGCGCTGCGTGAGATCGTGGCCGGCTTCTATGGGCACACTTACCTGTCGTGCCTGGCGGTTCTCGGTGCCGAGGCGCTGGTTGCCTTCGCGATCGGCCTCGCGCTGCGTCCGTTCCTGGTGAATCTGAACGCGATGATCACGCGCGACCTGGCGTCCTCCGGGCTCTTCCTGGCCGAGGCGACGCGCGTTCCTTCGAACCGCTACCGCCTGACGCAGATCGTGGCGGCCCTGGCCGATCACGACGGCTTCCAGCGCTCGGTGAGCGGCCGTGCCGCGCGTTTCGAGCGTCGTTACCCGACGATCCGCCGCGCCGCGATCATTCTCGGGGTTATCGTGCCGGTGGCTCTGGCGGTGCTGTCCGTCGCGAATGTGACGGAGGTGCCGATCATTCTGGGTGCCTGGATCGTCTGGGTGCTCCTCGTCATCACGTTCCTGATCGGCCTGCAGTACGTGCGCGAGGCCTTGGCGCGTCAGCAGCTCCTCGGCGCCATGGATGAGGGGGACGTGCGCTCGCTGCTGACCCGGCGCGTGCAGGGCGCGCGCTCGCGTCTCGCGCTGGGTGCGGCCGCGGTGGGTGCGTCGATTTCGTCGGCGCTGGCGTCCTCCCTCGGTGAGCACGGGGGAGAGGATACGGACGAGGCCGGCCCCGGCCTCGTCGATGAGGACAGCGCGGGCGACGCGTCGGAGGCGGCGAAGGGAGAAGAACAGTGAGGACCATCTGGGCCATCTACCGCGCCGACCTACGCCGCGCGCATCGATCCCTGATCGCCAGCGTCGTCGTCTTCGGCCTCGTCGTCATCCCGTCGCTGTTCACGTGGTTCAACGTGGCGGCGTCGTGGGACCCGTTCGGCAACACGAAGAGCCTGCGCATCGCGATTGCGAACACGGACGCGGGCTACAAGTCGGACCTGGTGCCGCTGCGCATCAACATCGGCGATTCCGTGGTGTCCGCACTGCGCAAGAATGACAACTTCGACTGGGTCATTGCCTCCGAGGATGAGGCGGTTGAGGGGACGCGCTCGGGCGAGTACTACGCGGCCATCGTCATTCCCTCGGACTTCTCTCAGGAGATGCTGACGTTCTTCGACGGGGGAGCATCCTCCGCGCCGATGACCTATTACGTCAACGAGAAGAAGAACGGCATTTCGCCGAAGATCGCCGGGCAGGGCGCCGAGGCCGTGAGCGCCCAGGTGAACCAGATCTTCGTGCAGACGCTCTCCGAGGTCGCCCTCGATACGGCGACGTCGGTCGGGAGCGCGCTGTCGTCGCCCACAGCCGTCAATACGGTGACGGCGCTCGATAACCGCGTGCAGACCGTCGCCTCGCGCCTGCGCACGGCGTCGGATAGCGCGGACGCCTACGCGTCGCTCGTGGGATCCTCGGTGACACTCATCGACTCGACGAGCACACTTGTGGACGGGCTCGGGAGCGCGAAGGGCTCCGCGCAGTCCGCGGTGTCGAGTGCTCAGGCGGGTGCCAGCGGCCTCGGATCCGCTGCATCGGCCGCAGTCTCCTCGGTGTCCGACGCGATCTCCTCCTCCCAGTCCTCGCTGTCCTCCCTGTCGAGCGCCGTCGAGAGCGTGTACGCGAACGGATCAACGAGTGCGTCGGACGCGGCCTCGACGCTGCGTTCGCAGGCATCCGTGCTGGACACGCAGGCGACCAGCTTCGCGTCCATCAAGTCGACGCTGGAGGCGCTGCCGGGCTCGCCCGTCTCCCAGTCCTCGCTGGACCGCCTGCAGGCGGCCTCCGACCGGCTGACCGAGGTTGCGAACGGGCTGCGCGCCGCCGCCTCCGAGCTGGACTCCAAGGTCGCGAATGCAGAAGCTGGGCACGCCACGGTCAACGGCCTGATCGCCCAGGCGCGCTCCGCGGTCGACGGCCTGTCCTCCGACTACGAGACCAACCTGCGACCCCAGCTTGAATCGCTGGCCTCCACCCTGGCCTCGGCCCAGTCGTCCCTGAGCGCCGCGCGCACGTCCCTGGAGGGCGCGACGTCCACTGCCTCGAACGGCAGCGGGAGCGCGCGCGAGGGGCTGACCCAGCTGCGCGACAACCTGACGGGCGCGGCAGCGAGCCTGCGCGAGGCTGCGGGCAAGCTCGACTCCCTGCACGCCTCGATCAGCGATGCGCTTGCCAGTGGCGACCTGACGACGCTCGGGACCATCATCGGGAATAATCCCGAGGCCCTGGCTGCAGCCATTGCGGCCCCCGTCGGCGTGGAGAAGACACCCGTCTACCCGGTCGCGAACTTCGGCTCCCAGATGGCGCCCTTGTACACGATCCTGGCGCTGTGGGTCGGCTCCGTGCTCATGGTCGTGTCCATGCGTTCGGACGTCACCGACTCCAACGTTGCCGACGGCCTGCCCGAAGGTGACCCGCTGCGCGCGACCCTGACGGCTAAGCCCGTCGGCCTGGCCGCCGGATACCTGGGGCGTTACCTGATCTTTGGGACGATCGCTCTCACGCAGGCGACGCTCCTGGGGCTGGGAGACCTGTACTTCCTGAAGGTGCAGCACGCTCACCCGTTGCAGTTCATGGGTACGCTCTGGCTGACGGCCGTCGTGTTCTCTTTCCTCATGTACACGCTTATTGCGACGTTTGGGAACGCGGGTAAAGCCCTGGGCGTGCTGCTCCTGGTCCTGCAGATTTCGGGCGCCGGGGGAGCGTTCCCGCTGGCGATCCTGCCCTCCTTCTTCTCGTCCGTGTCCCCGTTCCTGCCGGCCACGCACGCTATCACGGCGCTGCGAGCGTCGATCGCCGGGTACGCGGGGCACGAGTACGCGGACGCCATGTGGTTCTTGGCTTCCTTCATCCTGTTTGCCGCGTTTCTGGGGCTTGCTCTGCGCCCGCTGCTGGTGCGTAACAATCGGCGCATGGTGGCGAAGCTGGAGTCCACGAAGCTGCTCTGAGGCGTCGGGTTTTCCCTTGACGGGTTGTGCGTGGCGGCGTAAACTGATGTGTCCGACGGTCTGCGGTTTCGTAGGGTGTCGGGGAGTTGAAAACTCAAGAGGGGATGATCGGTTTCGACAGTGGTCGTCGATCGAAGTGAAGCGAGCCGAGAATGTACGCTCAACTCGTTAACGATGCGTGCAAACCAATAGGTGCCGAACAGAATCGCACCGACTACGTTCTCGCTGCCTGATATCGCAGCCTGAACCTTTAGTCCGTCAGCCCGGGAGTTGCTTCCGGCCCGGTGTCTGGCGTCGTCTAGGGAGCCACTGGGAGTCGCCCATGTTGGTGGGGCGCCTCCGACACTTCATCAACTGAGCCTATCCAGCGGTGTGTCTACGCAATGCTGGGGGCTGAGAAATAAAAACGTAGACTGCGCTCGGAGAAGAATTCGGGGCCGGCCATTGGACGGGGGTTCGATTCCCCCCATCTCCACACACACCCCGGAGTCTCGTTGAGATTCCGGGGTTTTCGTTGCCCTCGCGCGCTTTTCGCTCCCTCGTCCCACTCTCTCCCATGTATCAGGATGCATCACGATGTAGCATTGCTAGTGGCGCAGGCGTGGCGCAGACAGTGGAAAAAGATGCTGCGCCACTTCCCGATCTAGGAGGCAGGCATGAGCGGACGGAGGGCCTTCGGCTCGATCCGGAAAGCCCGCAGCGGACGCTTCGAGGTCCGGTACACAGGCCCCGACGGCGGCAAGTACACCGCCGGGCGCTCATTCGTTCGCAAGGTCGACGCTAGTGCTTTCCTCGCACACGTCGAGGCCGAGATTAGCGAGGGCACCTGGGTCAGTCCGAAGGAGAGCCGCGAGCGCGATCGCGCGCAGGAGGTCGCCGCCGAGCGCGCGGCTATCACTTTCGCGGCGTGGTCGGAGAGGTGGCTCGCGTCGCTCGAGCGACTGGGCCGCACCCCTAAGACCATCGAGACGCATACCTATCGGATGAGGCAGCTCGTCCCGGTCTTTGGCGCGAAGCCGCTCGGGGCGATCAGCGTCGAGGATGTCGACGCTTGGTACCAGCGGATCTGGGATGCGAAGGGGCCGGGCGTCGTGCGCCCGATCTACATGACCCTATCTGTATGCATGAACGCCGCGGTGAAAGCCGGCGTCATCGCGGCGAGCCCGTGCAAGGTTCCCGGTGGTCAGAAGCATCGGCCCGTGCGCGAGCGTGAGCGGCAAGTCGCGACCCCCGAGGAGGTCCGCGCAGCCGCCGACGCGATGCCCGCGCGGCTGCGCATCGCCGTCCTGCTCGCTGCATGGTGCCAGACGAGGCTCGGCGAGTTGACCGGCCTGCAGCGGCGCGACTTCGACCTCGACTCCACTCCTGCGACTCTCCGTATCGAGCGCCAGGTTCAGTACCTGACAGGCGAGGGGCCGGTCGAGCTACCTCCGAAGAGCGCCGCCGGCGTCCGCGAGATCGTCATCCCCGCGTCGCTAGTCCCAGCTCTGCGCACTCATCTTGAGTCCTACGTCGCGCCTGCGGGCACGGCCTGGCTCCTATCCTCCGAGCGATCCCCGCGCCTGCCCCTGCATCCTAATAGCCTGCGCGGAGCCTGGGAGCGCGCCCGCGAGGACGCGGGCATCCCCTGGTTCAAGTTCCACGATCTGCGGCACACTGGCCTCACGATCTTCGCACAGCAGGGCGCCACTCTCGCCGAGCTGCTCCACCGGGGCGGGCACAGTGATGTCGATGTCGCCCTGCGTTATCAGCATGCGACCCGCGAGCGCGACGCGGCCCTGGCAGCGCGTATGGACTCACATGTCCTCACGTAAGGCCGTCTCAACGCATAAGAGAAGGCCCCACCGCCCATTCTGGGTGGTGGGGCCTTCTGCATCGGCTACGGATGCACGCGAGATGGGAACGAAGCCATGAGGCCGGACGCTCCCTTTTCGAGCGCTGCGCGCGCCTGTCCCTCGTTGGTGATGATGTGCGCGATCGTCGGTTTCCCGGTTGCGTTGATGCGGTTCCAGACGTCGGCAGACGCGGACCACTCCATACCGATCACGTCCCAAGAGCCGAGGGGCGCCGCGGGGACTTCGGCAGGGTACAGCATCGCCATAGTGCGGTAACCGCGCGCTTTCGCGCGGGCCGCGCTCGTTCCCTTCGCAAAGACTTTCCAGATCACGCGACGCTCGGGATGCCCGCCGAACGCGGTGTCCAGATACTCGAACAACTGCTCCTCAGCCTGCAAATCAGCAGCGTTCCGCTGATCCTCAGATGACGTTGTCTTGTGGTCGATCGCGAGGACCACGTCATCCGGGATCTGGTCAACGATGTCCCGCAGTCGCATAAACGGCCCGGTCCCCTGCTGGAGTGTCCGGAGCGTGCTCCAGGGAGTAGACCAGATCGGGAGATCCGTGCCCGGCACAGTTCTTGTCGTTTTCCAATCGTGGATCGCGACGAACTCGGCAGGCTCTCCGTGCTGCCCCCGGGCGCAGAGCCGGACGGAGACCTCCAGCGCCTTGAAGCCCGCGCGCAGCGAAGCATCAAGACCCCGCTGCGTGAACTCCGGGTATTCTGTTCCGCTCATCCTATGGGCGATGTAGAAGGGCCGCTGCTTGAGGAATTGCTCGACGACGTCCGTCGAGGCCGGCGTGACCGGAGTCGTCGCCTCACGTCGACGCAGGAGAAGATCCCCTCCGTCGCGGCGGCGGCGACGGACGACCCCGGGCACGTCACCTCCGTCGCGGCGACGGCGATAGATTGTCAGCTCATCCACGGGCGACCACCTGCACGCCGATGCCGTTCGACCCCTGCACGTTTGGGTATGTGACAATGAGGTCGGCGGGAGCGGCTGCGGTTCGCTTCGCAAGCGTCACAGTCTGATAATTCAGACCGTCCTGAGCTGCGAATGCCAGCTTTTCCCAGCCCTCCGAGACCGTGACCTGGTCCGAAGTTTCGCCCGCACTCGTGCGCTCGAAAGTGAAGCCGAGCGCGAGACCCGTGCCCGCGAGCGCGGGCGCGGTGCAGGTCTTTGTTTCGATAGGTTCGGCCTGGCGTTTCTTGACGGTGCCGGCTTCGATGCGGGAGGCCCCGCGTACTGCTGCTGCTGCCCATCCGATCTCGGCGTTTTGAGACATCGTGATCGTGATCGTTGGTGCCCAGGGGCCGGTGATGATGGTCGCGCTCATCGTGCCGACCCAGTACGGATCGACGAGGGTCGTCCAGCCCTGCGGGAGGCTCACGGTCGCGCGAACGCCTTGAGCCTTCTCGTTGATGCCCAGGATGATCTTGTCGCCTGCCTTGCCGTCGAGTTTGACGGTGATTGTCTGTCCGACAACGGAGCCCGAGGCGTGGCCGACGACGGTGGGGCCGGCGGCGGGCGCGGGGCCTGGGGTCGGGGTCGGCGGCTGCGCGGGCGACGCTGCGGCGGCAAGGAAGTACAGCGCGCCGTCGGGCAGGCGCTGAGCTTCGGCCTCGGTGGCGACGACAGTGATGCCGACGCCTGTGAGCGCGGCCTGCAGCTCGGCCTTGGTGGCAAGGCCGGTCAGGTCCGAGGCGTGTGCGACGCCCGCGACATCGCCCTTCGTCGCGTAGCCGGATAGCTCCGACTTTGTCGCGAGGCCGGTCAGGTCGGAGCGCTTGGCGATTCCGGCGACCTCGTCCTTCGTCGCGTAGGCCGTGAGGTCTGCGCGGGTGGCGAGGTCGGCGACCTGGCGAGTGGTCGCGTATCCGGACAGTTCCTCGCGGGTCGCGAGGCCCCGCAGTTCGGCCTTCTTCGCGTAGTCGGTAAGATCGACTCTGCCGCCTGCGGCGGCTGTCGCTACCTCTGACTTCGTCGCATAGCCGGAGAGCTCCGACTTTGTTGCGAGCGGTGCGACTGCTCGCGCGATCGCCTTATCGGTGCCCTGCTTCGTGTAGAGCGTCGGTCGTGCTGCCATAGGTCAGGCTCCGATCTAGAGTGTGTCGTATATATCGCCGTAGAGCGTTCCGTCCAGGGTGAGGGTGTCTCCGTCGCCGGAGATCTCGACGCCGCCCATACCAGGGACAGGCGCGGGAGACGGGGTCGGCGACGCGGCGCCGGAGAAGATCTGCGCCAGGTCGTAAGCCACGCCCGGGCGCAGGGACACGGTCGCTTCGCGGAGGGTGCGACCGGGGATTGCGAGACGCAGATGCACCTGCGTCTCCGTGTGGATGTCAAGCGGGAGGACTATCTGCCCTCGCACGTCGGCCTGCCGGGCCACCGGCCCGCCCGCGAGGACAGCGAGATTCTCACCTGTCCCCGCGAGCGTAGCGACGATGTAGGCCTGCGGCTCGGGAGCGCCGTCAAGCCTGCCGACAGTGCCCGAAATAGTCGTGGTCACTGTTCGTTCATCCTCTCTTCGAGTTTGTCGAGTCGCTCGTGCAGGCGCGCGTGCGCGTCGTGCGAGTGCTCGTCGATTGTCCGCTGAGCGGCCTCTCTAGCGACGCGCTCGTCGTGGATCTCTTCGGCCATTCGACCGCCTCGTTCGTCGATCCTTCCGACGCGAGATTCGACGGCTTCGAGGCTCTTGCCGTGATTGCTGAGCGTCGTCTCGACGCGGCCCAGCTGATCGGCGAGCGTGCCGACGTGACCTGTCAACTCACCGATCTGATCCGACACAGCGCGCACTGTCTCGATCGCGCGGTCCAAGTCATCCCTGATGTTGGTGTCGTGATCGTTGGAGACCTGCGCGTCCGCCGAGCGGGCGGCTGCTCTGGCTTCCTCGACGCCCACGAGGACGTGCGCGAATTTCGCGTCCATCCATCGGCGCACCTGGCTTGCGGCCAGGGCGACGATGCCCGTCATCGCGACGAGGATCGCGACGACGAGCGCGGCCAGAGCATCCGTTACTTTGGGGTCTGCGAGCAGTTCAGTCACGGCTGGCCTGCGAGGCCCCGTCAACTACCCGGGTCGAAGGGACAGCATCAGCGGTAGCGCGAACTTCCTCGATGGACTCGCCGCCGGGAGTCAGCGCGCCTACCCAGTCAATCAGTGTCACGCCGTTAATACGGATCGCGGAGAGCACCTGGAACACACTCCAGGCGATGCCCAGGAAAACGCCAGCCTGGGCGATGAGCAGCCGCCAGGTCGCCGGATAGGTACCGGACACCCAGACAGCGAGAGAGACGATGACCGCGACGACGGCGAGCAGCGCCTTACGGCGCGCGGGAGTCCAGTACGGACGGTCGAGCGCGGCCTGTACCATCGGCCAGACCAGACCGACGACGACCGTCGTCAGGAATGGGTCAGTGTGGAGACCGAGCAGAAGATCATTCATCGTCATTCTCCCTTCTCCGCGCCCGCGAGCGCGGTGTTAATCGCGTTGTTGGTGGCCGGGCCGTAGATCTCGTCGTCGTCCACGCCGACGGCGCGCTGGAGGTTGCCGACGACGCGGTCGTGCGCCTCGTCCGAGGCATCGCCCCAGACACCGTCCGGCTCCGTGCCGATCACGGACTGGACGTACTCGACTCCGAACGGGAACTGCCGGCCTCCCCAGCTGGAGGCGGCGACGACGGCATAAATGCGCTTCGTCGTGTCGGGGCCGACCACGTTGTCAGCGGTCGCGCCGACTGCCGCCTGGAGCGCCGTGACATCGGTGTAGCCCGAGGAGGTGGTCGCGTCGCCGTAGTGCGGGCGAATGACCGCGCACACCGAGGACCAGTCTCTGGTCCTACGCCACACGCCGCCGCCGTTGCTCTGCGATCCAGCAGCGCCGGACGACGTGTTGAATTCGATCGTCTGGATCCACCCGCCATAATTGGCCTCAACGATTCCGACATGGTCGGCGATACTGTCGTCGTCCCAGTCGAAGCAGACCAGGTCGCCGGGCGCAGCCTGCGTCATCGGGGACACGAGGCGTCCCTCGCGGGCGGCGGCGTTGATGCCATACGGCACGTAAGCGAAGTCGCCGCCGGGAAGGACGGACTGCTTCTCCTCGTCGGTCGCACACCAGGAGGCCCCCATCGCACAGAAAGGCACGCCGGATGTGCCGTAGTAGGCGCCGTGCTTCTGCGCGTACCAGCGGCCATACTTCGAGCCTTCCTCGGGGTCGTCCCATCGGGTGTAGCCGATTTCGCCGGCTGCCCAGGCGAGGACGTTCTGTGCGGTCATGCTCATCGCGTGCCCTCCGTCTGCTCGTAGGGGATGACGATAGGGGCGACGACGTCAGGCGGCGTGTCCGTCGCGGGGGTCATCGACGCCATAAGCTGCTCAATGGTCGGTTCCATGTGTTTCTCCTCTTTGGGTATGGGAAAGCCCCCGGACGGGCTTGTCCGAGGGCGTTAAAGATCAGGTGGTTGTCAGTAGCCGAAGGCCACCCAGGAATAGGAGTGACGCTCCTCAGAGGTCACTCCTGGGAGCATCGGGCGGAAGCCGCTCTTGTCTATGACGTCGATGCAGAACTGTCTGGCGTTCTTGAAGTTCCAGCCCGCCGGGCCGGAGCCGTACAGCGGCGTGATGACGACCGAGACGCAGTCGTTCGGGAAGGGCGTTTGGAACGTAACGCGCGGCATGTAGAGGTTGCCGAAGGCGACCTCCGCGCTGGATATCGCGACGCGGCCAGCCTTAATGAGGCCGTTCCGCACTCCCGTCCCCAGGCCTGAGCCGACCGGCATATCTCCGACGGCGCCCAGCTCCATCTGAACGTTCGACTCTCCAGCCCAGCGCCGACCGTCCCAGACGCGCACAGCGTTGAGGTCGGTTCGCCACACGTATACCGGCTGCGCCGGGGAGGCCGTGAGGCCCACGCCCGCGAGCGCGGCGACGTACTGGGAGGCGGCGGTCTCGGACGCGCACGCCTTGTAGGACGGGATCGAGAGTGAGAGATCGAGGAGGTCTTGGCGGCGGGCCGGGTCGGTGGGGGAGGGCACCTTGTGTCCGCGCTGGTCCTGGTAGCTCATTGTGCGCGCCTTCCTGTGGGTTTGACTTGGAGTGTTTCGGTGTAGTCGAGGTGTAGGGCTGCGCTTGCGCCGCCCTTGGTGATGCCGCCGTATGCAGTGCCGACGAGCGCGAGGCCAGCTCCCGCTTTGAGGGTCTTTGCCAGGGCCGTAATGTCGACCTGCGCCTGCTGCGCGTTGACGTTGATTGTCTGCGTCGCGCCGGTCGGCTGCGGCCCAGACTCCGAGTAGGCGGCTGGCTGAATCACGAGTGCCCACGGTGGGACGTGCGACGCGGGCCGGATGGTGAGCAGCGCTCGAGTGATTGTGATCGTGCCGAGGGCTTCGAGCTGGCGACCGTAGGTGATGAGGCCTCGGAGGCGCTGGCCTGCGGGGTTGGTGCCCTGCCACGCGCCGCCGTCGCCATACCGCGACCACCCCCCGGTTGTCCATGTGCCCATCCACTGCGGCGTGAGGACCGCGTGCCGGGCCACAGGCTTAGGGGCGGGCGTTTTCGGGACAGCCGGGAGCGGCCCCTCGGGGGACGGGGCAGGCCCCAGCGCGTGTACCGGGCGTCCAGTGTCCGGGTCGAGGAGAACATGCGCGGTTTTCACGCCTACCCAGTTGACGGCGGTCGCGGGGATCTGCACGCCCTCCCCGCCGTACAGGGAGACGATGAGCTGGCGACCTCCTTCGACGAGGTCGATAATCCGCGCGATCGCCGTCGTCGACCTGTCCGCCCCGTACCGGGGAGGCAGATCATCCGGCGTGGAAGAGATCAAGTCCATCACTCGCGCGGTCACAGGGTCACCTCCACGTCGGTTTTCTGCGTGCCCTTGTACGTGAGCGGGACTTCGTAGGCTGTGACCAGGCCCCAGAGGGTTTTCGGCTCCGCCGCGAGGACAGGCTGCGTCACGATCTCGATAGGCTGATCGAGGCCGACACGCGGGTCCGGCGCGTGCTCCACGGGGACTTTCACTTTTCGGCGGATCGACTCGGCGAGCATCGCCTCAGCGGTTTTGCGCGCTTGCTCCTGCGATGTGATGAGCGGCGATGAGAAGAAGCGGGGGACGACGCCGTAGGGGCCGTCGGTGCGCATCGGGCCTGTCGTCTGATCCGCGACCGCCTGGAACGCGGGCGCGCCCTCGTCGTGCCCATCCTGGCCGCGCGCGACTACTCGGTTATAGACCTTGTCGCGCGAGACCTGAGACGAGACGCCGACGACGGTTCCGTCCAGGTCGTCCGTGAGCCGCAGCTTCGGTGGCGAGACAGGCGGCGAGACCGGCGGTGTTACATACAGGATGCCGTCGCCACCCTCACGGATCGATGCCGGCCAGGCCTTCGCGATCTCATAGATTGCATCGATCCTCGACTCGCCCCAGGTCATCGACGGGCACCAGCGGTCCACGAGGCCCGTATCGATGACGACGCCCATGTGCCCGCCGACCAGGCGACGGATCTCGCTCGCGAGCGTCCCGTTCCACATGGGGGACAGGGGCGTCGTGAGGCGGTCCTCTTCGAGGCGGTGCATCAGCGATTTTCCGGTCACCCTCACTGTCGATGGGCCGGGGTCGACAGCGGTGATGAGGAAGCGTCCGAGCTGGACGTCCCACCAGCCGCCGCCGGGAATCACCGACGCGATCGTCAGCGACACGTGCAACGTCTGCCCAAAGCAGGCGAGCGGATGCGATGGGTCCGTCGGATCCCAGTCCCGCCAGTCCTCACTCTCACTCGCAGCGCCGACGCGTGGGACAGTGAGTGAGAGCGAGCCCTGAACCTGCTGCGTCGCGTCCCAGGCGACCGAGCCGTCCTCGACGGGCACCTCACCGAGATACTCATCGCCGAGCCACGACTCGACCGTCGCCTGCAGCGTGTACGCAGACGACAGCAGATCGTCAGGGATGCGCGCGTCCGGGCCGGTCAAGCTCATCGCTCCTCCTGCCAGATCGTCCTGTCAAAGCCCTCCCACGTGAGGCGCCGAGCATCGAGCGCCTGCCAGGTAAGGGCGCGACCGTCAAAGTCCGTCCACGTCGAGAGAGCGAGGAGCGTCGATGCCTGCGGCAGCGACGTGATCGTTCCTTTAATCGTCCACGTGCGCTCCGCAATATCGATCCGAGCTGCGCGCTCCATCGATACCGCCGTCGGCGACATAAGCGTCACCAGGTCAACGTCACAGACACCTGCCCTGCACTGCACGCAGTGCTCGGGATTGTGGAAGAGAGCGACGGGGGTCGGCGTTCCCAGCAAGAGCTTGAGCGCGGGCGTGTCCTTGAGATTCGTGCGAGCCGTCAGCGAGACAGTACCTGCGCCCATCGTCGGCGCGTACACCATGACCGGAGTCCGCCTGCCTGGTACCTCATGCTCGGTCAGCCGCAGCTTCATCTCACGCTGATCTGTTCCCTGCCAAAGCAGGTTCACGGGCATCTTGCCCGCAGTGTCCGTCATGAGCGAGAGGCCCTGCCAGCGGCGCACGACCGGCGAGGACTCCACCTCGACGCCGCTCGACGTCGTCAACTTGTACCTGAATTCTGTGTTGATCGGCGCGAGCGAATCGCCGATCACACGCTGCTCACCCGTACCCGTCCACACGCCCGCGCGCGGGATCCACTTGAAACCCGTTGCAGCGATGCCCTCGACGTAGCAGGCCGTGCCCGCAGGCGCGAGCGCCGCC
This sequence comes from Schaalia odontolytica, assembly GCF_005696695.1. Taxonomy (NCBI): domain Bacteria; kingdom Bacillati; phylum Actinomycetota; class Actinomycetes; order Actinomycetales; family Actinomycetaceae; genus Schaalia; species Schaalia odontolytica. The sequence continues at coordinate 1,718,176 of NZ_CP040006.1, read as the reverse complement.
GGGATCACCAGCTGCACGCGCGGGGCCTGGCCGTCCTCGACGACCGCGACCGGCGTGCGCGTCATATCGAGCGCGCCTTCAACCTCACGCGAGGACGACAGACCCTTCGTGCCCGTCCACTGGTGAGCGATCGCGCGCTGCGAGTATCCGATCCGTTGCTGCGGCGTGTCGCCGTCGAAGAAGGTCGCCGCGTCAGCGACAGCCTCCTCGACGGTCGCCGAAGCGACGATCATGACATCGTCCAGGTGGACCCACCCGGGCTTGTTCTCGCGCGCTCCCGAGGTGTAGACCTCGAAGCGCACGCGCGCCTGAGTGGCGCCCGCCGGGGCCACGTGGACCCAGGTCGGGCGCTCGCCCTCCGCACTCGACGTCAGCAGCAGCGGCGCAGACGCGACCTGACTGCGACCTGCGACCGTCCACTCGACACGGACGGCGAGACCGATACCAGGACTCGTGCGAACCAGCGCAGACACAGCCAGCGCCTGCCCCGCCGAGACAGGAACCACGCCAGGAGTGGCGACCTGGCCCTGCAGCTGGGCAGGCACGTCGACAGCCAGGTAAGTTGGTGACTGCCGCTCGTGCCCGCCCCATACAGCGGGATCAGACGCAATCCGGAGCGACGACGGCGCGTACTTCGCCCAGCCATTCGTCCCATACGCAAACGAGGGATTAGGGCAAAGATTCGTCCGCGCCATCATCGACTCCTTCCTGCGAGCTGCTTCCTACGAGCGAGAACACCCGCGCTAATCCCCTCGACGTGAGCGCGGAACTGCACGCCGTCATCGAGGACCAGATTCACCTGAGCGCCCTCCAACGAGACGCCAGCTCCCGCACCGCTGGCCGCGAGCGCGGAGACGTCGGCCCACTGTCGGGCTGTGAGGATTGCTTCGCGCTGGCCGGTTTGGTTGACTGCAGCGGTGACTCCGTCTGGGAGCCAGCCTCCACGGTCGTACTTGCGTGCGCCGCCGTACCTGCCGACGCTGGGGATCCCCAGATCGCGGTCTTGCGTGCGCTCAGGCCGGGGCGCGGTTCCTCGATCATCTGCCCGTTGCCTGCGTAGACGGCAACGTGCCAGGCGGGCGATCCCCAGTAGAGGAGGTCGCCGGGTGTCGCGGAGCCCCAGGGGACGGGTGTCGAGCCGGACTGGTATCCGGCAGCGGTGAGTCGCGGCCAGCCGAGGCCGAGCTGCTGTGCTGCCCAGTAGACGAGGCCGGAGCAGTCCAGGCCCGGCGGGATGCCGGAGCCGCCCCAGACGTAAGGCACTCCCATGAGTACGGCCTTCATGGCTGCGCCGACGAGGCCCGCGCCGCCGGAGAGGCCGGACTCGCTCACCTTCGAGGTGAACAGGCTCTTGAGGCCGTCGAACAGCATCGGCGGGATACCGTAGGCGACCTGCTCCCAGAAGGAGCCGTCCTTCGGGGACAGTAGCTCGCGCGCCGGCTTGAGGACCAGGTTTGCGATTGCGGCGGCGGGGTCGGTGACGATCTCCGCTACCGCCTCTGTCGTGTCTTTGATCCAGTCCAGAGCGCCGCCGAAGCCGCCCTTCACGGCGTTCCAGATGCCACCGCTAGCGAAAGCGACTTCGCCGCGGCGGCGTCCGGTCTCACCGACGGTCGCGAGGCCGGAGCCGCGCGAAGCATTTACCCGGTCGAGCCAAGGCTTCCCGCCGAGAGCTCGCAGGGCATCGGGTCGGATGATGCCCTCGCCGCCGGATAGACGAAGCGCGCCGCCACCGTCCGGGCTGTAGAAGTGATAGATGTCCTTGCCGGGGGAGTACCCCGGCGTCATGGTGGAGAAAACGCCGCCGGTCGCGTAGGCCGGAATCGGCTTCACGTCGGGGAGCCTCACGGAGAGGCCGACCTTCGCGGCGATCGTATCGAACGCTGCCTTAATTCCGTCGCGATAGACCGTCGTGATGACGAAGTTGACGGGCTTTGCGGCGGCTCCCTTGATCTTCTCGAACACAGACTCGACCGACTGACGGAAAGACTCGAACGACTCCTTCACGCCACCGATCGCGCTCTTAATCGCCGGAAAGACGACGTCGATCAGGACGGAGGAGGCCGTCTGCACCGCCGACGAGATCTGATCCCAGACCGGCTTAATGACCGAGTCATACAGCCACGTGAAGGTCGGGCCGAGCGTCGAGGAGATCGCGCTGCCAATCGCAGAGAAGATCGGGGACAAAATGCCCCAGACCGTCTGGATCGCCGACGAGATCCCATTCCAGGCCGTCACGACGGTTGTCCACAGCCCCTCGAAGGCCATACCGACGGTACCCGAGATCACCGTCACGAACAGGTCGAAAAGCGGATACAGAACGTTATCCCAGACAGCGAGGATGAACGTCGACACGTTCGTCCAGACCGGCTCCACCACATCCTGCCAGAAGCTCCACAGCGCAGGCATTAGCGTGTCGCGGAAGAAACCCGCGAGCGCCTGCATAGCCGGGTAGATCACGGCCCATGCTGACTGGACTGCCGACGCGAAGCCCTCCCACAGCGGCTTAATCACGTTCTCCCAGAGGGTCTTGAGGACAGGCCAGATGACCCGGGAGACGACGGTCCATAGGGCCATGAGGGTAGGTCGGATGACGGCGGTCCAGGCGAGAGCGAGGCCCGAGCCGATCCCTCAAACAGCGGCTGCAACACGGTCGACCAGAAGTTTTGGAGGCCCGGCCAGAGCGTGCCGGAGATCCAGTCCCACGCCGCCTCAATGGAAGGCTTGATCTGCTCCGTCCACGCCCTGTAGGAGATCTCGCCGACCGCGAGGAGCGCGTCCCGCAGGGTGAAGAAGAAGTCCACGAGCGCCGGAGTCCTCTTCGAGACCGAAGAGATTACCGTCGTAGTTGCCCGTGGTGAGGATGCCCCACGCCGACTCGATACCCGGGATGAGCGTGTTCTTCGTATAGTCGACGAACGCGTCGATTACCGGCGTGACGTTGTTCGTCCAGAATTCGGCGATGCCAGAGCCGAGGCGTTGATCGCGTTCGCGACGTCCTCGTTGTGTTATAGAGGTAGATCAGCCCAGCGATGAGCGCGCCGATAGCCACGACAGCAAGACCGATGGGATTCGCGGCCATCGCAGCGTTGAGCCCCTCCTGCACGAGCGTCGTGTTCTTGATCCACTCGATGACCTGTGTCAGGACCGAGAAGCCCCAGTAGGCGGCCACCGCGATCCCGATCCCCTCACCGAGGGCGACCAGCAGATCCTTGTGCTCGCTGATCCAGTCGAAGGCGTTCGAGAACATGTCAGAGAGCCAGCCCCATGAAGTCCGTAATCGTAGGCTTCATGTAGTCAATGAGGTCTTTGAAGCCGCCCATGAGGGTTGCCTGCAAGTTGCCGGCGGCGTTTTCAATGCGGCTCGTGTCGCGAGCCGCGTTCGCCGCGACCTCATCGAAGCCGAGGGCTCAGCAATGCCTCGTTAAATTCTTCGCGCTGATCTGGCCCTGGGCCATCGCATCGCGAAAATTCCCCGTGTAGGCACCCGCGTCGAGGAGCGCTTTCTGGATCTTGCCGGACGCGCCGGGGATCGCGTTTGCGATCTGATTCCAGTCCTGCGTTGCCAGCTTCCCGGCACCGTTGACCTGAACGAGCGCGAGGCCAACCTGCTTGTAGGTCTCGGCAGAGCCGCCCGAGACCGCGTTCAGGTTGCCCGCTGCTTCCGCGAGCTTGTCGAAGCCCTCGACGTTATTCGCTGCGAGCTGTGACGTGATGCCCCTGAATATCCGACAGGTCGTAGACGGTCTCATCGGCGTACTTCTGCGCGGCGGCGCCCAGCTCCTCGATCCGATCCGGATCAATCCCCGGCGATTTCAGCGTGTCCGCGAATTTCTGCGTCGCGTCGGACGCAGCGATAGCCTCAGAGACGAAGCCCCCGATACCCACGGCTGCGGCCAGCGCAGCCAGGGGCGCGATCGCGTTCTGTGCAAAGCCCGCCATAGACGAGAAGCCCGAGCCCGCGTCTCGCATGCTGCCCGCCGCCGAGCCAGCCGAGGACGCCGCCCCATCGAGCGCGCGCGCCGCCGAATCAACCGGCCCGCGAGCGCGGCCCGCTTGAGGCCGGGATGCTTACGCTTTCGCGGCTGGTTTTTCTTCCGCTCAGCAGCGAGCGCCGCAGCAGCTTCCTGCTGCGTCTTACGTTTGTGATGCCAACGGCAAAGCCACTGGAGGTTCACCGCTCGGTGATCGTCACCTGGCTCGATGTGATCGCAGTCTGTCCCTGCAGCTGGGCATCGCGTGCCGTCGTGCAGCATCGCTTCGCACCTGCCGGCTGCGCGGTCACGCACGAAGGCGCGCCGCTCGGCCCAGTCATCAGGCAGACGGACGGCGCGGTCCGATGTCTCCCATGCCATGCCCGCCCCCTCAGTCCGTATGCACTGACCCCCGCTCCACCGGGGCCGATAGGAGCGGGGGTCAGTACAAGTGCGCGGATTGCCGTTAAAGCAGAAGCCCCTCGCTTACGCTCAGGGCCACACTAGGAGAATACGCCGTGACAAGCCCTATCGCAAGCGACACGCGCCTACATTCTGCGTGTCGCCAGCCTCTCAATATCCCCGACCCGGTAGAGGCGATCCCCGCCCCTCCTCGCCCGGGGCGCCAGCTGCCCCCGCTGCGTCCACTTCCGGACAGTCGGATCCTTGATCTGCGTGCCAGCCAGGATCTCCGCGACGCGGGTCGCCCGCGAGCGCGGCAGCAGAGACTCACGAGCTTTCGAGAGGAGTCGCTCCCAGGCTTCGCCGATCTGCTCGACCGCTCCGCACTCCCGGCAAGTCGTCGCCTCCTCATCTGGGTCGCGGACGAGAAGATCAGCGTCGCACTGGCTGCACGAGCCGACGTAGACGAGGCGCTGTCTGCCGGGGGAGGCGAGACGCTCAAGGCGCGCGACCGAGTACAGAACTTCGTCTGCGCACTGCTCGGCTTCCGACCACCTGCGGAGCTTGTCCTCGTGCAGGTCGAATACGCGCGCGACCATCCACCAATCGCCGGGGCGCACCCAGTAGGACGGACCCATCACGTGCGAGAGGAGCAGCGTCGCCCACGTCAGGATCGAGTCGCACATCTCGTCAACCTCGATCATGAGCGCGAGGTTGAGAGGAGCCCTCGACGATGGGACACCAGCGCCGCCGACCTGCTCACCCGTGCGCACGCCGTGCGACGCAGCATAGGCGAGGTCGCTCATGAGTCCTGGCATCGACGCGGTCGCCACACGGACGCGGGCAGCGCCGCCGCGAGACAGGTACTCTCCGTCGAGGAGAGGCTCACCCGTCACCGGGCAAACCCGGCGGTCGTCATGCTCAGTCATCGTATCCCTCCACCCATGATGCGAGCTGATCGCGCACAGACTCGATGAGGCCACGCCGCGCGAGCATCGAGCCGCCCCCGTCGTGCATAAAGACGGTGACCTCTTCTTTGCCGGGGACCATGACCTCAGCACAGACCACCCAGGCCCCAGTTAATGCCTGGGCTCCGTGTCCTGCCTGCACTAGTGCTGAGAGGGCATCTTCTACCTTGCCCCTCAGCTCTTCTTCCTGGCTCATTACCTTCTTCTCCTTCTACGGTTCCGCTTGCTTGTCTGCTTCTGCTGAGGTGTTCGCGGGTGCCCGGCCTGGCCCTTCCCTGCCTGGCCCGTGCCTGCCCTTCCCTGGCCTGCCCGTCCCGTCCCGTCCCTACCCGACCCGAGAGTATTCGCCTTGATACCCTTCGACGTCGGACCAGGGTTCGGACTTGAGTCCGAACTAGGTCGAATACGCGGACCCTCGGACGCACACCGCTCAGGTGTGCCGGGGTCACGCACAGCGGCCTCAGCGTGGCCGCTGGAGCCGCGCCCGGGGTCAACAGGCGCTCCGGACCCTCGGCCCGGGAGCACGCCCCTCGCGGGCGGCTCTGAGGCGGGGTCAACGGGCGTGCCCGGATCCACGGACGGCGCGGCTTCATATCCGTACCTGGTGAGGAATTCTGCCGACCACACTCCGTAATAGGGCGTGGCCGGGACGGGACGCAGTGGCGAGGCCGCATCGAACGCCTCCCGCGCGTGCCCGCGCGAGGAGTTGCACTCATGACAGGCGACCACGAGACCATCGACCGGGGCGTCCCCCAGCGAGTCCGGGTCAATGTGATCGAGCGTGCCGAGGTTGTAACCTGTCGGGCCGGTCCACCGCACGACCTTCCCGCAGTAACGGCACTGGTCGCCGTCGCGGAAAATCACAGCAGCTTTCTTGTTCGGGTCGCGATTCTCCCGCGACCGCGCACGGCGACGCATGACCTCCTCGCGCGGCTGGACGTGGATAAACTCCTCGTCCGTGAACAGGCGCAGCTTCCGCTTGCCCTCCACTTCAACCCACGTGAGCAGCCCGGCGCCGACCGCCACATCAATCAGGTGCGCACTCCGCGAACGATCGCCGTCGCGGAACGCCGCACCTCTCTCGATGATTCCGTCTGTTAGGTGCTTGGCCGAGTAGGTCGCGAGTGCCATGAGGAAGCCGAACATTTCGACGATCGAGATGTCCTCGGCGCCCTCCACGTCGTACAAGCTCATGAGCTTCGGGTGGCTCAGTGCTTCGTCGCCCACTCTGACCCAGGCCATTACTCGCCCTCCTTCATACTTGTTGTCTTGATCTCCGTCTGCTCCCAGCCGTCCTCCGGGAACAAGTCCCGGGGCCGGAACTCCGGGAAGTTGCGCCGCATCCAGTCCCTCTCGGTTTTCCTCTGATACTCAGCCTCAAACCTGCGGAAGCACGGCCTACAGCGCGCGTGCCCTGCAGCGAGAACCTCGCCGCAGTCCGGGCAGTACCGCTCCATCAGAACGGCGGCTCAGACCCGAACGCCGACCCGCCAGGCTCACCCCACGGGTCATGCTGCGGAGTCTCCTGCCCCCACCCAGCCGCACCGCCAGAGGCCGACGCGCTCGCGGACGGTGCGCTCGCGGCCTGTGCCTGAACACGGGTGACCTGTGCGCGTGCGCGGCGCAGGGAGGGGCCGACCTCGTCGACCTGCAGCTCAACTACCGTGCGGCGCTCGCCCTGCTGGGTGTCATACGAGCGCTGGGTGAGGCGACCCTGAACGATGACGCGCATACCCTTGCGCAGCGACTCGGCGACGTTCTCAGCGGTTTCGCGCCACACGGAGCAGCGTATGAAGAGGGTGTCGCCGTCGCGCCATTCGCCGGCGTTACGGTCGTAGGTTCTCGGGGTCGACGCGACGGTGAAGTCTGCGACTGCGGCGCCAGACTGCGTCCAACGCAGTTCGGGGTCAGCGGTCAGGTTACCGATGACAGTGATGACGGTTTCTCCGGCCATTACTTGCTCTCTTTCTTATCTGTGTCCGCGTACACGCGGATGCGGACCTCGTACATCGGGATGTTCAGGTGCTTGCCCGCCAGGCGCTCCGCGATGACCGTGTGCGGGCCGTCGAGGAAGCGGTCCGCGTCATCAGGCAGCAGCCCGGCATCGATGAGACCGTCCATGAGTGCTTTCACGGTCGGCGCGAGGTTGCTACGGTCGCGGCGGCGACGATCCGGATACGCGAACTCAACCTCCACTCGAGCGTGCGTCAGCCTGAGACGCGCGACCCCCTCACCCTCGCGACCGAGCAGATAGCCCCACTGGCGGATCTGCTTCGTGAGCCGCGCGCGTGCGGCCCAGTGCAATTTGTCGTTTGCGGTGATGAGCTTGCTGCGCGTCAGCGGCAAGACGCGCGACTCCCACACCAGCTGCGCGCTCATCCGAGATCCTCCTCAGTCAGCTGCTCGCCCGGCTTCGTGTACCAGGCTATGAAGTCCTCCGGGATGCGGTTCGACAGACGCATACTGCCCGGGCGAGCGACGATCATGTCCCCCTCAAGCGCCCAGATCGTGTAGGTGTGCTCGACGAGCATCACCCGCCCGTCCGGCGTGAAGCCACAACGCTTGCGCGCGCGGCGGGCGATCGCCTCCGCGTTCTCACGAGTCAGCCGGACCGCGCGGACGATCGCGCGCTCCTGAAACTCCTCGACACCTGGGATGTCCTTCAGTGGGTCGATGCCGGTCATGCTGCCTCCTCAATGGTGATCTTGGTGAGCTGGTAGATAGCGGCGGCGCCCTGCTGCGGGACGACCCCATTTCCGAGGAGACGGAGCTGCTGCTCCCGCGTCAGCCCGAGATCCTCGCCGGTCACATGCCCCTCGGGCAAACCCATGAGCCACTCGACGAACTTCGTTGAGAGGCGTGCTCGCCCCCCCTCGCGTGTCGGCGGGACAGTCGGAGCTGGAGCCTCACGTCCGAGCACCTGCTCCCACCTGGCAATCGCTTGCCCATAGACGCCGAAGATGCCGGGCTTCATCCCTCTCGCCACCTCGTGCAGGTTCGATCCGTAGCCGGTCGAGGATGCCGTCGCGTTCGTCGCCTGCGGTGTCGGTAGGAGACCTCCCGTTGCCAGCAGGCCGTTCTCGACGAGGATCGCTAGGTCGGTGACCTGCGCGCGGCCTGGCTTCTTACGCAGGTGTGCCTCGGGCGAGTTGCCCGAGGGCTGCGCGACCGGGGTCGGCAGCATCTGTACTGCCTGCGACAGACTCATGCCCGTTCCCTCCTGATGACGGCCTGCCTTGTGGTCCGACGCGGTCGGCGTCGGAATCAGGGCACCAGGTGCTCGATCTGATCCGCGAGACTCACGGAGTGCCCGCCCTCCCTGCGCTTCTGTGGAGGCTGTGAGCCCCCGCAGCTGCCAAGGTTCGCCTGCGGGGTTGCCAACAAGGAACAGCCGCTCTCGCTGGTGAGGGGCGCCGACGTCGGAAGCTCGTACAACACACCATTGCGCGTCATACCCGAGGCCGGCCAAGTCTCCGACCACACGGCCTGCCGCCCTGAGAGCAGGTCCATCTGCTCCGTCTCCCAGCAGTCGCGATTCTTGTTCCACCAGACTGAACGCTCCACTTGTCAGCGCTCCTCTCACGTTCTCCCAAATCACCAGACGCGGACGCATCGTCTTGATTGCCTCGAACATCGACTCCCACAGGCCCGACCTCGTCCCCGAGGCCATGCCAGCGCGCCTACCCGCGAGGCTCAGATCCTGACAGGGCGATCCACCGCAGATAATGTCTACCGGCTCAACATCCGACCAATCGACCTGCGTGATGTCACCGAGATTCGGGACACCAGACCAGCGCACCTCAGCCAGCCTGCACGGCCCCGGCTCTACATCGCTCGTCCATGCGACGCGCGCATCCGGATCAAGCGCCATGCGGACTGCCATATCTAGACCGCCGTAGCCAGTAAAGAGACTGCCGATAGTCGTCATTCTGCGGCCTCGTCTCGATCCCACCTGCGGTAATACGGGTTCTCGAACTCCCTCGCACCGCGCGGGTTCGCGATCTCCAAGAGGACATCCGCATGACACGGCTGATCAGCTGGACACCAGCACGCGAGATCGAGGCCCCAGAGGTTCCGCGCCGCACACCCAGCGACGAACCGACCCTCTGCCGTGTGCCTGATCCACTCACGAAATTTCTCGACAGCCTCCGCACGAGACGCGACGACGAGGGCACCGCCATATTTAAGCTCAAACGGCGACCGAGCGACCCAAAACGGATTGCCGTATAGGCTTCCTCGCCCTACATACTTCGTGTGCGCGGGCATCTTCCAGCCGCGAGCGCGGCGGCGCTGAATCCTGATCGGGAGCCTCATCGCTGCTCCTCAGCCCAGACGCCGACCTCCACGAGCTCGGCGGGCGTGTAGCCGCGAGCGCGGGTGAAGTCGATGACCGTCTGTGCGCAGGCTTTGTGCGTGATGTGCTCGATTGCGGTGGCTTCGTTTTCGGCGTCGATGGTGACGTGAACGTTCGAGCCTTTCGGCGCGAGGCGCGTGCGGCAGACAGGGCAGAAGCGGAAGCCGGGGACGTTGCGCGCCTGCTTGATTTCGATCATTGCTCGGCTCCTTCGATGTCGGTGAGGTCGTAGATGTGGACCCCGCACGCCGGGCATCGGCGCAGTGTGTGCGGTGGCTGCGGCTCTGGGGTTTCGTCGTCCTGGCGGGTGACCTTGCCGGTGACTCGCACGAGCCGGAGCTCGTGCAGGACGGAAGGTGAGGGTCCGGAGCGGATGACGAGTCCGCGGCGTTCTGCTTCCTCGACGAACGCGGCGCAGGCCGTCGCGACGATATGAGGCATGGGGAGATGTTGGTTGGCGATCTCCCACTCGATGCTGAGGAGTCCGGCGCCGCTCATTCCCCGGCCTCCTCGGGTGTGATCGGTGTGCCCTGTGAGACGTTGACTAGGGCGTCGATTGGTTCGCCGATTGCTAGGCGGATTTCGCTGGCTTCGTCGGGTGTGCCGGCGTACCTGGCGGCGACGTAGCTTGCTACGTCGGCGAGGTCCGAAGCTGCGACGGCGATCGCGTCCTGCAGCTCATCGACACGGTCGAGGAGGTACGCCATATCCACGGCTGCGTTCTGGTCGAACGCAGCGACAGCGTCTGTGTAGGCCTTCGCGATCGCGGTGCGGTCTGCGCCTGCGTAGCTGCGGCCAGCGAACGCCACGGCGTTCAGCCTGTCCTTGATCTCGTTGATGGTGGTCATTGGTTGTCCTTCTCTAGGGGGTCTTGCCCTGCGCGCTCGTGGCGCGGGCTTCGTGCCCGCCCGGGACTCGCACCCGGGGGTCTGCTGGTCGGGCTGCGCGATCTCTTTACCTGCCCCGCCTGTTTTTTCTTGGTTTGCGGGTGGCCTCCCCGTTGGCCGCGCTCATCGGGGAGTGTGCTCATTCGTCGATGTAGTCGCCTTCACCGACGTTGAGGCGCTCGGATGCTTCCTGGAGCTTGTCGACGATCTCGACATACAGGTCGCGTTTCTTGTCGATCGCTTCTCGAGCGAGGCGGCGGGCCGTGAGGTCGTTGAGCTGCTTCGTGATCTCCAGATCCTCATCAGCGGCGAGGACCGTTTCCTGCGCGTCGTCTCGCAGAGCCTGCACCTGAGCGGTGTCGAAATAGACCGCGATGTATCGAGTCATCACTTCCCCTCCTCCGTCGAGGTACCGACTTCATTAGCGGCCTGCATGGGGTCGGTCATGGACGCGATCTTCTTTGCGCCGACAACGCGACCCTCGGTTGCGTCCAGGGTTGCGTCCAGGGCGTCGATGATCTTCGTCATCTTCGTGTGCTCGCGGCTGAGTGTCATCTTCGCTGCTTGGCGAGCTCTGTCGTTGTGCAGGGTCTCGACGTTGTCGAAATCGACATCGGCACTGATGCTCTCCTCGTACAGGAAATCGCGCAGGTAGAAAACGTCGGCTGCTTCGAGGGTGAGCGTTACCGGGTTTTCGAGTGCCTTCTCGAACTTCACAGCTTTTCTCCCTTCTTGCTCGCGGGGCCTTCAAGAAGTCGGAGGAGGAACAGGCCAGCGCCTGCGCCGCCCAGGATCGCGACGATCATCAGCAAAAGTCCGCTGGAGGTCGCGCCAGTCTTGGCGAGGCGCTCCTGCGGGGCCGGAGCAGTAGCCGGCACGGCCTCATGCTTCGGCGCGGGCTTCACCGTGCCCGGCGTCGGCGCGGTCGTAGGAGTAGGCATCGGGGACGGCGCAGACTGCGGCTCATCCGAAGGAGTAGGAACCGGGGACGGCTTCGGCGAGGGCTTCGGGAGAGGCGAGGGGACCGGCGCGGGCTGCGGCTTGGTCTTGCCGTCGCCGTCGGTACCGCCCGAGGCCTTGATCGTTGCGGTTGCCTCAAGGCTCTTGCCGTTGATCGTAGCTCGGTTGGTGTAGGTGTCCTGGCCCTCGACGTGCGTGGTCGCTGCAGGATAGACGATGCAGACCAGCGAGCCTGCGGGCGGCGTGAACGTCAGCGTGTGCGCTGACTCGTCGAGCGTGCCGTCGGTCCAGGTTGTCGTCGCAGGATCCCAGGTCGGGCCGGACGAGCACTTCACAGCCTTCGGCAGCTGGTTGGTCTCGTCCGTCAGCGTGTAGGCCTTTCCGGCTTCAACTACCCACTTGATGCCCCAGCCGATCGACTGGTCCGCGTTGGTCCACCCGAACTTAATCGTCTCGGGAGCCGCGTACTCGAAGTGCGCGGGCGTCGAGCAGTCGTTCGTGCAGGTGCCCGAGCCGTCACGGTCGCCCCAGACGAGCGTGCGCGTGACTTGGCCGTTCACGACGATCTGCGTGTCCTCAGTGCCGACTGCGGCGTCCGAGAGACGCGCGCGGGCATGGAAGTTTCCGGTCACGTCGGTCTTGTCCGCGTAGGACGCGGGAACCTCGGTGACCGTGCAGGTCAGCGTCGCCTCGTCGGCCTCGCAGTCGCCGATCTTGGTTCCGTCGTCGAGGACGAAGGGAAAGCCGGCATACCACTTGAAGCCGCCGTCCTTGCTGGCAACGGTGAAGTGCTGGCCGACCGCGAGCTTCGGCGCGGTCCAGGTTCCCTCGACGGTGACCTCACTCGAGGTCTGGCGTGAGGCACTGGTCGCCTTGGTAACCTGTGCGGTCATGGTCGGCGCGGCCTCGGCGGCGGCGTATGCGGCGCCGTAGGGCAGCGCGAGCGCCGCGAGGGTGAGGGCAGCGCCTGCTGCCCAGAACTTCTTACTCATTGTGGTTCCTTCTGTTCTTGGTGTTGGTGGTTAAGCGGATCGGCGAGGCCTCATCGGCGCGAGCGCCGAACGTGAGGGCTTGACCTCGACCGGGTAGTGAGCGGCGCGGGCGCAGGCCTCCGTGACCAGGCGATGCACACGCTCATCTATGTGCGGGCGGTTCGCGTAGAGGATGTGAGCGCGGGCGATCGCGCGTGTGATCTCGACATCGAGCGGCGGCTTCTTCGGCATCAGGTCCGCACCTCCAGGCTCGGCTCATCAAGCCTGAGCACTTCGAGGGTCACGTGGATCTGCTGACGGTCGAGATCGACCGCGATCTTTGGCGTGTCGAGGGCGAAGCAGTTATTCAGCTCTGCCTCGATAATGACGTCCTGCGTCGCGAGGCAGATCAGATGAGGCAGCGGAGCCTCGCCGTCCACGTCGTAGTAATCGAAGCCGACGTGGCGCTCAAGCAGTGTCGTGCCCTTCGCCCTGGCCTTCGACGCGGATCGCTGCATGCGAGCGGCGATCTCCTCGATGGAGGCCGCACGAGAGGCCCCGCGCGCCGCGATCCAGGCCAGCAGGACACAGCCTGCGAATAGCAGGAAAACAACTGTGACGATGACCGAGGCGTTCACAGCCGCCCTGCCTTCCAGTCCGCGCGGATCAAGCAGACCGCGAGCGCGAGGAGTCCGAGGGCCGGGAAGAAGGTCCACTCGGGGAGGCCGTCGGGGTTGTCGAGGCCGCGCATCGCGAAACCGAGGGTGAGGGCGGCGGCGAGTGCGGCGCCTCCGATGAGGGTTCGCCAGGGCCGCAGGTGGCGGCGGCGTGTGGTAGTCTTGTTCACGGAATCTTCCTTCTCTAGGGGTTCTGCTCGCTCCCAGCGCTTCTACCGCTGGGAGCTCTTCTTTTCGGTGGCGCAGGAGCCGAGGCTCTGGCACTGGTGGTTGAGGTCGTCGCCGCTGTACCGGACGGAACGCCCGATCTTGATTGCGGCGACCTTGCCCTCGACTCCGAGGCGCTCGACGGTTGAGCGGGAGAGGCTGAGGGTTTCCTGAACCTGCTGGGCTGAGTACCAGCGGTCAGGGGCGAACGGTGCAGCGGCGGTCATTTCCCGGGCACCTCCCCATCGATCATTTCGGCGATCCGATCACCCGCGTCGAGGCCCATACAAACGAGGCGGTCGAGCGCATCCCCTGCGTAGATACCGGTGAGGTATACGACGCAGACGATGACAGGTATTGCGGCGACCGCGAGAACTAGGCCGATGGTCACTGCGACGACGGCGCTCATGCCGGGATGTCCTCGTCGTAGATGCTTCCGTGCGAGGCCTGGAGGATCACGACGCCGGTCGCCTTATCGGCGATTGCATAGCCTCGCGATTTATCGGGCGCGGGTGCTGTCTCGGTGGTGCGCTCGACTTGGTCGAGGAGCTCGCGGACGGACGTGCCGAGCACTGCTGCGAGCCTCTCAACTTCCGGCAAGGTCAGATCTCGGCGCTCGTTGAGCTTGAGGGACAGGCTCGCGCGGCTCATACGAGCGCGGGCAGCAAGCTCTGTCTGAGAGATGCCCAGCTCACGGGCCATGCTCTTGATTACGGCTGCGACCGTCATCTCATGGTTCCTTTCTACATTTGTAGACCAATGACTGCTATATAAGTCTACAAATAGAGATTTTGCAACTCGTTTTCATGTGACATGGGTCTACAAAAGTAGATATGCTTACCTCATGGGAAGCAGATCTCTTAAATCGAGTCCCTTTGAACGCGCTGTCTTAGCTGTACTCAAGGAGCGTCTGCAAAGTCTGGACCTGACTATCGACCGCCTGGCCGAGCGGGCCGGCATCACTCGCGCGCGCTGTTACAAGATCTTCGCGGGCGACACTGTTTGTACGATGAGCGACTTCGGTGCGATGTGCGAAGCTCTCGGAGTCAGTGGCTCCGATGTAGCTGCCGAGGCGGAGCGCCGCCTCGCGGACGAAGCCTCTCCGGAATAGCCTCCACGTCCTCGTGCGAGCTGTAGACTGCCCATATAGGTAGGTCGCACTCAAAGGAGGAGCTATGCACCGCCCTAAAGGCGCTTTCCGCCTCTACTCATCCGACCCCGCTGAGATCATCTGCACCGACACCGAGCTGCTCTACGACTCAAAGCGACGCGGCGAGGCAATCCAGCGGATCCCTCTAACCGACGTCGTCAGCGTCGAGGTCGAGGACGGCGAGGCCATGCAGGCGCGCGTGACTGCGACGCGCCTCGTCACGCTCGGCATCCTCGCGTTTGCTGCGAAGAAGAGGAGCGGCGGGGATAAGTGGCTCATGATCGAGACGCGGCAAGCGCTGCTGACTCTCCATTTCGAGCGCAAAGCCGTCGATGGACTGATGCGCTTCGTTGCACACACCCGTGCCGCCGTGAAGGCCGCACAGTCTCAGCCTGCGCCCGCAGCCCCGCCCGCTCCTGCCCACTGGACCGGCATGCCTCAGCAGCCCGCCCCGAAGCCCGGCGGCTGGGGCCGCATTTTCCGCTAAACTTTGTGGTGCTGTAGTGGCGCACGATGACCCGCGCGCGCACTTTCGGGCGCGATTAGGGGCCTTCGGTTCGATTCCCCCCATCTCCACACACACCCCGGAGTCTCGTTGAGATTCCGGGGTTTTCGTTGCCCTCGCGCGCTTTTCGCTCCCTCGTCCCACTCTCTCCCATGTATCAGGATGCATCACGATGTAGCATTGCTAGTGGCGCAGGCGTGGCGCAGACAGTGGAAAAAGATGCTGCGCCACTTCCCGATCTAGGAGGCAGGCATGAGCGGACGGAGGGCCTTCGGCTCGATCCGGAAAGCCCGCAGCGGACGCTTCGAGGTCCGGTACACAGGCCCCGACGGCGGCAAGTACACCGCCGGGCGCTCATTCGTTCGCAAGGTCGACGCTAGTGCTTTCCTCGCACACGTCGAGGCCGAGATTAGCGAGGGCACCTGGGTCAGTCCGAAGGAGAGCCGCGAGCGCGATCGCGCGCAGGAGGTCGCCGCCGAGCGCGCGGCTATCACTTTCGCGGCGTGGTCGGAGAGGTGGCTCGCGTCGCTCGAGCGACTGGGCCGCACCCCTAAGACCATCGAGACGCATACCTATCGGATGAGGCAGCTCGTCCCGGTCTTTGGCGCGAAGCCGCTCGGGGCGATCAGCGTCGAGGATGTCGACGCTTGGTACCAGCGGATCTGGGATGCGAAGGGGCCGGGCGTCGTGCGCCCGATCTACATGACCCTATCTGTATGCATGAACGCCGCGGTGAAAGCCG
Organism: Schaalia odontolytica; assembly: GCF_005696695.1. NCBI lineage: Bacteria > Bacillati > Actinomycetota > Actinomycetes > Actinomycetales > Actinomycetaceae > Schaalia > Schaalia odontolytica. The sequence goes on along the minus strand of NZ_CP040006.1, from coordinate 1,702,379 downwards.
GCGTCATCGCGGCGAGCCCGTGCAAGGTTCCCGGTGGTCAGAAGCATCGGCCCGTGCGCGAGCGTGAGCGGCAAGTCGCGACCCCCGAGGAGGTCCGCGCAGCCGCCGACGCGATGCCCGCGCGGCTGCGCATCGCCGTCCTGCTCGCTGCATGGTGCCAGACGAGGCTCGGCGAGTTGACCGGCCTGCAGCGGCGCGACTTCGACCTCGACTCCACTCCTGCGACTCTCCGTATCGAGCGCCAGGTTCAGTACCTGACAGGCGAGGGGCCGGTCGAGCTACCTCCGAAGAGCGCCGCCGGCGTCCGCGAGATCGTCATCCCCGCGTCGCTAGTCCCAGCTCTGCGCACTCATCTTGAGTCCTACGTCGCGCCTGCGGGCACGGCCTGGCTCCTATCCTCCGAGCGATCCCCGCGCCTGCCCCTGCATCCTAATAGCCTGCGCGGAGCCTGGGAGCGCGCCCGCGAGGACGCGGGCATCCCCTGGTTCAAGTTCCACGATCTGCGGCACACTGGCCTCACGATCTTCGCACAGCAGGGCGCCACTCTCGCCGAGCTGCTCCACCGGGGCGGGCACAGTGATGTCGATGTCGCCCTGCGTTATCAGCATGCGACCCGCGAGCGCGACGCGGCCCTGGCAGCGCGTATGGACTCACATGTCCTCACGTAAGGCCGTCTCAACGCATAAGAGAAGGCCCCACCGCCCATTCTGGGTGGTGGGGCCTTCTGCATCGGCTACGGATGCACGCGAGATGGGAACGAAGCCATGAGGCCGGACGCTCCCTTTTCGAGCGCTGCGCGCGCCTGTCCCTCGTTGGTGATGATGTGCGCGATCGTCGGTTTCCCGGTTGCGTTGATGCGGTTCCAGACGTCGGCAGACGCGGACCACTCCATACCGATCACGTCCCAAGAGCCGAGGGGCGCCGCGGGGACTTCGGCAGGGTACAGCATCGCCATAGTGCGGTAACCGCGCGCTTTCGCGCGGGCCGCGCTCGTTCCCTTCGCAAAGACTTTCCAGATCACGCGACGCTCGGGATGCCCGCCGAACGCGGTGTCCAGATACTCGAACAACTGCTCCTCAGCCTGCAAATCAGCAGCGTTCCGCTGATCCTCAGATGACGTTGTCTTGTGGTCGATCGCGAGGACCACGTCATCCGGGATCTGGTCAACGATGTCCCGCAGTCGCATAAACGGCCCGGTCCCCTGCTGGAGTGTCCGGAGCGTGCTCCAGGGAGTAGACCAGATCGGGAGATCCGTGCCCGGCACAGTTCTTGTCGTTTTCCAATCGTGGATCGCGACGAACTCGGCAGGCTCTCCGTGCTGCCCCCGGGCGCAGAGCCGGACGGAGACCTCCAGCGCCTTGAAGCCCGCGCGCAGCGAAGCATCAAGACCCCGCTGCGTGAACTCCGGGTATTCTGTTCCGCTCATCCTATGGGCGATGTAGAAGGGCCGCTGCTTGAGGAATTGCTCGACGACGTCCGTCGAGGCCGGCGTGACCGGAGTCGTCGCCTCACGTCGACGCAGGAGAAGATCCCCTCCGTCGCGGCGGCGGCGACGGACGACCCCGGGCACGTCACCTCCGTCGCGGCGACGGCGATAGATTGTCAGCTCATCCACGGGCGACCACCTGCACGCCGATGCCGTTCGACCCCTGCACGTTTGGGTATGTGACAATGAGGTCGGCGGGAGCGGCTGCGGTTCGCTTCGCAAGCGTCACAGTCTGATAATTCAGACCGTCCTGAGCTGCGAATGCCAGCTTTTCCCAGCCCTCCGAGACCGTGACCTGGTCCGAAGTTTCGCCCGCACTCGTGCGCTCGAAAGTGAAGCCGAGCGCGAGACCCGTGCCCGCGAGCGCGGGCGCGGTGCAGGTCTTTGTTTCGATAGGTTCGGCCTGGCGTTTCTTGACGGTGCCGGCTTCGATGCGGGAGGCCCCGCGTACTGCTGCTGCTGCCCATCCGATCTCGGCGTTTTGAGACATCGTGATCGTGATCGTTGGTGCCCAGGGGCCGGTGATGATGGTCGCGCTCATCGTGCCGACCCAGTACGGATCGACGAGGGTCGTCCAGCCCTGCGGGAGGCTCACGGTCGCGCGAACGCCTTGAGCCTTCTCGTTGATGCCCAGGATGATCTTGTCGCCTGCCTTGCCGTCGAGTTTGACGGTGATTGTCTGTCCGACAACGGAGCCCGAGGCGTGGCCGACGACGGTGGGGCCGGCGGCGGGCGCGGGGCCTGGGGTCGGGGTCGGCGGCTGCGCGGGCGACGCTGCGGCGGCAAGGAAGTACAGCGCGCCGTCGGGCAGGCGCTGAGCTTCGGCCTCGGTGGCGACGACAGTGATGCCGACGCCTGTGAGCGCGGCCTGCAGCTCGGCCTTGGTGGCAAGGCCGGTCAGGTCCGAGGCGTGTGCGACGCCCGCGACATCGCCCTTCGTCGCGTAGCCGGATAGCTCCGACTTTGTCGCGAGGCCGGTCAGGTCGGAGCGCTTGGCGATTCCGGCGACCTCGTCCTTCGTCGCGTAGGCCGTGAGGTCTGCGCGGGTGGCGAGGTCGGCGACCTGGCGAGTGGTCGCGTATCCGGACAGTTCCTCGCGGGTCGCGAGGCCCCGCAGTTCGGCCTTCTTCGCGTAGTCGGTAAGATCGACTCTGCCGCCTGCGGCGGCTGTCGCTACCTCTGACTTCGTCGCATAGCCGGAGAGCTCCGACTTTGTTGCGAGCGGTGCGACTGCTCGCGCGATCGCCTTATCGGTGCCCTGCTTCGTGTAGAGCGTCGGTCGTGCTGCCATAGGTCAGGCTCCGATCTAGAGTGTGTCGTATATATCGCCGTAGAGCGTTCCGTCCAGGGTGAGGGTGTCTCCGTCGCCGGAGATCTCGACGCCGCCCATACCAGGGACAGGCGCGGGAGACGGGGTCGGCGACGCGGCGCCGGAGAAGATCTGCGCCAGGTCGTAAGCCACGCCCGGGCGCAGGGACACGGTCGCTTCGCGGAGGGTGCGACCGGGGATTGCGAGACGCAGATGCACCTGCGTCTCCGTGTGGATGTCAAGCGGGAGGACTATCTGCCCTCGCACGTCGGCCTGCCGGGCCACCGGCCCGCCCGCGAGGACAGCGAGATTCTCACCTGTCCCCGCGAGCGTAGCGACGATGTAGGCCTGCGGCTCGGGAGCGCCGTCAAGCCTGCCGACAGTGCCCGAAATAGTCGTGGTCACTGTTCGTTCATCCTCTCTTCGAGTTTGTCGAGTCGCTCGTGCAGGCGCGCGTGCGCGTCGTGCGAGTGCTCGTCGATTGTCCGCTGAGCGGCCTCTCTAGCGACGCGCTCGTCGTGGATCTCTTCGGCCATTCGACCGCCTCGTTCGTCGATCCTTCCGACGCGAGATTCGACGGCTTCGAGGCTCTTGCCGTGATTGCTGAGCGTCGTCTCGACGCGGCCCAGCTGATCGGCGAGCGTGCCGACGTGACCTGTCAACTCACCGATCTGATCCGACACAGCGCGCACTGTCTCGATCGCGCGGTCCAAGTCATCCCTGATGTTGGTGTCGTGATCGTTGGAGACCTGCGCGTCCGCCGAGCGGGCGGCTGCTCTGGCTTCCTCGACGCCCACGAGGACGTGCGCGAATTTCGCGTCCATCCATCGGCGCACCTGGCTTGCGGCCAGGGCGACGATGCCCGTCATCGCGACGAGGATCGCGACGACGAGCGCGGCCAGAGCATCCGTTACTTTGGGGTCTGCGAGCAGTTCAGTCACGGCTGGCCTGCGAGGCCCCGTCAACTACCCGGGTCGAAGGGACAGCATCAGCGGTAGCGCGAACTTCCTCGATGGACTCGCCGCCGGGAGTCAGCGCGCCTACCCAGTCAATCAGTGTCACGCCGTTAATACGGATCGCGGAGAGCACCTGGAACACACTCCAGGCGATGCCCAGGAAAACGCCAGCCTGGGCGATGAGCAGCCGCCAGGTCGCCGGATAGGTACCGGACACCCAGACAGCGAGAGAGACGATGACCGCGACGACGGCGAGCAGCGCCTTACGGCGCGCGGGAGTCCAGTACGGACGGTCGAGCGCGGCCTGTACCATCGGCCAGACCAGACCGACGACGACCGTCGTCAGGAATGGGTCAGTGTGGAGACCGAGCAGAAGATCATTCATCGTCATTCTCCCTTCTCCGCGCCCGCGAGCGCGGTGTTAATCGCGTTGTTGGTGGCCGGGCCGTAGATCTCGTCGTCGTCCACGCCGACGGCGCGCTGGAGGTTGCCGACGACGCGGTCGTGCGCCTCGTCCGAGGCATCGCCCCAGACACCGTCCGGCTCCGTGCCGATCACGGACTGGACGTACTCGACTCCGAACGGGAACTGCCGGCCTCCCCAGCTGGAGGCGGCGACGACGGCATAAATGCGCTTCGTCGTGTCGGGGCCGACCACGTTGTCAGCGGTCGCGCCGACTGCCGCCTGGAGCGCCGTGACATCGGTGTAGCCCGAGGAGGTGGTCGCGTCGCCGTAGTGCGGGCGAATGACCGCGCACACCGAGGACCAGTCTCTGGTCCTACGCCACACGCCGCCGCCGTTGCTCTGCGATCCAGCAGCGCCGGACGACGTGTTGAATTCGATCGTCTGGATCCACCCGCCATAATTGGCCTCAACGATTCCGACATGGTCGGCGATACTGTCGTCGTCCCAGTCGAAGCAGACCAGGTCGCCGGGCGCAGCCTGCGTCATCGGGGACACGAGGCGTCCCTCGCGGGCGGCGGCGTTGATGCCATACGGCACGTAAGCGAAGTCGCCGCCGGGAAGGACGGACTGCTTCTCCTCGTCGGTCGCACACCAGGAGGCCCCCATCGCACAGAAAGGCACGCCGGATGTGCCGTAGTAGGCGCCGTGCTTCTGCGCGTACCAGCGGCCATACTTCGAGCCTTCCTCGGGGTCGTCCCATCGGGTGTAGCCGATTTCGCCGGCTGCCCAGGCGAGGACGTTCTGTGCGGTCATGCTCATCGCGTGCCCTCCGTCTGCTCGTAGGGGATGACGATAGGGGCGACGACGTCAGGCGGCGTGTCCGTCGCGGGGGTCATCGACGCCATAAGCTGCTCAATGGTCGGTTCCATGTGTTTCTCCTCTTTGGGTATGGGAAAGCCCCCGGACGGGCTTGTCCGAGGGCGTTAAAGATCAGGTGGTTGTCAGTAGCCGAAGGCCACCCAGGAATAGGAGTGACGCTCCTCAGAGGTCACTCCTGGGAGCATCGGGCGGAAGCCGCTCTTGTCTATGACGTCGATGCAGAACTGTCTGGCGTTCTTGAAGTTCCAGCCCGCCGGGCCGGAGCCGTACAGCGGCGTGATGACGACCGAGACGCAGTCGTTCGGGAAGGGCGTTTGGAACGTAACGCGCGGCATGTAGAGGTTGCCGAAGGCGACCTCCGCGCTGGATATCGCGACGCGGCCAGCCTTAATGAGGCCGTTCCGCACTCCCGTCCCCAGGCCTGAGCCGACCGGCATATCTCCGACGGCGCCCAGCTCCATCTGAACGTTCGACTCTCCAGCCCAGCGCCGACCGTCCCAGACGCGCACAGCGTTGAGGTCGGTTCGCCACACGTATACCGGCTGCGCCGGGGAGGCCGTGAGGCCCACGCCCGCGAGCGCGGCGACGTACTGGGAGGCGGCGGTCTCGGACGCGCACGCCTTGTAGGACGGGATCGAGAGTGAGAGATCGAGGAGGTCTTGGCGGCGGGCCGGGTCGGTGGGGGAGGGCACCTTGTGTCCGCGCTGGTCCTGGTAGCTCATTGTGCGCGCCTTCCTGTGGGTTTGACTTGGAGTGTTTCGGTGTAGTCGAGGTGTAGGGCTGCGCTTGCGCCGCCCTTGGTGATGCCGCCGTATGCAGTGCCGACGAGCGCGAGGCCAGCTCCCGCTTTGAGGGTCTTTGCCAGGGCCGTAATGTCGACCTGCGCCTGCTGCGCGTTGACGTTGATTGTCTGCGTCGCGCCGGTCGGCTGCGGCCCAGACTCCGAGTAGGCGGCTGGCTGAATCACGAGTGCCCACGGTGGGACGTGCGACGCGGGCCGGATGGTGAGCAGCGCTCGAGTGATTGTGATCGTGCCGAGGGCTTCGAGCTGGCGACCGTAGGTGATGAGGCCTCGGAGGCGCTGGCCTGCGGGGTTGGTGCCCTGCCACGCGCCGCCGTCGCCATACCGCGACCACCCCCCGGTTGTCCATGTGCCCATCCACTGCGGCGTGAGGACCGCGTGCCGGGCCACAGGCTTAGGGGCGGGCGTTTTCGGGACAGCCGGGAGCGGCCCCTCGGGGGACGGGGCAGGCCCCAGCGCGTGTACCGGGCGTCCAGTGTCCGGGTCGAGGAGAACATGCGCGGTTTTCACGCCTACCCAGTTGACGGCGGTCGCGGGGATCTGCACGCCCTCCCCGCCGTACAGGGAGACGATGAGCTGGCGACCTCCTTCGACGAGGTCGATAATCCGCGCGATCGCCGTCGTCGACCTGTCCGCCCCGTACCGGGGAGGCAGATCATCCGGCGTGGAAGAGATCAAGTCCATCACTCGCGCGGTCACAGGGTCACCTCCACGTCGGTTTTCTGCGTGCCCTTGTACGTGAGCGGGACTTCGTAGGCTGTGACCAGGCCCCAGAGGGTTTTCGGCTCCGCCGCGAGGACAGGCTGCGTCACGATCTCGATAGGCTGATCGAGGCCGACACGCGGGTCCGGCGCGTGCTCCACGGGGACTTTCACTTTTCGGCGGATCGACTCGGCGAGCATCGCCTCAGCGGTTTTGCGCGCTTGCTCCTGCGATGTGATGAGCGGCGATGAGAAGAAGCGGGGGACGACGCCGTAGGGGCCGTCGGTGCGCATCGGGCCTGTCGTCTGATCCGCGACCGCCTGGAACGCGGGCGCGCCCTCGTCGTGCCCATCCTGGCCGCGCGCGACTACTCGGTTATAGACCTTGTCGCGCGAGACCTGAGACGAGACGCCGACGACGGTTCCGTCCAGGTCGTCCGTGAGCCGCAGCTTCGGTGGCGAGACAGGCGGCGAGACCGGCGGTGTTACATACAGGATGCCGTCGCCACCCTCACGGATCGATGCCGGCCAGGCCTTCGCGATCTCATAGATTGCATCGATCCTCGACTCGCCCCAGGTCATCGACGGGCACCAGCGGTCCACGAGGCCCGTATCGATGACGACGCCCATGTGCCCGCCGACCAGGCGACGGATCTCGCTCGCGAGCGTCCCGTTCCACATGGGGGACAGGGGCGTCGTGAGGCGGTCCTCTTCGAGGCGGTGCATCAGCGATTTTCCGGTCACCCTCACTGTCGATGGGCCGGGGTCGACAGCGGTGATGAGGAAGCGTCCGAGCTGGACGTCCCACCAGCCGCCGCCGGGAATCACCGACGCGATCGTCAGCGACACGTGCAACGTCTGCCCAAAGCAGGCGAGCGGATGCGATGGGTCCGTCGGATCCCAGTCCCGCCAGTCCTCACTCTCACTCGCAGCGCCGACGCGTGGGACAGTGAGTGAGAGCGAGCCCTGAACCTGCTGCGTCGCGTCCCAGGCGACCGAGCCGTCCTCGACGGGCACCTCACCGAGATACTCATCGCCGAGCCACGACTCGACCGTCGCCTGCAGCGTGTACGCAGACGACAGCAGATCGTCAGGGATGCGCGCGTCCGGGCCGGTCAAGCTCATCGCTCCTCCTGCCAGATCGTCCTGTCAAAGCCCTCCCACGTGAGGCGCCGAGCATCGAGCGCCTGCCAGGTAAGGGCGCGACCGTCAAAGTCCGTCCACGTCGAGAGAGCGAGGAGCGTCGATGCCTGCGGCAGCGACGTGATCGTTCCTTTAATCGTCCACGTGCGCTCCGCAATATCGATCCGAGCTGCGCGCTCCATCGATACCGCCGTCGGCGACATAAGCGTCACCAGGTCAACGTCACAGACACCTGCCCTGCACTGCACGCAGTGCTCGGGATTGTGGAAGAGAGCGACGGGGGTCGGCGTTCCCAGCAAGAGCTTGAGCGCGGGCGTGTCCTTGAGATTCGTGCGAGCCGTCAGCGAGACAGTACCTGCGCCCATCGTCGGCGCGTACACCATGACCGGAGTCCGCCTGCCTGGTACCTCATGCTCGGTCAGCCGCAGCTTCATCTCACGCTGATCTGTTCCCTGCCAAAGCAGGTTCACGGGCATCTTGCCCGCAGTGTCCGTCATGAGCGAGAGGCCCTGCCAGCGGCGCACGACCGGCGAGGACTCCACCTCGACGCCGCTCGACGTCGTCAACTTGTACCTGAATTCTGTGTTGATCGGCGCGAGCGAATCGCCGATCACACGCTGCTCACCCGTACCCGTCCACACGCCCGCGCGCGGGATCCACTTGAAACCCGTTGCAGCGATGCCCTCGACGTAGCAGGCCGTGCCCGCAGGCGCGAGCGCCGCCGGGATCACCAGCTGCACGCGCGGGGCCTGGCCGTCCTCGACGACCGCGACCGGCGTGCGCGTCATATCGAGCGCGCCTTCAACCTCACGCGAGGACGACAGACCCTTCGTGCCCGTCCACTGGTGAGCGATCGCGCGCTGCGAGTATCCGATCCGTTGCTGCGGCGTGTCGCCGTCGAAGAAGGTCGCCGCGTCAGCGACAGCCTCCTCGACGGTCGCCGAAGCGACGATCATGACATCGTCCAGGTGGACCCACCCGGGCTTGTTCTCGCGCGCTCCCGAGGTGTAGACCTCGAAGCGCACGCGCGCCTGAGTGGCGCCCGCCGGGGCCACGTGGACCCAGGTCGGGCGCTCGCCCTCCGCACTCGACGTCAGCAGCAGCGGCGCAGACGCGACCTGACTGCGACCTGCGACCGTCCACTCGACACGGACGGCGAGACCGATACCAGGACTCGTGCGAACCAGCGCAGACACAGCCAGCGCCTGCCCCGCCGAGACAGGAACCACGCCAGGAGTGGCGACCTGGCCCTGCAGCTGGGCAGGCACGTCGACAGCCAGGTAAGTTGGTGACTGCCGCTCGTGCCCGCCCCATACAGCGGGATCAGACGCAATCCGGAGCGACGACGGCGCGTACTTCGCCCAGCCATTCGTCCCATACGCAAACGAGGGATTAGGGCAAAGATTCGTCCGCGCCATCATCGACTCCTTCCTGCGAGCTGCTTCCTACGAGCGAGAACACCCGCGCTAATCCCCTCGACGTGAGCGCGGAACTGCACGCCGTCATCGAGGACCAGATTCACCTGAGCGCCCTCCAACGAGACGCCAGCTCCCGCACCGCTGGCCGCGAGCGCGGAGACGTCGGCCCACTGTCGGGCTGTGAGGATTGCTTCGCGCTGGCCGGTTTGGTTGACTGCAGCGGTGACTCCGTCTGGGAGCCAGCCTCCACGGTCGTACTTGCGTGCGCCGCCGTACCTGCCGACGCTGGGGGATCCCCAGATCGCGGTCTTGCGTGCGCTCAGGCCGGGGCGCGGTTCCTCGATCATCTGCCCGTTGCCTGCGTAGACGGCAACGTGCCAGGCGGGCGATCCCCAGTAGAGGAGGTCGCCGGGTGTCGCGGAGCCCCAGGGGACGGGTGTCGAGCCGGACTGGTATCCGGCAGCGGTGAGTCGCGGCCAGCCGAGGCCGAGCTGCTGTGCTGCCCAGTAGACGAGGCCGGAGCAGTCCAGGCCCGGCGGGATGCCGGAGCCGCCCCAGACGTAAGGCACTCCCATGAGTACGGCCTTCATGGCTGCGCCGACGAGGCCCGCGCCGCCGGAGAGGCCGGACTCGCTCACCTTCGAGGTGAACAGGCTCTTGAGGCCGTCGAACAGCATCGGCGGGATACCGTAGGCGACCTGCTCCCAGAAGGAGCCGTCCTTCGGGGACAGTAGCTCGCGCGCCGGCTTGAGGACCAGGTTTGCGATTGCGGCGGCGGGGTCGGTGACGATCTCCGCTACCGCCTCTGTCGTGTCTTTGATCCAGTCCAGAGCGCCGCCGAAGCCGCCCTTCACGGCGTTCCAGATGCCACCGCTAGCGAAAGCGACTTCGCCGCGGCGGCGTCCGGTCTCACCGACGGTCGCGAGGCCGGAGCCGCGCGAAGCATTTACCCGGTCGAGCCAAGGCTTCCCGCCGAGAGCTCGCAGGGCATCGGGTCGGATGATGCCCTCGCCGCCGGATAGACGAAGCGCGCCGCCACCGTCCGGGCTGTAGAAGTGATAGATGTCCTTGCCGGGGGAGTACCCCGGCGTCATGGTGGAGAAAACGCCGCCGGTCGCGTAGGCCGGAATCGGCTTCACGTCGGGGAGCCTCACGGAGAGGCCGACCTTCGCGGCGATCGTATCGAACGCTGCCTTAATTCCGTCGCGATAGACCGTCGTGATGACGAAGTTGACGGGCTTTGCGGCGGCTCCCTTGATCTTCTCGAACACAGACTCGACCGACTGACGGAAAGACTCGAACGACTCCTTCACGCCACCGATCGCGCTCTTAATCGCCGGAAAGACGACGTCGATCAGGACGGAGGAGGCCGTCTGCACCGCCGACGAGATCTGATCCCAGACCGGCTTAATGACCGAGTCATACAGCCACGTGAAGGTCGGGCCGAGCGTCGAGGAGATCGCGCTGCCAATCGCAGAGAAGATCGGGGACAAAATGCCCCAGACCGTCTGGATCGCCGACGAGATCCCATTCCAGGCCGTCACGACGGTTGTCCACAGCCCCTCGAAGGCCATACCGACGGTACCCGAGATCACCGTCACGAACAGGTCGAAAAGCGGATACAGAACGTTATCCCAGACAGCGAGGATGAACGTCGACACGTTCGTCCAGACCGGCTCCACCACATCCTGCCAGAAGCTCCACAGCGCAGGCATTAGCGTGTCGCGGAAGAAACCCGCGAGCGCCTGCATAGCCGGGTAGATCACGGCCCATGCTGACTGGACTGCCGACGCGAAGCCCTCCCACAGCGGCTTAATCACGTTCTCCCAGAGGGTCTTGAGGACAGGCCAGATGACCCGGGAGACGACGGTCCATAGGGCCATGAGGGTAGGTCGGATGACGGCGGTCCAGGCGAGAGCGAGGCCCGAGCCGATCCCCTCAAACAGCGGCTGCAACACGGTCGACCAGAAGTTTTGGAGGCCCGGCCAGAGCGTGCCGGAGATCCAGTCCCACGCCGCCTCAATGGAAGGCTTGATCTGCTCCGTCCACGCCCTGTAGGAGATCTCGCCGACCGCGAGGAGCGCGTCCCGCAGGGTGAAGAAGAAGTCCACGAGCGCCGAGTCCTCTTCGAGACCGAAGAGATTACCGTCGTAGTTGCCCGTGGTGAGGATGCCCCACGCCGACTCGATACCCGGGATGAGCGTGTTCTTCGTATAGTCGACGAACGCGTCGATTACCGGCGTGACGTTGTTCGTCCAGAATTCGGCGATGCCAGAGCCGAGGGCGTTGATCGCGTTCGCGACGTCCTCGTTCGTGTTATAGAGGTAGATCAGCCCAGCGATGAGCGCGCCGATAGCCACGACAGCAAGACCGATGGGATTCGCGGCCATCGCAGCGTTGAGCCCCTCCTGCACGAGCGTCGTGTTCTTGATCCACTCGATGACCTGTGTCAGGACCGAGAAGCCCCAGTAGGCGGCCACCGCGATCCCGATCCCCTCACCGAGGGCGACCAGCAGATCCTTGTGCTCGCTGATCCAGTCGAAGGCGTTCGAGAACATGTCAGAGAGCCAGCCCATGAAGTCCGTAATCGTAGGCTTCATGTAGTCAATGAGGTCTTTGAAGCCGCCCATGAGGGTTGCCTGCAAGTTGCCGGCGGCGTTTTCAATGCGGCTCGTGTCGCGAGCCGCGTTCGCCGCGACCTCATCGAAGCCGAGGCTCAGCAATGCCTCGTTAAATTCTTCGGCGCTGATCTGGCCCTGGGCCATCGCATCGCGAAAATTCCCCGTGTAGGCACCCGCGTCGAGGAGCGCTTTCTGGATCTTGCCGGACGCGCCGGGGATCGCGTTTGCGATCTGATTCCAGTCCTGCGTTGCCAGCTTCCCGGCACCGTTGACCTGAACGAGCGCGAGGCCAACCTGCTTGTAGGTCTCGGCAGAGCCGCCCGAGACCGCGTTCAGGTTGCCCGCTGCTTCCGCGAGCTTGTCGAAGCCCTCGACGTTATTCGCTGCGAGCTGTGACGTGATGCCCTGAATATCCGACAGGTCGTAGACGGTCTCATCGGCGTACTTCTGCGCGGCGGCGCCCAGCTCCTCGATCCGATCCGGATCAATCCCCGCGAATTTCAGCGTGTCCGCGAATTTCTGCGTCGCGTCGGACGCAGCGATAGCCTCAGAGACGAAGCCCCCGATACCCACGGCTGCGGCCAGCGCAGCCAGGGGCGCGATCGCGTTCTGTGCAAAGCCCGCCATAGACGAGAAGCCCGAGCCCGCGTCTCGCATGCTGCCCGCCGCCGAGCCAGCCGAGGACGCCGCCCCATCGAGCGCGCGCGCCGCCGAATCAACCGGCCCGCGAGCGCGGCCCGCTTCGGCTCCCATCGTGGAGAGGCTTCGTCCTGCTCCGTCGGCGGCGCGCTGCATGCCGCTCGTCGAGGACTGTAGCCCCTTTGTCATCGCGTTGACGCTGTTTTTTACGTCGCTTGCGGCGGCGTCGAGGGGCTGGCTGATGCTCTTGGCGACTTGTGCACCGCTGGTGCCGATGCCAGAGCGCAGGCCGTTCGCAAAGTCCCTGCCGACGTTCTGCCCGATGTTCGGGATCTGCGCTTTGGCGTCGGCCTCGACAGTCTTGAAAAACCCCTTCATGGAGGGCACGACGTCAACGTAGAGCGTACCGGCTTTGTAGACGCCTGCCATGATGGGGTTCCTCTCTGCAGTTATTCTTCTTCGTCCTCCCAGTTCGGGAGGAGGGCCTTCATCGCTTCATCTCGGAAGTCGTGAAGGTGGTCGGTGCGCGCGTCCTCGAGTGCGAGCTCGACCGCCGAGACGGGGCGCGGGTACGGCTCTTTGCTGCCGAATACTGAGGACACCAGATCGAAGATGTCCTGCAGGAGGCGCACGACGGGCGTCTGTTCCCTCATCCGCGCCTCGGTATCGTCGGTAGTCGCTTCAGTTTCGGCAACGCTTCGCGCGATCTCCTCGAAGCGCTCGGGGTCGTTGAGGATCGCGACGGTTGTCCTGCTTGTCGGCCCGAGGCCGTCGATGAGCGTGAGGAGGAAGCGCCAGCGGCGGGCGCGGAACAGGGCGGGAACATCCCAGCCCTGTTCCGCTAGGTCACACGTAATCTGCCTCTCGTACCGACTTAGCCGATCGTAGAGGCGCTGCCTTCCCCCGCATCCCCGAACGCGGCGTTGTAATGCGTTGATGCCTGACGGAGCAGCAGCGTGAGCTGACGGAAGCTGAGCTTGCTGATGAGTAGCTCAGCATCGTCCTTCGGAAGCCAACGACGCATGACCTTGATCGGCGAGCGAAGTTCAGACATATCCGTGAGGAACTTTTCTGCCTCTTCGGTCGTGAGCCCCATCGGGTCCGGGAAGTTGATGACCGTGTGCCCGATCCCGAAGGTGAACGGCTCCGGCGTCGCGGACTTCTCAATCTTCTCGAGTGCGGTGAACGTAAGGGTAGGCTTGATGGTGTCAGACATATTGATCTCCTAGATATCTGTCGGGATTGTTGTTACTTGTTGAAGGTGGGCGGCGCGGGCAGCGTCGGCTTCTCGACGTCGGCCTTCGAGTCGTCGGCGGGCTCCCATCCCTGAGAGATGAGCTGGTTCTGCTCGACCGCAGAGTCGGTCTCGCGCTCGAGCTTGATCTCGTCGCCGTCGTCGGTCTTGACAGTCTTGAGGAACTTCATCTTTGGTCCTATCCGTGAGGTGATCTCCATGCGTGAGGTGTGGACGGGCGGGCCGGAGGGAGATCGTCTCCGGCCCGCCCGAGATCGAGAGCAGGTCAGTTGGCCTGATCGAAGCCGATCACGTCGCGGTGACGGATCGCGCCGGATCCACCGATGTAGTGACGGCAGGAAGTGCCGGCGGTCTCGTCCATAAAGGCCGAGAATTCCAGGTCGAACTGGATTGCGTCGCTGGCTGCCCACTTCTCGTCCGGCAGGGACGAGAGCTTCACGCGCGGGTAGCAGCGACCGACGATCCACTCGTCGGCGGCGGGACCGTCAGCCATGACCATCAGGAGACGGTATTCGGCGAGAGCCGGGGTCGCGGCCTCGTCGAAAACGATCTCGCCCGTGGTCTTGGAGGCCTTGGTCTGCGACAGGTCGATGCCGTAGACCAGCTGCTGAATGGTCTTACGGATGGGCTCAAGGACCGTGAACTTCACGGTCTTAGGTGCCTTGGTGAGGTCGGTGCGGACGGCCTCGGCATAGCCGAGGGCCTCCACGTCCTCCGTGTTCGCGTCGGCGGAGTTGGTGATGCCGTCGGTCGAGATCAGGCCGAGCGGCAGGAAGTCCGTCGGGATTTCCTTGAGAGCGCCGCCGGCGTCGGTGATCGCCTCCGGGACAGTCGCCGTCATCGGTGCCAGGAACGCCAGCGCGTTCAGACCCTTACGGACGTTGGTCGTGCGGTTGTGCTTCTTCTTCAGAGCTTCGATGGTGGTCATGCAAGACCCCTTCCTAATCAGGTGTTGTCATTCTGAGATGGGCCTGTGCGTGACCGTGATCGTCATGTGAACGACCTCGACAGCCTCGAAGTACGGCTGCACGCCCAGGGTCGATTCGACCTCTGCTTCATCTACCCAGCCGGACGCACCGACGACCGGACGGACGGCGAGCGCCCCCTCGATCTGGTCCGCGAGCGCGGCGGCTCCGACTTCGTCTGGTGAGGCCGGGGTCTTTGCGTAGATGGAGACAGAGATCGTGTCGGCTCGGTCGTATTCGCCAGGGTCGGCGTTTACGAGCGAGACGTGTGCGAGTGGAAGCGGCCCGTCGGTGAAGCCGGGCTGCAGGACTCGTGCGGTCGGGATGCCGGTCGCCGCGGTGATTGCGTCTCGGATGACCTGGACCGCGTCTGTGTAGGTCACTTGAACCGCCTCCGTTTAGATCTGGTTCCGAGGAGTGCTCGGAGTGTGTGTGCTCCGGGGACCGGCTTCCCGGTTCTGGAGCGGTGGCCGAACTCGACAGCAAGCGCGTGTGGTGCGTCGTTGTAGACGCGTCCAACGTCTCGGACCGGGCCTCCCGGTCTGAGCGGTGCTTTAGTCGTTTCGGCCTTGTATGAGTCGGCGAGGTTATCGGTGAGGCCTCGCGGGGCGGCTGCGGCGGCAGCGGCCCTGAGCTGTTCGGCTTCCTGGTGGAGTCCGGGTGCGAGGGCGCCGCTTTGTAGGAAGCCCTTGATGCCGGCTGAGTCCCTGCGGAAGTTGTTCCCCATTGGCTCACCTCCGGTTGATGGTGACTGCGACGCCTTTCGGCCAAGGCGACGGCGGCGACTCGACTTGCCATTTCCCGCCGAGCGGGTGCTCAGCAGGGATTGTGATCTTGTCGCCGACCTTGAGCGACGTTCCCGGCGGCGCGTACAGCGTCGCTTGCTCGTCGGGCTGCTCCGACGTCGGCGACGTCAGCAGCCCTGGGACCGTGAAAGCTCCCGGGGCGACGAGACAGCCGCCGATCAGGCGCTGCCCACTGCCTTCAACTAGGAAGCCGTCGGCGTTCCTGCTGACGCTCCCCTCAACCTGGACCGGGGTTCTCCACTCTTCCATCGGCTCCCGGCTCATGCTTCCATCACCCACACATGGCCGGAGCGTCGCGGCCTGAACGTGTCTGCGAGCGCCTGGTCGTCGGGGGATAGGAGGGCTTGGCCTCCGATTGCCCAGCTGGCGTACTGCCTGGTCTGGGTGAACGGGCCGGTCGTGTCCGTGGCCTGCGTGGCTCCATGTGCGGCGGCGGCGTCGATCGACATGATGCGGCGCGCGCTGTCGGCGAGTTGGAGCCGGACGGCGGCGGGGACTTCGTCGAGGCCGGCGGAGTAGGTGACGACGAGGAAGTCGGACGCTGGCTTGTCGACCTGGACGAAGCCATGCCTGAGTTGCCAGGCGACCGGCGTCCCGTCGTCTGTGGTTACCGATTGGACGGCGAGGAGCGGGGTCCGAGTGGGGAAGATACGACCGCCGCCGTCGACCTTGAGTCGGTGCGTGTACTGCTCAACGGTGAAGGTCTGGCGGGCTCGGTCTCGGAAAGCTGCTGAGAGCTTGTCGAGGACGAACTCCGCTCGGCGCTTCTCTGTCTCGTTGAGGTCGCGGCCTAGTGCTGCTTCCAGGTCTGAGACGGATGCGAGCGGTAGGGCGGCGGTCATCTCTCCTCCTACTTCTTGGTCTTGGCCGGAGCGGGCTCCGGATCCTCGACGTCCTCGACGGCCTCGATGTCCTCGACAGGCTCGGTGCCGTCTGTGACAGCCTCGACGATGCCGGCGGCGATCATCGCGGTTGCGACCTGATCCTCGACCTCGATCTCAAGGCCGTTGGTTCCACGGACGAGCATCAGACCCCCTTAAAGACCTGAACGGCGGTCGGGCGCAGCACCTTGCCGCCGTACACGTGGAGGCCACGGACGCGGTCGGCGAAGGTGTTCTCGGCGCGCATGCTCTCGACCTTGGAGATCTGAGAGACGTAGGCAACCGAGGGCTTGTGCAGGCCGATCGCCATAGGCTTGGTGTTGTCCATCCACGGGGAGACAACGACGTCGAAGCCGAGGAGGCGACCGATGATCGCTTCTCGCAGACCGTCGGTCGTGTTGGCCTTGTCGAAGGCCGTGAGCTTCGAGCCGTCGGAGAGCAGGAAGTTCTCGAACTTCGCGTTCACGAGCAGGACGCGACCTGCCTGCGGCACCTTTGCGTCGGTGAGCTTGCCTCGCAGGGCCAGCGCGACGTTGTAGGCAGAGGCCCAGTCCGTGGGGTTTGCGATGCCCGTTGCCGCCGTGCCCTGCGTGGACAGCAGGCCGGTGAGGAAGGCTTCCGCGTCCTCGACCAGGCCGATACCGGCGGACTCGGTGTACTTGTCGAAGCTCTTGTTCGCCTGTGCGCGGTCGATGTCATCGACGAGGAAGTCGAAGGACTTCTCCTGATCGATGACCAGCTCGATACCCGTGTCGGCGACCGTGTCGGGCGCGGTCGTGCGCGGCTGCTTGCCGCCGCCGGACGCGGCGGGGAGGACGCCGGTCTTGTAGTCCTTGACCTTGACGTCGACGATGCCGGCGATGTGGATCTTCGATCCGGAGGTCAGTGCGCCCTCGTACTCGCGGTTCGTCAGGCCGGTCAGGACAGCCTGGTTACGGAAGCTCTCCAGGATGGAGGCCGACCAGACTTCGGGGATGAAGTTCGTGTTAGCCATTGTGGCTCCTTTCGCGGGCTCGCTGTCAGGCGAGGCCCATCACGTCGTTGAGTTGGCCCGCTCGACGGGCCTGGTTAATCTGCTCGGCACTCATGGTCTTGAGGTCCTCGCGTGTGAGCTGCTTGCTCGACCTGATCTCTTCACCTCGATGTCCCGCGTCGGACGCCGGGGCGCCCTTCGGGATCTGCGCTCCTCGCCACGCCAGCAGACGATCCGCAGACGCTTCCAGCTCCTCCAGAGTCGAGCCGGACAGCAGTTCCATGTCCACGCCCTTCGCCGCGGCGACCTGAGCGCGCGCTGCCTGGACTTCGAGGGCCTTCACGCGGGCCTCAGCCTGCGCAGCCTTATCGAGAGCCTTCTGCAGCTCCGTCTTGCCCTGCTCCTCGTGCTCGTCGAACAAGCGAGCTTTCTCGGCGTTTTCCTTCGCGCGCGCTTCGTTCTGGCGTGAGAGCGCCTTCCACCTCTTCGCTTCGGCTTCCCAGTCCTTCGCCTGCTCCGTTTCGGCAGCAGCCTCCGAGACCTGAGCCTCATCCGCTTCCCCGCCCGCAGGCGCTTCCACGGAATCAGCGAAGCGCAGATGCGGGCGCTCGTGTAGGTGAATCTTCATGGTCGATCAGTCCTCCCGTTTCGGGTAGCCTCCCCCGCGAGCGCCGTTGCGGCCTCGGCGGGGCTTGATTGCGCGGCGGTGCGTTTAGGCGTTACGCCTTATCCGCTGTGCCGCTTTGCTTCGGGGCTTTCGGCTCTGCCCACGTCAAAGTGGCGCCGTACTCCCCGTGCGCCTCGACTCGGATTAGCTTCCGGTAGTCGGGCGTTCTGCCTCCTCGGTCGGCTTCGCCGAGCCGTTCGGCAGCGATCTTGTGGACCTGCTCCAGGCGGTCCTCGTCGATGACCTGCTGGCCTGCCGCTCCGGGCGGCAGCGGCTGCACGTCGCAATCGCATCCCGGATGGATCGGGAGCAGATCTTCCTTGTAGTAGCGCTGCGTCGAAGCGACGACGCAGAGGCCGCAGTTCTCGCGGCCCGTGAGCACTCGCCGGTAATACGAGCCCGTGTCCGGGTAGGCGCGCATCACTTGGCGGGATGCGTGTACCTTCGCGAGCTGAGCGTCGCCGCCGATCAGCTGAGTCAAACGCAAGCGCCCCTCAGAGACCGCCTGCTCTACAGGCTTCCCGTCAGACAGTGCTTTGTACACGTCGACCGCAGGGCGGCGGTACACCGTCCGGGGATCGACGCCGCGAGCGCCGAGAATGTCAGCCTTGTCGAGCTGTGGGACGACGAGCTTCCAGCCGAGCTCGTGGGCGCAGCGCGCGAGGTAGGCGCGTGTCAGATCCGCGATGCGGAGCTGACCGGCGGTGACCCTGGGGACGAGCGCGTCGATCATCTCCTCGACGGCGCTCGCCCGGTAGTTCGGCATGGAGTCCCAGTAGGCCTCGCCGAACTTCGTGATCTGTGTTCGCACGGCGTGGACCTGGGAACTGTAGACACTCGTGAGGTCGTCCAGGTCCGTCATGCTCGCTTCTCCTCAAGGTCTGCTGACTGCGTCTCAGGCAGACGCAGGGCGACGGGCACTGCGCCTGTGAACTTGATTCCGTCGAGGCCGACGACCTGAGCCGCTGACTGCGGGGCAACGCCCGCGCGGATCGCGGTACCGAGCGCGTCGAACTTGGTTTTCAGTTCAGACGGATCCCCCCCCGTGACCGGAGGCTGCGCCTCATCGGTCGGCTTGGGGTTGTCCTGCAGGGCGAACGCGAGAGCCAGCTGCTCTTCTGCCCGGCGCTGCTTGTCCTGCGCGATCTGTTCCGGCGAGTAGCCGAGGATATTCCGCTGGATCGTCTCCAACGCTTCGCCAGCGTTGCGGGCCTGCACGGCTGCGGCGTACTTCTCCGTGAGGGAAACGGCGTGCGGAGGCACGAACAACACCTCGACGGTTTCAGTCTCGTCAAGGTCGATGCCCTCGACCGCGAGCGCGCGAACCATGAGGTAGGCCAGTGCCGGCTTGAATCGCTCGATCCGGTCCTCAGCCTTGGACAGGAGCGCCTTCTGTGGCTGCTCGGCGCCCGAGGCTGACTGGTTTGCCGAGTCGGGCAGCATGATCGACAGCGGGGTCGAGGTCTCGACCGCTAGCTCTCGCCAGTCGTCCTTCGTGGCGTTGAGGATCTCGGTGATCTGCGTCTGGGAGGACTCCCATATTTCGACGCCGGGAGGCAGCTCCCAGAGGGCGGCGGGCGACGGCTCGAACACCTTCTGGTAGTCGATCTCGTTCCCGGCCTCGTCCTCAGCGGGCAGGCCCGCCGACCCTTCGGCGCTCTTGAGCGCACGCTGCCGGAAAGCCTGCATCGAGATAATGACGAGACGCTGCAGCGTCTGCCAGTTGATTCGGTCGATCAGGTCGAGGACGTTCTCGAACTCACCCTCGCCGAAACGGTTCTCCAGGACGACGACGGGCGGTGCGCCCTCGAACGCCTGCTCGCCGCCCTCGTCCTGCCGCCACCCAGAGGAGACCGTCGAGATCAGGGCCTTCGAGTCGCTGTAGGCAGAGCGAGAGAACGAGGTGCGCTTCCCTGGCGTCCACATCACCAGATGATCGATGCCCGCCGCGGAGTCGCGCCAGACCTTCACAGCCGCGAGCGCACGCCAGGGCCGGACCGGATCCGGCTCCACGTACATGTGCTCAGGCCGTTCGTAGGTCACGCAGGCGTGCCCGTCCTCGTCTTGGGTGACGAGGAGGTATCCGCGTCCGAGGGTCGCGGCGTCCCAGATCGCGTCGGAGAACGCGACCTTGAGGCGGTTGTCTCGCCAGATCCTGGCTGCTGCCAGCGCTGCCGGCGTCTTGTCGCTCGCGCCGACTGTCACGCCGTTCGGGATGAGTCGGTCAACGAGCGCGGCGACGACGAGCTTTCCGGGGCTCGTGCGCGCGCGGCGCTGGAACTTGATCCAGGCTTTCGCCAGGTTCGGCCCCATCTCCGGTAGGGGACTTGTGCCGTTGGTGTAGGAGCGCAGCAGGTCTGTCCTGGTGCACTCCTTGTCCATCTTTGCGGTGAGGTAGGAGAGCCACTCCTCGGGGGTCTTGGTCATGAGGTGGGGCCTCCTTCCCCAGTGCGTTTGTTAGTAGAGTCGTCGCGGAGCGCGGCGTGCCGTCGGCCTGGCCGCGCCCTTACCGACCGCGTCAAGGCCAGCCTTATAGGCGAACATCGCGCCCCAGGTCGCGTCGATCTTGGAGTAGTCCTGATCGTCGGCGGGCTTGACGAGCACGTATCCGGCCTGTCTCGGTGACTTCCTCGCGTTGAGGAAGTGCGCGGTCATCGTCGGGTCTCCGTCGTAGGTGATGAGTCCTTGGTGGATCGCTGAGAGCAGCTGCGCGAAGTTCTCGCACGTCTGAGAGACGTTGCGCTGCGGATAGCGGATCGGCTCCGCAGCGCTGATCTTTGCCCGCAGTCGGCGCGAATACTTCGCCTCCCAGGTCTTAACGTCTTGCGCCCAACCTGCCGACGGGTCGGCGTAGAAGCCGACGACGTTGTATCGCTCGAAAGCGTCGCGCACGGTCTGCTCGATCTCCAGGCGCGGCGGTTGCCACCCCTCACCCGCAGGGCCGTCCGGCTGCGTCCAGATACCCACCTTGAACAGATGCTTCTGCGTGATCGAGTAGCCGATCAGGACGGTCGCGTCGGCGATGCCGATCTTGCGTCCTTCCGACCCGTCGAAACCTAGCGTGATCGGCTCTGTTGACGAGATCGTCTTACCGTGGTCCTCGATCGCGCGAAGCTCCGGCATTGTGAGCCAGGCGTCGGACGCGCTGTTGATCTGGTTGAGGAAGTCGGCGCACATGTCCGCCGGATCGTTATCCGGGTGCCAGAACGAATCTGCGATGCGCTCGAGGTCCACCCAGCCGGGCTCGCACTCTGGATCGTGGATCGCGCAGCCGCGCGGATCCCGAGCCGAGTCGCCGTAGGCGATCCGCAGGCCCTCGATGAGAGATTCCCGGTCCGTGATGTCCGTGTCGAGCGGCGCCTGCCGGTGGTCGTAGTAGAGACCTCGTGAGGCTTCCTTCTTGACCTTCCCGGCCTTCACCAGCTCATAGAACCGTGCCGTGTTCTCTGCGACCGACCGCTCGCCGATCGTGAAGGCGTTCGGTGTCTCGATCGTCAAACCGCCGAGCTTGTCCGCGTTGGACCGTAGCGTCTTTGCGAGCTTCGGCCCGCCGTTTCCGGGTAGCCAAGTCTCCGTCTGGTCCATCACGGCCATAACTGCTTTCGCGCCCTTGACGGAGGTTGCCGAGGACGTGCGCTTCTCGATACGCCCACGCCGCAGAGCGACGAAGCTATCCATCGGGTCGATGCCGTACTCGTCCTCAGCTGGCGAGCCGCGAAGCATCTCCAGGAGCGGATCCCATGTGTTCGCCGTCTGATCGTCCGTCGTTGCCGTGACCTGCACGAGCGGCGTTCGCCGCGTCGACCACGGTACACCGACCGGCTGGCCTTCCGCATCCCACCCGTCGCACAGGACAGGCCCCATCGCTTCGGCGCAGCAGATCGCTGCGAGGAACGGGGACTTGCCCCAGCCACGGGGGCGCGAGAGGACGGCGCGCTGCTTGAGTCGGCGCCCTGTCTGCGGGTCCAGCTCGTACACATGGACGAGGAAGTCGAGCTGCTCCTGCGTCGGCACGAACGGGATCATCTCGTCCTTGTCCGGCGTCAGCAGGAACGCGGTCATCCAGTCGGCGACGTCATAGCCGAGCGTGGGAAACTCGTCCTCTTCGTCGATTGGCTGCCAGGGCATTACTGCACCGCCTTGAGGACTGTCTTTCGCCTCCTCGACCTCGATGAGACCGGCGATGCCTCAGCGGATGGGCCGTCATCTTCCAGGCCGTCCGCGACGGCGAACTGGATCCGCAGTCGCGCGCGGTCCTCGGGCGTTGCACCGAACTTAGCGACGCGCAGACGAAGCTCTGCTGCGACCTTGAAGTCGCCCTTCCAATACAGGGCATGTAGATAAGCCGTGTCCATGAGGAACGCCCAGTCGGTTTCGGTGTACTCGGCAGATAGCGGCGACTCGCCCCACATCTTCCACCAGCGCTTCGTGATCGTCGGCCAATTGAAGCGCTTCTTCTTCGGCACGCCGAACTCATCGACGACGACCTGCTCGATAGTCGGAAGCGCCGGCTGCTCGACCGGCTGCGCAGTGATGATCCGGAGCACCTGCGGATCCTTATTCCGACGAGCGCGCGAGCCTTCCGGCTTCGGCGCAGGACCGCGACCAGCCACACAGATCACCCCCAGCCATTCTGCGGAATATCAACGAAATAAGCGTTACAATAAGAGACATGAAAACGTGCGAACAATGCGGCCACCAGCTCAAAGCCTGGGCGCGAGCCGACGCGCGCTTTTGCTCGACACGCTGCCGAGTCGCTCATCACCGCTCGACCCGAGCCGACGAAGCCGCCGGCCTCCCCGTCGAGCTGACCACCCGCGCCCGCTGGGTCAACCACATCAACAAGCGCCCCCTGTGCGCTCGCACGGGCGCGTGGGCGTCCGTCACCGATCCGACGACCTGGAGCACGTATGAGGCCGCGAGCGCGACCGGCGCGCCCCTCGGCTTCGTCCTCGGCGACGGCGTCGGCTGTATCGACCTGGACGCCTGCCTCGACGAGAACGGCATCCCGAACGAGGCTACTCGCACGCTCCTCGCGTACTACGAGGGCTCCTACGTCGAGATCTCGCCGTCAGGGCGCGGCTTGCACATCTGGGGCACCGCAGCTCCACGCCGCGGCTTCAAGCGCGAGTGGAAGGGCCAGCGGATCGAGTTTTACTCGACAGGCCGATACATCACCATTACCGGCAATGTGTACCAGCACGGGGCACTCCTGCCCCTCTGACCATCCTCAGAGCACCCACCCTCCGATGCGCTGTTTCGCGCGGCACATCAACGAAAAGTGCCCCTCGCAAAATCCCCAGACCCGTACAAACTTAGATCGACAGCTCTTGACGGTGGGTGCAGCGTGTGGGGGAGGGGGTCCCCGGTGGGTGGGTCAGTCGATGAGGCCGGGATGCTTACGCTTTCGCGGCTGGTTTTTCTTCCGCTCAGCAGCGAGCGCCGCAGCAGCTTCCTGCTGCGTCTTACGTTTGTGATGCCAACGGCAAAGCCACTGGAGGTTCACCGCTCGGTGATCGTCACCTGGCTCGATGTGATCGCAGTCTGTCCCTGCAGCTGGGCATCGCGTGCCGTCGTGCAGCATCGCTTCGCACCTGCCGGCTGCGCGGTCACGCACGAAGGCGCGCCGCTCGGCCCAGTCATCAGGCAGACGGACGGCGCGGTCCGATGTCTCCCATGCCATGCCCGCCCCCTCAGTCCGTATGCACTGACCCCCGCTCCACCGGGGCCGATAGGAGCGGGGGTCAGTACAAGTGCGCGGATTGCCGTTAAAGCAGAAGCCCCTCGCTTACGCTCAGGGCCACACTAGGAGAATACGCCGTGACAAGCCCTATCGCAAGCGACACGCGCCTACATTCTGCGTGTCGCCAGCCTCTCAATATCCCCGACCCGGTAGAGGCGATCCCCGCCCCTCCTCGCCCGGGGCGCCAGCTGCCCCCGCTGCGTCCACTTCCGGACAGTCGGATCCTTGATCTGCGTGCCAGCCAGGATCTCCGCGACGCGGGTCGCCCGCGAGCGCGGCAGCAGAGACTCACGAGCTTTCGAGAGGAGTCGCTCCCAGGCTTCGCCGATCTGCTCGACCGCTCCGCACTCCCGGCAAGTCGTCGCCTCCTCATCTGGGTCGCGGACGAGAAGATCAGCGTCGCACTGGCTGCACGAGCCGACGTAGACGAGGCGCTGTCTGCCGGGGGAGGCGAGACGCTCAAGGCGCGCGACCGAGTACAGAACTTCGTCTGCGCACTGCTCGGCTTCCGACCACCTGCGGAGCTTGTCCTCGTGCAGGTCGAATACGCGCGCGACCATCCACCAATCGCCGGGGCGCACCCAGTAGGACGGACCCATCACGTGCGAGAGGAGCAGCGTCGCCCACGTCAGGATCGAGTCGCACATCTCGTCAACCTCGATCATGAGCGCGAGGTTGAGAGGAGCCCTCGACGATGGGACACCAGCGCCGCCGACCTGCTCACCCGTGCGCACGCCGTGCGACGCAGCATAGGCGAGGTCGCTCATGAGTCCTGGCATCGACGCGGTCGCCACACGGACGCGGGCAGCGCCGCCGCGAGACAGGTACTCTCCGTCGAGGAGAGGCTCACCCGTCACCGGGCAAACCCGGCGGTCGTCATGCTCAGTCATCGTATCCCTCCACCCATGATGCGAGCTGATCGCGCACAGACTCGATGAGGCCACGCCGCGCGAGCATCGAGCCGCCCCCGTCGTGCATAAAGACGGTGACCTCTTCTTTGCCGGGGACCATGACCTCAGCACAGACCACCCAGGCCCCAGTTAATGCCTGGGCTCCGTGTCCTGCCTGCACTAGTGCTGAGAGGGCATCTTCTACCTTGCCCCTCAGCTCTTCTTCCTGGCTCATTACCTTCTTCTCCTTCTACGGTTCCGCTTGCTTGTCTGCTTCTGCTGAGGTGTTCGCGGGTGCCCGGCCTGGCCCTTCCCTGCCTGGCCCGTGCCTGCCCTTCCCTGGCCTGCCCGTCCCGTCCCGTCCCTACCCGACCCGAGAGTATTCGCCTTGATACCCTTCGACGTCGGACCAGGGTTCGGACTTGAGTCCGAACTAGGTCGAATACGCGGACCCTCGGACGCACACCGCTCAGGTGTGCCGGGGTCACGCACAGCGGCCTCAGCGTGGCCGCTGGAGCCGCGCCCGGGGTCAACAGGCGCTCCGGACCCTCGGCCCGGGAGCACGCCCCTCGCGGGCGGCTCTGAGGCGGGGTCAACGGGCGTGCCCGGATCCACGGACGGCGCGGCTTCATATCCGTACCTGGTGAGGAATTCTGCCGACCACACTCCGTAATAGGGCGTGGCCGGGACGGGACGCAGTGGCGAGGCCGCATCGAACGCCTCCCGCGCGTGCCCGCGCGAGGAGTTGCACTCATGACAGGCGACCACGAGACCATCGACCGGGGCGTCCCCCAGCGAGTCCGGGTCAATGTGATCGAGCGTGCCGAGGTTGTAACCTGTCGGGCCGGTCCACCGCACGACCTTCCCGCAGTAACGGCACTGGTCGCCGTCGCGGAAAATCACAGCAGCTTTCTTGTTCGGGTCGCGATTCTCCCGCGACCGCGCACGGCGACGCATGACCTCCTCGCGCGGCTGGACGTGGATAAACTCCTCGTCCGTGAACAGGCGCAGCTTCCGCTTGCCCTCCACTTCAACCCACGTGAGCAGCCCGGCGCCGACCGCCACATCAATCAGGTGCGCACTCCGCGAACGATCGCCGTCGCGGAACGCCGCACCTCTCTCGATGATTCCGTCTGTTAGGTGCTTGGCCGAGTAGGTCGCGAGTGCCATGAGGAAGCCGAACATTTCGACGATCGAGATGTCCTCGGCGCCCTCCACGTCGTACAAGCTCATGAGCTTCGGGTGGCTCAGTGCTTCGTCGCCCACTCTGACCCAGGCCATTACTCGCCCTCCTTCATACTTGTTGTCTTGATCTCCGTCTGCTCCCAGCCGTCCTCCGGGAACAAGTCCCGGGGCCGGAACTCCGGGAAGTTGCGCCGCATCCAGTCCCTCTCGGTTTTCCTCTGATACTCAGCCTCAAACCTGCGGAAGCACGGCCTACAGCGCGCGTGCCCTGCAGCGAGAACCTCGCCGCAGTCCGGGCAGTACCGCTCCATCAGAACGGCGGCTCAGACCCGAACGCCGACCCGCCAGGCTCACCCCACGGGTCATGCTGCGGAGTCTCCTGCCCCCACCCAGCCGCACCGCCAGAGGCCGACGCGCTCGCGGACGGTGCGCTCGCGGCCTGTGCCTGAACACGGGTGACCTGTGCGCGTGCGCGGCGCAGGGAGGGGCCGACCTCGTCGACCTGCAGCTCAACTACCGTGCGGCGCTCGCCCTGCTGGGTGTCATACGAGCGCTGGGTGAGGCGACCCTGAACGATGACGCGCATACCCTTGCGCAGCGACTCGGCGACGTTCTCAGCGGTTTCGCGCCACACGGAGCAGCGTATGAAGAGGGTGTCGCCGTCGCGCCATTCGCCGGCGTTACGGTCGTAGGTTCTCGGGGTCGACGCGACGGTGAAGTCTGCGACTGCGGCGCCAGACTGCGTCCAACGCAGTTCGGGGTCAGCGGTCAGGTTACCGATGACAGTGATGACGGTTTCTCCGGCCATTACTTGCTCTCTTTCTTATCTGTGTCCGCGTACACGCGGATGCGGACCTCGTACATCGGGATGTTCAGGTGCTTGCCCGCCAGGCGCTCCGCGATGACCGTGTGCGGGCCGTCGAGGAAGCGGTCCGCGTCATCAGGCAGCAGCCCGGCATCGATGAGACCGTCCATGAGTGCTTTCACGGTCGGCGCGAGGTTGCTACGGTCGCGGCGGCGACGATCCGGATACGCGAACTCAACCTCCACTCGAGCGTGCGTCAGCCTGAGACGCGCGACCCCCTCACCCTCGCGACCGAGCAGATAGCCCCACTGGCGGATCTGCTTCGTGAGCCGCGCGCGTGCGGCCCAGTGCAATTTGTCGTTTGCGGTGATGAGCTTGCTGCGCGTCAGCGGCAAGACGCGCGACTCCCACACCAGCTGCGCGCTCATCCGAGATCCTCCTCAGTCAGCTGCTCGCCCGGCTTCGTGTACCAGGCTATGAAGTCCTCCGGGATGCGGTTCGACAGACGCATACTGCCCGGGCGAGCGACGATCATGTCCCCCTCAAGCGCCCAGATCGTGTAGGTGTGCTCGACGAGCATCACCCGCCCGTCCGGCGTGAAGCCACAACGCTTGCGCGCGCGGCGGGCGATCGCCTCCGCGTTCTCACGAGTCAGCCGGACCGCGCGGACGATCGCGCGCTCCTGAAACTCCTCGACACCTGGGATGTCCTTCAGTGGGTCGATGCCGGTCATGCTGCCTCCTCAATGGTGATCTTGGTGAGCTGGTAGATAGCGGCGGCGCCCTGCTGCGGGACGACCCCATTTCCGAGGAGACGGAGCTGCTGCTCCCGCGTCAGCCCGAGATCCTCGCCGGTCACATGCCCCTCGGGCAAACCCATGAGCCACTCGACGAACTTCGTTGAGAGGCGTGCTCGCCCCCCCTCGCGTGTCGGCGGGACAGTCGGAGCTGGAGCCTCACGTCCGAGCACCTGCTCCCACCTGGCAATCGCTTGCCCATAGACGCCGAAGATGCCGGGCTTCATCCCTCTCGCCACCTCGTGCAGGTTCGATCCGTAGCCGGTCGAGGATGCCGTCGCGTTCGTCGCCTGCGGTGTCGGTAGGAGACCTCCCGTTGCCAGCAGGCCGTTCTCGACGAGGATCGCTAGGTCGGTGACCTGCGCGCGGCCTGGCTTCTTACGCAGGTGTGCCTCGGGCGAGTTGCCCGAGGGCTGCGCGACCGGGGTCGGCAGCATCTGTACTGCCTGCGACAGACTCATGCCCGTTCCCTCCTGATGACGGCCTGCCTTGTGGTCCGACGCGGTCGGCGTCGGAATCAGGGCACCAGGTGCTCGATCTGATCCGCGAGACTCACGGAGTGCCCGCCCTCCCTGCGCTTCTGTGGAGGCTGTGAGCCCCCGCAGCTGCCAAGGTTCGCCTGCGGGGTTGCCAACAAGGAACAGCCGCTCTCGCTGGTGAGGGGCGCCGACGTCGGAAGCTCGTACAACACACCATTGCGCGTCATACCCGAGGCCGGCCAAGTCTCCGACCACACGGCCTGCCGCCCTGAGAGCAGGTCCATCTGCTCCGTCTCCCAGCAGTCGCGATTCTTGTTCCACCAGACTGAACGCTCCACTTGTCAGCGCTCCTCTCACGTTCTCCCAAATCACCAGACGCGGACGCATCGTCTTGATTGCCTCGAACATCGACTCCCACAGGCCCGACCTCGTCCCCGAGGCCATGCCAGCGCGCCTACCCGCGAGGCTCAGATCCTGACAGGGCGATCCACCGCAGATAATGTCTACCGGCTCAACATCCGACCAATCGACCTGCGTGATGTCACCGAGATTCGGGACACCAGACCAGCGCACCTCAGCCAGCCTGCACGGCCCCGGCTCTACATCGCTCGTCCATGCGACGCGCGCATCCGGATCAAGCGCCATGCGGACTGCCATATCTAGACCGCCGTAGCCAGTAAAGAGACTGCCGATAGTCGTCATTCTGCGGCCTCGTCTCGATCCCACCTGCGGTAATACGGGTTCTCGAACTCCCTCGCACCGCGCGGGTTCGCGATCTCCAAGAGGACATCCGCATGACACGGCTGATCAGCTGGACACCAGCACGCGAGATCGAGGCCCCAGAGGTTCCGCGCCGCACACCCAGCGACGAACCGACCCTCTGCCGTGTGCCTGATCCACTCACGAAATTTCTCGACAGCCTCCGCACGAGACGCGACGACGAGGGCACCGCCATATTTAAGCTCAAACGGCGACCGAGCGACCCAAAACGGATTGCCGTATAGGCTTCCTCGCCCTACATACTTCGTGTGCGCGGGCATCTTCCAGCCGCGAGCGCGGCGGCGCTGAATCCTGATCGGGAGCCTCATCGCTGCTCCTCAGCCCAGACGCCGACCTCCACGAGCTCGGCGGGCGTGTAGCCGCGAGCGCGGGTGAAGTCGATGACCGTCTGTGCGCAGGCTTTGTGCGTGATGTGCTCGATTGCGGTGGCTTCGTTTTCGGCGTCGATGGTGACGTGAACGTTCGAGCCTTTCGGCGCGAGGCGCGTGCGGCAGACAGGGCAGAAGCGGAAGCCGGGGACGTTGCGCGCCTGCTTGATTTCGATCATTGCTCGGCTCCTTCGATGTCGGTGAGGTCGTAGATGTGGACCCCGCACGCCGGGCATCGGCGCAGTGTGTGCGGTGGCTGCGGCTCTGGGGTTTCGTCGTCCTGGCGGGTGACCTTGCCGGTGACTCGCACGAGCCGGAGCTCGTGCAGGACGGAAGGTGAGGGTCCGGAGCGGATGACGAGTCCGCGGCGTTCTGCTTCCTCGACGAACGCGGCGCAGGCCGTCGCGACGATATGAGGCATGGGGAGATGTTGGTTGGCGATCTCCCACTCGATGCTGAGGAGTCCGGCGCCGCTCATTCCCCGGCCTCCTCGGGTGTGATCGGTGTGCCCTGTGAGACGTTGACTAGGGCGTCGATTGGTTCGCCGATTGCTAGGCGGATTTCGCTGGCTTCGTCGGGTGTGCCGGCGTACCTGGCGGCGACGTAGCTTGCTACGTCGGCGAGGTCCGAAGCTGCGACGGCGATCGCGTCCTGCAGCTCATCGACACGGTCGAGGAGGTACGCCATATCCACGGCTGCGTTCTGGTCGAACGCAGCGACAGCGTCTGTGTAGGCCTTCGCGATCGCGGTGCGGTCTGCGCCTGCGTAGCTGCGGCCAGCGAACGCCACGGCGTTCAGCCTGTCCTTGATCTCGTTGATGGTGGTCATTGGTTGTCCTTCTCTAGGGGGTCTTGCCCTGCGCGCTCGTGGCGCGGGCTTCGTGCCCGCCCGGGACTCGCACCCGGGGGTCTGCTGGTCGGGCTGCGCGATCTCTTTACCTGCCCCGCCTGTTTTTTCTTGGTTTGCGGGTGGCCTCCCCGTTGGCCGCGCTCATCGGGGAGTGTGCTCATTCGTCGATGTAGTCGCCTTCACCGACGTTGAGGCGCTCGGATGCTTCCTGGAGCTTGTCGACGATCTCGACATACAGGTCGCGTTTCTTGTCGATCGCTTCTCGAGCGAGGCGGCGGGCCGTGAGGTCGTTGAGCTGCTTCGTGATCTCCAGATCCTCATCAGCGGCGAGGACCGTTTCCTGCGCGTCGTCTCGCAGAGCCTGCACCTGAGCGGTGTCGAAATAGACCGCGATGTATCGAGTCATCACTTCCCCTCCTCCGTCGAGGTACCGACTTCATTAGCGGCCTGCATGGGGTCGGTCATGGACGCGATCTTCTTTGCGCCGACAACGCGACCCTCGGTTGCGTCCAGGGTTGCGTCCAGGGCGTCGATGATCTTCGTCATCTTCGTGTGCTCGCGGCTGAGTGTCATCTTCGCTGCTTGGCGAGCTCTGTCGTTGTGCAGGGTCTCGACGTTGTCGAAATCGACATCGGCACTGATGCTCTCCTCGTACAGGAAATCGCGCAGGTAGAAAACGTCGGCTGCTTCGAGGGTGAGCGTTACCGGGTTTTCGAGTGCCTTCTCGAACTTCACAGCTTTTCTCCCTTCTTGCTCGCGGGGCCTTCAAGAAGTCGGAGGAGGAACAGGCCAGCGCCTGCGCCGCCCAGGATCGCGACGATCATCAGCAAAAGTCCGCTGGAGGTCGCGCCAGTCTTGGCGAGGCGCTCCTGCGGGGCCGGAGCAGTAGCCGGCACGGCCTCATGCTTCGGCGCGGGCTTCACCGTGCCCGGCGTCGGCGCGGTCGTAGGAGTAGGCATCGGGGACGGCGCAGACTGCGGCTCATCCGAAGGAGTAGGAACCGGGGACGGCTTCGGCGAGGGCTTCGGGAGAGGCGAGGGGACCGGCGCGGGCTGCGGCTTGGTCTTGCCGTCGCCGTCGGTACCGCCCGAGGCCTTGATCGTTGCGGTTGCCTCAAGGCTCTTGCCGTTGATCGTAGCTCGGTTGGTGTAGGTGTCCTGGCCCTCGACGTGCGTGGTCGCTGCAGGATAGACGATGCAGACCAGCGAGCCTGCGGGCGGCGTGAACGTCAGCGTGTGCGCTGACTCGTCGAGCGTGCCGTCGGTCCAGGTTGTCGTCGCAGGATCCCAGGTCGGGCCGGACGAGCACTTCACAGCCTTCGGCAGCTGGTTGGTCTCGTCCGTCAGCGTGTAGGCCTTTCCGGCTTCAACTACCCACTTGATGCCCCAGCCGATCGACTGGTCCGCGTTGGTCCACCCGAACTTAATCGTCTCGGGAGCCGCGTACTCGAAGTGCGCGGGCGTCGAGCAGTCGTTCGTGCAGGTGCCCGAGCCGTCACGGTCGCCCCAGACGAGCGTGCGCGTGACTTGGCCGTTCACGACGATCTGCGTGTCCTCAGTGCCGACTGCGGCGTCCGAGAGACGCGCGCGGGCATGGAAGTTTCCGGTCACGTCGGTCTTGTCCGCGTAGGACGCGGGAACCTCGGTGACCGTGCAGGTCAGCGTCGCCTCGTCGGCCTCGCAGTCGCCGATCTTGGTTCCGTCGTCGAGGACGAAGGGAAAGCCGGCATACCACTTGAAGCCGCCGTCCTTGCTGGCAACGGTGAAGTGCTGGCCGACCGCGAGCTTCGGCGCGGTCCAGGTTCCCTCGACGGTGACCTCACTCGAGGTCTGGCGTGAGGCACTGGTCGCCTTGGTAACCTGTGCGGTCATGGTCGGCGCGGCCTCGGCGGCGGCGTATGCGGCGCCGTAGGGCAGCGCGAGCGCCGCGAGGGTGAGGGCAGCGCCTGCTGCCCAGAACTTCTTACTCATTGTGGTTCCTTCTGTTCTTGGTGTTGGTGGTTAAGCGGATCGGCGAGGCCTCATCGGCGCGAGCGCCGAACGTGAGGGCTTGACCTCGACCGGGTAGTGAGCGGCGCGGGCGCAGGCCTCCGTGACCAGGCGATGCACACGCTCATCTATGTGCGGGCGGTTCGCGTAGAGGATGTGAGCGCGGGCGATCGCGCGTGTGATCTCGACATCGAGCGGCGGCTTCTTCGGCATCAGGTCCGCACCTCCAGGCTCGGCTCATCAAGCCTGAGCACTTCGAGGGTCACGTGGATCTGCTGACGGTCGAGATCGACCGCGATCTTTGGCGTGTCGAGGGCGAAGCAGTTATTCAGCTCTGCCTCGATAATGACGTCCTGCGTCGCGAGGCAGATCAGATGAGGCAGCGGAGCCTCGCCGTCCACGTCGTAGTAATCGAAGCCGACGTGGCGCTCAAGCAGTGTCGTGCCCTTCGCCCTGGCCTTCGACGCGGATCGCTGCATGCGAGCGGCGATCTCCTCGATGGAGGCCGCACGAGAGGCCCCGCGCGCCGCGATCCAGGCCAGCAGGACACAGCCTGCGAATAGCAGGAAAACAACTGTGACGATGACCGAGGCGTTCACAGCCGCCCTGCCTTCCAGTCCGCGCGGATCAAGCAGACCGCGAGCGCGAGGAGTCCGAGGGCCGGGAAGAAGGTCCACTCGGGGAGGCCGTCGGGGTTGTCGAGGCCGCGCATCGCGAAACCGAGGGTGAGGGCGGCGGCGAGTGCGGCGCCTCCGATGAGGGTTCGCCAGGGCCGCAGGTGGCGGCGGCGTGTGGTAGTCTTGTTCACGGAATCTTCCTTCTCTAGGGGTTCTGCTCGCTCCCAGCGCTTCTACCGCTGGGAGCTCTTCTTTTCGGTGGCGCAGGAGCCGAGGCTCTGGCACTGGTGGTTGAGGTCGTCGCCGCTGTACCGGACGGAACGCCCGATCTTGATTGCGGCGACCTTGCCCTCGACTCCGAGGCGCTCGACGGTTGAGCGGGAGAGGCTGAGGGTTTCCTGAACCTGCTGGGCTGAGTACCAGCGGTCAGGGGCGAACGGTGCAGCGGCGGTCATTTCCCGGGCACCTCCCCATCGATCATTTCGGCGATCCGATCACCCGCGTCGAGGCCCATACAAACGAGGCGGTCGAGCGCATCCCCTGCGTAGATACCGGTGAGGTATACGACGCAGACGATGACAGGTATTGCGGCGACCGCGAGAACTAGGCCGATGGTCACTGCGACGACGGCGCTCATGCCGGGATGTCCTCGTCGTAGATGCTTCCGTGCGAGGCCTGGAGGATCACGACGCCGGTCGCCTTATCGGCGATTGCATAGCCTCGCGATTTATCGGGCGCGGGTGCTGTCTCGGTGGTGCGCTCGACTTGGTCGAGGAGCTCGCGGACGGACGTGCCGAGCACTGCTGCGAGCCTCTCAACTTCCGGCAAGGTCAGATCTCGGCGCTCGTTGAGCTTGAGGGACAGGCTCGCGCGGCTCATACGAGCGCGGGCAGCAAGCTCTGTCTGAGAGATGCCCAGCTCACGGGCCATGCTCTTGATTACGGCTGCGACCGTCATCTCATGGTTCCTTTCTACATTTGTAGACCAATGACTGCTATATAAGTCTACAAATAGAGATTTTGCAACTCGTTTTCATGTGACATGGGTCTACAAAAGTAGATATGCTTACCTCATGGGAAGCAGATCTCTTAAATCGAGTCCCTTTGAACGCGCTGTCTTAGCTGTACTCAAGGAGCGTCTGCAAAGTCTGGACCTGACTATCGACCGCCTGGCCGAGCGGGCCGGCATCACTCGCGCGCGCTGTTACAAGATCTTCGCGGGCGACACTGTTTGTACGATGAGCGACTTCGGTGCGATGTGCGAAGCTCTCGGAGTCAGTGGCTCCGATGTAGCTGCCGAGGCGGAGCGCCGCCTCGCGGACGAAGCCTCTCCGGAATAGCCTCCACGTCCTCGTGCGAGCTGTAGACTGCCCATATAGGTAGGTCGCACTCAAAGGAGGAGCTATGCACCGCCCTAAAGGCGCTTTCCGCCTCTACTCATCCGACCCCGCTGAGATCATCTGCACCGACACCGAGCTGCTCTACGACTCAAAGCGACGCGGCGAGGCAATCCAGCGGATCCCTCTAACCGACGTCGTCAGCGTCGAGGTCGAGGACGGCGAGGCCATGCAGGCGCGCGTGACTGCGACGCGCCTCGTCACGCTCGGCATCCTCGCGTTTGCTGCGAAGAAGAGGAGCGGCGGGGATAAGTGGCTCATGATCGAGACGCGGCAAGCGCTGCTGACTCTCCATTTCGAGCGCAAAGCCGTCGATGGACTGATGCGCTTCGTTGCACACACCCGTGCCGCCGTGAAGGCCGCACAGTCTCAGCCTGCGCCCGCAGCCCCGCCCGCTCCTGCCCACTGGACCGGCATGCCTCAGCAGCCCGCCCCGAAGCCCGGCGGCTGGGGCCGCATTTTCCGCTAAACTTTGTGGTGCTGTAGTGGCGCACGATGACCCGCGCGCGCACTTTCGGGCGCGATTAGGGGCCTTCGGTTCGATTCCCCCCATCTCCACAACAAAAACCGCATGATTCTGCGGTAAAACGGGGCATGCCTTGCTGCGTGACACGCGTGCGTGACACACACCAAGGTATGCCCTAGTTTTTGTGTGGGGCCCTACCAAACTGCGGTGATGGCTATGGCGTGCTGTCGAAGCGGTTCTGTGGCGAGCTGTCTAGCTTACTTGACATACATAGGTAAAGTGTGATTAGAGTTATAGAGGAAGCTCACGTATTTCAACAAGGAGTCAATGGTGGCCTTTGAAGACGCTCTTACCCTCCTGGCTGGCAAGGTTGCTGACCAGTGGGAGAACATCGAAACTGAAGAAGCAACGAAAACCGCGTTCATTCTTCCATTCATCTCAACTGTTCTCGGCTATGACATCTTCGATCCGCAAGAGGTTGTACCCGAGTTCACGGCGGATGTTGGTACCAAGCGCGGCGAAAAGGTTGACTACGCCATCATGGATGGTGGTGAGGTTCGGATTCTCATCGAATGCAAGAAAGTTGCCGGTGACCTTACACCTGAGCATGCCGCTCAGCTGTACCGATACTTCTCAGTGACAAAAGCGCGAATTGCGGTGCTCACCAACGGCCGTGTCTATAACTTCTACACGGACCTTGATGCCCCCAATGTCATGGATTCAAGGCCTTTCTTGGTTTTGGATCTTGCGGATATTGATGAGACTTTCCTGCCTGAGCTGAGGAAGCTCACGAAGGAACGTTTCGATCTGACGTCGATCGTGAGTGCTGCGGAGGAGCTCAAGTATCTCGGAGCGATCAAGCGTGAAGTGGGCATGGAGTTTAAAGAGCCTTCTGCGGACTTCGTGAGGCTTTTTGCCTCACGTGTCTACGAAGGGCGTGTGACGCAGCAGGTCCTGGAGAAGTTCACTGTGATCACGGACAAAGCTCTTCGCCAGTTCCTCAATGAACGGATCAATGATCGCTTGAAGAGTGCATTGGGTGCGGATGTGAACACGGTGATGCCGGTACCCGATGATGTGGAAGAAGAAGTTAACGAAGAGGTGCACGTCGAGGAAGTGTCAGATGGTATTGAAACAACCGAGGAGGAGCTCGCTGCTTATCGGATCGTGAAGGCCATTGCGTGTGCTGAACTGCCGTTTGAACGCATCACCTACCGTGACGTGCGTTCCTACTTCTCCGTCCTTGCTGACGACAATAATCGGCGTCCGATTCTTCGGTGCTACTTCGGTCGCCGAAAGGTGATTGCGTTCGTCAACGAAGATAAGACTGAGGAACGCTACAACATCAACTCGGTCGAAGACATCTATCAGTATGTGGATCAAATCCGCGAGGCTGCGCAACGCTGGGCCTGACGGTGATGCCCCGGACGCGTTTAGTGCCCGGGGCGTTACCGTGTTCGTGATGTGCGCTCATTGTCCCGACCTATGAATCCGCGCCGCGATTCGGTTTAAGGTCAGATCAAGCGAGGTTGGCATAGGGGCACTAATCCAAACGCGGGGGAGTATCCTCAGAGCAGTCGAAGAAGACCCGTCCTCGAGCCAGAAAGTGAGCCGCACATGCGAGTAGTTGTCGTCGGAGGAGTCGCGGGTGGCATGAGCGCGGCGGCACGCCTGCGCAGGCGCGACGAGGGCGCCGAGATCATCGTGCTGGAGCGCAGCAAGTACGTGTCCTTCGCGAACTGCGGACTCCCGTACTACGTCGGCGGCGAGATCGAAGACCCCGCCAAGCTCCTCCTCCACACCCCGCACACCCTCAAGGCTGCGCTCAACCTCGATGTGCGCATCAACTCCGAGGTCATCGCGATCGACCCGGCTGCACATAGCGTCCAGGTCACCGACACGGAGACCGGCGAGGCCTACACACTCACCTACGACCACCTGATCCTCTCCCCGGGTGCCCTCGCGAGCCGGCCCCCGATCGACGGCCTCGACTCCCCGCGCGTGCACACCCTGCGCACGGTCGACGACGCTCTCGCCCTGCGCGAGGCCTCGGGCGCGCGAGCTGTCGTCCTCGGAGCCGGGTTCATCGGCATCGAGGCCACCGAAGCCCTCGCGCATCGCGGCTTCGAGACCCACCTCGTCGAGTTCGCCGAACATGTCCTGCCGCCCCTCGAAGTCGAGATGGCCACGCTGGTCACGCAGGAGCTGCGCGCCCTCGGCGTTCACGTCCATGCGGGCGTCGCCGCCCAGTCCATCACCCACGGCGACGACCACGACTCCGTGACGCTCTCCGACGGCACCGTGCTGGCTGCCGACATCATCGTCCTGTCGACCGGAGTCCGCCCCGACACCGCCTTCGCCGAGGCCGTGGGCATCGAGACCAGCCGCGGCTACATCCTCGTCGACGAGCACGGGCGTACGAGCGCCGACGACGTCTATGCGGTCGGTGATGGCACGGTCGGCCGCGATCACGACCGCCCCGTCGCCCTGGCTGGACCCGCGAACCGCGGGGGACGCCTCGTCGCCGACGTGATCGCTGACGCGCAGCACGGCGAGGCCACCGCGCGCCCCATCCCGAGCCCCCAGGGCACCGCGATCGTTCGGATCGGCGGCCTAACAGCCGCGATGACCGGCGCTAACCGTGCGACCCTGGACGCGGCGGGCACGGAGTACTTCACGGTGCACACGCACGCCAACCAGCACGCGGGCTATTTCCCCGGTGCTAAGCCCGTCCACATCCTCATGCACGTGGGTACGGACGGAGCGATCCTCGGCGCGCAAGCCGTGGGCGTCGACGGCGTAGACCGCCGCATCGACGTCATCGCCACCGCCATGCGAGCGGGCCTGAGCGCGATGGACCTCATCGACCTGGACCTCGCCTACGCGCCGCCCTACGGCCAGGCCAAGGACCCCGTCAACCAGACCGGCATGGTCGCCCACAACGTGCTGACCGGCGAGCTCGTCCTGACTGGCCCAGACGCTCTCACCGAGGACATGCCCGTCCTGGATGTGCGCACCGTGGGGGAGTACGCGGCCGGGCACATGCCCAACTCCCTCAACATCCCCCACACCCAGCTTCGCGACCGCCTCGATGAAGTCCGCGCCTGGGTCGAGACCAACGTCGGCGACCAGCCCTTCGTCGTCATGTGCGCGGCGGGCGTGCGCTCCTGGATCGGCTACCGCATCGTGCGCCACGCGGGCTTCAACGTCACCATGCTGTCGGGCGGCATCCAGACGCTGCGCGCGTGGCTCGGAGAGAAGGCCGAGGCCGTGCTGGTGAAGGGGGAGGGCTGAGTCCGAGGATTTTGTCCTCGAAAACGACTCCGCGTCACAGTTCGAAGCAGTAGAATTTCTTGTCAAAACCGAGAGCATAACGATCGATAAATTCGAGCGTTCGGTCCTCCGACTGGCCTTATGCGACGGCGCAACCAGCCTGAGGAGGACGGAAGCTCGCAACACCATGACGCGGATCCGCTGACGAATTCGCGGCGCAACAACGAAGGAGGCAATCATGTGTCGACCCACCACCTGCGAGGTATGCGGAAAGACCACCTGGAAGGGCTGCGGCAAGCACATCGACTCGGTGAAGGAGCAGGTTCCCGCGGATCAGTGGTGCGATAAGGACCATTCCGACGAGGAGTACGCCGCCGCCGAGAAGAAGCGCGGTTTCTTCGGCAGTTACTGCAGGTAGCCTGCGCCCCACTGCCAGCGTCGCGCGCCCCGCGACGCTGACTCGTTCACGCCCATTTCGCGGCCCGCACAGTGGACGTGTCAAAGTGCTTTTTTATTCATGCGACGCGGCTATCATTGAGTTATGAGGTGGGCGACAAAATCAACGTGGATTCGTATCGCCGTGCTGTTCGGCATCTACCTGCTGGTGCCGGCGGCGTGGTTTAGTCTCTCGCGCGTCTCGGACTCGATGGAGATCGTGAAGAGCCTCGTGTTCCTGATCCTGCTCGCGATCCTGCCAATCCTCGCGATGGCTTTCGGAGCCTGGGACGGCGTGAAGGAGGGCTTCAGCCTCCTGTGGTTGCTCGCGCCCTTCGTGTGCTTCCTGGCGCCAATGTACCTGTTCCTCAACGACAGCGCGCTCATCTACGGGGTGGGCTATAGCCTGCTCGGCTTCGGTGCCCATAGCGTCGGTGCCTTCATCCACGCGCGTTCCTCGCGGCGGATGTAGGTGTGCAACAGGCCGATTCGCGCGCTGAAGGCGACTACGCGGATATGTCCCCGTGCACAGAACCCCTTTCCGCCCCGGCATCTCACACGTAGGCGTACCATGTCCAGCAGCGCGAAGCAGCGTCGGCCTCGTGTGATGCATGGGAATACGGAGGTGTTCAGCATTGTTCTGGGATCGAGTTGCCCCGCTCTACGACCTCGCCGTCAACGCGCTCAACAGGAGGGTGTATGACGGGACGGGCGGTGCCGTTGCCAGGTTGATTCGCCCCGGTGACACCGTGCTCGAATGTGCGTGCGGAACGGGCGCGA
The DNA here is from genome assembly GCF_005696695.1 of Schaalia odontolytica. Lineage (NCBI taxonomy): Bacteria > Bacillati > Actinomycetota > Actinomycetes > Actinomycetales > Actinomycetaceae > Schaalia > Schaalia odontolytica. The sequence continues at coordinate 1,663,623 of NZ_CP040006.1, read as the reverse complement.
TTAGCGCCGCCATCGCCCCCGCATGTGCGCGTGTGGTCGCGACCGACTATTCCGAGGGGATGCTCAAGCAGGCACGCAAGAAGCTCGCGAAACACTCGAACGTCACCGTCGAGCAGGCGGATATCACCGACTTGCGTTACGCGAACGACTCGTTTGACGCCGTCGTGGCGGGCAACGTTATCCACTTGCTGCCTGAACCGGGCGACGCGCTCAAGGAGCTCAAGCGGGTCGTGCGCCCGGGTGGCACGATCATCGTGCCCACCTACGCGATTCCCAAGAAGCGGGCGCACACCATGTTCCTGAGGGTGATCTCCCGATTCGGCGTGCACTTCCAGGAGCACTTCGACCCGGTGTCCTACCGGGCGTTCTTTGAGCGTATGGGCTGCACGGGCGTCACCTACCGCGTCGTGCGAGGTCGAATTCCCTGCGTGATCGCCTCCTTCACGAACGATCAGTAGATGCCGAGCCCAGGGCGACGTTCCGCAGCATCGCCCCGTAGGCGACCGAGTCCCGGCTCATGCGCTCGCAGTGCCCCCAGTCGGGCCAGACGCGCAGCTCGGCCTCCGGATAGAGGCGAGGGATCACGCGGCGCGCGAGCCGCAGGTCCGAGTCCTTCTCCCCGTACGCGAACGTGCAGCGCCGCTGGATGGCGGGGGAGAGGGGCGGCAGGCTGACATGCGAGCAGTCGTGCACGATCGCGCGGATGCTCTCCTCGCTCATCGCTGCAAAACTAGCGACCATCGAGCGTGCAGCTTCCTCGCCGTAGAGGCGTGCGAGCTTGCGTGCCCCGGCCTCGGGATCCCGCGCGGCCTTCCGGTGCTTAGCGACCATCACCCGGCTGAGAACGGCCCCGCCGACTCGGGCTACGGGACCGCCCGAGTAGAAGCTCACCCCCTCAATGAACAGTCGATCGAACGAGAGGTCCGGGTACCGGAGCAGCTCGAACAGGATCACCCCTCCGAGCGACGCCGCGAACCCCAGCGATAGGCGACGCACCCCGTGGGAGGCCAGCCACTCGTGGATCGCCCCCGCTTCCGCCGCCGCCGACACGTAGGGGGCCGAGGCCTCGTCCCCGTGGGCGGACAGGTCCGGCACGAGGAAACGCAGTCCGGGACCCATGTGATCGCAGAGCGAGGCCTTCATGCTCGAGGCCGAGGACAGCATCGGGTGAATGATGAGGACGGTGGGGCAGTCGTGCCCGCAAGGACCGTAGACGTGTAGTTGCATTGCGATGGAATTGACATGAATATGCGTGAGTTAGTGGGATGGCATAAGTGTAACAAGGTATGGGCGTGTCAATGGTTTTCCCTCCTAAGTGATTCCAGTTATATGAACTCAGAATGTTGCGATATGTTGTGGTAGATCTGATTTGACACGGAACGTGTTTAAGGGTGGTACTCGTGTAATGGGACTGTGGTCAAAAATAATCTGCTTATTTTCTAACAGACAAGTAGTTAATGTGTGTAGGATTTCCGTATGAGCGACTTTCAGTTAGAAATTGGGGACAGTATTAGTGGCCTACTTGCCGATGGTGTCAAGGGTACGCCGTGGGTTGGAGCGACAATAAAGATGGACCGTCGCCGCGGTCTTGTGGTTGAGGTGCCATATCTGCAGGGCGCGGATGATGGGCAGTTTGATCATGTTCGACACTGGTTTGAATCGCGGAAAGCACCGACAAATATGGAGCTACTTACCCCAGAAGGGGCTGTTGGCTTATTTGGTATCGTGTGGCTGGGCCATCGTGCGCCATTTGGCGCTTGGAAGGCTTCGGTTGGTAAGCTCCGGCCCTCAGTCGCAGTACTTGAATCGCGTAATGGGTGTTTTGAAGACCCTCTTGTTATAGATGAACTATATAGCTGGATTGATGGCCTGAATGCCTGGTCGGGCTTGAGTGCTGTGAGTATTGAACCTTTGGTAGATGAGAAGAATATTGCAAATGAGCTTAAGCTAAAGGTGAAGTCAGAAATAGTGTTTGAGTGGGTGCAGGGCGACACGAACATGCGGATTCAATCGATTTGGTCAGAGGTGTCTGAATCTGACGGGTATCAGCGAAAAGTGCTGATTGCTGATGATGTGTCATTGGTTAGCTCTTTTCGTTCAGGTCCGAGGAGTTTTGATGATCACTATCGTGAGCAGCAGAAGGTGCGTCATTTAATGACATTCATGTATGGGCGGCAATTGTTCATTCGGCGTCATGCTCTCCGTGATGAACGCTTTTCTTTTACTCTTCCTAGTAGGGAAGATCCGATCAAGCCGCGTATCCAGCTTATTAGTTCTAGGACTTTTGCCGATTCTGTCCGTGATGTCCCTAGTCGTGATAAGTTGAACGATCCGCTCGCTAACTTCCAGATGGTCGGTGTAGGAGGTATGGAAGTATGGAGTGCTGAGTATGAGAAGTGGGAACGTTTTATTCTCCCGAGCGTGAATGTTCTTGGTCGTGAAGGTGTATTTGCTGAAGATGTCATTCTCTCAACGGCGATGAGTATGGAAGCAGCCGGTGAGCTGATTGGTGAGTGTGTTGGTGAGGAATGTTTGAAAGGTAGGGGAAGGAATCTTCCAGTATCATTGTGTATTTTTCGGTGTTTGCGTGTTCTGGAGCTGGAGCTGTCGAGTGAATTCGGTGGCATGGTTGCCTTGTCGAGGGCAATTGCAAATACGTATAACGCTATCAAGCATTCGAGTCGTGGTAGTTTTCCGGACGGTCGTGAAGTTACTGTAGTATGCGATCTTAGTAAGCTTATTGTTAGGCTTCTTGCGTTGCACGTTGCGAAAGTTGATTTTGATTCTTGTATTCGGAGTTATGTTTCGACAGCTTTGGATAAGATTATCGCCAAGATGGCTTATTGGTCTATGAGTATTGATGAGAATGGTAAGTGGTGTTATCAGGAGGAGTAGTATGTATAGATTCACTGAATTGTGGTGTTGTTTGAGTTGTTATGGGCTTGTCAGTGGCAGTGATGCCGAGGACAGCATCGGGTGAATGATGAGGACGGTGGGACTCTTCTGCCCGACGGACCCGTAAACGTGCATCTTCGTGGCATCGCTCCGCACAAGTCGCCGGGCGCGCCGCTGCACCCGGATGGAATGATGAATCGAATGGTAGCGCCGTGGCGGCTCAAAGGGGCTCGCTTCAACGCAGCAAACGGGTGCGGCGACCAACTGAGCCAATCAGTTGATGAGCGCCTACTAGCCTACGCACGGGATCGCGGGTAGTGTTGCCACGTTAACCCCCTATGAAGGAGTGAATGATGCTCGTTGTGACGACCCCGACCGTTGAGGGCGCGCCCGTCAAGCAGTACATCGGCATGGTCTCCGGCGAGGCGATCTCCGGCGTCAACATGTTCAAGGACTTCGGTGCAAACCTGTCCAACATGTTCGGTGGCCGCGCCTCCCAGTACGAGGAAGAGATCGGCGGTGCCTCCGCAACCGCCGTCAATGAAATGTGCGCCCGCGCCCAGGCCATGGGCGCCAACGCGGTCGTCGGCGTGAAGGTCGACTACTTCACCGCCGGCACCAACAACGGCATGCTCGCCGCCATCGCGACGGGCACTGCGGTTATTCTCTGACCCGCGCCTGCGCGCCACAACGCGCACGACTGACAGCCCGCCAGGAGGCGATGCGGACCCCGCGTCCGCGCCCTCCTCGGCGGGTTTGTCGTCTCCTGCCGCGACCAGCGCAATTTAAGGGCGACTATCGTAACTAAGGTGATACTAAGAGGGATAGTTTACGGCGGATAAACGCGGACGTAAAGCCCTCGACGGATGGTGAGAAGAAAACTGATCGGGACTTTTCAGTAAGGATAGGTAACCCTACCCTAGACGCTGGGTTATGCCGTATCCACGGCCATGCCCTGACCCAGTTGTCAACCAAGTGAGCCATAGATGTCCCATCGCACAACCTCGGCATTGGTGCTGCTAACCGCGGGCACCCTTGCCATGACCGCCGTGACCACCCCGGCGGCTTTCGCGGCCAACAGCCCCGAGGAAAGCCAGTCGGGTACCCCCGCCCCCGCCTCGTCCGTCGACGCCCAGTCCGGCACCCCGCAGTCGGGAGCCGCCGACGAGGCCGGGGCCGAGAACCCGACCACCACCCCCGAGAGCGTCCCCGCCGACGACACCCCGACGACGATCATCGTCCAGCTCGAGGACGGCTCGGTCGGCATCCCGTGGTACCAGCGGGTCTTCGGCCTGTCGTCCTCGACCAAGCACGAGACGGTCAAGGAACGCATCGAAACCTCGGTCGAGGCAGTGGTCCCCGGTGCGGACATCACCGACGTGCGCGACTACACGCACGCGCTGGACGGTTTCGCAATCCAGGCCCCGGCCTCGTCCCTGGATGCCATCAAGGCGACCGAGGGCGTCAAGGCTGCGTTCATCGAGCGCCACCACAAGCCCATGGTCGTCGAGGGGGACGCGGGCGCACTCGGTGCCGAGGCCGTGGATCCCGCCCTGCAAAACGCCTCCTCCCTGGAGATGACGCGCGCCAACCAGACCACCCAGAAGGGTGATCGTCAGGTCGTCGAGGTCATCGACACAGGCATCGAGGCCACCCACCAGGCGTTCTCCGGCTCCATGGATGGCGTCGACGTGCGCCTGAGCCAGGGGGACGTCGAGGCCCTCGTCGGCAAGCTGCCGCACGGCAAGACCGGCGCCTACCTCAACAGCAAGATCCCCTTTGTCTTCGACTACGCGGACAACGACGCGGACGTGCTGCCCAAGTCCAGCAAGGACCTGTCGCACGGCACCCACGTTGCCGCGATCGCTGCCGCCAACGCGGCCGACCTGCAGGGCACCGCGCCCCACGCGCAGATCATCGTCGCCAAGGTCGCCTCCGACAAGGATGGATCGATCCCCGACAACACTGTTCTGGCGGCCCTCGACGACGCGGTCGTTATTAAGCCCGACTCGATCAACCTCTCCCTCGGCGAGGACGCGGGTATGGGCACCGAGGCCGGAACCATGTACGCGGAGGTCTACAAGAACCTCGCCGCCGCCGGCGTGACGGTCAACGCCGCTGCGGGTAACTCCTACTCGAGCGCGTACTCCAACTACAGCGGCAGAAACAAGCCCTACGCGACCGACCCCGACGCCGGCACGGTCTCCGAGCCCGGGTCCTACAGCTCGACCCTGGCCGTCGCCTCGGTCAACAACCAGGACGCCCTACCCTACCTGACGGTGGGGGACCGCCAGGTCGTCTACCGCAAGTCGCGCGGCCTCAAGGATGCCGTCGTGCCGAGCCTCCTCGACATCCCCGAGGGCACCTACACCCTCGTCTACGCGGGTATCGGTGACGCGGCAGCCCTCAGCAAGCTCGTCGCCGAGCACCCCGGAGACCTCTCTCAGGTCATCGTCCTCGAAGACCGCGGCGGCTCCGACAGTGCGACGGGCGCGGACATGACCCACGAGGCCAAGGTCAAGGGCCTGACCCAGCTGACCTCCAAGCCCGCCGCCCTCATCATCGGTGACTCCGAGACGGTCGAAAACCCCTACGTGGCGACCATCGAGGCCACCCACACGATGCCGACCGTGACCATCACGAAGAAAGAGAAGGACGCGCTCATCGAGGCTATCAAGGCCAGTGAGTCCGGCTCCATCACGATCTCCAACCCTCACGCGGGCCTGAAGCTCGCCTCGACGAACCCGTCGGTCTCCGACTTCACCTCGTGGGGTGTCACGCCCGACCTCAAGCTCAAGCCTGAGATCGCGGCCCCCGGCGGTAACATTGTCGCGGCTGTCCTGGGCAACACGTACCGCTCCATGTCGGGCACGTCCATGGCGACCCCGCAGGTGGCGGGCATCGCGACCCTCGTGCGCCAGCGCGTCAACAACGACCCGGCATTCGCCGGCCTGTCGGAGGCAGACAAGGCCGCGATCGTCACCACCCTCATGATGGGCACCGCCCACCCGCTGCTCGACATCGACCAGAACGACGGCACCTACTACTCGCCGCGCCGCGTGGGCGCCGGCCAGGTGGACGCCCTCGCAGCCACGACCACGACCGTCTACCCGAGCGTCGCGGGCGCGGAAAACCCGTGGCGTCCCAAGGCTGACCTGGGCGAGGGCACGAACGGGTGGACCTTCCAGGTGACCCTGACGAACATCTCCGACGCCGACCACACGTACACCCTGGGCGGCCAGGCGCTCTCCGAGATCGTCGAGGGGGGCCTCTTCACCGAGCACTCCAAGAACTGGGCGGGGCAGGGCATCGACCTGACCTACTCCGCTGACTCGGTGACCGTGCCTGCAAAGAGCACCGCGACCGTGACCGTCACCGTGACCCCGCAGGGTGCCTTCGCCTCGTACGCGAATGAGAACGCTCCCAAGGGCACGTTCATCGACGGCGCCGTGACCTTCACGAGCGCCGACGGTCAGCCCGACCTGACTGTCCCCTACATGGGCTTCTACGGCTCCTGGGGCGCGCCTGCCGTCTTCGATGGCAAGTGGTACGACGGCACGACGAGCACCGCGCACGCCTGCTCCTCTACCCTCATCAACCCCGCGACCGAGGTGCCCCTGGGCGCCCTGAACCCGCTCGCCGGACAGGAACTCGATGACGTGCGCGCGGTCGACCCCGCGTACTTCATCATGTCCCGCTCCGCGCTGCCCGAGGCCCCCTCGCGCATCCTGCCGCGCACTTGCCTGCTGCGTAACTCGCCGAAGGTGACCTACACCTACACGAACGAGGCCGGCGAGGTGGTGCGTGAGTACACCTTCGAGCGCGCCCGCAAGTCCCTGTTCAACTACCACGCCAGCAAGGTCGAGCCCATCGAAAGCCAGGAGGGCAACAACCCGGTCTTTGACGGCTTCGACAAGGACGGCAAGGAGCTGCCCGCGGGCCGCTACAAGCTGACGATCGACGCGGCCTCGGTCGCGCCCTCGAGCGTTTCCTCGCAGCTGACCTGGGACTTCACCCTGGACACCCAGGCGCCCGTCATCTCCAACCTGACGGTGACCGGCGAGGGCGACGAGCGCGTCGTGTCCTTCGACGTCACCGACAACTCGCCGCTGGCCGGCATCGCCTTCTCCGAGTCCCCGACCTCTCGTCGCTACTACGACGAGAAGGAGGCTGTGGGCGCGAACCGTCAGGCCGACGGCACCTACGCGAAGCACTACGAGATCAAGTGGACCGACCTCATCGACCGCGCGGACTCCTCGGATCCGGCGACCGCCTACCTGTTCGCCTGGGACTGGGGGAAGAACCAGGCCCGCCAGGTGATCCGCTTCAGCACGATCCCGATGACCTCCCTGGCGCTCACCCCGCAGGACTCCGAGGTCGTCGCGGGCGAGACGGTCACGCTGAGCCCCTCTTACGAGCCGGCGAACGCGAACGTCACCGACCTCGTGTGGACGTCCTCGAACGAGGCCGTGGCCACCGTGAACGACAACGGTGAGGTCCGCGCCCTGGCCGCCGGCGAGGCGACGATCACCGCGACCGACGCGTCTCAGCCGACCCTGTCGGCCAGCGCCCAGATCCGCGTGCGCACGATCTCCGAGGATGCGGGCATCGAACTCGCCGACAACCAGGTGAGCGTCAAGGTGGGCGAGACCGCTCCCGTGAAGGCTTACCTGGCGCCCTCGCTGAAGGACCGCGCGGTGACGTGGAGCGTGGAGCCTGCCGACCTGGCCACGGTCGCCGCCGACACGGATACGCGCAAGGCGACCCTGACCGCCGGCGATCACGCGGGCTCCGGAACGTTGACCGCCACCGTCACCACCGAGGCCGGCGCGGCCAAGACCGCGTCCATCCCCGTCACGGTGCGCTCCGCCGATGCCGACGACTTCGAGATCAGCGAGGACGGCGTCCTCGTCAAGTACAAGGGCTCGGCCACCGAGGTCACCCTGCCCGACACCGTGACCTCCATCGGCGAGCGTGCCTTCGCGAGCTCCACCGTGGAGTCCGTGACGGTCCCCGCCTCGGTGCGCTCGATCGGCCTGGAGGCCTTCATCTACAGCTCGCTGAAGAAGATCACCTTCGTCGACGACGAGGCCCACCCGGCCCAGCTGACCACGATCGCCGACCGCGCGTTCGCGAACACGAGCCTCGAGGCCATCGAGCTGCCGCGCTCCGTGGTGACGATCGGCGCGGAGGTCTTCGACTACAACTCGGCGCTCACCACGATCAAGCTGGGCCCCAACGTCGCCGCCGACTCCGTGACCTCGGGCTACGCCGAGACCGCCGCGCTGACCAGCGTCGAGGTCGATCCCGCGAACCCGAACTACGAGAGCGTTGACGGAGTCCTGTACTCCAAGGACCACTCGCGCCTCATCCTGTACCCGGCCGCCAAGAACACGGGAGGCACGTACACGGTCCTGGACGGTGTCACGACGATCGCGCCCAAGGCATTCCAGAAGGCGGGCATCACGACTGTGACGCTGCCCGACAGCCTGCGCGAGATCAAGGACGAGGCCTTCCGCCTCTCCGCGCTCACCGCTGTGACCCTGCCCGAGAAGTTCGAGACGGTCGGCACCTGCGCCTTCTGCTCCGCCGACAAGCTCGCGAGCATCGACCTGGGCGGCACGATCTCCCTGGGCGGCAGCGCGTTTGAGTCCACGAGCGCCAAGGCCGGCGTCAACTTCCGGCCCGAGCTCGGCCGCCTGACCACGATCGGCGACTTCGCGTTTAGCCGCACGGCACAGTCCTCGGTGTCCCTGCCGGACTCCGTGACCACGGTCGGCGAGCAGGCATTCTCGGAGAGCACGGCCCTGACCTCGTTCCACATCGGAGCGGGCGTCACCTCCTTCGCCGAGACCGCCCTGTACAACGACCGCAAGATCGCGACGCTGACCGTTGTGGATGGCAACCCGGTGTACTCGGCCGAGCACAACGTCCTGTATCGCAAGGCGGACGACGGCCTGCACCTGATGCTGTCCCCGGCCGCCAACACGCTCACCGACTACACGGTGCGCGCGGGCACGGTCGAGATCGGCGCGACGGCATTCGCCAACAACAAGACGCTCACCCGCGTCGTCCTGCCCGAGGGCCTCAAGGTCATCGGCGACGACGCCTTCGCGGGCACCACGGCCCTCACCGAGCTCGTCATCCCCGAGTCGGTCGAGCGCTCGAGCGGCGTCACCGGAAACTCCCTAGAACTCGTCGAGTACGGCTCCAAGGTGACCTCGATCCGCATGGAAGGCAGCTGGGTTCCCATGCCTCGTCGCATCGTCGTGCGCGGCGGCGTGGACGGCTCCTTCGTGTACGACGGTCGCCCGACGAACGGACGCCGCCAGAGCGCCTACTTCGGCGAGGGCATGACCCGCGTGTCCTTCGGCGTGGACGTCCCGCGCGTCCTCGTCCTGCCCTCCACGCTCACCCGACTCGACCTCGAGCCTGAGCTGAGCGACGAGAAGAAGGATGACACCCACGTCTACGTTGCCGCAGCCGAGGGTGAGCCGGCGTGGAATGTCGCCAAGGACGCCCTCGAGGCGGCCGGCATCGACGCCTCCCACCTGCACACCTACACGGGCGCGTCGATGACCCTGGCGGGTGCCAACATTAACGAGGCCGGGGGAAGCTACACGTACACGGGCGAGGTCGGCGCGTCGGTCGACGTGACCGCGACGGTTGCCGGTGGCATCGCCGGCACACAGCAGGTCCGAGCCGTGCAGATCGGCGCAGACGGCACCGAGACCCTCGTGCGCGACTGGACGACGGTGACGGACGGCGGGGACCGAGCTGCGGCCTCCTCCGTGACCTTCCCGTGGACCCCGTCCGCCGTGGACGTGAGCCTGCGCGTCCAGGTGCGTGATGCCTCCTACCTGACGAGCGCCCTCATGATCAAGCTGCCGGGTACCCCGGATCCGATGCCTGCGCCTGAGCCGACGCCGGACCCGACGCCCGCGCCGGACCCGACGCCCGCGCCGGACCCGACTCCGGCGCCTGAGCCCGATCCGGCTCCCGCCCCGCAGGGTGGCCAGTGGATCAGCGACTCCGTCGGCTGGTGGTACCGCTATGCGGATGGCACCTACCCGGTGAGCCAGACGGTGCAGATCGGCAACTCCACGTACCGCTTTGGTGCGGATGGCTACATGCGCACCGGCTGGGCGAGTGAGGATGGCGCGTGGTACTTCCACAATCTGTCTGGCGCTCAGGCGAGCGGCTGGGTGAAGGACGGCTCCTCCTGGTACTACCTGAACCCGACGACCGGACAGATGGTGACGGGATGGATCCTCGATGGGCTGACCTGGTACTACCTGACGCCCGGCAGCGGCGCGATGGCGACCGGCTGGGTGAAGGATGGTTCCTCCTGGTACTACATGGCCCCCAGCGGCGCGCTGACCACCGGCTGGCTGAAGGATGGCGGCTTCTGGTACTACCTGAGCACCGACTCGGGAGCGATGTACACCGGCGGTCACTGGATCGGCTGGAAGTGGTACTACTTCAACGAGTCGGGACAGCTCGTCGGCTGACATAGCTGCGAGACTGTTTGCCCGCGCCCCGGAGACTCTCCGGGGCGCGGGCATTTCTTCGACCACTAGGTCGGGCCTCGTGTGCTATGGCTTCGCGCGTGCTTGCTTGTAGGGGTGGATATGGCGCAAATCTTGGCTGTCGGTTGATTTGTCAGATTCGATGGAAAGATGTCATGAAACCCTAGAAAAAATGGGTGATATGCGGCTGTGATGTCGCCGATGAGTGCTCTCTATCGGTCCGGGTTGATGCATGGTACTACGCGCAAATATGCCGTCTCGCCAAGCGACATATGCTGAGAAGGAGTGTCTCAGGGGGTATCCGAAAACCCTATTGAGAGATATGTTTGACACAAGGGGTCGTGGTTGCAACACGGAGCCTTCACTTACCAACTGTCAATAGAAGGGGTCACAGATGTCCCATCGAAAGTTAACGGTGCTGGCGTTCGCGCTCGCCGGCGCCCTGTCCCTGACCGCGGTCAGCGTGCCCGCCGCCTTCGCGGCAGACGCCGGCGCCGCCGGTCGGGTGAACGCAGCCGCCCCGCTGCAAGTCGACGCTGATGGCTTCACCATCGACGCCGACGGCGTGCTCGTGTCGTACACGGGCACTGCAACGGATGTCCGCATCCCCGACGGTGTCACCGAGATCGCTACGAACGCCTTTAATGGCGCGAGTCTGACGAGCGTGTGGATCCCCGCGAGTGTGCGCACAATCGACGACTATGTCTTTTCAGGCCAGCCGCTCACCCAGGTGACCTTCCAGGACGACGACGCACACCCCTCGCAGTTGGAGACGATCGGGGAGCGCGCCTTCGCATACACACCCCTGGAGAGCGTTTCCCTGCCTCGTTCTCTCAAGACGGCAGGCCTCGAGACCTTCAGCGACATGGCGAAGCTGCGCTCCGTCACCGTCGGCCCGAACGTCCAGGCCGACGGCCTGTTCGCAGCATTCGCGCGCACCCCGCTCCTGGAGAGCATCGAGGTTGACGCGGCGAACCAGAACTACCAGAGCCTCGACGGTGTCCTGTACGCGAAGGGCCTGACGCACCTGGCGACCTACCCGCAGGCGAAGAATGCGGGCGGTTCGTACACCGTTGCCGAGGAAACCGCATTCATCGACGAGGGCGCTTTCTCCTCCGCGCAGATCACCTCCGTGACCCTGCCCTCACATCTGCGCCACGTCGGCAAGGGTGCGTTCGTGGGATCGCGGATCACGTCCCTGACCCTGCCTGACGGGTTCGAGTCCATGGATGACACGGCCTTCTGGTACATGTCCAAGCTGGAGCGCGTTGATCTGGGTGGTGCCACGATGCTGCCGGATAGTGCCTTCCGCTACGACAAGGCGCTCGCCGAGGTGAATTTCCGTCCCGACCTGAATCGCCTGGCCGAGGTCGGCGACTATGCCTTCGACGGTTCGGCTCTCGTCTCTGTGTCGTTGCCCGACTCGGTAACCTCGATCGGTAAGGGCGCGTTCGCTGGGAACGCTGCGCTCCGGTCTGTGCATCTGGGCTCGGGCCTGACCTCCATCGGTGAATCCGCATTCGTGGCCGCGAACAACCTCGCCTCCCTCAGCGTCGCCCCCGCCAACTCGATGTACACCGTCGAAGACGGCGTCCTGTACAGCAAGGGCAACGCGGGCCGCACCCTGGTCCTGTACCTTCCCACGAAGACGGACACTGACGTGACGGTTCCTGACGGCACGGTCGCTATCGCCGACACCGCTTTCGCGCACAATACGTTCCTGCGTCGCGTCGTCCTGCCCGAGGGGCTGACGACTATCGGCTACGGTGCCTTTGAAGGCGACGCGAACCTCACCGATCTCGTCATCCCCGACTCGGTGACGGTCGCCCGCGGCCTCGTCAACAACGGCCTGGACACGATTGAACTGGGCTCGCAGGTCACGGAACTGTGGATGACACCGCGAGACACCGCCACCCCGCGCCACCTCATCGTGCGCGGCGGCAACAACGGCGAGTTCTACTACGAGGGCAAGGCCACCAACGGCCGCCCCGACAGCGCCTACTTCGGCGAGGGGATGACCAGCTTCACCTTCTGGTTCGACACGCCCCGCGTCCTGGTCCTGCCCTCGACCGTGCAGGAGATCAAGCTCGCGGCCGACATGGCACAGGACCTCAAGGACGGCACCGAAATCTACGTCGCCGCCCCCAAGGGGTCGAAGGCGTGGACCCTCACCGAAACCGCGATGAAGGACGCCGGCTACAACACGGCCAACCTCTTCGAGTACACCCGCCCGCAGGTCGCAGTGTCAGGCGACGGAATCACCGAAGCCGGACCCGGATACACGCTCACCACCTCGGTGGGTACGCCGACGACCGTGAACGTCTCCGCGCAGGGCGGCACTCTGGGCGGACGCCAGATGCGCGTCGTGCAGATCAGCGGCGACGGCACGGAGACGGTTCTCCAGGACTGGGAATCGATGCAGGGCAGCTCGGATGAGAGCGCATCCACCGCCTCCTACACCTGGACCCCGACCAGCGCCGACGCCACCCTGCGCCTCGACGTGCGCCAGGATCCCCACGTCGTCACCTCGGCGACCGTGACCGTCAAGGCCGGCTCCGACTCCGCTCCCGCTCAGGGCACGTGGACGTGGGGCGCTCGCGGCTGGTGGTACCGCTACGCGGACGGCACCTACCCCTCGAACACGGCCAAGACCATCGACGGCCAGGTCTACCGATTCGACGCGGACGGCTACATGCGCACGGGCTGGGTCTTCGAGCGGGGCGCCTGGTACTACCACGCGCTGTCCGGCGCGCAGGCCACCGGCTGGGTCCTTGACGGCGTCTCCTGGTACTACCTGACCCCCGGAAGTGGCCAGATGGCCACGGGATGGGTCGAAGACGGTTCGCACTGGTACTACCTGAACCCCACCAACGGGAAGATGAAGACCGGATGGCACTACGAGGAGGGCTCCTGGTACTACCTCAAGCCCGGCAGCGGCCAGATGGCGACCGGACGCCTGTGGATCGTGTGGAAGTACTACCGATTCGCCGACAACGGCAAGTTGATCCGCTGACCCGCTGACCCGAAGGACTACCCATGCGTCGCGCCCGCCCCGCCCGGACTCGTGCCGGGGGAGCGGGCGCGCTCGCAAGGCGACGCGGGCACCGCATACGCTCCGCCCGCCCTATCGCGCCCCACAGGGATGTGCTGCGCGATCACCACCCTCATGCAGCTCAACACATTATGTGTGAAGAAAGCGAGCCGACAATGTTTCACTACCGACGCGCAGCGCTGACGCTCATAGCGGCCGGCGCCCTCGCGCTCACCACGATCGGCGTGCCCGCCGCCTTTGCGGACGCGGCCGACGCCACCCAGGCCTCGTCGCCCCAGCAGGGCGCGAACGACTCCCCGGCGACGATCATCGTCCAGCTCGAGGCGGGCGACGCCGGGGCCGACCACGCCGTGTACTACGCGCAGATGAAGAAACGCATCGGCGAGGCCGTAGCAGCGGCCAGCCCCGGCGCGACCATCTCCGACGTGCGCGACTACCACCACGCCTTTGACGGTTTTGCGATCCAGGCGCCCGCCTCGACGCTTGGCGCCATCAAGGCGACGGATGGCGTCAAGGGTGCCTTCCTCGATGGCAGTCACACGTTCGCCACGGATGAAGAGATTTCCGGCGGCTATCGAGCCGTCGCCGGGGGCGACGAGTCGGATGCAGCCACCGGTGCAGCGGCCCAGATGATGCGGGCCGACGGCCTTGTCCAGAAGGGCCAGGGGCAGGTCATCGAGCTCATCGACAGCGGCATCGATACCTCGCACCAGGCTTTTGCCGGCGACATGGATGCAGCGTCGCTGCGCTTCACGCAGGACTCGGTAGCCTCGCTCGCCTCGCAGCTGGGCGCCGGCAAGGGCGGTGTCTGGGTGAGTCCCAAGATCCCCTTCGCCTACGACTACGGTGACGGGGACACCGACGTGCTGGCCACGGAGGAAGGAGGCGACGGAGCCCGCAGCGCCAACAGCCAGGGCACGCACGTCGCAGCCCTCGCCGCGGCTAACAGCGGACAGTTCGCGGGCGCAGCGCCCCAGGCTCAGCTCATCGTCGCGAAGGTGACGAAGGATCCGGGCAATGATGCCAGCGACGTGAACCTCCTGGCCGCGCTCGACGACGCGATGGTCCTCAAGCCCGACGTCGTCTCGGTCTCCTTCTCCAAGACCGAAGGATTCACGGACGACGCCGAGGCCCTCTACTCCCACGTCTACGAGGCGCTCGGCGCGCAGGGCACGACCGTCTACGCGCCCGCCGGTGACGTCGAGAGCTATGGTCGAGCCGACGACCCCGACAACGGCGCGCTCGGCTTCCCCGCTGCCTTCTCTTCGACCCTCGCCGTGGCCTCGGTCAATGAACAGGAGATCATGGGTGCCCTCACCTTCGGTGACCACCTGATCGGCTACCGCCCCCTGGCTCGCATGAGCAAGGGTGACGGCCCCGGATTCGACACCCTCGCCGAGGGCACGTACCGCGTTGTATACGCCGGAAACGGCTCGAGCGAGGACCTGGCCAAGCACCTTGGATCGGACTACGGGGACCTGTCGCGCACGATCCTCCTCGAGGAGCTGGGAGGCAACGACTCACGCGGTAACTCGGTGGAGGTCAAGCACAAGATCAAGGCCCTCAAGTCCCTCACCAGCAAGCCCGCCGGCGTTCTGCTCGGACACTGGTACGACAGCGAGACCCCCATCAAGTGGTCGGTCGATCGCTGGTTCAACCTGCCGATGGCGACCATCACGACCTCGGACCGCAACCGCCTCTACGACGCGATCAAGGCCTCGGAGAGCGGATCGATCGAGGTGAACGTCTCTCCCTCCACGATCCTCACCGTGCCCGAGGGGGTCCACGCCTCCGACTTCTCCTCCACGGGCGTGACCCCCGACCTGCGGCTCAAGCCCGAGGTCGCGGCCCCCGGCGGCGCGGTCATGTCCGCGACCCCCGGGAACTACTACGATCGACTGTCCGGCACGGCCGAGGCCTCGGCTCAGGCCGGCGCGGTCGCCACCCTCGTGCGTCAGCGCGTGGCAACCGATCCGGACTTTGCAGCCCTGTCCGCCGCCGAGAAGAACGCCGTGGTCACGAACCTCCTGATGGGTACCGCCCGTCCGATCGTGGACGCGGAGCAGAATAACGGCACTTTCTACTCGCCGCGCCGCGTGGGTGCAGGCCTGGTGGACGCCCGGGGCGCCACGACCTCGTCCGTGTACCCAAGCGTCGTCGGGGCAGCTGACCTCTCGCGCCCCAAGGCCGACCTGGGCGACGGAACCTCCGGGTGGACCTTCCAGGTGACCCTGACGAACGTCTCCGACACCGCCCACACCTACACGCTGGGCGGACAGGCGCTGTCCGAAAAGGTCGAGAGCATGCTGTTCACTCACCACTCGACCAACTGGGCGGGACAGGGCATCGACCTGACCTTCTCCTCCGAATCGGTGACCGTACCCGCCAAGGGAACTGCCACCGTGGCCGTTACCGTGACCCCGCGCGAGGCTTTCGCCTCGTACGCTGCGGAGAACACGCCCAAGGGCACGTTCATCGACGGCGCCGTCACCTTTACGAGCGCCGACGGGGCTCCGAACCTCACCGTCCCCTACGTGGGCTTCTACGGCTCCTGGGGTGCGCCTGCGATCTTCGACCTGGTCACCCCGGACAACCACATCAGCGGATACGGGTCGACGTTCATGAATGGGCGCCTGCCCTTCGGCCAGCAGAGCCCCTTCGACGTCGAGGACGAGAGGATGATCAACGGGGTCAACCCCGACCTCCTCGTCATCTCGCGCTCCACGCACGAGGACGCCCGGACCGTCGTCACCCCGGGCACGGTGCTGCTGCGCTCCGTTCCCTCGCTGACCTACACCTTTAGGAACGAGGCCGGGGAGACGATCCGCTCCTTCACGTGCGGGCGCGCGGATCGGTCCATCTACGACGTGCACACGCGCTCTCCGCGCACGGTCGAGGACTCCGCGCCGGGCTGCGACCCCTGGTTCAACGGCTATGCGCCGGACGGCACCGAGTTGCCGGACGGGCGCTACACGCTGACGATCGATGCCTCGACCTACGGCCCGTCGCCCGCGACCCAGGCCATCAGCTACAGCGTCATCCTGGATACGCAGGCTCCCGTCATCTCCAACGTGACGGTGTCGGGTGAGGGCAAGGATCGCGTCCTGTCCTTCGACGTCATCGACTCCTCGGCCATCGCCGGTATCGGCTTCTCGGCCACCGACGACGGCAAGGTTGTCGAGCGCGGCGCCGAGGTCTACCCGACCGGGCGCAGCGAGGACGGTCTGGTCCACATCCACTTCGACGTGCCGCTGAAGGACGCCCTGACGAGCATCGGCGGTGACCCGTCGACGATCTACCTGCACGTGTGGGACTGGCCGGTCAACGGGGCAACGGCGCCGGTCGCCCTCACAGCGATCCCCATGACGTCGCTCGCGTTGTCGCGCGAGTCCGCCACGCTCGGCGTGGGGGAGACCCTCGCGCTGAGCGCCACCCACGAGCCCGCGGACGCGAACGTGACCGGCGTCGTCTGGTCTTCCTCGGACGAGGCCGTGGCGACCGTCAGTGCGACCGGCGAGGTACGCGCGGTGGGAGCGGGCGACGCGACCATCACCGTCTCCGACCCGACGCAGCCGAGCGTGTCCGCCAGCGCCACCATCCATGTCAGTGCCCCCGCGCCCGCCCCCAAGGCCGGTACCTGGAAGTGGGATGGCCGCGGCTGGTGGTACCGCTACGAGGACGGCACGTACCCCGCCGATGCGACCCTCGCTATCGACGGAGCGACGTACCGCTTCGACGCGCGCGGCTACATGCGCACCGGATGGGTGAAGGAGCAGGGCTCGTGGTACTACCACAACGCATCGGGCGCGCAGGCGAGCGGCTGGGTCCTCGACGGAATCTCCTGGTACTACCTGGACCCGGCCACGGGCGTCATGGCGACCGGCTGGGTCAAGGACGGCGACACCTGGTACTATCTCAACCCCACCACCGGCAAGATGATGACGGGGTGGCTCAAGGACGGTGGTGCCTGGTACTACCTGAAGACCGGAAGCGGCGCGATGGCTACGGGCCGACTGCGCATCTTCTGGACGTGGTACACCTTCTCTGAGACGGGACAGCTGATCAGCTAGGTCGCCCCTCAGACTGACCGCCCAGGCCCGCACCCCGATTCGCATTGGGTGTGCGGGCCTGGCTTCTGTCAAAGGCACCAAGCGCAAAATTCCCAGGGTTTTTTCAGGTTGTCTTGCTGTTGTCGCAAGGTTCGATCCTTACACTGAATGTCATCACAAGGGAATACGGCACGGACCATGGGGGTCCGGGACATGCCGACGAGACTTTTTCGAGGAGCTTTCTGGGAAAACTTGCACTGTGTTGATGGGATAAGCCGAGGGGTCGACCGCAAGGTCGGCCCCTCGGCTTATATTCGGGCCTGCACAAAATGTCAGTGCGTGGACACTGGGCCATCTATCGGACATGCATACTGCACAACTGGAAGAACTTTCGCATAATGGGACGGCGCGTCATCCGGACGCGCACTAGATCGTCATCTCGTCGATACGTAAGTGAGCCATTGATGTCCCATCACTCCACCCCGGCACTCGCGCTCGCCGCAGCCCTCGCCCTGACCGGCGTGAGCGTCCCGGCGCTCGCAGCGAGCCCGCAGCCGGGCGGTGTCCTCCCCGCCAACCCCACCCACGCCTCGTCGAAGGACGCGCAGTCGGGTACGCGAGTCGAGGACGCGCTGCTGTCCATCCGCCAGGCCGAGGCCGGGGGAGTGACCCTGCCCGAGGCCTCGTCCGCGCAGGAGGCGGCTGACGACACCCCGACCACGATCATCGTCCAGTTGGAGGATGGAACAGCCGGTGGCTCCACGCAGGCCACTCGCGACGACGTGAAGGCCCGCATTACCTCCGCGGTCGAGGGAGTCGTCCCCGGTGCGCAGGTCACGACCGTGCGCGAGTACACCAACGCTTTCGTCGGCTTCGCCATCGAGGCGCCCGGCTCCGCTCTCTCCGTGATCCAGAAGGTCGAGGGCGTCAAGACCGCCTTCATCGAGGGCGTCCACAAGCCGATGGAAACCGGTGCCGAGGGGAGCGGTGCGCCCGTCCTCAAGAACGCCTCGTCCCTGGCGATGACGCGCGCGAACGAGGTCGCCCTCAAGGGCGATCGTCAGGTCATCGAAGTCATCGACTCAGGCCTGCAGACCGACCACGACGCCTTCGCCGGCTCGATGGACGGCGTCAACGTGCGCATGAGCCAGGCCGACGTGCAGGCCTTCGCGGGCAAGCTCCCGCACGGCGGAGCCGGCACGTACGTGAACAGCAAGATCCCCTTCGCCTACGACTATGCGGACAATGACGCCGACGTCGTGCCCCATTCCGAGAAGGACCTGTCCCACGGTACGCACGTCACCGCGATCGCGGCCGCCAACGCGGACGTCCTGCAGGGCACCGCACCCCACGCGCAGATCGTCGTCGCCAAGGTCGCCTCGGACGCGGACGGCTCGATGCCTGACAGCGCGCTGCTGGCGGCCCTCGATGACGCGCTCGTCATCAAGCCCGACGTCATCAACCTGTCCCTGGGTGACGACTCCGGCATGAGCAGCGACGCGGGCAGCGTATTCGCCGGCGTGTATGAGAAGCTCGCCGCCGCTGGCATCACCGTCAACGCGGCGGGCGGCAACGCCTTCTCCAACGCCTATGGCAACAACTCCGGCCAGAACAAGCCGTTCGCGACCGACCCCGACACGGGCACGCTCGGCGAACCCGCCTCCTACAAGTCCACCCTGGCCGTCGCCTCCGTCGACAACCAGGAGGCCCTGTCCTACGTGAGCCTGGGCGATCGCAAGATCGCCTACCGCACCGCCCTCGACGGCCAGGGTGCGGCTGTGCGCGGCCTGCGCGACGTTCCTGAGAAGACCTACCGCATCGTCGACGCCGGCGCTGGCGGCACCGGCCAGCTCGAGCAGTACGCGGGCACCGACCTCTCCGGCGTGATCGTCCTCGAGGACAAGGGCGGCACCGACTCCCGCGATGGCTCGGCCATGACCGAGGAACTCAAGGCGCGCAACCTGACGGCCCTTTCGCCGGCTCCTGCAGCCCTCATGGTCGCTGACACGGACGAGGCCGGCACGCCCTACCAGGCGATCATCGGCTCGACGACGTCGATGCCGACGGTGACCATCACCAAGCGTGACGGCGAGGCGATCCGCGAGGCCCTGGCTAGCGCCAACGGAGCCGACGTCACCGTGACTGTCACGCACTCCGGCATCGTGCTGGCCTCGAACAACCCGACGGCCTCGGAGTTTTCGGCGTGGGGCGTGGCCCCCGACCTGACCCTCAAGCCTGAGATCGCTGCCCCCGGCGGCGACATCATGTCGGCCTACCTCGGCAACGAGTATCAGCGCCTGTCGGGCACCTCGATGGCATCCCCGCAGGTCGCGGGCATCAGTGCCCTCGTGCGCCAGCGCCTCGCGAACGATCCTGCCTTCTCTGGAATGAGCGCCGAGCAGAAGAACGCGGTCGTCACCAACCTCCTCATGGGCACCGCCCACCCGCTCGTCGACGTCGAGCTGGGCGACGGCACCTACTACTCGCCGCGCAGGGTCGGCGCGGGCGCCGTCGACGCGCTCGCAGCGACCACCGCGACCGTCTACCCGACCGTGGTGGGCGCCGCCGACCCCTCCCGACCCAAGGCCGACCTCGGCGACGGGACGAAGGGCTGGACCTTCCAGGTGCAGCTGACCAACCTCTCTGATGCCGCCCACACCTACACACTCGGCGGCCAGGCGCTCTCCGAGATGGTCGAGGAGGGCCTCTTCCTCGAGCACTCGCAGAACTGGGCGGGCGCGGGCATCTCGCTGACCTTCTCCGGTGACGGCGTTGCCGAGGCCGGGGACGCCCAGCAGATCACGGTCCCCGCGATGTCGAACGCCACCGTGACCGTCACCGTGACCCCCGAGTCCGAGTTCGCGGCCTTTGCGTCGGAGAACGCCCCGAAGGGCACCTTCATCGACGGCGCCGTGACCTTCACGAGCAAGGATGGGACCCCGAGCCTGACCGTGCCCTACCTGGGCTTCTACGGCTCGTGGGGAGCCCCGAACGTCTTCGACGGCAAGTGGTCGGACAACGAGACGACGCCTGTGCACGTCTACCGTTCCGCGCTGGTGAACTCCCACTCGTCTATCCCGCTGGGAGCGCTGAACCCGCTGTCGGACAAGCAGGACTCGAACCTGGTCACCACGATCAACACGCAGCGCCTTATCACCTCGCGCGCCAAGTGGGCGGGTGCCCCCGACAAGATCGCGCCGATGACCGGCATGCTGCGCTCCGTTCCGTCGATGACTCTCACCTACCGCAACTCCGCGGGCGAGTCCGTGCGTTCCTATACGATCAACCGCGTGCGCAAGTCCCTCTACGACCTCGAGACCGGCTGGACGAAGCCGGGTGAGTTCGCCGGTGAGGAACCCTTCTTCGACGGCTATGACCAGTCCGGCAACGAGCTGGCCGACGGCGCCTACACGCTGACGATTGAGGCCGCGACGGATGGTCCGTCCTCGCGCAAGCACCAGATGAGCTACGAGTTCACGCTGGACACGCAGGCCCCCGTCATCTCCAACCTGGCGGTGAGCGGTGAGGGCGATGCCCGCACGGTGTCCTTCGACGTCACCGACGCCTCGCCCGTGGCCGGCATCGACTTCCACGAGGACGCCGATGGCACGTGGTACTACCGCAAGCTCGTCGAGGACGATGGTGAGATCCTCGCCGATGGCACGCACCGCTACCACTTCGACGTGCCCGTCTCGGAGCTGAAGGCCGCCTGGGCGCAGCAGGGACGCACGGACGAGGCCCCGGTGACCCCGTACCTCTTCGCCTGGGACTGGGGCGTCAACCCCGCCAAGCAGGAGGTGCGCCTCCAGGGTGATCCGACGCCCGCTCCGACCCCGGATCCTGCGCCCGCGCCGGAGCCTTCCCCGGATCCGACCCCGGCACCTGCCCCGCAGGGTGGCCAGTGGGTGAGCGACTCTCTCGGCTGGTGGTACCGCTACGCCGACGGGACCTACCCGGTGAGCCAGACGCTGCAGATCGGCAACTCGATCTACCGCTTTGATTCTCGCGGCTACATGCGTACCGGTTGGGTGAGTGAGGCTGGTTCGTGGTTCTACCACGACGCTTCGGGTGCCCAGGCGAGTGGCTGGGTGAAGGATGGCTCTTCCTGGTACTACCTGGATCCTGCGACGGGTCGGATGGTGACCGGTTGGCTGCTTGATGGTCCGACCTGGTACTACCTGACGCCCGGTAGTGGCGCGATGGCGACCGGATGGGTCAAGGACGGCTCGTCCTGGTACTTCATGCACTCCAGTGGCGCGTTGACGACCGGTTGGCTGAAGGATGGTGGCTTCTGGTACTACCTGAGTACCGACTCGGGTGCGATGTACACGGGTGGGCACTGGATCGGCTGGAAGTGGTACTACTTCGCCGAGAACGGCCAGTGGAACGGCTGAGGCCTAACGCGCAGCACTGACAGCGCGTAACGCAGTGTGCGCCCCCGGGAAACCGGGGGCGCACACTCGTCTTGTGATCAGTCAATTATCTGCGGGGTTAAAATCCCAGGTTTTTCTCAGCTTGCCTTGCCGTTGCCGCAAGGTTGGGTGCCTACAGTAGGTGTCATCACAAGGGAATACGGCACGGGCCACACGGGCCCGAGCAATGCCGACGAGACATCATCGAGGAGCCTTCTGGGACAACTTGCACTGTGTTGATGGGATACGCCGAGGGGCCGACCGCCAGGTCGGCCCCTCGGCGTATCTGCATCCGGAGCGACTCGTGAGGGAACCGTCACGGCTGAGGCATGAAAAAGCCGGGGCGCGTCAGGCATATTGCCCAACGCGCCCCGGCCTCGTCAGTCAGAGAAGCTGAAAGCTACTCAGAGGCGCTCAAAACCAGCGTCCCACGCGGCGCGCATGGGGTTCGCGTCGGCGACCAGCTGATCGAAACGCAGGTCGGCGATGTCGATGACCTCGCCGAGCGCGAAGCGAGCCTCGCGGGCGGGGGAGTGCTCGACGCGGCGCCAGCCCGAGGACAGCAGGTGCTTGCGGTCCACCACGTTATCCACGCAGATGACCAGCGGACGGCCGAACTTCTCGCGGTAGGCGGCGGCCAGGGCGCGCAGTTCCTCGGCTTCTTCGGAGGACACCTCGCCCACGGACAGGGACGAGGTGTCCGAGCTGGCCTGCTCATCACCCGCGCCGTCGAGGACCAGGGAGACGACGTCCGTGTAGGACGCGATGAGCTCCTCGGCCTCCTCGGGGGTAGCCGACAGGACGGCGTCCTCGAAGGAGGAACGCAGCTCGGACACGGAGGCGAAGGGACGGGACTCCCACGCGCGCTCGACCGGCCACGTGTGAGCGGAGAACATCGACGAGAAAGTTGCGACGAACTGGTCGCGATCCATCGCGTTGATGTCGTCCAGGTTGATCTTCTTGCCGTCCACCACGGCCACGTCCGGCGAGGCCGGGCGTCCGATGTGGAAGAACAAGAGGTTCAGGATGATGGCCGTCAGCGAGCCGATGGTCACGCCGGAGCCGAAGATGATCTGCAGCCAGGAGGGCATGACCGAGACAATGCCGGGCTTGAGAGTCACGAGGAGGGCCAGGCCGATCGACGTGGAGACGATGACGGCGTTGCGGTTGTCGCGCAGGTCAACCTTCGCCAGGGTCTGGATGCCGACGACGGCGACGTTGGCGAACATCGCCAGCGAGGCGCCGCCGATGACAGGCTGCGGGATGGCTGCGACGATCGCCGCTGCCTTGGGCAGCAGGCCCAGGACGATCATGAAGACGCCCGCGGCGGTGACGACCCAGCGGGACTTCACGCGGGTGAGGCGCACGAGGCCGACGTTCTGCGCGAAGCAGGTGTAGGGGAAGGAGTTGAGGACGCCGCCCAGCAGCGTGGACAGGCCGTCGGCGCGCAGGGCGTTGGCGATGTCGCGCGGGGCGATGCGCTTGCCCACGACCTCGCCGGTGGCGAAGACGTCGCCCGTGGTCTCCACGGCGGTCACGGCCATGACGATGATCATGGCGAGGAGCGCGGTGGCGGAGAACTTCGGGATGCCGAAGTAGAAGGGCGTGGTGATGCCCAACCAGCTGGCTTCTCCCACGCCCGAGAAATCGGTCTTGCCCATCGCAAAGGCAACGGCTGTCATGATGAGCAAGGCGAGCAGGACGGACAGGGTGCCCATGAAGCCCTTGAAGAGGCGCTGGATGATGACGATGATCGCGATCGTTCCAAAAGCGAAGCCGAGTGCCTCGTATGTTGCGGCTGCCTTCGCTGCATCATCGGTGGCCCGATCGGCCCAGGCGACGATGTCTCCGGCGGAGACGGACAGGAGCGTCGTGCCCATGACGGTCAAGAGCGTGCCCGTGACAATCGGCGGGAAGAAACGCAGGAGCTTGGCGAAGAAAGGAGCGACCAGGAAGACGAGAAGGCCGACGGCGATGATGGAGCCGTACATGGTGGCCAGGCCGGTCGTCGGGTTGGCGCCGACGGGCGTTGCAGCCGCGCCGATTGCGATGAGGGGTGAGACGGCGGTGAACGTGACGCCCTGGATGAGGGGGAGCTTCACGCCGATGAAGCGGCCAATGCCGGCCGACTGGATGATGGTGGCGATGCCACAGGTGAGCAGGTCTGCGTTAATGAGGTGGACCAGCGTGTGGTTGTCGAGCCCGAGGCCGGAAGCAATGACGAGCGGGACGACCACGGCGCCCGCGTAGAACGCGAGGACGTGCTGAATGCCCAGAATGGTGAGTTTCCCAAAGGGAGGGACTTGATCGACGGGGTGGGGAGCGGACGAGGGGCTTGATGCCATCTGTGTCTCCTGGACCTTTATCCAAGTGTTGAAGGGACCCCTCCATTCTCTGTGATCGGCATGATTGTTTTACGAGTTATTTAAAAAGTGTGGCGAGTTCTATGTCGCGGATGCTTTTCGTTTACGATGTGAACAAAGCCGGACTTATGCGGGAGGGAGGCCGGTATGACGCGCAATGGTCGTCCTCCGTCGATGGCGGACGTGGCCGAATTGGTCGGTGTCTCGCATCAGACGGTGTCTCGCGTTGTGAACGGCAAGGGGCGCGTATCGCCTCGGACGCGCGAGCGCGTGCAGGCCGCGATTGAACAGCTGGGATACCGCCCGAACTCGGTGGCCCGTGCCCTGGTGACCGCCCGCTCGGGCATTATCGGCGTCGTGACCACGACCTCGGCCCACTTCGGTCCCTCCTCGATGCTGGTGGCACTGGAGGTTGCCGCCCGCAAAGCGGGGCTCTTCACGTCGGTTGTGGCCCTCGATCGTTTCCGTGCCGACGACGTGGCCAGTGCCTTCGACCACTTCTCCTCCCTGGCCGCCGAGGCGATCGTGGTCATCGCGCCGGTGGATTCCCTCGCCGAGGCCGTGGCATCCCAGGGCGCGTCCGTGCCGGTGGTCGCGGTCTCCGGCGGGCGCACGTTCGGACGCGGAGTGTCGGTCGTTCACGCGGACCAGCGCGGAGGTGCGCGCGCGCTCGCGGAGCACCTGATGACGCTCGGTCATCGTGATATCGCCTGCGTGGCGGGTCCTCAGGAGTGGTTCGAGGCGCGTGAACGCGTGGCCGGGTGGCGCGAGGCGATGGTCCAGGAGGGTCTGCCGATGCGCGAGCCGCTCGTCGGCTCGTGGGAGGCGCGCTGGGGGTACGTTGCAGGACAGAACCTTGTCGAAAATGGCCTGCCTGATGCCGTCATGTGCGCGAACGACGAGGTCGCGGTCGGTCTCCTCCGAGCCTTCGCCGAGGCCGGGGTGAGTGTTCCGGGTGACGTGTCGGTCGCGGGTTTCGACGATGTGCCGATGGCCGCCTACGCGGGGCCGGGGCTGACGACGGTGCGTCAGGATTTCGCGGACCTTGGGCGCTGCGCACTTGAGGCGGTCAGTCACGCGCTCGACGGGGAATCGGTGGACACGTACGTGCGTCCTACACGCCTCGTTGTGCGCGGTTCGACGGGAGTTTGCCCTCGTTAGAGGCTCTTTTGGTAGTCATACTTGCTTTCATGCGCGGGTGAATGTTAACGTTAACCCAACCGATGCTCATCGGTGCTCAGTGAGGAGTACGAATGGATCACCGCAACCCCGACACATGGACCCCCGAGTTCGCGCGCGAGATCGAGCGCGTTCGTGAATACGTCGCCACCCTGCATGCCGAGCTACCCCGCTGGGGCCTCGTCGTCTGGACGGCAGGGAACGTCTCCCAGCGAGTGCGCGGCGAGGCCCAGGACGGCAGTCAGGACCTCCTCGTCATCAAGCCCTCGGGTGTGTCCTACGATGACCTGAGTCCCGAGGCGATGGTCGTGTGTGACCTCGACGGAAACCTCGTGCTGGGGGAGGGGGCGCCCTCCTCGGACACCGCCGCGCACGCCTACGTCTACCGTCACATGAGCGAGGTGGGCGGCGTCGTGCACACGCACTCCACCTACGCCACCGCCTGGGCGGCGCGCGGCGAGGAGATTCCCTGCGTCCTGACCATGATGGGCGACGAGTTCGGCGGCCTCGTCCCCGTCGGTCCTTTCGCCCTCATTGGCGACGACTCGATCGGGCGCGGCATCGTTGACACCCTGCGCGAATCGCGCTCGCCGGCTGTCCTCATGCGCAACCACGGCCCCTTCACGATCGGGCGCGACGCGCGCGCCGCCGTCAAGGCCGCCGTCATGGTCGAGGAGGTCGCCAAGACCGTGCATGTCGCCCGGGCGGGCGGACCTCTCGTTCCCATCGAGCAGCACCACATTGATTCCCTCTACGACCGCTACCAAAACGTCTACGGACAGCACTGACATCAAAGGAGATTTCACCGTGACCAGTTTCTACGAGGGCCGCGAGGTCTGGTTCGTCACCGGCAGCCAGGACCTGTACGGCGAGGAAACCCTGGCGCAGGTCGCCAAGCAGTCCCAAGAGGTCGTTCGCCTGCTCAACGAATCAGACCTGCTCCCCGCGCCGATCGTATGGAAGCCCGTCCTGAAGGACTCCGACGCCATCAAGCGAGCAATGCTCGAGGCCAGCGCGGACGACCGCGTCCTCGGCGTCATCTCCTGGATGCACACGTTCAGCCCTGCGAAGATGTGGATCCGCGGCCTCGAGGTCCTGCGCAAGCCCCTGCTGCACCTGGCGACCCAGGCTAATGTCGAGATCCCCTGGGGTAGCATCGACATGGACTTCATGAACCTGAACCAGGCGGCGCACGGTGACCGCGAATACGCCTACATCCTCACGCGCCTGGGCCTGGCTCGCGCCACGGTCGTCGGTCATGCCTCGCAGGAGAAGACGCGTCGTCGCGTCGCCAACTGGGTGCGCGCGGCCGGCGGTTTCGCGGCGACCAATGAGCTGCGCGTCGTGCGCTTCGGTGACAACATGCGCAACGTGGCCGTCACGGAGGGTGATAAGACCGAGGCTGAGCGTCGCCTCGGCGTCTCGGTCAACACGTGGTCGGTCAACGACCTCGTCGCCGTCGTTGACGCCGTGGACGAGGCCGCCATCGACGCCCTCGTGGCCGAATACTGCGAGCGTTACGACGTTGCCCCCGAGCTGGCCCCGGGTGGGGATCGGGCGGAATCGCTGCGCTACGCCGCCCGCGAGGAGATTGCGCTGCGCACCTTCCTCGAAGAGCGCGGGGCAATGGCCTTCACGACCAACTTCGAAGACCTCGGCGGGCTCCGTCAGCTCCCCGGCCTGGCCGTGCAGCGCCTGACCGAGGTCGGCTACGGTTTCAGCGCCGAGGGGGACTGGAAGACCGCGGTCCTCGTGCGCGCCGCGAAGGTGATGGGGGAGGGACTGCCCGGCGGTGCCTCGCTCATGGAGGACTACACCTACAACCTCGTCGAGGGTTCCGAGATGATCCTGGGCGCCCACATGCTCGAGGTGTGCCCCTCGCTGACGAACGCCCGCCCGCGCATCGAGATTCATCCTCTGGGCATCGGGGATCGCGAGGATCCGGTTCGCATGGTCTTCGATGCGGCTCCGGGACGAGGCGTCGTCGTCGCTATGTCCGACATGCGCGACCGATTCCGCCTTACCGCGAACATTGTCAACGTCATCGAGCCTCCCCAGCCGATGCCCAAGCTCCCCGTCGCCCGTGCGATGTGGATCCCCGAGCCTGACTTCTACACCTCCGTCGAGGCATGGCTGACGGCTGGCGGAGCGCATCACACGTGCATGTCGACGCAGATCGAGCCCGAGGTGTGGGAGAACTTTGCGGCGCTGGCGCACATGGAACTCGTCGTCATCGACGAGTCGACGACGCGACGCGACTTTGCCTCCGGCGTGCGCTGGAACCAGGCGTACCACCGTCTCGCCGAGGGGCTGTAAAACCCTCTCACATCGGCTGTGTGGGGTCGTCTGGCCCCACACAGCCTGGGGATTCCTTTGTGTATATGTCCGTTCTTAAAGTTGTGAACGTTAACAATTGTTATTGGAACGTTATCAATTGGGCAATGCGAGGGGGTCCCCTCTCTCATATGGTAAAAGTTGTCAGACCACACGACGGATGTGTGGAGACGTGACACTCATCGACAGTGATGTCGAGGAAATTAACAGGAGATATTCCATGAAGACACGTGGTTTCTTTGGCAAGATGGCGACGGTTGCGGCCACTTTTGCGGCCGGTGCCCTTGCGCTGAGCGGATGCGCGGGCGGCGGTGCCGGTGGCGCTTCCAATTCCGATAGCGGCGCTGCGGCCTCGAACGGCGGCAAGGTCAAGGTTGGCGTCGCGATGCCGACCCAGACCTCGGAGCGCTGGATCGCCGACGGTAACGCGGTGAAGGAAGGCCTTGAGGCAGCCGGATACGAGGTTGACCTCCAGTTCGCCAACGACGACATCCCCACCCAGACCCAGCAGATCGACCAGATGATCACCAACGGTGCCACCATCCTGGTCATTGCATCCATCGACGGCACGGCTCTGTCGAGCCAGCTCGACACCGCAGGTTCGAAGAACATCCCGGTCATCGCTTACGACCGCCTCATCCGCGACAACGAGAACGTTGACTTCTACGTCTCCTTCGACAACTTCAAGGTCGGCGTCGCACAGGGCAACGCTCTGCTGTTCGGCCTGGGCCTGACCGACAAGGACGGCAAGAAGCTCGATAACGCCCCCAAGGGCCCGCTCAACATCGAGCTCTTCGCCGGTTCGCCCGATGACAACAACGCCAAGTTCTTCTTCGACGGCGCCATGAGCGTCCTCAAGCCCTACCTCGACGACGGCACCCTCGTCGTGAAGTCCGGCCAGACCAGCTTCGACCAGGTCGCCATCCTGCGCTGGCAGCAGGAAGTCGCCCAGAAGCGCATGGAGGACCTGCTGACCTCGACCTACGGCGGTGGATCTGAGCCCCTCGCCGGCGTGCTCTCGCCCTTCGATGGTATCTCCCGCGGCATCATCACCGCCCTCCAGGGCGCCGGCTACGGCCCCGCCATCAAGGATGGCCTGCCCATCGTGACCGGCCAGGACGCCGAGATCGCCTCCACCAAGATGATTGCGGATGGCATCCAGCAGTCCACCATCTTCAAGGACACCCGTACCCTGGCCGCCCAGGCCGTGACGGTCATCAAGGCGATGGCTGAGGGCAAGCAGCCCGAGGCCAACGACACCACCACCTACAACAACGGTGTGAAGGTTGTGCCCTCCTACCTGCTCGAGGTCGAGACCATCTACGCCGACAACCTCAAGGAAAAGCTCATCGACTCCGGTTACTTCACCCAGGCCGACGTTGATGCGGGCGTCGTGAAGAAGTAAGCGACGACGGGGTGCGGGGCGCTCGCCCCGCACCCCACCCCTTCCGATTCGAGGAATGTAAACATGACGCAGAACATTTTGGAAATGCGTGACATCGACAAGGGTTTCAATGGCGTGCCCGTCCTCAAGCACGTCAACCTTGATGTCCGCCCCGGCGAAGTCCACGCCCTGTGCGGCGAAAACGGCGCCGGCAAGTCCACCCTTATGAAGGTTCTCTCCGGCGTCTACCCCCACGGGCAGTACGACGGCACCATTATCTTCGATGGCAAGGAAGTCCAATTCCGCTCCATCAAGGACTCCGAGGCGCTCGGCATTGGCATCATTCACCAGGAGCTGGCCCTCGTTCCCTACCTGTCGATCGCGGAGAACATCTTCCTGGGCGCTGAGAAGCCCCGCAAGCTCGGCCTCATCGACTGGCACGAGGTCAACCACCGCGCTGAAAAGGTCCTGGAAAAGGTCGGCCTGAAGGAAAACGTGACGACCCAGGTCGGCACCCTCGGCGTGGGCAAGCAGCAGCTCATCGAGATCGGCAAGGCCCTGTCCAAGGACGTGCGCCTGCTGATCCTGGACGAGCCCACCGCCGCCCTCAACGACAACGACTCGGCCCAGCTCCTCGACCTCGTGCGCAGCCTGCGTGACCAGGGCGTCGCCATCGTCATCATCTCCCACAAGCTCGGAGAGATCGCCGAGATCGCCGACCGTACGACGATCCTGCGCGACGGTCAGACCATCGAGACGATCGATATGAAGGACCCGGCCTCCACGCAGGGCAAGATCATCTCGCTCATGGTCGGCCGTGACCTCACCCAGCGCTACCCCGAGCGCAACGTGGAGATCGGCGAGGAGGTCTTCCGTGTGGAAGACTGGACCGTCTATCACCCGACCCAGGCTGGGCGTGTCGTGATCTCCGGTGCTTCCTTCAACGTGCGTCATGGCGAGGTCGTCGGCATTGCTGGCCTCATGGGTGCCGGACGTACTGAGCTTGCGATGAGTATTTTTGGTCGCTCCTTCGGGGCGCGTATCTCGGGCAAGCTCTTCAAGGATGGCAAAGAGATTAAGATCAAGACCGTCTCGGACGCGATCAAGCATGGCATCGCCTACGCGACTGAGGACCGCAAGCAATACGGTCTCAACCTCATCGATGACATCCGGCATAACGTGGCCACCGCAGGCCTGTTCAAGCTCTCGCGCCGAGGCCTCGTCGACGGGCACAAGGAACTGGCGGTCGCCGCCGACTACAAGGAACGGATGAACATCCGCTCCAACTCGGTCCTCCAAAAGACCGGCTCCCTGTCGGGTGGCAACCAGCAGAAGGTCGTTCTGTCCAAGTGGCTCTACACGGACGCAGACGTCCTCATCCTCGATGAACCCACGCGCGGCATCGACGTCGGCGCGAAGTTCGAGATCTACACGCTCATCAACAAGATGGTCGAAGAAGGCAAGGCCGTCATCGTCATCTCCTCCGAACTCGAGGAAGTCCTCGGCGTCTCGGACCGCATCTACACCCTGGCGTACGGCCGCATCACCGGCGAGGTCAAGGCCGAGGACGCCACCCAGGAAAACCTCATGGAACTCATGACTATCGAACCCGCAAGGGAGGACCAGAAATGACCGCCGAAATCAGCCTGGTTGACACGCTGAAGGCCAACCTGCGTCAGGGCGGCATCTTCATCGCGTTCATCGCCATCGTCGTCCTCTTCTGGGCGTTCAACCCCGACACCTTCCTGTCGTCGGGCAACCTGACGAATATCGTCCTGCAGTACTCCTACATCCTGATCCTCGCGATCGGCATGCTCTTCGTCATCGTCCTGGCCCAGATCGACCTTTCCGTGGGCTCGGTCGTGGCCGTGACTGGCGCCCTCAGTGGCGTCCTCGTCATCAAGCAGGGCTACCCCTGGTGGGTCGGCGTCGTCGCCGCCCTCGTCATGGGTATCCTGATCGGTGCTTTCCAGGGTTTCTGGGTCGCGTACGTGGGCATCCCGGGCTTCATCGTCACCCTGGCCGGCATGCTCCTCTTCCGTGGCCTGACCTACCAGGTTCTCGACAACGTCTCGCTCTCGCCCTTCCCGAAGGGCTACTACAACATCGCCAACGGCTTCCTGAACGGCCTCCTGGGCGGTAACGGCTTCGACGTCTTCACCCTGGTGATCTTCGGCATCGGCGTTGCGGGCTTCGCCTACCAGCAGCTGCGCACCCGCCGCGCCCGCATCTCCTACAACCAGGCGGTTGAGGCGATGTGGCTCTTCATCGTGAAGATTGTGCTGACCGCCGTCGTCGTCATGTGGTTTGCCTACAAGCTCTCCACCGAGCGCGGCCTGCCCATCGTGCTGATCCTCCTGGCGATCCTCGTTCTCGTCTTCGGAACCCTCGCCTCCTCGACGATGTTTGGCCGCGACGTGTACGCGATCGGTGGCAACAAGTCCGCTGCCGCCCTGTCCGGCATCGACGTCAAGAAGGTCACCTTCTGGTGCTACGTCAACATGGGCTTCCTTGCGGGTGTTGCGGGCGTTGTCTACTCGGCTCGTATGAACGGCGCACAGCCCTCGGCCGGAAATATGTTCGAGCTCGACGCCATCGCCGCATGCTTCATCGGTGGTGCGTCGACGACCGGCGGTATCGGTCGCCTGTCCGGCGCCCTCATCGGTGGCCTCATCATGGCCGTCATGTCTAACGGCATGCAGCTCATGGGTGCCTCCACCTCCACCCAGCAGATCGTCAAGGGCGCTGTCCTGCTCCTGGCTGTCGCCTTCGACGTGTGGAACAAGCAGCGCGCCTCGGCCTGAGGCATCGCGAAGCTTCTCATCGGGGCGGGGAGTGGCCGTAGGGTCACTCCCCGCCCTTTTGTATGTCGGTCGTCTATGTTTGTCAGGTCTAATGAGAGGGGTGTGTCCTCGGTGTGTGGGAAAGTTCCTGTTACCGAAAAACGTGCCGGTGGCAGCGCATTTGAGTTCCGCAGAATTGCAACCACTCGGCAAGTTTGAGTGACCTGTCGCACAGAATTGACGGTTTTTGAGCAAAAAAACGAGATATTTTCGTGAAATCCGCGAAATCTGGCCCTAAAGTCGGCAAAATCGCAAAAGATTTCGTAGTGTGTCATTCGTGGCCACGACAGTGGTAACCAAGAACGAACAGGAATGAGGTTTCTCAATGTCCGTGAACCGTACCGAGCTTGTCGCTCAGATTGCCGAACGCGCCGACCTGACCAAGGCGAAGGCCGACGAGGCCCTGGCCGCCTTCCAGGCCGTCCTCGTTGAGTCCCTGGCTAAGGGCGAGGCCGTCAAGGTGACCGGTCTGCTCTCCGTCGAGCGTGTTGAGCGCGCCGCCCGCACCGGCCGTAACCCCCGCACCGGCGAAGAGATCAAGATCCCCGCTGGCTACGGTGTGAAGCTCTCCGCTGGCTCCACGCTGAAGAAGGCCGTCTCCAAGTGACGCGCTGACACTAGCGAATAGCCTGTGGGGCACGACCGCGTGGTCGTGCCCCACACGCGTATCTGCTGGCCTGGGCAGCCCCGCCCACGCTCACATGAGAGGTTTAACGCGCCAATTTACGGGTTTACGTGCGTATCAAGGGGTTGATGCGCATATTCAGCGGTTCGCGTGCGACCAACACACCAGGCCAGGCACCGTTGTGCCCAAAACGCAGACCACCTCAGCCGCAATACCCCATTTTCAATGTTTTTCACCGAGGTGGTCTGCGATGTGGGCGCCTTACCACCCCAAACCGTGACCTCACCGCCGCCAAACGGGGGATTTGCGTCATTAGGGCCGCGACACGCCGGCGACACGCCGAAGGGAGGCTTCTAATGATGCAAACCCCCCACTAGTACCCCTGGCGTCAGGCTCCCTCACTGGTGCAATGCCCCTCACCGGTGCAGCGCCGCCCGGCCGGGGTGTCGATAAACGCCGGTAGGGTATCACTGACAGGAACGGGGTAGGGGCGCGGTCAGCCGGCTCCGCGACGATGCTTGTGGCCGAAGAGGTGCTACACCCGATCGGGAAGATTCAACCCCTTCTGATCGGGTGGAATCTTCCCTAACGGGTTGAATGCTCCCGATCAGGTGGAATGTTCCCGCTGGGGCGCATCCTGTCTGAGGCGCCGCGAAGGGCGCCAGGAGGGCGACGCAGCCCTGCGCCCTTCAGACGCGCATAACGGCCCGGCGATGTGGATGCCGCACATAACGTTGCCCCCGGCTCGCATCAGCGGGCCGGGGGCAACGCATGGAGTTCGCATGAACGTGTGTGTTAGGCGTTCACCTCTTCTTTGACGCTCAGCGTCAGGAGCGGGTGGTGGCACGCCACGCGGTGCGTCTCATCCGTGAGCATGGGCTGCACCTTGCACTCCTCGCCAGCGAACGGGCAGCGCGGGCGGAAGCGGCAACCCTCGGGCGGGTTGACGGCGCTCGGCGGCTCGCCG
Organism: Schaalia odontolytica; assembly: GCF_005696695.1. Taxonomy (NCBI): domain Bacteria; kingdom Bacillati; phylum Actinomycetota; class Actinomycetes; order Actinomycetales; family Actinomycetaceae; genus Schaalia; species Schaalia odontolytica. The sequence continues at coordinate 1,629,991 of NZ_CP040006.1, read as the reverse complement.
GTGAGCTTGATGGCACTCTCGTCGTGCTTGAACTCGGGGTCCGGCACGGGGATCGAGTCGATGAGCGCCTTCGTGTAGGGGTGCTTCGGGTTCTTGACGACCTCGTGTGCGGGGCCCTCCTCGACGATGCGGCCCAGGTACATGACGCCGATGCGATCGGCCATGTACTGAACGACCGCCAGGTCGTGGCTGATGAACAGGTAGGACAGGCCCAGCTCCTGCTGCAGATCCTTCATGAGGTTGAGGACCTGCGCCTGGACGGAGACGTCAAGCGCCGAGACGGGCTCGTCGGCCACGATCAGGTCGGGAGCCAGGGTCAGCGAACGGGCGAAGCCGAGGCGTTGGAGCTGACCGCCCGAGAACTCGTGCGGGTAGCGGTCCAGGACCTCTTCGGTCAGGCCGACCTGCTCGAGGATCTCCATGATGCGCTCGGCGATCTGGCGAGCGTTGCCGGTCTTCTGGATGCTCATGGGCTCGGCCAGGATCTGGTCGATGCGCATGCGCGGGTCCATTGCCGCGTAGGAGTCCTGGAACATCATCTGCACGTCGCGGTGGATGCGCACAGCGTCGCGTCCCTTGAGCGTGGCGAGGTCGCGTCCGTCGAGTTCGATGGCGCCGCCCGACGGGGGCTCGAGGCCGGCAATGAGGCGACCCACGGTGGACTTACCGCAGCCGGACTCGCCGACGAGGCCGTAGGTCTCGCCCTTCTTGACCGTGATGGACACGCGGTCGACGGCGGAGACGACGCCCTTCTCGCGCTTGAAGAAGCCGGAGCCTGCCGACTCGTACTCGCGCGAGGCCTCCTTGACGTCGAGCAGGACGTCGTGGGAGATCTGCGGGACATCCGAGGTCGTTTCCTCGGCCTTGGTGGAATCCAGCTTGCCCTGGAGGACCGCGGGGGACTCGTCGCCCTCCTGCACCGGGTGGAAGCAGGAGAAGGTGTGGGTATCGTCCCCGCTCAGGTCCGGGTAGCCGGCGCGGCACTCGTCGGTGGCCCACAGGCAGCGGGCCGCGAAGCGGCAGCCCACCGGCAGGTTGGTCAGCGACGGGGGAGCGCCCGGAATCGAGAAGAGCTTGGTGCCTGCTGCGAGCGCACGCTCGGGCAGTGCCGCCATCAGCGAGCTCGTGTAGCGGTGCTTCGGCTCGGTGAACAGCGTCTTCGTCGGCGCGGTCTCGACGATACGACCGGCGTACATGACGGCGACGCGGTCGGTGTGACCGGCCACGACACCCAGGTCGTGGGTGATGAGGATGACGCCCATCTTGTACTCGTCGCGCAGCTCGTCGATGAGGTCGAGGATCTGCATCTGCGTCGTGACATCCAGGGCCGTCGTCGGCTCGTCCGCGATGAGGATGCGCGGCTTGCAGACGAGGGCCATGGCGATCATGACGCGCTGACGCATGCCGCCCGAGAGCTGGTGCGGGTAGTTATTGATGACCACCTCGGGACGAGGCATGCCGACGCGCTTGAGGATCTCGACGGCGCGTGCGAGTGCTTCCCGCTTCGAGAGCTTCTCGTGCACGCGCAGCGGCTCGCACACCTGAAGACCGATCTTCATAGTCGGGTTCAGGGAGGTGAGAGGATCCTGGAAGATCATGCCGACCTTGGTGCCGCGCAGCTTGCGCTTCTCCTTGAGGGGCAGCTGGGTGAGGTCCTGGCCGTCGAGGATGATCGAGCCGGAGGAGACCTTGCCGCCCTGGGGGAGCAGGCCCATGAGGGACAGGGCCGTCATGGTCTTGCCGGAGCCGGACTCGCCCACGATGCCCAGGGTCTCGCCCGGGTTCACGTGCAGGTCGACACCCGAGAGGGCGCGAACCACGCCGTTGCGGACCTCAATATCGGTGTGCAGATCTTTGATCTGAAGGAGTGGAGTATTCATAGTTCAGTGCTCACCTCTTGCGCAGTCGAACTTCGAAGGCGTCACGCAGGCCGTCGCCAATGAAGTTGAACGACAGGACCAGGAGGATGATGAGGACGCCCGGCGGGTAGAGCAGCCACCAGTTGCCCGAGTAGACGTGCGACTGGCTGTTGGAGAGCATGGCTCCCCAGTCGGTGGCGGGAGGCTGCGCGCCCAGGCCGAGGAACGACAGGTAGGCGACGTAGAGGACGGCGTCTGCGACCTGGAAGGTCGCGTTGACGATGACGGTGCCGATCGTGTTACGGACGATGTGCGTCCGGATCGCTCGGGGCATCGAGCCGCCCATGCCACGCATCGCGACGACGTACTCGCGCGTGCGCAGGGACAGGGCCTCGCCTCGAATCAATCGGGACGTTCCCAGCCAGGACAGGGCCGACATGATGATGATGAGGACCGGGACGGTCGGCGGAATCATCGTGGCGATCAGCATGAAGAGGAACAGGACGGGCACGGACATGAGCGCGTCAACGAGGCGCATCATGATCGCGTCGATCCAACCGCCCACGAAGCCGGCGATCGCGCCGTACAACGTGCCGATCGTAGTGGCGAAGATGCCGGCGAACAGGCCGACGATGATCGAGGTCTGTCCGCCCTTCATGAGGCGTCCGAGCTGGTCGTAACCGACCATGTCGGTGCCAAGCGGGTGCTCGGCTGAGGGAGGCAGGGCCGAGTTCGACAGGTCCGTGTGGATCTGGTCGGTCACGTAGAACATCGGGCCGATGAACGAGAAGGCCATCAGGATGAGGATGAGGCACACGCCGAAGACGGCGAGCTTGTTCTCCATGAAGACCTGCAGGCCCTGCAGCTTCGTCGACTTGCGGGCGGTGCGCGCCTTGGCCGGCGCGGCGATGGGTGCGGTTGCGGTGGTCATTTGGCACGTCCTGCCAGTCGGATACGGGGATCAGCGAGGGCGTAGAGGAAGTCTGCCAGGAGTGCGCCGATGACGGTCGCGAAGGAGACGATCAGGGCGACGCCGAGGAGAATCGGGTAGTCGCGCCTGCCGGTCGCCTGGTAGTACAGGTAGCCCATGCCGTTGAAGTTGAAGAGCGTCTCGATAACCAGGGCGCCACAGAACATCGCGGGGATGTACAGGCCGATCATCGTGATGACGGGGAACATGGCGTTGCGCAGCGTGTGAACGAAGACGACGCGGAACTCCGACAGGCCCTTCGCGCGAGCGGTACGCACGTACTGCTCGTTGAGGTTATCCACCATCGAGGAGCGCACGTAGCGCGCGTAGGCGGCGATCGTGCCGATCGACAGGGCACACACAGGCAGAACCAGGTGATCCCACTGTTCCCACATGACCGACAGGGCCTCGCCCTGCGGAGCATCGTTGGGCAGGATCGGCCACACCTGGGAGAAGAGGACGATGAGGAGCAGGCCCGCAAAGAAGATCGGCGTCGAGTAGGCCAGCAGACACGCGATCGTCACGATGTAATCGGGTGCTTTATTTCTCTTGACGGCCTGCCACACGCCCAGGGGGATCGCGACGATGAGAGCCAGGATGGTGGACAGGAGGGACAGGAAGATGGTGCGCGGCAGGCGGGCGGCCAGCAGGTCGTTCACAGACTGGTTGTGCTGGTAGGAGTAGCCGAAGTCGCCGTGCGCAATTTTGGTGACGTAGATTTTGTATTGCTCGAGGATGGGCTTGTCGTAGCCGTTTTCGTGGTCGAAGGCCGCGAGCTGTTCTTGGGTCGCATCCTTACCGAGTGCCGCTCGGGCTGCGCCGCCCGGCTGAGACTGGAGGAGGATGAAGGTGATGATGGTGACCAGGAAGACAACGACGACTGCCTGGCCGAGGCGTTTGAGGATGAATTGGATCATTGCGAACTCCACAGTAAGGGGGCAGGCGCCCGCATGTGCGGGTGCGGGCGCCTGCCCCGTGAGGCGTCAAGGCGAAGGTTTACTTACCTTCGGTCGACCACGACCAATCCTCGGGCCAGGTGTCGCCGGTGGCGTCGAGTTCGCCCAGGTCGAGCGTCTTCTTCACTGCGGTGATCTGGTAGTACGGGTTGGGCATCCACAGAACGGGGAGGTCCTCCGCGAGGTAGTCGTTGTATGCCTGGAGAGCGTTGGGCTCGGAGGAGCGGGTCGACTCTTCGATGAGCTTGTCAGCCTCGGGGTTCTTGTACTGGCCGAGGTTGACGGGAGCGTCAGAGGCGAAGAGGCGCTCGCCGGAGGCGTAGATCGGGAAGCCCCACGAGGTCTGGGATCCGAAGAAGGACATGTCCCAGGTGCAGGGGGTCTCGTCGTCACATGCCTGCGAGGCACCGACCGAGTCGGGGACCTCGTTCATGTCGATCTTGATGCCGAGCTTGCCGAACTGGGAGATGATCTCCTCGAACATCTGGTGCGTGGAGACGAAGCCCGACTGGGAGACGAGCTTGAAGCTCAGCTTGTCGCCGGCCGCGATGCCCTCGCCACACTGGTTGGCGCCGGTGCCGGGGTTCTCGCAGGTGGTTTCACCGTCGGGCACGACCTTCCAGCCGTGGTCCTCGAGGAGCTTCTTGGCGGCTTCCGGATCGAACTTGTAGACGCAGCCCTCGGTGGTGCCGGTCTTCTCGGCGGGCATCGGGACGGGGCCACAGGTCGGGGAGGCGGTGCCGGACCAGATCTTCTCAGACAGGGTCGGCTGGTCGATCAGCTGCTGCATCGCCTGGCGGATGTACTTCTGGTTGATGAACTTCGAGCCGGGGGCCTGGGGTGCGAAGTTCAGGGCCAGGTAGGTGATGGAGTTGCCGGGCCACAGGAAGACGTTGTAGCCCTTGTCCTCGACGGCCTTGCGCTGGTTGTACTGCGCGGCCGGGATGTAGCCGAAGTCGATGGCGCCAGAACGCACGGAGTTGAACTCGGCGTCGTCACCCGTGAAGGCCTTGTAGATCAGCGCGTCGATCTTGGGCTTGTCCTCGCCCCAGTAGTTCTCGTTGGGGACGAGTGTCAGGCCCTGGTCGGGGGTGAATTCCTTGAGCTTCCAGGGGCCGTTCACCGTCTGCCACAGCGGGTTGGTGGCGTAGGAGGACAGGTTCTTGGCCTCGCCCTGCAGGTAGGCGAAGACCTTCTGGGCGCCCTCGGGGGTGCGGTCGAGGTCGGAGACGGCCTCGTCGGCGCTGGTCTTGTCCCAGGCGTGCTGGGGGAGCAGAGCGACCTTGTTGATCTGGTTGTCAATGAACCAGGCCGGGGCGAACTTGGTCTCGGTGGTGATCGAGAACGTGTGCTCGTCGATGATCTTCAGATCGGCACCGTCGGGGAAGAAGCCCTTCTTGTACGAGGCCCATTCGTCCTTGTTGTTGGTGACGAGGTTCCACCAGAACTCAACGTCGCGGGTGGTGACGGGCGTGCCGTCGGACCACTTGGCGTCGTCGCGCAGCTTGATGGTGTAGGTCAGGCCGTCCTCAGAGACCTCGGGAACGGTGCCCAGGGACTTGGGGAGGTTGATCTTGTAGGGGGTTTCAGAGGTGGACTTGTAGGCGAAGAGCGGGCGGTACATCGCCTGGATGAACTGGCCGTTCTCGCCCTGCGTGTAGCCCTTTGCGGAGACCGGGAAGATCCAGTTGGGGGTACGCGAGGCCATCGTGACCTCGTTCTTTCCGGTTTCCGAGTTGGCTGCCTGGCCACCGCCGCTACTGCTGCTGCTGCCGCCACCACAGGCGGACAGGCCCAGGGAGGCGACCATTGCGAGGGCCGCGCCGGTGACCATCCACCGCTTCTTTCTAAGGTTCATGACTGCTCCAAATCAACGTTGATCGGGGACACTGACGGATGACAACCCTGTCAGATGACGTTCATCATATGACAGTTTGTCGGCGAATGTTGCCACTTTGGCCAAAATGTGGAATGTTACGAAAAAATAACAAGATATTTCGGCGAAAGAAGTGTCAGACTTTCTTCGGTGGGGCATAATGAATCATGTTCTCAACGATGAGCGCAGTGTAACGTTGTAGTTACTGCATACGTACTTAGAGGAGGTGTCATGGCCACGCATGATGTCGACGAGACCGTCCTGACGCTGATTGGGTCCGGTCAAGCAGACACCAGGCCCGCGATTGTCAAGCAAACGGGCCTTGCACCATCAACGGTGTCGGCCGCTGTGTCTCGCCTCGTCGAAGCCGGGGTCATCGCGGAAGCGGAACACTCTGTTTCCACGGGCGGGCGGCGTGCGCGCCGCCTCGTCACCTCCGACGGCGCCGGAGCACTCGCCCTCGTCGAGCTGGGAGCCCACCACGGCCTCGTCGCCCTGACGGACCCCACCCGCGGAGTCGGGCAGGCCTCGAGCCTCCTTATCGACATCGCGGAAGGTCCCCAGGCGGTACTCGACGCGGTCATGGATGAGGTATCCCGCCAGGAAGAAGCTGCCGGCGTGCGGGTCGGTGGTATCACCCTGGCGGTCCCTGGTCCCGTGGACGCGGAGCGCTCTCGCGTGATCCGCCCCGCCCGCATGCCCGGGTGGGACGGCATCAACGTCGCCGAGGCCGTCACCGAGCAGTGCGGGCTGCCCGCCCTCATCGAAAACGACGCGCGCGCGGGAGCCATCGGCGAATCCGTCTACCGGCGTCGTCTTCAGGGCGTGGCCCCCATCGACACGCTTATCTATGTCAAGGCTGGCTCCGCCATCGGTGGCGCCTACCTCGTCGATGGCGTGCCGCAGGTGGGTCAGGGCGGACTGGCCGGGGATATCTCGCACATCCCCGTCGAGGCCGCCGCGGGCCGCCCCTGCAAGTGCGGCAACGTCGGATGCCTCGAAACGATCGCGTCCGCCGACTCGATCCGAGCAGACCTGGCCGCAGCAGGCCTCGTCTATGAGAACAACGCACAGCTTCTGGCCGCAGCACGCGACGGCATCCCCGAAGTTGCGACGGCCATCCGCCAGGCGGGCACCCTCCTGGGCCACTGCGTCGCCCACCTCGTGTCCTTCCTGGCACCCCAGGGAGTCATCGTCGGTGGAGCACTCTCCGCCGTCGACGCTTTCACCGCCGGAGTGCGCGCTGCGCTCCACCAATCCTGCCTCCCCTCGATCATGGAACACCTCGTGATCGAATCGTCTCGATCAGGGCGCGAAGCGGCGCTCTGGGGGCTCTCGACACTCACCCCCTCGAAGATCTCAAAGGAGAATCGCTCATGACCAAGCCCCGCATCGCGGTTGCCGGCATCCACATCGAATCCTCGACGTTCACCCCCTACATCTCGACCGCCGACGACTTCATCGTCACCCGCGGCGAGGAGCTGATGGACCGCTTCTACTGGCGCGACGAGGACTGGGCCACCCAGATCGAGTGGATCCCCGTCCTGCACTCGCGCGCCCTGCCCGGCGGCGTCGTCGAGCGCAGCGCCTACGACGCCTGGAAGGCTGAGATCCTCGAGGGCCTCGCCGCTGCCGGCCCGCTCGACGGCCTCTTCTTCGACATCCACGGCGCCATGAGCGTCCAGGGCATGGACGATGCCGAGGGCGACCTCATCAACGCCATCCGCGGCGTCATCGGCCCCGAGCCCATGGTCAGCGCCTCGATGGACCTGCACGGAAACGTCTCCCAGGACCTCTTCGACGGCTGCGACATCCTCACCTGCTACCGCCTCGCACCCCACGAGGACGCCCTCGAGTCGCGCCGTCGCGCCGCCTACAACCTGGGCATGCGCCTCCTCAACGGCCAGCCCAAGCCCGTCAAGGCCCTGGTCCACGTCCCCGTCCTGCTGCCGGGTGAGAAGACCTCGACCCGCATCGAACCCGCCAAGTCCCTGTACAAGATGATCGACCCCATCGAAGCGATGGACGGCATCCTGGACGCCGCGATCTGGATCGGCTTCGCGTGGGCCGACCAGCCGCGCTGCAAGGGCGCGGTCGTCGTCACGGGCGACGACGCGGAGCTCGTCAAGGAGCAGGCCGAGCGCATCGGCCAGTACTTCTGGGACGTGCACGACCGCTTCGAGTTCGTCGCCCCCGTTGCCTCCATGGAAGAGTGCCTGGCAGCCGCCGAGGAGGGCCCCAAGCCCTTCTTCATCTCCGACTCCGGCGACAACCCGGGCGCCGGCGGTGCCGACGACGTGACGGTCGCGCTCGCGGCCCTGCTCGCATGGAAGCCCGTCCAGGAGGCCACGCTCGACGTCATCTACGCCTCGATCATCGATCCCGCCGCGGCCGCCGTTGCGTGGGAGGCTGGCGTCGGCGCCGAGGTCGACCTCGAGGTCGGCGGACACATCGATACCCGCGAGCCCGGAACACTGAACGTCCACGCCACGGTCGAGGCCCTCGCTGACGACCCGATGGGTGGCCACACCGCGCTGCTGCGCACGGGCGGCCTGCGCTTCATCATCACGACGAACCGCAACCAGTACACGATGTACAGCCAGTTCGAGCTGCTCGGCGTGGATATCACCACCGCCGACGTCATCGTTGTCAAGATCGGTTACCTGGAGCCCGACCTGTACGAGACCCAGAAGGGCTGGCTCATGGCGCTGACCCCCGGTGGCGTCGATCAGGACCTCATCCGCCTCGGTCACCACAAGATTGAGCGCCCGATGTTCCCCTTCGATCCCGATATGGCAGATCCCGATCTGCATGCTCAGGTCGTCGTACCATGAGCGCCGTCAAGGATTCTGAGGGCCCGGTATTTGCGGGCATCGACATCGGCGGCACATCCATCAAGTGGATGATCGTCGATGAGGCGGGCGCGATCCTCACTCAGGGAAACGAGCCGACCAACCGCGAGGCCGTGGCCACTCAGGTGGGACGAATCGGCGCGCGACTCGCGAGTGACTATCCGGGATTGGTCGGTTTCGGCCTGATCTGCCCCGGCCTCGTCGATGAGGAGAGCGGGACCGTCGTGTACGCGGCGAACCTCGAGCTGCGCGGCGTCCAGCTGGCCCGCGCGGTTGAGGACGCCACGGGCGTGCCCGCCGCACTCATGCACGACGGGCGCGCCGCCGGCCTGGCTGAGGGACTCCTCGGCGCGGGCCGAGGGGCTTCCTCCTTCCTCATGATGCCCATCGGTACCGGCATCTCCGTGGCTCTCATGCTTGGGGACAACCTGTGGAGTGGCGCGACGTTTAGCGCCGGCGAAGTTGGGCACGCGCCCGTCTTCCCCGGTGGTGAGTCCTGCCGCTGCGGGTCGCGCGGGTGCCTGGAGGTCTACGCCTCGGCGAAGGGCATCGCGAGGCGCTACGAGCAGGCGACCGGCGAGGATATCGGTGCGAAGGCTGTCGAGGCTGGCATCGGTACCGACCCGGTCGCGACCGAGGTGTGGGACACCGCGGTTCGCGCACTCGCGCTCTCCCTCACCCACATGACGCTCACCGTCGACGTCGAGCGCATCATCATCGGCGGCGGCCTGTCGCACGCGGGCGAGAACCTGCTGGCGCCGCTGCGCGAGGAATTCGCTTCGATGCTGACATTCCGTGACGCTCCCGAGATCGTTCGCGCCTCCCTCGGGGGAGCGGGCGGCCGCTGGGGTGCCGCGATCCTGGCTGCCCGCGTGGGCGGCTCGACGTGCTACGAGAGGTGGCAGCCGTGACGACTGTAGAGATTTGCGTGGAAGATGCCGTGGGCGTGCGCCGTGCGCGCGACGGGGGAGCGGATCGCATTGAGATCTGCACCGACCTGTCGTGCGGCGGCCTGACCCCCGCATTCGACGAGGTGGCCGCTGCCCTCGAGGTGGCGCCCGCTGGGGGAGTTCAGGTGCTCGTGCGCCCGCGCCCCGGGGACTTCGTCCATACGCGGGAAGAGGTCGACCGCATCGCCTCCGATATCGTGACCCTGTCGTCGATCGGTCGTGGATCGGACGTGCGCCTCGGCTTCGTCGTTGGCGTCATCACTCGCGACGGGCAGATCGACGTGAACGCGGCCGCGCGCCTGCGGGACACAGCCGAGGACGCACCGCTGACCTTCCACCGTGGATTCGACCAGGTCGTGGATCAGGATCGCGGTCTCGACGTTCTCATGGAACTCGGGTACGACCGCGTGCTGACGACGGGTGGGGATCCGGCCGTCGCGCAGCCGGACGCCCTCGCCCGCCTCGTCGAGCGCGGGGGAGACGACATCATCATCCTGGTGTCGGGTGGCCTGCGCGCTCATAACGTCGCCGAGGTCGTGGCTGCCTCGGGAGCGCGAGAGGTCCACATGCGAGCCCCCGGAACCTCGGGAACCGATCGGGCGGAGGTCGAGCGAATCGTCGCTGCCCTGCACGGATAACCCAGATCACACGTTTTCAAAAAATCTTCATCGATTCGTCTGACAAATCGACGTCAGCAGTGTAAGGTTAAACACATGAGAATTGGAATTTTCAACGACGAAGATCAGATCGCATCCCTCGCAGCGGACCGCATCCTCGAGGTGTACCGCGCTAAGCCGAACTTCGTGCTCGGCCTGGCCACCGGCTCCTCGCCGCTGAAGCTCTACGCAGAGCTCGTGCGCCGCTACGAGGCCGGTCAGATCTCCTTTGCCCAGGTTCGTTCCTACAACCTCGACGAGTACGTGGGCCTGCCCCGCGACCACTACGAGGGCTACGCGAACTTCATCCACCGCAACCTCGTCGACCTCGTCGACATGCCCGAGGGTGCGGCACACGGCCCCGACGGCTGGTGCGATGACCTCGAGGCCGGCGCTGCCGCCTACGACGAGGCCATCAAGGCCGACGGCGGTATCGACATCCAGGTCCTCGGCATTGGCTCTGACGGCCACATCGGCTTCAACGAGCCCGGCGGCACCCTCGCGTCGCGCACCCACGTGGGCGTCCTGACCGAGCAGACCCGCCGCGACAACGCCCGCTTCTTCGATGGCGACATCGACCAGGTTCCCACGCACTGCGTGACCCAGGGCCTGGGCACGATCATGGACTCGCGCGCCCACATCTTCATCGCCACGGGTGAAGGCAAGGCCGACGCTGTCAAGGCTATGATCGAGGGCGGCGTCACCCAGCGCTGGCCCGCGTCCATCCTCCAGCACCACCCCGACGTCACTGTGCTCCTCGACGAGGCTGCCGCCTCCAAGCTCGAGCTCGCAGACTTCTACAAGGAGGTCTGGGAGAAGGAACACCTGTGAGATAGGTTCCCCACCCGACTTCGCCCCGGCCTCGTCAATGCGAGGCCGGGGCCTTATTGTGAGCGTCGCTTCTTCGCTCCCGGCGCACGCGTGCCACCCGTTGGAAGGACCCCCAGGCACGTACAATGGACCCCATGCGTAATGCCCTCGACGAACCCACCGGCCCCTCCGCGCCCTCCGGTCCCTCCACCGCGTCCTCGACCGGTCTGCTGGAGCGTACCGAGACCCGCAAGGAGCGCACCGGCGGGGACGGCGACCGCTTCGCCCACTTCGTGCGCAAGGACAAGGCAAACTCGTCCATGGTGACGGGACAGCCCGTCGTCGCCCTGTGCGGCAAGGTGTGGATCCCCACCCGCGACGCCTCGCAGTACCCGGTGTGCCCCACCTGCAAGGAGCTGCGCGACTCGATGGGAAAGAACGGGCGTAACTGGCCCTTCTCCGACGGCGGAAAGGGCTCCGACAAGTGAGCGAGACGACCCGGCGCGCACCCGTTGGCAGGTTGCGCGCCTGGCAGGCCGCTGCCCTGGATCGCTACATGGCGACCTCCCCGCGCGACTTCCTGGCGGTCGCAACGCCGGGCGCAGGTAAGACGACCTTCGCCCTGACGCTTGCGACCGAACTGATCGCCCGCGGCATCGTTGACAAGCTCACCGTCGTGTGCCCCACCGAGCACCTCAAGGGACAGTGGGCCTCGAGCGCGGCGCGCTTCGGCATCCACATCGACCCCGACTTTACGAACTCGCAGGGCGTTGCCGGCTCCCACTTCGACGGCGTGGCCGTCACCTACGCGCAGATTGGCTCCAACCCGGCCGTTCATGCGGCGCGCACCCGCGCCTACCGTACCCTCGTCATCCTCGACGAAATCCACCACGCCGGCGACTCCCTGTCGTGGGGCGACGGCGTGCGCGAGGCCTTCACGGACGCGACGCGGCGCCTGGCGCTGACGGGCACGCCCTTCCGCTCCGATACCTCTCCGATTCCCTTCGTCACCTACGAGGAGGACGAGGAAGGCATCCGACGCTCGCGCGCCGACTACACCTACGGCTACGGCGATGCCCTCAAGGACGGCGTCGTTCGTCCCGTCCTGTTCATGTCCTACTCGGGGCAGATGGCCTGGCGCACCAGCGCGGGCGACGAGGTCAGCGCCCGCCTGGGTGAGCCCCTCACCAAGGACATGATGAAGCAGGCCTGGCGCACCGCGCTGGACCCGAAGGGCGAGTGGATTCCCGCCGTCCTGCGTGCCGCCGATATGCGCCTCGAAGAGGTGCGCCGCGCCGTGCCCGACGCGGGAGGTCTCGTCATCGCCTCCAACCAGGAGCACGCGCGCGCCTACGCCCGCCACCTGCGCCTGATCACCGGCAAGGCCCCCACGATCGTCCTGTCCGACGACGCGGACGCCTCCGACCGCATCTCCGAGTTCGCCGACTCCACCGACAAGTGGATGGTCGCCGTGCGCATGGTGTCCGAGGGCGTCGACGTGCCCCGCCTCGCGGTCGGCGTCTACGCGACGAATGCCTCCACGCCGCTGTTCTTTGCCCAGGCCATCGGCCGCTACGTGCGAGCCCGTCGCCGCGGTGAGACGGCCACCGTCTTCATCCCCTCCGTCGTGCCCCTGCTGACGCTCGCCGGCGGCATGGAGGTCGAGCGCGACCATGCGCTGGACCGGCCCAAGCGTGACGAGGCCAGCGAAGACGACATGTGGAATCCCGAGGATGCCCTCGTCGCGGCCGCGAACCGCGAGGAGAAAGCTTCCTCCGACCTGCTCTCGCAGTTCGAGGTCCTGGGGGCGGACGCCGAGTTTGACGGTGTCCTCTTCGACGGTGCCGCGTGGGGCGCGGGCGCGGAGGTCGGCTCCGAGGAAGAGCAGGAATATCTGGGTATTCCCGGCCTGCTGGACGCCGATCAGGTGACGACCCTGCTGCGCGCCCGCCAGGCCGACCAGGTTGCCGCCCAGAAGAAGACCCGCGCCGCGCAGAAGATGCGTGAAGAAAACGCCGGAATCCCCGCCCACAAGCTGCGTGCCGCCAAGCGCAAGGAGCTTCAGCACCTGGTTTCTACATGGTCGCGCCGCTCCGGCGAGACCCACGCGACGATTCACTCGCGCCTGCGTTCGCGCTGCGGCGGCCCCGAGGTCGCCCAGGCCACGACCGAGCAGATCGAGGCCCGCATCGCCCTGCTGCGCGAGTGGTTCGTCGGCCGCCACTGACCTTCGGTTCCACAGCATCCGCTCCGCGTCAATCTGCCACTAGATAGCGAATGCGCGATTGACAGGATTCAACCCGATCGGGAGTATTCAACCCGATCAGAAGGGGTTGAATCTTGCTGATCGGGTGTCAGACCCCATCGGTAATAAGCCCTGTCGTGGAAAACCGGCCCGAGAGACGCTCCGGCAAGCCTAGTGCTGCACTAGATGCAGCAGCAATGCACTAGTTAGGAGGGCATTGCACTGCCTTCTATCTAGTGCAATGCTGCGCCAAGTAGTCCACTGCTGCTTAGCTACAAGCTCACGTGCGGCAGGGGAAGCCCCAATGTGTCGTTACATTGCTGTCAACCAAGCTGCGGCAGGCAGTACTGTGCCGTTTAGGGAGCATTACACCAGTTAGGGAGCAGTACACCACTTCCGAGCTGGTGCAATACCCTGCTAAGTGGTGTAACACCGCTTAGCAACAAGCCGCACTGCGGGGACATGTGTGAGTTCGTCATTGGTGACGTGGTGAGCCTGATCCTCCCGACCTGCATCGGGCCGACGCTGAATACGAAAGACACGATCGTCAGGATTCAACCTGATCGGGAGCATTCAACCCGATCAGAAGGGGTTGAATCTTCCCGATCAGGTGTTACACCCCATCGGGTAACAAGTTTCTTTGTAGATTCAGCAGTCGACGAGGGCTCAGGCTTGCAGTACAGGGCCATGCGTTCTGCGCGGATTTGCGGGCATGAAAAGCCTCCCATTCCCTGGACTTCAATGTCGATGTCCAAGAAACGGGAGGCAGTTCAGTGAAGGACGAGGCCGGGGCTTCGTTCAGTGAGAGCTGAGGGTCAGTCGACCTGCTCGTAGCGCGTGGGGATTGCGACCTCGCCCTCGGACAGGCGCCACGCCTGGTAGGGCAGCTCGTTGCGGGCGCGCAGGTGGCGCTCCTGGGCGCGGGACAGCGCCTCGGGGCCCCAGGCTTCGGCGTCGATCTGGCCGCCGCGGACCAGCTGGACCTGCAGCGGGCGGGCGCCGCGCTCGGCCAGCAGAGCCTGGCCCTCCTCGAAGGACGTGCCGACGAGCAGGAGCTCCTCGGTCGCGTAGCCGTCCTCGCCCATGACGCGGCCGGCAACCTTGCGTCCGCCGACCGTGGACTTTGACTCGGCCTTCTTGGCCACAGACACGATCTGGCCGTTGCTATCCTCGCGCTGGACAACCTTGTAGACCAGGGCGGCCGTCGGGACGCCCGAACCCGTCACGAGCTTGGTGCCCACGCCGTAGGAGTCCACGGGGGCCGCGCCGAGGGCGGCGATCGCGTACTCGTCCAGGTCGGAGGTCACCGTGATCTTCGTGGTGGTCGCGCCCATCGCGTCGAGCTGTCCGCGCACCTTGAACGCTTCAGCGACCAGGTCGCCGGAGTCCAGGCGCACCGCGCCCAGCTCGCCGCCGGCAGCGCGCGCAGCCTCGACCGCGTTGATGACGCCCTGCCTGATGTCGTAGGTGTCCACGAGCAGGGTCGTGCCCGCGCCCAGCTTGGCGACCTGAGAGTCGAAGGCGTCGCGTTCGCTGTCGTGCAGGAGCGTGAACGCGTGGGCGGCCGTGCCGATGCAGCGGATCCCGTAGCGCTTGGCTGCCTCGAGGTCGGAGGTGCCCTGGAAACCGCCGATGATGGCGGCGCGGGCGGCGGAGACCGCGGCGCGTTCGTGGGCACGGCGAGCACCCATGTCCATGCAGGGACGGCCGTGGGCGGCGATCGTCATACGCGAGGCGGCGGAAGCCACCGCGCAATCGTGGTTGAGGATCGACAGGAGCAGCGTCTCCAGGAGCGTGCAGTCCGCGAACGTGCCCTCAACGGTCAGCAGGGGAGAGCCGGGGAAGTAGCACTCGCCCTCGGCGTAGCCCCAGATGTCGCCCGTGAAACGCCACGAAGCCAGGAACTGCGCGGCCTCCTCGGAGATGATCCCCTGGTCGCGCAACCAATCGATCTGTTCAGCGTCGAACTCGAAGCGTTCCAGGGCCTCGAGAATGCGACCGGTGCCGGCGACAACGCCGAAGCGTCGCGTGGCGGGCAGGCGGCGCCCAAACAGCTCAAACGTGCAGCGACGATGCGCGGTGCCATCCTTCAGGGCGGCGTCGAGCATCGTGAGCTCGTACATATCAGTCAGCAATGAAGTAGATGTTGATGCAGGCATACTGTGAGCCTACCCTGAGAAGCGTGTCACCGGGGTGCGAATTTCCTTCCCTGATACCCAAATACGCCTTAGTGTTGACGTATGACAACGATCTTCCAACCCGCGTCCCGCACGCACGAGGCACCCACCGCGGTGCCGCGTTGGCGTGCCGTCGTGTGGGACGATCCTGTCAACCTCATGAGCTACGTGAGCGCCGTGTTTCGCCAGTATTTCGGCTATTCCAGCGCCCGCGCTGAGGAACTTATGATGGCCGTTCATACGCGCGGGCGCGCCACCGTTTCCACGGGCGTGCGCGAACGCATCGAGGCGGACGTCATGGCCATGCACTCGTACGGTCTGCGCGCCACCATCGAAGAGGACCGGGACTGAGGAAATGGAAGGCTTCGCTCTTCGAGACGGTGTCTACGCCTCGTCGATGAGCGACGGCGAGGCGCTCCTCCTGCGCCAGTTGGCGACGGAGGTTCTCGTCGTCCTGGATGATCCCGGTGAGTACGCCGCGACCTCGTCCATGGTGAATGCCGCCACCGAGACCGAGCAGCGCCGAGACGAACCCCGTGAACGCACTCTGCGTATGCTGCTGCCCTCGATGAGCGAGGACGATGAAGATGCTGGCCGCCTGCGCGCCCTCACCGAGGATTCTCTGCGCACCGACAAGTCCGTTCGTTTGCGTTCGATCGTCAGCGATCTTGACCACATCGTCCACGGCGAGAGCGACACCCTGAGGATCCAGCCCGAGGCCGTGTGGTCCTGGCTGGGTGCGCTCAACGACATTAGGCTCGGCTTAGCCGGTGAGCTGGACCTATCGGATCAACACGACGCTCAGCGCATCGAAGAATTGGCGCTCAGTGAGCCGACGGGGGAGCGCTCGCAAACCGTCGCCGCCATCTATATGCTCATCACATGGTGGCAGGACTCACTCCTAGAAGCCGTCAATAATTCCCAGTAACGCATAAGGTCGATACATGAACAACGCCCCGATCGGAATTTTCGACTCGGGCCTAGGTGGGCTGACGGTGGCTCGCGCAGTCATCGACAAGCTGCCCGACGAAGAAATCATCTACCTGGGCGACACCGAGCACACGCCTTACGGTCCGCGAGCTATCGCGCAGGTTCGCTCGCTGACGCTCTCCGCTCTCGACGAGCTGGCCTCGCGCGGCGTGAAGGCTCTCGTCATCGCCTGCAACACGGCGACGGCCGCCGCGCTCGCGGACGCTCGGGAACGCTACTGGATCGATGCCGGGATCCCCGTCATCGAGGTCATCACCCCGGCGGCACGCCAGAGCGTTATCGCCACGCGTAACCACCATGTGGGCGTCATCGGTACGAAGGCCACCATCCAGTCCGAGGCGTACCTGCGTGCGCTCGCAGCCGTCCCCGGGCTGACGGTCAGCCAGCAGGCCTGCCCCGCTTTCGTTGACTTCGTCGAGGCCGGGGTGACCACGGGCGAGGAGATCGAGGCCGTGGCGCGCGAGTATCTGACCCCGCTGAAGGAAGCGGGCGTGGATACGCTGATCCTGGGGTGCACGCACTACCCGCTGCTCACCGGTGTTATCGGCCGCATTATGGGCGAGGGGGTTACGCTCGTGACCTCCTCGGAGGCGACCGCGAACGTCACCTATAACGAGCTCGTGGACAGCGGGCTCCTTCACGATCCGTGGCCCGCGGGTGAGGGGCCGCAGCATCAGTTCCTGGCAACGGGCGCTTCCGACGCGTTCCCGCGCCTGGCGCGCCGTTTCCTTGGCCCCGAGGTGGGTTCCGTCGCTCGCGTGAACACCGGCGGTGGTATCGCGTGAAGTTGACTGTCATCGGCGCTACCGGTTCGATGTCTGGCCCGGAGTCGCCGGCCTCGTCCTACCTTGTTCAGGCCCGAGGCCTGGACCCTCGAACGGGGGAGGAGCGGACCTTCTCGCTCGTGTGCGACTTGGGTCCCGGTTCCTTCGGGGCGCTGTGGGCGCACGTGTGCCCGTGCGAGCTCGACGCCCTCGCGCTGTCCCATTGCCACGCCGACCACATGGGCGACATCATCTCCCTGCAGGTCTACCGCAAGTGGGGCCCGGGAGCGGCCGCATCCGCGCTGCCCCTGTACGGGCCCGCCGAGACGATGCGTCGCGTGCGCCAGATCGAAGACGCGCCGGACGACGAGGCATACGAGGTTGAATTCGCCTTCACCCACATGCAGTTGGGCGAGGCCTACCAGGTGGGCCCCATGACGATCCGCCCCTACCGTGCCCTGCACCCGGTCGAGGCCTTTGGCCTGCGCATCGAGGGCCCCTCCGAGGAGGATCCGGAGCGCCTGGTGTCGCTGTTCTACACGGGGGACACCGACCTGTGTGACACGATCATCGAGGGCGCGCGCGGTGTCGACGTGCTCCTCAGCGAGGTCGGCTTCACGAGCGACGAGACCGAGCCCGACATGCACATGGATGGCGTGCGCGCGGGCGAGGTTGCCGCGCGAGCCGGAGTGGGCCGAATGATCGCGACCCACATCCAGCCGTGGACGCCTCGCGATCGGGTGGCCTCCGAAGTGCGACAGACCTGGTCTGGTCCCCTCGACTTCGCGACCTCCGGGATGCAGGTCAGCCTCTGAGCCGACCCTCGCCCCGTCGATGGGTGAGGCGAGGCGCTCCTCGGTCAGTCGCTAGACGTCGAGTACGAGGCGTTGTGGCGCTTCCACTCCGCCAAGTATGTGGCCACGCGAGCCGGGCCTGACGCCTCGGACCATCCGTGATTCTTGTGGCGCAGCAGGATCTTACGAGTGCCCAGCGACGGCAGCGGCGTGATGCGCATGCCCTCCGTGTGGGCCCCGGCCAACGCCATGGCTGGAAGGATCGTCGAACCCGTGCGGGCGCGCACGAGGGCTCGGGCGGCCTCGTAGGTCGTGTACAGGTGGGGCGCCCAGCGTGTGTCCGGGAAGGCCTTCGTAATACGGCGCATGACGTGGTCGCCGCTGGTGCCCGGATTGACGCGCAGCCAGGTGAGGTCCGCGAGGTCTTCGATCGAGCCGATCGGGGGAGCGGAGTCCGGGGTGACGAGCATCCAGGGTTCGTCGAGGAAGGGAACGTCCGTGTACCCGCGAGGGGCCAGGCCCGGGTCCTCGTCTCGTTCGATGACGAGGATGTCGTACTGGCCGGTGCGCAGCGCGGCCATGCCCGGGGTCTCTTCTGTTTCCTCGATGCGCAGGTCGACGCCGGGCAGGGCTTCCGCGAGGTCGGGGAGTGCGGGGATGAGGGTGGAGCGGCAAATTGTCAGGAACGCCCCAATGGTGACCGTTCCCGTCACCTGGCCGGTGAGGGGGCGTAGCGCCTTGAGGGCTTCCTCGATGTCGGCGTTGATGCGCTCGCCTGCCTCGGCGACGATCGTGCCCGCCGGGGTGAGAATCGCGCCGGACGTGGTGCGTTCGACGAGTTTGAGGCCGACTTCCTCCTCAAGTTTCTGGATCTGCTGGGACACTGCCGAGGGCGAGACCATGAGGATGTCGGCGGCGGCAACGATGCCGCCTTCGCGCGCGACGGACAGAAGGAAAGGCAGGCGGCGGGGGTCAATATCCACGCGAACTCCTTCGTTAAGTGAAACTGTAAGATAACTATAGAACCATTCAATTGTGCTTGACTAGCGGAAGGTGCATCATATGAGTCATGACGATCTCATCTCTTGTAATTCCGGTCCTCGGTTGGCTGGGTGCGGGCGCCTCTATCGCCGCCTACTACCTGGTTTCCTCCAAGCGCTTCGCTCCCGACTCCCTGCGCTACCACTCTCTCAATGTCTCCAGCTGCATTCTGCTGGCCCTCGCATGTGCATCCACCGGCGCGTGGCCGTCCTTCCTGACGAACGCCATCTTCATCGGTGTCGGCTGCACCATGATCTGGCGCGTGCGTGACCGCCTCGCGCGCCGCATCATGCAGGTCGTTCGCTTCTTCGACGTGCGCCGCTTCCTGCCGCGTCGTGCGCGCCTGGCGCGCGCTCGCTGACTCTTCGCTGAATTGGGGTGGTGAGGGGGCAGGCCGTGGGCCTGCCCCCTCACTGTATCCACCGGCTGATTAATTAAGAGAAGTGACCCTCTTCAGTCAAGAATTTTCCAAGCTGCACCAAGGAAAAGTCCGTAAGAAACGCTTCATAGAAAAATAAGAAAATATCGATGGAAAACATGGACAATCAGGCGCACTATGGCAGTACGACGCGGTGACAGATCCATCGCACTGTACTCAAAGAGGAGCACACAATGTCTCGTTTCGTCGCATCACTCCTTCATCGCCTCGCCCATCACCGCAGGTGGCGCCAACAGCGCAACCCCCTGCAGTTCTCGATGGACCGCCCCATCTTCGGCAACCTCGTCGCCCGTTGATGGCGCGCCTGCGGGCGCAACACACAAGTGCCGGACACCCTCGGGTGCCCGGCACATTTGTGTCTGCGGTGCTTCTCAGCCGCGCAGGTACTCCACGATGTGGGGCATGAGGGCGCGGAAGGCGATGCCGCGGTGGCTGATCGCGTTCTTCTGTTCCGCGCTCATCTGAGCGGTCGTGACCTCGAAGCCCTCGGGGACAAAGATCGGGTCGTAGCCGAACCCGCCCTCGCCGCGAGGGGAACGCGTCAGGGTGCCGCGCACCTCGCCGCGCTCGACGAACTCGCGACCGTCCGGGGTGACGAGGACAGCAGCCGACACGAAGGCCGCACCACGGTGGGCGTCGGGAACGTCGGAGAGCTGATCGATGAGCAAACGCAGATTCGCCGCATCGTCCCCGTGGGAGCCGGCCCAGCGCGCGGAGAAGATACCGGGCGCTCCGCCCAGCACGTCCACCGTGATGCCGGAGTCGTCGGCGATGGCAGCCAGGCCGGTGGCGCGAGCCAGCGCGCGGGCTTTGATGAGGGAGTTCTCCTCGAAGGTCACACCGTCCTCGACCGGGGAAGCCACGTCGAAATCGCTCATGCGCGCCACGCAGCCGGCCTCGAAGCCCTCCCACGCGGGGGCCAGGATGGCCTCGAGCTCGCTGACCTTGTGCGCGTTGGAGGTTGCGAAGACCAGGCGCGCGCTCACGGGCGCACCTCGACGCGCTCCATGAGGGGAGCCTCAAGCGCGAGCTTCTGCGCCTCCGCGAGTCGGGCGTTACCCAGCGTCGCCAGGTCCAGCAGCTCGTTGAGTTCATCGCGGTTGAAGGGGGCGTGCTCGGCGGTGCCCTGCACCTCGATGAAGCGGCCGTCGCCCGTCTGGACGACGTTCATGTCGGTTTCGGCGCGCACGTCCTCGACGTAGGGCAGGTCCAGCATGGGGGTGCCGTCGATGATGCCCACGGAGATCGCGGAGATCGAGTCGGTGAGGACCTTGGCGGAGGGTTTGAGGATGCCCTGCTCCTTCGCCCAGCTCACGGCGTCGGCGAGGGCCACGTAAGCGCCCGTGATCGCCGCGGTGCGGGTGCCGCCGTCGGCGCGCAGAACGTCGCAGTCCAGGACGATCGTGTTCTCGCCGAGCGCGGAAACGTCGACGATGCCGCGCAGGGAGCGGCCAATGAGGCGCGAGATTTCCTGGGTGCGGCCGCCCACCTTGCCCTTGACGGACTCTCGGGAGGAGCGCTGCTCAGTCGCACGCGGGAGCATCGAGTACTCGCCGGTGACCCAGCCTTCGCCGGAGTCGCGCTTCCAACGCGGCACGCCCTCAGTGAAAGAGGCGACACACAGGACGCGGGTGTTACCGAACTCGATGAGGACGGAACCCTCACCGGTACCCGACCAGCCGCGGGTAATAGAGACGGGGCGGAGCTGGGAGGGGGTGCGCCCATCGGCGCGCAGGGGAGTATTTGTCATAGTGCCTAGGGTAGCCCACCGCGTTACCGTGGAGTTATGAGTCTTGATCTACCTCTCGTCCGTGGTCACGTCGACCCGGCTGTCGCCCTGCGCGAATCCGTGGCTCCCGTTGCCCTGGTACGTGCCGGTGAGGCCGATGTCATCCTCGTGGACGGCGCCGGCTTCGTTCTCCTCGACGAGGCCGAGGCATCCCCCTTGGGAGTCCCTGTCCTGCGGCGCCTGAGTGGGGACGAGGCCGTGCATGCGCTCGAGGGGGCCACGGCCTCGTTCATCGGGGTCGCGCGGGGACGCTCCGTCGTCGCGATCGAGACGAGCCGGGACGAGGCCCGGGGTCGCTGGGAGCATCTGCGCGCGGTCGGGTGGCAGCTCGACGGTGACGACGCGGCCCTGGCGCTGACCGCGCTCGCGCTCGCGGGCTGGCACGCCAACTACCGCTTCTGCCCGCGCTGTGGGGCTCCGGTGCAGCTGGTGTCCGGCGGGTGGGCCGCGCGATGCGAGACGTGTGATCGGCTGGAATACCCGCGCCAGGACCCGGCGATCATCGTCCTCGTCGAGGATCATGACGGGCGCGTTCTCCTGGCGCACAACGCGCTGTGGCGGCCCGGCTTCGTGTCGATCATCGCCGGCTACGTCGAGGCCGGGGAGTCCCCGGACGTCACGGTTGCCCGCGAGGTCGCCGAGGAGGTGGGCGTCGAGATCGAGACGCCTACCTACGTCGCGACGCAGCCGTGGCCCTTCGGGCGTTCGCAGATGATGGGATACCGGGCTCGCACCGCCTCGCCGCGCCCCACCCCGCAGGCGGACGGCGTGGAGATCGAGTGGGCGCGCTTCTACAGCCGCGACGAGCTGACCCACGCGCTGGAATCCGGAGAGATTAGTGCCCCCGGTCGTGCCTCGATCGCCTACGCGCTGCTGCGGGAATGGTACGGCGAGGAGCTGCCGAGCGGCCCGGACGGCGCGGGACGCAACTGAGCATGGGCGATGGAACAATGGGGACCATGAACCCCGAGGAACTGCTGGAGGCCCTGGACCCCGATCAGCGCGCCGTCGCCACGCAGGTCGCTGGCCCGCTCGCCGTCCTGGCGGGTGCGGGCACCGGCAAGACCCGCGCGATCACGTACCGCATCGCGTACGGGGCGGCCGTTGGCGCCTTCGACCCGTCCAACGTGCTCGCCGTGACCTTCACGCAGCGCGCAGCCTTCGAAATGCGCCACCGCCTGGCCCAGCTGGGTGTTCCAAAGGCTCAGGCGCGCACCTTCCACTCCGCCGCGCTGCGCCAGCTGCGCCATTTTTGGCCCACCGTCGTGGGTGGCCCGCTGCCGGACGTCATCCCGCACAAGGCCTCCCTCGTCGCGGCTTCCGCTGCGCGCCTGGGGATCACGATCGACCGCACGAGCGTGCGCGATATCGCGGCCGAGGTCGAATGGGCGAAGGTCTCGATGATCGACGCCGCCCACTACGCTTCGCGCGTGGCTCGCCTGCGCCGCGACGTGCCCGCCGGGCTGGATGCGGGCGACATGGCGCGCCTCCTCGACGTGTACGAGGACGCGAAGAACGAACGCGGCGTCATCGACTTTGAGGACATCCTCATCTACCTGTGCGGCATGCTGCAGGAACGCACCGACGTCGCCTCGATCGTGCGCAAGCAGTACCGCTCCTTCGTGGTCGATGAGTTCCAGGACGTCAACCTTCTGCAGGCTCGCCTGCTCGACCTGTGGCTGGGTGGGCGCCACGACGTGTGCGTCGTCGGCGACGTCGCGCAGACCATCTACTCCTTTACGGGCGCGTCCCCGGACTACCTGACCGGTTTCGGACGCAAGCATCCGGGCGCACGCATCGTCGAGCTGACCCGCGACTATCGTTCGACCCCGCAGATCGTGAGCTTGGCGAACGACGTCTTGGCCCGCTCGACCCAGCGTGAGGGCACGGTGCGCCTGTCCAGCCAGCGCGACGGCGGCGCCCAGGTCACCTACCGCACCTACGACGACGATCGAGCCGAGGCCGAGGGCGTCGCAGCCTCGATCGCAGACCTCATCGCGGGCGGGATGGCACCCCATTCGATCGCAGTCCTCATGCGCACCAACGGCCAGTCACAGGCCTTCGAAGAGGCCCTGGGAGCGCGCGGTATTCCCGTCGCCGTCGCCGGGGGAAAGCCCTTCTTTGCGCGTGACGACGTGCGTACCGCCATCTCGCGCCTGCGGGCCGCGGCGGCGGCCGCCACCGACGACGGGAGCGTGGGCGAGATCGTGCGCGACGTCCTCTCGGGCGTCGGCTGGGCACCCGAGGCACCCTCCGGCCAGGCGGGATCAGAGCGCTGGTCCAACATGAACGCGATCGTCGGCTGGGCGGACGACAGCGAGGCGGAGACGCTCGCCGCCTTTGTGGCGGAGCTCGACGAACGCGTCGCCTACCAGGTCGAACCGGACAAGGCTGGTGTCGAGCTGGCCACGATCCACGCGGCGAAGGGCCTCGAATGGGACGCCGTCTTCCTCGTCGGCGTCGCCGAAGGCCTCCTGCCGATCTCGTACGCAAAGACCGCCGCCGCACGCGAGGAAGAGCGTCGCCTGCTGTACGTGGCCGTCACCCGTGCCCGCGACCTGCTGACCCTGTCGTGGGCGCGCTCGCGGGGCGCGGATGGGCGCGGCAAACGCAAGCGCAGTCGCCTGCTCGACGGTATCTGGCCCGAGGAAGTGGGCGTGGGCGCGCCGAAGAAGAAGGCGCGTGCCTCCACGCGCGCCCTCAACCAGGCCTTCGAGGAGGAGGCCTCACCCCAGGCGATCGAGCTCTTCGGGCGCCTCAAGGCGTGGCGTCTCGAGGTCTCGCGCCAGGCGGGCGTGCCGCCTTTCGCCGTGTTTACCGATCAGACCCTGCGTGATATCGCCCAGGCCATGCCAAAGAACACGACGCAGCTGCGCGTTATCCGTGGCATCGGTGACGTGAAGGTGCAACGCTTTGCCGCCCCGGTGCTCGCATTGGTACGCGGCGAAGAGGTCATCGTCGACGAAGGGGCCTGAGCTAGCAGGCGACGCCGTCGATGCCGCAGACGCATTCGTGGGCGCCGATCGCACGTTCGACGGTGATGGTTCCGTCCTCGTCGACCGTGGCGATCTCGGCGCACAGGTGCGGGGTGAGTGCCCCTGAGGCGAAGTCGCGCAGCAGGCGGGCAATCCGCAGGGCGGCCGCGAAGTGTGCCAGCTGGGGGAGCGGTCCGAGTGGCCACTGGGCGAGTTCTCGCAGGTGGGTGAGGTGGTAGGGGTCCTGCTCGGCGCGCGCGTGCTCGATGCAGTGGAAGCATGGCGTGGAGCCGGGAATCACGAACGGCCCAATCTCGTATGAGTGCTCTCCGCGCGTGATGAGCAGGTGGGGTGTGTCTGCGGCCATCAGTTCGAAGGGGATGCCGGGATCCTGCGCCCGATCCGCCGACACGAGGGCGACGTCCGGCGCGTCCTGGGCGTGCAGGTCGGGCAGCGGGATCAGTGAGGAGAGTTCTCGGCGCACCGCACGCGAGCGCGGCGTACCCGTGTAGGCGCCGCCGAACACGTGATCCCAGTCGCCGTCCACCAGGGTGGGCGCGTCGATACGGAGCCGCAGTGCGAGGGTGTCGACCAGCGAACGGAGCGCGAGGATAGCGGCTGGTACCGCGCCGAGAACGCCTACGGACAGGAGTGGGCGTCGGTCGGGATGCTCCACGAGGTCTGCCGCGGCCAGCGCAGCGAGGAGGCTGGGGGAAGCCTTGGGAGAGTCCGACGCGTGAACGGGCCTGGCCTGGCTGGCGAGCCAGAGCTGGTCGCTTGCGTGCAGGTCGTCGAGGCGCACGTGTCGGGCGCGGTCACCACCGATTTGGACGCTGCCCGGGCCGCGCCACAGGATCGCCGTGTGATGCATCAGGTTCATGATGGTCTCCTTCAGTTTGTGACTGTTAGAGACATGATGAACCTATGTGTGTCGCCCGCGTGGTGTTTTGGAAAATCTGTGGATAACTTGTCAGATCGTTCCCGTATGTATCAGTCTGTCGCGTCCTTGGGGGTGGATGCTTCGGGGTCCTCGGGTGCGTCATCCGAGCCGGCCGAGGCCTCGTCCCCGGGTTCCAGGCCATCCGCCCAGCCAAGCGTTCCATCCAGGAGCGAGTTGAGTGCGGCGTCGATATCCGCGTCCTCCTCGGCCGCAGCCCGGCGCAGCGTCAGGAAGGTGTCCGGCGTGGCCAGCTCCGTCTCGGAGGGAACCATATCCGGGTGTGACCACAGGGCCTCGCGAGCGTCGCGCCCGCCGTCGGCCTCCACCAGCGCAAAGATCGACGCGGCGCCGCGCGCCTGACGCGGGCGCATCTGCAGACCCATGAGTGTCCCGAGGATCTCCTCCGCGGGGCCGCCCGACGCGCGGCGGCGACGCATCATTTCGCGCAGCGCATCCGCGTGGGGCAGGTAGGGCAGGGTAGCGCGGGCCGTCACGACCTCGACCCAGCCCTCGATGAGGGCCAACATCGTCTCCAGGCGTGTGAGTGCACGACGCTGATCGGGCGTCGTCGACAGTGCGAACACGCCGCCGCTGAGCGCCGATTCGACGGACGACGGGTCAGAGGGATCCACCGAGCGCGCAGCCTCGGAAATCGCCTCCGTGTCGATCGCGATCTGGGACGCGTAGCGCTCGACCGCGCGCACCAGATCGCCCTCCAGCCACGGGACCGAGGCGAAGAGTCGGCGATGCGCCGCCTCGCGCACGGCGAGGAACTGACGGACCTCATCGAAGGGGATGTCGAGCCCCTCGGAGAACTGCGCGACGTTGTGCGGCAGCAGGGCGGCGTGCGACGTGTCCGACAGGGGGATGCCCGTGTCGAAGGTGCCGAACGACTCACCGGCCAGGGCAGCCAGCGCGCGTGCGATCTGCGCGGAGAACATCATCGCCGACAGGCGCGGCATCATTTCCTGTGTCTTGCCGAGCATTGCAGCCATGCCGTCCGGCAGGGAGGCTGCGTCCCCCAGGCCCTCGGGACCGAACTGCTCCGAGAGGGCGGCGGACAGGGCGCGCGACACGTTGAGTGCGACGGGCTCGCAGATACGCTTCCACGTCGGAATCGTGTGCTCGACCCACGCGACTTTGCTCCACACGTCGCGGGTGACCGGGCCGGAGGCGAAATCGGTGACCGCATCGAGCCACAGGTCCGCGACCGTCATTGCCTGACGCGCGGCCTCGGCCTCCGTGGCTGTGGGGGAGGGATCGCCGCTCGCGTACGCCGCCTGCTTTGCACTGTCCTCCACCATGCGCCAGTTGACGGGGCCGGCCGTCGTGTTCATGAGGAACTGGAACTGACCCATCGCCGCGCGCATACGCGCGGGATCGGAAAACTCCGGGGGAAGATTCGCGGGATCGAAACCCTGAGCCTGCAGGGCGCGTGCGGCCTCAGCTGCCGCCTCCTCGCCCAGGATCGAGCGCAGGAAGTCCTCAAACGGGGTGCCGGAGTCAAACTCGTTCATGACCACAGACTAGCCGCCCGTTGTTCGCGAGGGCTGACAATCTTCTGTAAAAACGCTGAGAGCTGAAGGGGTGGCGCGCGGCGCGCGTGCGCAGGGGGAGCGGGTGGGACACAATGACACGGTGAACGATGCGCAGATGACCTCGGAGAATATCGAGCTGGTGCCCCTGCAGGAGGACGACTCCGCCCGGCGTATCCCCATCGTCAGCTGGCGGATCGTCACGGCGGTCCTCGCCGCGCTCGCCATGGTGGCGATCCTCTTCTGGATCCCCGTTCCCTTCGTGGTCAACAGCCCCGGCCCGACCTTCAATGTGCTGGGATCCGACAACGGAGTTCCCATGCTTCAGATCGAGGGAACCGACCCCGCAACGGGGGAACCGATCCAGCAGGACGAGCCTCAGTCCACCTCGTACAAGGCACCCGCGAAGCCGGGGCAGGGGCAGCTGCGCATGGTGACGGTCTCCGAATCGGGAAACCCCAAGTCTCGCCTGAACTTCGCGCAGCTCATCGCCGCGTACTTTGACCCGCACAGCAAGATCGTGGACTACGAGTCGGTGTATCCCAAGGGATTGACGCAGGAACGGTCGAGCGCGGCTCAGCTGGCCATGATGCGCAACTCGCAGACGACCTCGCAGGTCGCCGCCCTCGAGTACCTCGGGTGGGAGGTCCCCGCGACGGTCACGATTGAGGGTGCGGTCGAGGGAACCAACGCGGAAGGGGTCGTCCAACAGGGAGACATCCTCCGCGCGATCATGACCCCCGACGGCGTACGCCACGAGATCACCAGCGCCGCAACTCCTTTCGCGCTCATGCGCTCGGTGCCGGCCGGCTCCACGATGACGCTGACGATCGAGCGAGAAGGCGCCACGCAGGACGTCTCCTTCGCATCCGTCGCCGCGTCCGCCACCGAGAGCGGCTCCAAGCTCGGCGTCTACCTCTCCGTCGACCCCGCCCTGCCCGTCGACATCACCGTCAACATCGACGGCGTGGGTGGCCCCAGCGCCGGCATGATGTTCTCACTCAGCATCATCGATCGCCTGACCCCCGGTGACATGACCGGCGGCAACGTTATCGCGGGCACCGGAACCATGTCCTACGACGGGCAAGTCGGAGGCATCGGCGGCATCCAGCAGAAGCTGTGGGGCGCGCACCGCGACGGGGCCCAGTGGTTCCTCGCCCCTTCCGAAAACTGTAACGAGGTCGTCGGACACGTCCCCGATGGGCTGCGCGTCGTCTCGGTGTCCACCCTCGACGAGGCAGTGAACGCCGTGCGTTCCATCGCCGACGGCACCGGGGACGCCCTGCCGACCTGCCAGTAGCGCGGGGGCGCTCTCAAGCCCGCCCACCGACTTTCGTCAGGTGGGCGACAAAGGGCCCCGGCCTCGTCCATCTGGTCCGGACGAGGCCGGGGCCTCTCAACGCTGTCAGGCTTGCTCGTCCGTCACCGGCTCGAGAGACGCGCGCAGGGCGTCCACTAGCGCGGGGACGAGCGCCGAGCCCTGCCCGACCTTGTCGTCAGAGTCGAAGGCGCGGGTGCGCAGCGCGCACCACGATTCGCCCGTACGCATCACGCCAACGGCCAGACGCACGTCCGTGCGCAGGGGGTGATTCGAGATGAAGGCCAGGGCTTCGTCGGGGTCCTCGGGGGCCTCGTCCTCGACCTCCGGCGGAACGACGATGCGCTCGACGGTCAGTGCGGCGCCCGGAACGGTCTCGGGCCAGGCCAGATGCGCCAGAACCTGCTCGATGTCGTCGTCAGCCAGGTCCTCCTGGATGATCGCGCTCAGGTGGTCTTCGGTCCCATCCCAGCCCGCGCGCAGCTGCTCGGCAATGTCAGCAGGCAGATTCGGGTCGGCCAGCAGCATCGCAGTGGGCACCAGCGCGTAGATGGACGGGGCGTGATCCCAGCCCACGCGGGCCGCGCCCTTCTCGATATCGACAACCACGTTGGCCAGCGCGATCTCGCGCGCGCTCGGCATCATTTCAACAGTCATGCCCCCATAATCTCACGGAGAGCGAATAAGACAGAGACGAAGAAGTGCATGTGCGCGGCTACACTGGATCGGAGCCGAACGGTTTTACAGAGAGGACTGCCGTGAGCTTCAATTTTTCGGTCTTCCCCCCGGGGGGAGCGCGTGCGCCCCGAGACCCCGATAGTCGACCCGTCGAGCTGAAGATGCATAAGCCCGGCCCCGGAGCGATCACTCTGGGCGTCCTGATCGCGATCGGCGCGATCATCTACGCTGCGTCGATCGTGTGGACCGAGATCCTGTGGTTCCGCCAGATGAGCGCCACCCGCGTCATCCTCACCCAGTGGGGAGCGCACATCGGCCTGTTCGTCGTCGGATTCGTCGTGGCCACGGCCCTCATTTTCTTCTCGATGTCCTACGCGTACCGGCATCGCGCCTCCTCGACGCGCGGGCAGGCGTCGGCCTCCCTGCGCGCCTACCAGAAGGCTCTCGAGCCCGTGCGCCGATTCGCGTTCTGGGGCGTTGCTCTGTTCTTCGGTTTCACGAACGGTGCTCGCCTGGCCACGGAGTGGCAGACGCTGCTCCAGTTCCTCAACCGCTCCTCCTTCGATCAGGTTGATCCCCAATTCGGTCTGGACATCTCGTTCTTCGTGTTCGTCCTGCCCGCGCTGAAGGTCCTCGTGTCCTTCCTGCTGACCGTCACCGCCATCGCCCTCATTGCGGCCCTCATCGTGTCCTACCTGTACGGAACGATCCGCCTGGCGCCGCGCCCCCACGCCTCGAAGCAGGCGCGCCTGCAGTCCGGTTTGATGGCCGCCTGCCTGTCGCTCTTCATCGCCGTGAACTACTGGCTGGGCCGCTACGAGCTGCTCACCTCGGACTCCGGCTCCATTCATGGCGCCATGTACTCCGATATCAACGCGACGCTGCCCGCGCACTCCATCCTGGCGGTCATCTCCGGACTCGTCGCGGTCCTCTTCGTCGTCGCGGCCTTCAAGGGCACGTGGCGCCTGCCGGTGACCGGCGTCGCGGTCACGGTGATCGCGGCCCTCGTCCTGGCCGGCGCCTACCCGGCCCTCGTCGAACAGTTCCGCGTGCGCCCCAACCAGCGCAGCCTTGAATCTCCGTACATTCAGCGCAACATCGACGCCACGCTGGCCGCCTACGGCCTGCAGGACGTCGACTATCAGACGAACTACGACGCGGCCACCACGGCCTCGGCCGGTCAGTTTGACACCGAGTCCCTCACCTCCCAGGTGCGTCTGCTCGACCCGCAGGTCATCACAAAGACCGTTCAGCAGCTCCAGCAGTCTCGCCTGTACTACGGCTTCAACTCGGGCATGAAGGTCGACCGCTACAACGTGGGCGGGGAGCGCCGCGACACCGTGATCTCTGTGCGTGAGCTCAACCTCTCGGGCCTGTCCGCCGAGCAGCAGACCTGGGTGAACCAGCACACCGTCTACACTCACGGCTACGGCGCGGTTGCCGCATACGGCAACCAGCTGACCAGTGACGGCCTGCCCTCCTACTGGGAGCAGTCCGTGCCCTCCGTCGGCGAGATGGGTGACTACGAGGAGCGTGTCTACTTCAGCCCCGGCTCGCCCGACTACTCGATCGTCGGCGCCCCCGAGGGTTCCGAGCCTCAGGAGCTCGACTACCCGGACGACACCGCGGTCGGCGGCCAGGTCTCCACGACATTCGTCGGCAACGGTGGCCCCTCCGTGGGCAACGTGTGGAACAAGCTCCTGTACGCGATCAAGTTCGGATCCACGGACCTGTTCTTCTCCTCGCAGACGAACGAGGCCTCGCAGATCCTCTACAATCGCGATCCCCTCCAGCGCGTCGCGAAGGTCGCGCCCTACCTGACGCTCGAACAGTCCGCCTACCCGGCGGTCGTCGACATGGATGGTGATGCCTCGACCCCCAAGCGCCTCGTGTGGGTCGTCGACGCGTACACGACTACGAACAACTACCCGTACGCGCAGCACGAGACCCTCTCGAATGCGACCGTTGACTCTCGCTCTACTGAGGTTGGCCAGTACGTCCAGGCCAACAAGATCAACTACATGCGTAACTCCGTCAAGGCCATTGTCGACGCCTACGACGGCTCCGTGCGCCTGTTCCGCTGGGATGACCAGGATCCGATCCTGCGCACCTGGGAAAAGATCTACCCCGGCAGCGTCGAGCCCGTCTCGGCGATCTCGGGCGATCTCATGAGCCACCTGCGCTACCCGGAGGACATGTTCAAGGTCCAACGCAACCTGCTCGCCACGTACCACGTGACCGACGCTGCCGGCTTCTACTCCGGCGGTGACCGTTGGCGCCTGGCCGAGGAGACCTCCACCCACGGCGCAGCCTCCAGCTCCGACTCCTCCACGCGCGTGGACGCGGCGGGCAACCCCGTGCCCGCTCCGACCGCTCTGCAGCCGCCGTACTACCTGACCATGCAGATGCCCGGCCAGGACAGTGCTGAGTTCTCCCTGACCTCGGTCTTCGTGCCCGGTGGTGGCGGCGAGGGCCGGCGCGAGGCCATGGCGGGCTTCCTCGCCGTCGACTCTGAGACCGGTAACACCCCCGGCCAGGTGCGTGAGGGATACGGCAAGCTCCGCCTGCTCGCCCTGCCCTCGTCGACGACCGTGCCCGGCCCCGGCCAGGTACAGAACAAGTACGACTCCGACGAGAAGATCGCTACCCAGCTCAACCTGCTGAACCAGGCCGACTCGACGGTGATCCGAGGTAACCTCCTGACACTGCCGGTCGGCGGCGGCCTCCTCTACGTCCAGCCCGTCTACGTGCAGGGCACCGGCTCCGCGTCCTACCCCGTGCTCCGCTCGGTTCTGACCGCCTTCGGTGACAAGGTCGGCTTCGCGCCCACCCTTGAGGAATCGCTGCGCCAGCTCGTCGCCGACGATGGTAGTGCGACGACGCCGCAGACGCCGCCAGCGAGCGACGACGGCAGCCAGTCGGGTGCGACCCCGCCGGCCGCCTCGGGCGACGCGAACGCCCGCCTGACGCAGGCCATCAACGATGCCGCTCAGGCCATGCGTGACGCCGATTCGGCGATGAGCAAGTCCGATTGGACCGCCTTCGGCCAGGCTCAGACTCGTCTGCGCGACGCCCTGGCCCGCGCCGAGGCTGCCCAGCAGGAGCTCGGTGCGGCGACGCCCACACCGACGCCCAGCCCGAGCCCATCTGCCACGAGTGGTGCCCAAAGCGGCTCATAACTGCTGACGGAAGCCGCCGCGCGCCCGGTCCCGCCGATTACACGTCGTGAGGGGGCCGGGCGCGCGGCCGTTCGGGGGAGCATCGTGAGGGGCGCTTTCCCTGCGTGAGTTGTCGACCGGCATGCCCCGGTGCGTCGTTGCTATGGTGAGGGCATCTGTCCCTGGGACCCATCGACATCGTGGAAGGAAGACGATGACTCTCCCCAACAACCCCTTCTCTGCGCCTTCGGGCGTGCCTCAGCCGAGCGAGGCTCCGGCGGGTACTTCCTCGCTGCCTGCACCGATGAGTGCTCCCGTGATGGTGGCGCCGGTCGCCGATCCTTATGGCGCGGCGCCCCTGTATGCTGGTCCATCGAATACGGCTCGTTCGTCGCTATCCATGCGCGGACGCATCGCCGCGTGGATGATCATTATCCTCCAGGGGATCTCCCTGGTGAATGGATTCATTCCCTATCACTTCGATCATCTCGACGACTACGTAAGCCAGTTCTCGAACCCGTTGTTCTGGCTGTGGCGTCTGATTGACATCGTTGTCATCACGCTTGCGGTGCTCTACATCCGCAAGGGCGCTGTCATTGCGCGCTACGTCGCCGCGTCCATCATTTTGGTGCTGTTCTTCATCGTCACACCGGTCATGTTCGTTGCTAATGATTCTGTCTGGTACCACGCGTTCGTGCCTGAGCCCGGGATTTATGAGCTCGGACTCTTGGGTGCGCGCTTGCTCCTGATGCGGGCGATTGCTTGGATCTGTGTCATCGCCGCGATCCTGCTCGCGATCCCGGACTTCAAGTCGACGCCCTCGCCCTATGCGATGAGCGTTCCCGTCCCTGCCCCAGGAGCGGCTCCGGTCGGCCACGTCGCGTCGCCGTCGATGGCGCCCGAGGGTGCTTCGTCCGAGGCGGCGCCCGAGGCCTCGTCCGCTCAGGCGACGAACGTGTCAGGGTTCGCCGCGCCCCAGTGAACGCATTGGATATGTGTGGATGTGTCCCGGCTGACAGATACTGACCGCTGGGACGTAAATCACCGCGCACGGTTTGTGCCCTCCCGGTCGATGCGCTAGAGTATCTAGAGCCGACGCGGGGTGGAGCAGTTCGGTAGCTCGCCGGGCTCATAACCCGGAGGTCGCAGGTTCAAATCCTGTCCCCGCTACCACCACAGACCCGGTCCCGTGAGGGGCCGGGTCTTTTGTTTCACGCCGATGTTTCATGGTGTGAACGTCTTGACGTATACAACCCTCGGCGCGATAGTATTGGCTGTTCGCCATCAGGAACTGCACCTACGGGTGCGAGAGGAATACAGATGAGCACTATCGATCCGTCGCAGCTCACCGCTGCCGACTTGAGCAATCCGGCGCTTTCGGCCCAGGATCTCGCGGATATCACTGCCGCTCGCCCGGACCTGCGTCCCTACGTCGCAACGCACCCGTCGCTGTACCCTGCCCTCGGGCAGTGGCTAGCGGACCAGGGTGTCGTTCCCGCGCAGCCCCCGGCTGCTGAGGAACCTGCGGTCTCCGAGTCCGAGGCCCCCGCGGAGGAAACCAGCGAGCAGGCCGAGCCTTTTGCTGGTGGCCACGAGGAAGCGCAGCCCGAGGCCGACGCCGCACCGACTGAGGCCCCCGTCGAGCAGCCCGCGGTCGAAGAGCCGCATGTTGAGGCTCCCGCAGAACCTGAGATTTCCCACGTCGAGCCCGAGGCTCCCGTGGCCGAGGCCTCCGACGACAACCTTGAAAAGGCGATCCTCGAGGGCACGGCGCAGTCCGAGGCCCCTGCGGGCGACGAGGCCGCTCCCGCCCTGTCGACCGAAGAACAGATCGCGCAGTCTCCCTTCAGCAACCCGCCGCAGGCAGATGCTCAGCCGCAGGGTGAGCCGCAGGTGGATGCTCAGCCGCAGGGCCAGCAGGCCCCCTTCGGCCAGCCCCAGTACGGCACAGCCCCTGCGCAGGGCCAGCAGCAGTTTGGTGGCCAGCCGCAGCAGGGCCAGCAGGCTCCCTTTGGTCAGCCCGGTCAGCAGGGCCAGCAGCAGTTTGGTGGCCAGCCGCAGCAGGGTCAGCAGGCTCCCTTCGGCCAGCCCGGCCAGCAGGGCCAGCAGCAGTTTGGTGGCCAGCCGCAGCAGGGCCAGCAGGCCCCCTTTGGCCAGTCCGGCCAGCAGGGCCAGCAGCAGTTTGGTGGCCAGCCGCAGCAGGGTCAGCAGGCTCCCTTCGGCCAGCCCGGCCAGCAGCAGTACGGTCAGCCGGGTTACGCTCCGGCGGGTCCGTCGGCGGGTCAGCAGTTCGGTGCTGCCGCCCAGCAGTTCGGTGCTGCCGCGAACTCGGCGTTCAACCAGTTCCAGACGGCCGTCGTGGCCGAAACGGGTAAGGTGAGCGGTCGTTCTGTTCGCGCGACCTACTCGCTCATCGGTATCGCCGCGTCGGCGGTGCTGATCCTCGTCTCGATGTTCCTGCCTTACTTCAGTACTAGCTATGGCAGCATGTCGATGTTCACCGCGAACCGTGGATACTCGGCATTCCACCTCGTCATGCTGATGGCTGTCGTCGGCCTGGGTGCCGCCTACTGGTTCACGAACCAGAAGTGGGCGTACCTGTCGGCTGGCATCGGCGCGCTTGTGATGGCATTGCTAGGTGTTATTCAGTTCATCGACGCGGTTAGTAGTGATTACTTCGATGCCAGCTTTGGCGCGTTCATGCTGGGGTTGTTCTCCGTCGCGCTCGGCGCTGCGGGCGGCTTCCTGCTCATGGAGCTGAAGACCGGTGCGGTCGCACCGATCAACAACCCGAATGCCTTTGGTGGCGCGTTCGCCGGTGTGCAGATGGGGCAGCAGCAGGGCCAGTTCGGCCAGCAGCAGGGTGGCTTCCAGGCTCCGCAGGGCGGTCAGCCTCAGTTCGGCCAGCAGCAGGGTGGCTTCCAGGCTCCGCAGGGCGGTCAGCCTCAGTTCGGCCAGCAGCAGGGCGGTTTCCAGGCTCCGCAGGGCGGTCAGCCTCAGTTCGGCCAGCAGGCTCAGTTTGGCCAGCAGCAGGGCCAGCAGCCCCAGCTGGGGGACAAGCCCTACAATCCTTTCGGTCCTCAGGCGTGATGCGCTGAGAGCCTGATGGCATGAACGAGGGGCCTGCGGTGATCCGCGGGCCCCTCGTCTACGCTGTGGACTTTATTCGTCGTCGTCTTCGCTGATGTCGACGCCCGCGACGCCATCGAGGTCGGCCAGGGTGGTCACCAGCAGGGAGCGTGAGAGGTCCTGGCGCGTCGCAGCAGTGAATCGCGCGGTGGTTGCGCGGTCACTTGAATCCGTGTGGGTCGATACCGCCGAGACCGTCCAGCCCAGGGAAGAGACCTGGCTCAGAATCGTGGAGAGGACGCCGTGCCCCGGCGTGTAATGGATAGTGAGCGTTACCTTGTGGCCATGGGTACGCATGAGGATGAACTGAACGAGGGGCGTCAGGAGGGCGATGACGATGAAATGTAAAACCGTGCCGGCCACGGCAAGCCACCACAGGCCCGCCCCACACGCCATGCCGATCGCCGCGGTCTCCCAGATGGTGGCCGCGGTCGTGAGGCCTCGAATCGCACCGTGGCGGGTGAGGATGATGCCCGCGCCGAGGAAGCCGATGCCCGAGACGATCTGTGAGGCGACGCGAGAGGGGTCGTAGCGAGTGATCCCGTCGACGAGGATGTCGGAGAAGCCGTATTTGGAGATCAGCATCATGAGGCAGGCGGTGAGGCCGACGATGGCCTGCGTTCGAATGCCCGCGCTCTTGCCTCGGATCTGGCGTTCGAGGCCGATGGATGCAGAGAGGACGAGGGCGAGGAGCATCCAACCGATGCTCATAAGGGATTGCGTCATAGGAACCTCCTGCGGTGGCGTGGGTGGGTTTAGTGTAACTGCCCAGCGTGTGTGTGGCTCGTTTGGTGCGGCCGAGGCCGTGGTAGGCAACGGGGTGACAAAAGCGGAAGGAGAGCCCCGGCCTCGTTAAAGAATGAGAAAAGAATCTGCAAACGTCGACACAAGCGATTGTGGGACTAAGATGGGACTCGACGATCAACAGATGAGGAACCGACTCATGGCTACCCCCACTCCCGACGACATCGCCAGCGATGTGCGCGAGCGCTCCAACACGGCGCTCAAGCGCGGCCTGGCGTCGCGTCATATGCAGATGATCGCCATCGGCGGCGCGATCGGCACGGGCCTCTTCCTGGCCTCCGGTGCGACAGTCGCGAACGCCGGTCCGGGCGGTGCCCTTCTCGCCTACGCGGCGATTGGCCTGATGGTGCTGCTGCTCATGCAGTCCCTAGGTGAGATGAGCGCGCACCAGCCCGTTGCGGGGTCCTTCCAGACCTTCGCCACGAAGTTCATTTCCCCGTCTTTCGGCTTCGCGATGGGGTGGAACTACTGGTTCAACTGGGCGGTGACGGTCGCCGCGGACCTTGTGGCATCGGGCTTGGTTATGGCCTATTGGTTCCCGTCCGTTCCTTCGTGGATATGGGCGGTGGGCTTCCTCGTGATCGTCGTTGGGCTCAATGCGCTCTCGGCGAGAGTCTACGGTGAGGCCGAATTCTGGTTGGCCGCCATCAAGGTCGTCATTGTCATCGTCTTTGTCCTGTCGGGCGTCTTCATGATCGCCGGCGTGATGGGCGAAAACTCTCCGGGTCTGTCGAATTGGACGACCGGGGACGCGCCCTTCCATAACGGCTTCGTGGGCGTTATCGCGGTCTTCATGATCGCCGGATTCTCCTTCCAGGGCACCGAGCTGGTGGGCGTTGCAGCGGGCGAGTCTGAGAATCCGCGCAGGGACGTGCCGCGCTCGATCCGCACGGTGTTCTGGCGCATCATGTTCTTCTACATTGGCGCGATCGCCGTGATCGGCACGCTGCTGCCGTACACGGATCCGAGTCTGCTGAGCGCGGCCGATGACTCGGCGAACAACATCGCCCAGTCGCCCTTCACGCTCGTGTTCGCGCGCATGGGGATTGGCGCGGCGGCCGCTGTCATGAACGCGGTCATCCTGACCTCGATCCTGTCCGCGGGTAACTCGGGCCTGTACGCGGCCTCGCGCATGCTGCACTCGATGGCCCTCAAGCGCCAGGCGCCCGCGATCTTCGCCCGCGTCACCAAGGGCGGCGTGCCGGCGTACGCGATGGCGGTGACGACGGTGACCGCGGCGCTCGGCTTCCTCACGCAGCTGGTCTTCAACGACGCGTACATCTGGCTGGTGAACATCGTCGGTATTTCCGGCATCATCATGTGGCTGGGTATCGCGGTCAGTCATATTCGTTTCCGCCGCGCGTACCTGCTGCAGGGATATCGCCTCGAGGACCTGCCGTATCGATCGCCGTTCTTCCCGGCGGGCCCGATCATCGCTTTCGTCATGTGCCTGGTGGTCATGGCGGGACAGAACTATGAAGCCGTGCTTCATGGCCAGGTCTGGGAGGTCGCCTCCTCCTACATCGGCCTGCCGCTGTTCGGCGCGGTCTGGTGGGGCTACCACGTCGCGCGCAAGGATCGGGTGGTGCCTCTGGCTGAGATGGACGTGGCGCCCGTGGAGATTGAGCCGGTCACTCGATAGAGGGGACGAGGCCGGGGCCGGGTGGGCAGTTAACGCCCGGTGCGCCCCTTGTCACCCCTGGGCTCTGCCCGGCGTGGCTGTGCGTGAGTGGCGTGGCACTTCATAGGATGGGGCCATGATCAACACGCGACGCATTCTTGCCGTGACCTCCCTGTCCGCCCTGGCCCTGGGTATCGCCGCCTGTTCCCCGCAGGGCACGCAGCCCCAGTCGGGGTCGACGGCCTCGTCCGCTTCCCCGAGCGCTTCTGCCTCGCAGAACGACATGCCCGCCCAGAGCGGCGCTGGCCCCCAGAGCGGCGTGCCCGACGAGGGTAACCAGGCCCCCGAGGTGAACGTTGCCGACAACGACCAGCGTTGCGACCTAACGAACCTGCAGCCTTCCATCGACTCTCAGCAGGAGGCGGGCGGCACCACGTACGTGGAAATCGGCTTCATAAACGAGGGGCCCTCGTGCTGGATTGACGGCTTCCCGCAGATCATCTTCTCCGGCGGCGGCTCCGTCATCTCCACCGCCGTGCGCGACGGCGAGGATCCCGGAAACGTCTACACGATCGCTCAGGGAGGCCGCCTGGGCGTGACCCTGACGGCAGAATCGACGGACGGCGTCGAAGGCTGCAACCCCGCTGATTCGGAGCTGGTCGACATCATGCCCGAGGCTGGCACCGGCGCGACGAGCCTGCAGCTGACCTTGCGCGTGTGCCAGGAGATGCCCTCGGTGTCGGTCAGCCCCTTTGAGCCGCGGTCCTGAGTAAGGCGCTGTCACTTCTGTGAACAGGGCGGGCGGCGAGACGGATGACGTCTCGCCGCCCGCCTGCGTCTATGGGCCCGGCATCTGCTTTCTCAACGAAGGTTGCGGTCATTTCTGGGGACGGAATAGGAGATTTGTGCGCGTGCTGCTACGCTGAACCAGCTGGAAGAAGTCGCGCATCCGCAGCGCCACACCGAGGTGTCCGCGATCGTGCGCGTGGCCCCTTCTTCACCGGTTGACGCGTCACCCGTGCGCGCCGACTGTGCACACTGAGATCCTTAAGGAGACACTCCCATGGGTATGCGTTCCACGACCCAGGCATTCCAGTTCGACGTGCCGTTCGAGCAGCTGTTCCAGCTCGCTATCCCGGCCGCGCAGTCCGTTCCGAAGGCGACCGTGACGCTCGCCGACCCCAACCGTCAGGTTGTCACCTTCGATACCCCGATGGGCATGATGTCCTGGGGCGAGAACATCGTCGTCGGTTTTATTCCCTCCGAGGCCGGCACCGTCGTTGAGGTCACCTGCACGACCAAGGGCCTGCCCAACCTCATGCAGGACAGCCGTAACCGCAAGCTGATCGCGCAGTTCGTGACCGCTCTGTCCAACCTCGCGCAGACCACCGCTGTGGAGGTCGCTCGCTCCTGACGGCCCGCGAGCGTCAGGCTCGGCCCCGGCCTCGTTCATAGTGACGAGGCCGGGGCCGAGTCTTGTGTGCAGCGCGCGGGCACTGCGTCCCTCCCCGGCCGTGCCCGTGCCGGGGAGGGGGACGTTACTGTCCGGAGGTGTCTGTGAGCGTCCAGCGCTGCGACTTGGAGGAGTCGGAGCACTGCGAGATGACCGCCTGCGTGGCGTCGCGCGTCGTGTCGCCCGGGATCGTCAGGCACAGGCCGGACGCGCGGTTTTCGAGCTGGCCGTTCTCGTTGAGATCCCACTTCTGGGATTCCAAAGCCGGGTAGCAGGTCCACATGTGCGCGACCGTGCCCTCCTCGGTGTAGCCGCCCAGGACGTCGACGCAGCGGTCGCCGATGCGGATGTGCCCGTCGCCCTCGTAGATGACCGTCTGCGCGGCGCTGTTCCCGGCGCACTTGCTGTTCGCCACGGGGGTGCCGTTGGATCCCTTCGGATCCTGGGAGGTCAGGCACTGGCCGAGGCCGTTGCGCAGCTGGCCGACGATCGTCGCGGGCACGAGGCCCGCGTCGTCCGCGTCAGTTGTGGCGGCGTTGTCGGACGTGTCCACTGCCTGAGGTGCAGCAGCTGCGCGGTCCGCGTAGGTGGCGGGGGAGAAGACCACCATGTCCCACGAGGCCAGGCGGCCCACGTTGAAGGTGATCGTCGTGCGGCCCTGATCATCCGTGCCCGTCGTGAAGTCGAGGGGCGTCGGGCGGCCACCGTCAACGTCCGGGCTGACGGCGAAGATCGAACCGGGGATCGCCTCGCCGTCCTCCAAGTGGTAGGTGACGGACGTGTTATCGAAGGCGAGGATCGGCTTGGCGGCATTGCGCCAGTACTCGTCGTTGCCCTCGTTGTCGTTGGTGCGCAGGTTGATCAGGTGCAGGGCCGTGCCCGCTTTGGACGTCATCGTGTTCGCCCAGATCGTGTTCGCGGCACCGTCCGTCGAGGTCGGCAGGCCCACGCCATTCGTCGAGACCTCGACCTGGCGTTCCTTGCGCGTCAGGTTGTCACCGAAGAGCAGGTTCTCGTAGGCGGTGGAGATGTTGTAGTAGTTCTTCATCCACGTCTGGAGGTCAGCGGACATGGAGCGCCCAGAGTTCACGAAGAACTCGTTGTCCAGCATGCGCCCGTAGTCGCCGAGCTCCAGGTGGTGCGCGCCGTTCGCCGCGAATGCCGCGTCTGCGAGCTTGACGGAATCCGCGTTGAATTCGCGGAAGGTGATGCAGTCGATGTTGACGGGCGTGTAATTCATGTCGTTGGGGACCCAGAAGGAGATCGTGTGGGTACCGGGCGTGAGCTCGATGGTCTCCGTCATGTCCTTCCACGTGTAGTAGCTGCCCGTGGCGTCGAAGTGGGCGTACTTGATGAGCTTCTGCTCGGTCTTACCCATGTCAAGGATCATCTGGTGGAAGCCGGC
This sequence comes from Schaalia odontolytica, assembly GCF_005696695.1. NCBI lineage: Bacteria > Bacillati > Actinomycetota > Actinomycetes > Actinomycetales > Actinomycetaceae > Schaalia > Schaalia odontolytica. The sequence continues at coordinate 1,589,807 of NZ_CP040006.1, read as the reverse complement.
GTCCGCATCCTGCCTGGCGTATCGCGTCGCAAGCGTGAAGGTGCCGCCCTGACCGGCGTCGACGGTGAAGGTGACGGTGCTGCCGCCCCCGGAGAAGTTGCCCGCGTAGGCGCCACCCGACGCGGAATCGTCGCCGGAGAGGATCTGGACGCCGCCGCTCACGCTCGCCTGGTCGGACTCGGCCTCGATGCGCGTACCCTCGTCCGGAGTCACGCCCGGATGGATCGTCTTCTTAGAATCCTTCGGATCGGGCAAGGAGATTGTGGGGTCGTAGTTGTTTGCGTATGCGGCCACGATCTGCGGCTTGTTACCGGCATTGTTGCGAGCGCTCTGCAGGTAAGACGCAACCTGTGCGTTTGTCTCGTTGTGGTCCCACAATTCCGTGTACATGTAGGCGGCGGACGCCTTGTTGATCTTCTCGCTTCCTGCACCGTCGGGCAGGTTGATGCCTACCTGGCCGCCGACGTTCTTGTGCGTGTCATCAACGAGGGCTGCCAGGCCGTCGGTTAGGTCAACAGGATTGCCGGAGGCGTCCTTCTTCGAGGTTTGCCCGAGCGTGTCGATGTGAGTGCCGTTGAATTTGAATTCGGTCTTCTGCGTCTTGTATTGCCCGGTGATGTAGGTGCGCCAGTCTTCGTTGTTGACGTTCATCATGAACTGGTGACTCTTGGGTTTGTCCACGCCCTTGGGGGTTGGTACCCACCACTGCTCGCCGAGGTCGCGAACCCAATAGGATCCGTTGTCCTCACGCAGACGCCACTCGTCCTTGATGGTGTTCGTGTCGTAGTTGTCGTTGGCCGCGTACGCCATCGAGTAGGCGAGTGAGCCCATGTTGGCGTTCTTCGCGTCTTGGATGTAATTGTTGATCGTGTTCTTCGACGCGTAGGTGTCCCGGTACCACAGGGGCCACTCGTTCTCGAGGTTGCCTGTGGCGACGGGCTGCTCGTGGCGGTACTGCCAGTCGTAGTACTGCAGCGCGTTGATGTGGTAGTCCCGGCTGAGCTTGTCGATGTAGTCCTGCGGCTTCTGGAAGAGGAACGCCTCGTAGGTGGTGTGTCCGCCAGTGCCTTCGGGTGCGGTGGGCTTGAAGTGGGAGAGGTAGCCCATGCGTGGGAAGCTCGTCCAGCTTGTGGAGGCGTCGATGGCTGTTTCTGCGTGGGTGCCGTCCCCACCGGTCGCGGTGACGAGGTACCCTTGGCCGTCTTCGTTCGGCGTTGTGTAGGTCCAGGTGGCCTTGCCGTTCGTCACGGTGGCGTCGCCCGAGTCGATTTCGACGCCGAGGTGGCTGACGGAGAAGTGGACGGTTCCCTCGGTCGAGGCCTCGGCCGTGATCGTTGCCTGCTTACCCGGTTCGTGCGTGGACTTGTCCGTGTAGGCGCGGGTGACGTGCGCCGTGCCAGTGGCGGTTGCCGGGGTGCTGCTCGGCAGGGGCAGAGCGGTGGCGACGACCGCGGTGCCCAGCACGATGGCCGCGGGGATGGTCAGGGGATGTCGTGTCTCCATGACGTGTGTGTCCTCGAAATCGTTGACGGGACTGCCCGGTGGGGAGTCATGCGCGTGAAAATGCGCCCATTCAACGGTAAAGCGATTTTTCAGTAAATTAACCGACAATATGGTGATGCTGAGCGAAAATGTCCCGCAGTGCGGACAAGTAAAATTGTGGGTCGGTTGAATTTCTAAGTATTTGCTAGGTGTTGTGCGCCCGTGAGCTGCTGCTTTGGTTGTGTGGGCGTGAGGGATCCTGTTGTTCTTTTCTGAAAGTGTCTAACAGGGGTGGGGTGGGGGAGTATCCTGAAAAGTTGGGTTTTCTGAGTCCGTTTCCCTCGCTTGACGGTTATCGATGAGGTCCGGGCTGGGTTGTGCGTTCTGTCTGGTTGCAGGGGAGCGGTAGAAGCTGCTCCCGAGACAACGGACTACTGCTTGTCGGTGTCGGTAACCCCGGTGGTCGCTGTTGGGGCGTCTGCAACGTTGGAATCGCCAGGTTTCTCGGTTTCAGCCGGATCGGTGGGAGTGCCAGAGGCGCTGGGCGTGGCAGTTTGCTGAGGGTCCGGCGAGTGGAAGATCTCGCGGAGTCCCCACGCGAAGAAGGCAGCGAAGAAGTGGAAGGGCATCCATGAAGTCACGAGCCACCAGTCGGACCCGCCGCCGGCAATGCCCGCCCCCAGTCGTCCGAACCACCACAGCATGGGTACGTCGATGAGAACAGTAACCGCGATCACGATAGCCTTCCACAACCCGGCGCGGTCGAGAAAATCCCGCGAGATAGATGCCAACACCTGGAAGAAGGTGAAGAAGCCCATGAGACCGAAAAAAGTCAACAGAACGAGGCTGGATGACAAAGAGAGTACGAGTAAGACCAGGAGGCCCACTTGGAGCATCAGATACCGGACGATGAACGTAATAATCCCTCGAGGGTCCCGCATATCAATCATGCCCCCATCCTAACGGGCTTAGTCACGGGCCAAGCCCCCCTCACGACTCCCTGCGTCGTAGCGCCACCAACCCCGATCTGCTTGCTGTCCCGGCCTCGTGAATGGACGAGTACAGGGTCAGTTTTCGTCTTTTGTCTAGCGGCAGGGGAGCGATCGAAGCTGTTGTCGAGAAAAAGGTTATCGATCGTCCGCGGTGTCGGCTTTCGTGCTCGTGGGGGTGTCCGTCAAGGCGTCTGTGTCTTTGGAAGCGGAATCAGCCGGTTCGGCGGCAGCATCCAGGGTACTTGGGGCCGCAGTTTTTCGTGATGCCAACGCATGGATGATCTCGCGCAGACCCCACGCGCACAGGGCGGCGACGGCGTGCGAGGGGAGCCACTCAGTTACGGCGAACCAGGGAGACCCGCCGTCAAATACAACAACCAGTGACAGTCCGAATAGCCATAGGACAGCCCCATCGAAGGCGATGGCACCCGTGATCACTGCGGCCTTCCATACAACGGGCTGATCGAGGAACTTACGCGATATGGATGCCATCACCTGGGCGAAACTGAAGAAGCCCATGAGGCCATAAGAAAACAAATTGGTGAGGCCCGGCAGTACCGGCAGTAATGGAAAAGAAAACAACAACAGGACGACCGCGTAGAACAGCATGAAACGGACGATGAACGTAATAATCCCTCGCGGGTCACGCGTATCTGTCATGCCACCATCCTAACGGAGCACTCAGATGTGAAGTTCGGTCCCTCACGCTCCCTGCGTCTCGGCGACACCAGCCTCACCTGCTCCCGGCCCCGGCCTCGTTGATCAATGAACGAACGCGGTCACCGGGCCGCTCACAGGCTCCTATACTGTTCTCGTCCGCCACAAAAGAGAAAGGCCGCTGAATGCAGCGCAGGATCAGGCGAGCGTGGCATTGAGTGGGAAAGCGAGGACAAAAGATGTCGTCCACCGACCAATATCTGGAGTTCGTGCTCGACCTGCTAGGCGAGCTGGACGATGTGGCGCACCGCAAGATGATGGGCGAATATGTTCTCTACTACCGGAGCAAGGTCGTGGGTGGCATCTACGATGACCGCTTCCTGCTCAAGGTCACGCCCGCCTCCGAACGGCTTCTGCCCGAGGCCCCGCGCGTCATCCCCTACGAGGGAGCGAAGGAGATGCTCCTCGTCGAGATAGAGGACCGCGACGCGCTGTTCGACGTAATCTCAGCCATGTGGGAGGAGCTACCTGCGCCGAAGCAAAGGAAGAAAAAGTAGACGCAGCCCCGGCCTCGTGACGACGAGGTCGGGGCTGAGTAGTGTGTCCTGCCTGGCGGCAGGGGAGCAGAAGCTCAGAGGGAGGAGACGAACTCCGCGAGGTGCTTCGCGTGCTCGCGCGAACGCTCCACCATGTCGGCGCGCGCCGCCTCATCCGTGCGATTCGCGTACGACACCCCGTACAGGGGAAGGCTCCCCGTAAACTCCATGCCCGTCAGCGCGCACGTCGCCTTCGCGGGCGTCAGCAAGTCATTGAAATCGACGGAATCCGGAGCGTAGTACGCCTCCGCTGCACCCGTCGTCACCGACACGACCAGCTTCTTACCGCGCAGAGCCGTACCCGAAGACCCGTGGCTGAAACCGCGCACAAACACGTCCTCCATCCACTTCTGCAGCAGCGCCGGCCAGCCGTACCACCACAGCGGATACTGCAACACGATGACGTCCGCGGCGCGAAGCTTTTCCTGCTCCGCCTCAATGTCGAACGTGTACTCCGGATAGAGGTCATCGAGATGATCAATCTCGGCGCCAGGAAGCAGGACCGCAAGCTCCTCCAGGATCGTCTTATTCGCAACCGAATCATCGCCGGTGCGCGGGTGTCCCGACACAATCAGCACGTTGGACATCGCATTTCCTTTCGTTGATGCGAGGAGTCTACGCCCGCCCGTGGCCCGTGAACAGGGCTTGGACTTCCATTTCGCGCGGGGTGAAGCCCTGTCCCAGAACGCAAAACAACGCAGTACTACAGTAGAAGTATGGCCAACACCGACTCCCAGCCCCTCACCCCAAGCCGCATCCTCCTCGTCATCGTGACAGGCGTAGGCGCTGGATTCCTCTCCGGACTCTTCGGGGTGGGAGGCGGCCTCGTCATTGTGCCCGCCCTGATGGCCGTCCTGGGCATGGATCAGCGCCGAGCCTCGGCCACGTCGCTTGCCGCCATCATCGTCACCGCTGCCGTCGGCTCGGGTAACTACGCCCTGTACGGCGAGGTCTCCTGGGCGGGAGCCGCCCTCCTCGTGGTCGGCGCGCTCGCGGGCTCACAGATCGGAGTGTGGCTCCTGCGCCGCCTCCCCGCGCCCGCGCTGCCCTGGATCCTCATCGGCTTCACCGTCTTCGTCATCGTCTCCCAATACCTGCACGTCCCCACACGAGAGGGAAGCGTGTCGCTGACATCGGCCTCGTGCGCCCTCATGATCCTGGTCGGCCTGTGCGCCGGCATCCTCTCTGGCCTGGTCGGCGTGGGCGGCGGATCTGTCATCGTGCCCGGCATGGAGCTCGCCGTCGGCGCGGGAGACCTCATCGCGCGCGGCACGTCTCTCCTCGTCATGATCCCCACCGGCATCGCCGGCACCGTCACCAACCTGCGCCACCGCATGGTCGACCTGCGCGTCGGCCTCATCGTCGGCGTATCCGCGGCAGCCACGACCCCCTTCGGGCGCCTCGTGGCCATGCTCGTATCCCCGAGCGTGGGCGCGATCCTCTTCAACATCTTCCTGCTCTCCATCATCGCCTCGACGATCTTGACGATGCGCAAGAAAGCGCGCGTCCAGGGCTAAACGAAACGGCCCCGGCCTCGTAGATACGAGACCGGGGCCGTGCTCTCAGCCGCTAGCGCGCCTGAAGCGGATCACTCGTCGGCGGCGCTGGGGTGTGTCATGTCGGCGGGAACGACCCACGCGTCGAACTCCTCGGCGGTCAGGAAGCCCAGCTCGAGGGCGGACTCGCGCAGCGACAGGCCCTTGTGATGCGCGTTCTTCGCGATCTTGGAGGCCTTGTCGTAGCCGATGTGGCGGTTCAGGGCCGTCACCTGCATGAGGTTGATGTCCAGGTTGTGCTGGATCTTCTCGTAGTTGGGCTCGATGCCGTACGCGCAGTGCGTATCGAAGGACACGCAAGCGTCGCCCAGCAGGCGGATGGACTCCAGGACGTTCCACGCCATGACGGGCTTGAAGACGTTGAGCTGGAAGTTGCCCTGCGAGCCGGCGAAGCCGACCGTCGCGTCATTGCCGAAGACCTGGGTGGCGACCATGGTCATGGCCTCGCACTGGGTCGGGTTGACCTTGCCCGGCATGATGGACGAGCCCGGCTCGTTCTCGGGGATGATCAGCTCGCCGATGCCGTTACGCGGGCCGGAGGCATACCAGCGCACGTCGTTCGCGATCTTCATGAGGGCGTCGGCCAGGACGCGCAGCGCGCCCGAGACCAGCACCAGCGCGTCGTGCGCGCCCAGGGCGGCGAACAGGTTGTCGGCCTGCGTGAACTCGATGCCGGTCTCCTCGGAGATCTTCTTGGCGGTGAGCTCACCGAACTTCGGGTGAGCGTTCAGGCCGGTGCCCACGGCGGTGCCGCCGATGGCCAGCTCGCGCGCACGGGTGTCGGCGTACTCGATGCCGTCGAGGGCAAAGTCGATCTGAGCAACCCAGCCGGAGATGACCTGGCCCAGGCGGATCGGGGTGGCGTCCTGCAGGTGGGTGCGGCCCACCATGATGACGTCCTCGAACTCCTTGGCCTTCTTGTCCAGGGTGTCACGCAGCTGGCGCACGCGCGGGTACATGTCGTGCAGCTCGGAGACGACCGCGATGTGCATGGCGGTGGGGAACGTGTCGTTCGAGGACTGGCCACGGTTCACGTGATCGTTGGGGTGGACGGGGGACTTGGTGCCCATGGTGCCGCCCGCGATCTCGATGGCGCGGTTGGAGATGACCTCGTTGGCGTTCATGTTCGACTGCGTGCCCGAACCGGTCTGGAAGACGACCAGCGGGAAGTTGTCGTCGAGCTTGCCGGAGATGACCTCGTCGCCGGCCTGCGCGATGTAGTTCGCGATGTCGGCGGGCAGCTCGCCCAGCTCGGCGTTGGCCAGGGCCGCGGACTTCTTCAGGATGCCAAGGGCGCGCACCATCGGGCGGCCCCACACGAAGGTGTTGCGTCCAATGTCGAAGTTGTGCAGTGAACGCTCAGTCTGAGCGCCCCAGTAGCGGTTCGCGGGGACCTCAACGGCGCCCATCGAGTCGGTTTCGGTACGGGTTTCTTGTGCCACAGGTGGCTCCTTCGCGTAGGGCTTACGTACCCCTCTAGGATAGCGCCGCCCGCGCGTTGAGGCGTGGGGCACTCGTCCTAGTCGCGTCCTAGTCCAGGGGCCGGGCCGCGCTCTTTGCTCGGTGCAGCAGCCACCAGGCGCAGGTGCACGACAGGGCGACGAGCGAGAGCGCCAGCAGGAAGGGCGACAGCGGCATCCAGCCGTACAGGGCAGTGGCGCTCACGGGGGCGACGATCCACGTGATAGCGCCGGTCGCGTTGATGACGCCGGCGATGCCGCCCTGCTCGCGCGCGCTCACCGCCAGGGACGCTCCCGCCGAGTAGCCGGGGGAGGCCATGCCCGAGGCGACGCCCATCGCGAACGTTGAGACTGCCAGCGCCCACAGCGACGGCGCGATCGTCAGGCACGAGAGAGCCACGACGGCGAGCGTCATGCCCGTGCGCAGCAGCGTGCGTGGACTCCATCCGAGGCGCGGCACGACGATCAGCTGCATGAGCATGGCTCCGGCGGCGTTGGCCAGCAGCATGAGGGCGGTGATGGAAACGGCGGGCGCGGGCTCGAGTCCGCCGCGGTCCTGGACGAGGAAGCCCATCGTGATCTGAACGACGCCGTTCGCGAAATAGATGCCGAACACCGAGGCGATCCACGGGGCGATACGCCGGTCGGTCCACCGCACGCGCGGGGGTAGCTCGGTGGTTGCTGTCGCCCCGCTCGCGTTATCGGTCGCGGGTTCAGTCGACGAGGCCGGGGCCGCCTGCTCGGGCTGTGTGTCCTTGGCCGTCAGGTGCAGCAAGCGCCTCCTTGGGCGCGTGGATGCACCGTCGCGGGGCAGCCAGATGAGGGCGATGGCCAGGGCGATGAGGACGAAGATCGGGGTGGCGTGCACGGGGCCGAAAATCCACCAGGCACCCAGCGCCGACGAGACGAGGGAACCGACCATGACGGACAGGTTGATCGCGCCGGAGAATGCGGATGTGCCGCGCACGCGCGAGGCCTCGTCGGGGGTCACCTCGGCGACGAGGGCCTGGCCCGTCGGCGGGATCGCCGCGACGGCCGCGCCGAAAAAGGGGCCGCGCGCCGCCATGATGGCACCCGCCGCGAGGAAAGCGCCGATGTAACCGGCAGCCCGCGCCCACACGGCCGCCGAAAAAAGCGTGCCCGCCGTGAGCGCCAAGAAGAGCGCCAGCAGGATGACGCGCCTGCGTCCCCAGGCGATCGAACGGCGCCCCCAGAACTGGCTGAGCGCCGTCACTGCGGCGGCCGCCAACGAAACAGCCGCGCCCACGATCCACTCGGGCAGGTCAAGGGCGCGCGACAGGGGAGCGATCGACACGTTGAGCATGTTCTGCGCCGTGTACGTGAACAGCGCGATCGCCACGAGCGCGCGCAGCGTCGGATTCGTCAGCAAAGGTGATGAGGGCACAGTGCATCCTACGACGAAGGCCCCGCGCGATGCGCGGGGCCTTGCCGGATTGTTCTCGAAATGGGGGAGGAGCGTTTAGCGCTGCACCCAGGTGCTCACCTTCCAGCGAGCATCGCCGGAGCGCTCACGCCACTCGGCGTCGCTGCGCTCTTCGTCCCTGCGCCACAGCGCCGGATCCAGCGGCGGCGCGTACACGAAGGACGACCCCTCGGGTGCGCTCGCGGCCACGTCCAGCTCCAGGTCGGTCACCACGGCCTCGTCCAGAAGGGGAAGGGTCTGCGCGTACAGTTGAGCCCCGCCCGTGATCCAGATGTAGGGGGCGTCCGTTCGCGCCGTTTCCTCGCGTGCGATCTGCAGTGCCTCGTCGACGGAAGAGACGACGAGAGCGCCCTCGGCCTCGTACCCGGGCGTACGGGTGATGACGATGTTCGTGCGACCCGGCAGAGCGCGCCCGAGAGCCTCCCACGAGCGGCGGCCCATGATGATCGGGCAGCCCATCGTGGACTCCTTGAAGTGCCGGAAATCAGCGGGAACATGCCAGGACATGGCCGTGCCCGTCCCGATGATCCCGTTGCAATCCTGCGCCCAAATCGCTCCCAGCTTCGTCATACCGCGACCGGAGCCTTGATCGTGGGGTGATGCTGGTAGTCCGTCACCGAGATGTCATCGAAGGAGTACTCGAACATCGAGGGAGCCTTCGCGAGCTCTAGGCGCGGGAATGGGTAGGGCTCGCGGCTCAGCTGCTCGGTCACCTGCTCCGTGTGGTTGGAGTAGATGTGGCAGTCCCCGCCCGTCCAAATGAAGTCGCCGACCTGAAGGCCCGCCTGCTGGGCGAACATGTGGGTGAGCAGGGAGTAGGACGCGATGTTGAAGGGAACGCCCAGGAACATGTCCGCGCTGCGCTGGTAAAGCTGCAGCGACAGGCGGCCGTCGGCCACGTACAGCTGGAAGAACGCGTGGCAGGGCTCGAGCGCCATCTGCGGCAGGTCGCCGACGTTCCACGCGGACACCACCATGCGGCGCGAATCCGGGTTTGTCTTCAGTGTCTCGAGGACCTGGGAGATCTGGTCGATATGGCGACCCTCCCCGGCGTTCCACGAACGCCACTGGACGCCGTACACCGGGCCCAGCTCGCCGTCCTCGTCCGCCCACTCGTTCCAGATGCGGATCCCGTTGTCCTGGAGCCAGGACACGTTCGACGAACCCGACAGGAACCACAGGAGTTCGCCGACCACCGACTTGAGGTGCACGCGCTTCGTCGTGATCAGCGGGAAGCCCTTGGACAGGTCGTAGCGCAGCTGCGCCCCAAACATGGAACGCGTGCCCGTGCCGGTGCGGTCACCCTTGGGGGTGCCCTCGCGCATAATGCGCGCCAGCAGGTCCTCGTACTGGCGGTCGACGGCGCTCACGTCAGTCGATCCGCTCGTTCGTCCACGTGTGCGAGGCCGGCAGGGCCTGGTCGACGACCGAGTGCGCGATCGTGCAGTTACGCTCGATGGCGGAATCGGCGCGGCGCGTCAGGTCTGCGATCTCTTCCTCGGACAGGGCAGACAGGTCCTGGACCAGCTCGACGTCCACGTGCGTGAAGCGATCGTTCTGCTGGTCGTAGTCGGCGGACACGCCGACGAACTGCTCGAAGTCATCGCCCAGGCGAGCCGTCAGGCGCGCATCCGAGCTCATGGCCTTGCAGCCCGCGATCGCGAGCTTGAGCAGGTCGCCGGGGGAGAAGAGGCCGGGGCCGTGACCGATGCGGATCTCGGCGCCGTCCTGGTTGCGGGCGACGTACTGACGCACGCCCGTACGCTGCATGTACAGAGACTTAGGGGTATCACTCATGGCCCCTATTGTGGCCCGAAAAGACCCCGCCCGCCCGAAATGCAACGCCGGGCGGGCGGGGTTCCTCGCAGAGCGTAGCGCGGGTTCAGCGATGCTCCTCCAGCCACTGCGCAGCCAGCGCCTGCTCGCGCTCCACGACGCGGCCCAGGTGCGCCACCGCTTCCTTCTCGATGCGCCCGCCGAACAGGGGCACGCGCACCGACACGTTGCCGGTCACCACGCGAACACTTCCCGCCTCGGTGCCCGCCAGCGTGGACGTGGCCTCGACCGACACCGGGGCGCTGTCCACGGTCACGGACGTGCGCGAGGTCGCCTCGGCCTCGTTCGTCGTCCACTCCTCGGTGAAAGCGATGCGCAGATCAGACTTGACAAAGCGCGCGGCCGCCGCCGGAATCAGCTCCGGGCGCACGGTGCCCGCGAATGACACGCGCTGGCCCTCCACCGACACGGTGGAGGAACCCTCGACGACAAACTGGCCGAAGCGTCGCTCCAGGTAGGCGGGGGTCAGGTACATGGTGACGACCTCGTCGACCGTACCGGGATACGACATGGACTGCGTGAATTGCATGGTTCTCCTGACGAAAGAAGCGGCGCCGAAGCGTGTCCCGGCGCTCATTTACAACTAAGGTCCGCCCTTGCGGCCCCTCTCCCTTTAGAGTAGATGCATGCGTAGTCTCATGCAGTTAGCTGAAGAAGCCTCTTCGACGCCGTTGTCGGAGCAGGACATCGATTGGCTGCACCTCCTCCTCGCGGACTGGCAGGTGCTCGCCGATCTGGCGGCCGCCGACCTTGTTCTGTGGCTGCCCGCCGACGACGGACGCTTCATCGCGGCCGCCCACTGCCGTCCCGCGACTTCGACAACCGTCCACGTGGACGACATCATCGGCCTCCACCTGCCCGCCGCCCGCGAAATCGACCTGCGGCGCGCTCTGCAGACCGGTCAGGTCGTGCGTTCGCCCGCCGCCCGCTGGGCCGGCACCTATTCGATGATGGAAACCTGCGTGCCCGTGTGCCACGACGGGCGCATCATCGCCGTCGTCACGCGCGAGGCCAACCTGTCGAGTCCGCGTCTGTCCCTCGGCTTCGAGGGGTGGACCGTCGCCGCGGCCGACACCCTGTGCCAGATGATGGCGCGCGGCGAATACCCCTACGACTCAACACCGCAGGTCACCTCCCATGGCGTCCCGCGAGTCCTCGACGGCGCCGTCCTGCTGGATGCGGAGGGCCGCGTCCAGCACGCGACCCCCAACGCTGTGTCGTGCCTGCGCCGCCTCGGCATCCGCACGCACGTGACCGGAAAGGTTCTCGCTCAGGAGATTACCGAGGTCATCGGGGATGGCACCCTCATCGAGGAATCCATGGCGGTCGTTGTCATGGGCCGTGCCTCCTGGCGCGTCGAGATCGCCGCGCGCGCATCCACCGTCAGCATGCGTGCCCTGCCCCTCGTCAACGGACGTAAGCGCCTGGGCGCCGTCATCCTGACGCGCGACGTCTCCGAGGTTCACCGTCACGAGCAGGAACTCATGACGAAGGACGCGACGATCCGCGAGATCCACCACCGCGTCAAGAACAACCTGCAGACCGTATCCGCCCTGCTGCGCCTTCAGTCGCGCCGCTCCTCCGAGGAAGCCGTCAAGGTCGCGCTCGCTGAGGCCGAGCGCCGCGTGCAGGCGATCGCGACCGTGCACGCCGCCCTGTCGCAGAACGTCGATGAGTCGGTTGACTTCGACGAGGTCGCACGCACGATCGTGCGCATGGCCGGTGCGATCGCCTCCACGGACCACGCCGTCGAGGTCATCACGACCGGCAGTTTCGGTACCATTCAGGCCGATCAGGCTCAGGCCCTGGCGACAGTCCTCAACGAGCTGGTCGCCAACTCGGTTGAGCATGGCCTTGCGGACCGCGACGGCCTCATCGAGGTGCGCGCCGAGCGCGAGGGAACGTCCATGACCGTGACCGTCGCAGACGATGGCGTGGGCTTCGTGCCGGGCACGCCCATGAGCGGCCTGGGCACGCAGATCGTGCACCAGATGGTGCGCGGCGAGCTCAAGGGGTCGATCGAGTGGGCGCCCCGCGAGGGCGGCGGCACGCTCGTCACGCTCCACGCCAACCTGGATCCCGCCTGATCGGGGAGTCGCCCAGGCGGTGTGAATGATCAACGAACGAGGCCGGGGATCCGTTGTGGATCCTCGGCCTTGATCGTTTGTACGGCGCGTGCGGGCGCTGTGGCTTGTTAGCAGCCTGCGCGGCGTGCGCGCGCGGCGCGGCGCTTGAGGGAGCGGCGTTCTTCTTCGCTCATGCCACCCCACACGCCGGAGTCCTGGTTGTTGTCGATGGCCCACTGCAGGCAGATGCCCACGACCTCGCACTCGCGGCACACAGCCTTGGCCTCGGCGACCTGCGTAATAGCCGGACCCGTGTTCCCGATGGGGAAGAAAAGTTCCGGGTCTACGGTCAGGCATGCTGCCTTACTGCGCCAATCCATGATCTGTCTTTCGCTCCTCGCGTCCTGTGCGCCTGGTTCTCTTTTACTCTTTTTCAGTGTCCGCTAGGTCATCTTAGTCGCGCAAGGTCGTGTCAACAGTGAAATGGAGATGTCACTATGTGGCTGCTCACGACCGGCCAATAAGGTGGGACTTAGGTGTTAACTGACCCTGCGGTCAGTTGGACAGTACTGACGGTATCACCCTCGCTGATCAGTCCGCAGGTCATATCCCACCGTCGTGCCGTCAGGGCGAGCGGGGGCGTGTGGCTGTGTTGAATTAATGCGCGAATTACGTTGTGTGTGGGGTTGAGCGCGAGGACCCTGTGCTTGTCCCATCTGGTGATACGAGTCCACGCTTCTTCGGGAATTACGTCAGAGATCTTTGGTGTTTCCCAACCGAGGTGGGCGTGGATGGCCTCGACGACCCGGGCGTCATCCCTGTGCCCGACGATGATCCACGGCAGGGCGTGTGCCCAGGTGGGGGTGGTGTAGGTGGGGCCGATTAGGATGGGACAGCGGGTATTTCTGACCAGCGCAGCGACCTGCGAGGGGGAGGGGATGCGCCAGTCGTTCTCGGTATCCGGGTGATCGCCCCGGCCACGAACGGCCTGCCGGGGGATGGTGGCGAGGCGAGGTCTCTCTCCCGGTCGCACGACGAGCGCCTGCCCCTCACCGAGAGCGCGCAGCTCCCCGGGCGCGATCCCGGCGTGGACGGCCTCGTCCGCGTCCCTCGCACGCACGATACGCGTCGAGAACGCTCCCATTGCCGCGCTCGACGGGGTGAATCTGCCCGCGAAGGCTGCGACGATGACGATGCCAGCGCGCCTGGCCTTGGCCAGGAGCGAGGTCCACAGCGCCTCCGCCTGGGGAGCAGCGAGCGCCTGCGATAGATACGAGCGCAGCTGCGGGGCATCCGTGAGCGCGAGGACCGCTGGCGCGTGGTCGCAGATGCCTTCCAGCAGGTCGATGACGCTGGGTGCGTCCGCAGGCAGCTGGGAAGTCGCGCCTCCCGCCGCGTCCTCGCCAATCACGTGGAGAGGGCGGCGGGTATCGTGAGCGATTCGGGTCGCGAGGGACAGAGCCCATTGCGCGGCGAGACGCGCCTCGTGCGCGCTGGTCTGAATCTGGATGCTTCCTCCGTCCCAGACGATGGGGGAGTGACGCTCGATGCCTTCCGCAAGGCCGAGAGACACGTTGGTGCCGCCAGGGAGTCCGTCGTGGGACTCGTTCCCCTCCGGGGCGTGATCGACGAAGCTCTGTGCGGCGTCGTCGACATCCTCCCAGTTCAACTCCTGGGGTAGGGGCGGCGCCCACAGGGGCTCGGTGCCCGTACGAGGCCACGCGGCGTTGCAGCGCTCGACCACTGACGCGATGTCGGCGAGGTAGGTCAGCTGGATCGTGCCCACGTCCGACAGAACCGCGCGACCGGGGATACGCGGCAGTGAAGCGGCGCGTCCGTCCCCGATGATGTCGGTGGAGTCCGAGGCGCTGACACAGCGCAGACACAGCCGAATGTCCATGTTTGCGCGCATCTGTGCGCTCACTGCGCCCGAGGGGCGTTGGGTGGCCGCGATGAGATGCAAGCCGAGGCTGCGTCCCTGCGCGGCGAGACGGAGCAAGACTTCCATCGAATCGGGGTGGGCCTGGGCGAGAACGCGGAACTCGTCGATCGCGACGATGAGACGAGGCGGGGGAGCGCTCACGCTGACGGGTTCCTCCTCGTGAGCGCTCTCCCAGGTGGCGAGGTCGGGGAAACCGAGCTCCCCGAGCGTCTCCTCGCGTCGCTGGAGGATCGACGCGATCCCCTCCAGCGCTCGAGTTGTGGCCCCGGCGTCGAGGTCGGTGAGGAGTACCTGGGTGTGTGGAAGCGCCTCCAGGCGAGCGAACGTCGCCCCGCCCTTGTAGTCGATGAGGATGAAGCGGACCTGTTCGGGGCTGTAGCAGTGTGCGATTGCGGCAAGCCACCCGAGGAGCGCCTCTGATTTCCCCGATCCGGTGCACCCGGCGACGAGCGCGTGCGGCCCGTCGGCGACCAGGTCCAGGTCGACGGGCCCCTCCTCTCCCAGGCCGATTCGCACACTCAGCCCACCGCCGCGTCCCCTCGCCGAGGCCGGATCCCAGTCGAGCCGCGCGGGCAGGCTGTCCTGCGCGTCTGCCCTGGTGACGGTCCACCACCAGTGCGAGCTCACGGGTGCGTCATTGGTGACGCACACCTGCGCGCACCACGCCGGAAGGAGCGACAGCGAGGAGGCGTATCCGATGTGGAGCGTTGGGTGGGCGGCGTCGCGCGTACAGTGCGGGCAGGAGTCGTGGTCGCTGACGTGGATATCCACGCCCGCGTTCCCCATGAGCACGGGAGTGGCGCTGTTCCACCACACGCGCGCCCCGCCGAGTTGAGCGGCGATCTGGCCGGCGCACCACAGCGCGCACTGGGACGCGTGGACGCCGACGATGCCGATCGCCTCGCACTCACCAGGCTCTCTCGCATCACCGGACGCCGCCAGCCGCACGCGCCGTCCCACGCGCGTGGGCTGCCCCGGCCACACGGCAGCCCGCGCAGAGCGTGGAGGAGCGGACGAGGCTGGAAGCCCCGCAAGGATCAGGGACAGTGCCCCTCCATCCCAGCCCAGGCGACGCCGACGTGCCCGCCACGCCAGGACGACCGCGGCGATGATCGCGACCAGTACAACACCCGCGCAGGCCGGCGCGAGCATAGAGGACAGCGAGACGGACGAGCGCAGCCTCCACAGAAGAAACCCTCCCATGACGAGCACTGAGACCAGGGGAGCTCCTCGCAGGAGAGATGATCCCGTCAGCGATCCCCGGCCTCGTCCAGAAGGTGCGGGCCAGGCCAGGCGCCGAGGCCGTCCCCGCACCTCGAAAATGTCCTCCCCCAGGCGGATGCGGGTCCCTGCAGGGAGAGGATGGGCGTCCCGATGGCGGCGCCATAGGGGGAGCCGAGCGCGCACGCGCACGGGTGCAGCGCCGGGCAACACGCGCAGGACTGCTCGGCCGTCCCGCGTCGAGAATCGGAGGTGCTCTCGAGCAACGGACGCGCATGTCAGTGGCAGGTCCCCCGCTCGCCCGACCGTGCCGGGGGCGAGCACGACGCCGACGTCCGGACCCGCGACGCAGGCCAGGTGAACGTCGGCTCGCAAGGCCGATCGGGCGAGACAACCGGAATCCTTCATGCCCCAACGATCCCGCTGCGCTTGCGGCCGATCAAGCGGCGACAGAAGCCCTGTGGATAACCCGAGGCGCTCGCATGCCCCTGTGGATAACCACCCCGCAGACCCGTGTGGCTATGACCACCTCCGCCGCCCAAGCGCCCCGCCCGCCGGTCCGCCAGCCTCGTCAAATGCAAGAATGGACCCCATGGCTGACTCCACGTTCGAGACGACCCGCGACCGCTACAACGACCTCGTTGACCGCATCAACGAGGCCCGCGCCGCCTACTACGACCGTGATTCGCCGACCCTCGCGGACGCGGACTACGACCGCATGTACCGCGAGGTCGAGGAGATCGAGGAGCGATACCCGCAGCTGCGCGGTGCCGACTCACCCACGATGAGCGTGGGCGGCAGCGTCGACTCCGGTTTCTCCGAGGTGCGCCACCTCGCCCAGATGATGTCCCTCGACGACGTCTTCTCCCTTGAGGAGCTCGCCGGGTGGGAGACCCGCATGGCCGAGGCCACCGGCATCTCCGACCTCGAGATGACGAGCGAGGTCAAGGTCGATGGCCTGTCCATCAACCTCCTCTACGAGAACGGCCGTCTCGTGCGCGCCGCGACCCGAGGCGACGGCTACGTCGGCGAGGACGTGACCGCTAACGCCCGGACGATCAAGTCGATTCCACAGACCCTGACCGGCACCGTCCCCACGCGCATCGAGGTGCGCGGCGAGGTCTACTTCCCGGTCGCCGACTTCGCCGCATTCAACGAGGCAAGGGTCGAGGCCGGCGAAAAGACCTTCGTCAACGCGCGCAACGCCGCCGCCGGATCCCTGCGCCAAAAAGACCCGACCGAGACCGCCAAGCGTCCCCTCGCGATGGTCGCGCACGGCATCGGCTTCGTCGAGGCCGGGGAGGACTTCACCGAACCGACCACTCAGATGGGCTGGTACGAGCAGCTGCGTGACTGGGGCCTGCCCGTCTCGCCCTACACCCGCGTGCTCACGGGCCGGGAGGCCATCGAAGAGCGGATCGCCGAGATCGGGGCGGACCGCCACGGCCTCGTCCACGAGATCGACGGCGTCGTCGTCAAGATCAACGACCTGGACCTGCAGCGTTCCCTTGGCTCAACCTCGCGCACGCCGCGCTGGGCGGCCGCCTACAAGTTCCCGCCCGAAGAGGTCCACACGCGCCTGCTCGACATCCGCGTCCAGGTGGGCCGCACCGGCCGTGTGACCCCGTACGGCGTCATGGAATCCGTGCTGGTTGCGGGCTCGAACGTCGCGCGCGCGACCCTGCACAACGCCCAGGAGGTCGCCCGCAAGGGCGTCCTCATCGGCGACCTCGTCGTCCTGCGCAAGGCCGGTGACGTCATCCCCGAGATCGTCGCCCCCGTCGAGGATGCGCGCAACGGATCCGAGCGTCCCTTCGTCATGCCTACCGAGTGCCCCTCCTGCGGGACGACGCTCGTTCAGGAGAAGGAAGGCGACGTCGACCTGCGCTGCCCGAACAAGGGTTTGTGCCCCGCGCAGATCACCGAGCGCCTCGCCCACGTCGGCGCCCGATCCGCCCTGGATGTGGAGGGCCTCGGCGACGAGTCTGCGCTCGCCATGACCCAGCCCGAAAACGACCGTGATGAGGTGGCGGCCGCCCTGGTCGCCGGCCACAGTGTCACGCTGGAGGACGGCACCGTCCTCATCCTTGAGGGCGGCCGCGAGCTGCCCCACGGCGAGCAGATCACCCGCGCCGAGGAACTCCTGCCCGCCCCGCAGGCACCCGCCCTGCGCACCGAGGCTGCGCTCTTCGACCTGCGCGCCGAGGATCTGCGCGACGTCATGGTGTGGAAGCCCGTCAAGAAGAAGGGCGAGGAAACCGGGGACTGGAAGCAGGTTCGCTACTTCTGGACGAAGGCCTACAAGACCCGCAAGCTGCGCGGACAGACCATCTTCGAGCCCATCGAGCCCAGCGCCTCCAAGGGCACCGAGAAGATGCTCGCCGAGCTGGACAAGGCCAAGAGCCAGCCCCTCGCGCGCGTCCTCGTCGCCCTGTCCATCCGCCACGTCGGCCCCACGGCGGCCCGAGCGCTCGCAGAGAAGTTCCTGACGATGGATGCTCTGCGCGCCGCCTCGGTCGAGGAACTCTCCGCCGTCGAGGGCGTGGGCGAGGAGATCGGCCGATCGCTGCGCGACTGGTTTACGGTCGACTGGCACCTGGAGGTGCTGGAGGCGTGGGCGCGCGCGGGCGTGCGCATGGCCGACGAGGCGCCCGAGCCGGCCTCGGACGTGCTCGCTGGTCTGACGATCGTCGTCTCGGGCGCGATGCCCGGATACGACCGCGAGGGCGCCAAGGAGGCGATCACTTCGCGTGGCGGCAAAGCCGCGGGCTCGGTCTCGAAGAAGACCTCGCTCGTGGTCGCGGGCCCGGGCGCAGGCTCGAAGGCCGCGAAGGCCGAGGCCCTGGGCGTCCCGGTCATCACCGAGCGGCAGTTCGCGGACCTCCTCGAGGGAGGCCTGGCAGCCGTCGGCCTGTAACGAGGCCGGGGCTCAGACGAAGGGCTCGAAGGGACCCAGCAGCACCTCGCCGACGCGGGTGATCATCGAGCGCTTCTCCCACTCGTCGATCGTCAGGCGGCGGGCCGTCGTCAGGTCGTTCGCGAAAATCTCCTCCATGCGCGCAGCCAGCGGGCGAGAGAAGAACTGCAGGCACACCTCGTAGTTGCCGCGCATCGACAGGCGGTCGATGTTCGCCGTGCCGATCGTCGACCAGCGACCGTCCACCGTCATCGTCTTGGAGTGGACCATCGCGTGACGGTACAACCAGATCTCCACGCCCTCGCGCAGCAGCTCGCCGTAGTAGGGGCGCGCCACCCAGTCCGCCAGAATGTGGTTGGAATACTCGGGGATCAACACCTGGACGCGCACGCCACGGCGGGCGGCGGCGATCAGGGAACCGAGGACCTCGCGGTCAGGGATGAAATACGCCGTCGTGATGAGCACACGGTCGGTCGCACGCTCGATCGCGTCGATGTACATGCCGCGGATCGGGAAGAGGAGGTAGTGCGGCAGGTTGAACTGCGCGGTCACGTCCGCGCTCCACGCGCGCGCACCCTGATCCGGTAGCTCGGGGCTGGTTGCGGGGCGGAAGTGGTTCCAGAAGTCGACGAAGCCGTTTTCCAGCTCCCACACGGCCTCGCCCGTGATGCGCACGTGGGTGTCGCGCCACTCATTCGCGAACGGATCGCCGATGTTGTAGCCGCCCACGAAGCCGACCTCGCCGTCGACCACGAGAATCTTGCGGTGATCCTGGCCCGTGCGACGAATATTCAGGGTGAAGAAGCCCGAGCGAAGCGTCGGGAACTTACGCACGTGCAGATTCGGCATGACGGGGAACTTGTAGAAGCGCGGATCCTGGTTGAGGACGCCGAAGCCGTCCCACACGCAGAACACCTCGACGCCGCGCTCGGCGGCGGCGATGAGTGCGTCCTTAAATCGTTGTCCCCAGCGGTCTGAGCGCCAAATGAAGGTCTCGAAATAAATGTGATGCGTTGCCCCTTCGATGGCCTCCAGCATGTCCGCGTACAGGGAGGTTCCCTCCGTGTACGTGCGCGCCACGGTGTTGCCGATCTGCGTGTCGGCGGGAGGCAGGGTGGGGAAACCGTGCACGCCACCGGGGATACGGGCTGTGCGCATGCGGTCGATCGCGTGCACGGTCACGACTGCGGCCGCCTGGGCGGCGAGCAGCGCGATTCCCGCTTTTTTGACAATGGACCACGTCTGCCTGGTGAGTTGGCGTCGCTGTGAAAAGGCCATACGGGTAGGATGCCACACATGTCACGCATTAGTACTGACGAGGTCGCCCGCGTTGCGGGCCTGGCCCACATCGCATTGACCGACGAGGAAATCACGCGTTTCGCGGGTGAGCTCGACGCGATCGCCGACGCCGTCTCCAAGGTGTCCGAGGTCGCCACCCCCGAGGTTCCCGCCACGTCCCACCCGATTCCGCTGACCAACGTGTGGCGCGAAGACGAGGTTGGGCAGACCGTGGACCGCGACGAGGTGCTCGCTCAGGCGCCCGCCGCCCAGGACGGCATGTTCCTGGTTCCGCAGATTCTGGGGGAGGACTGATGAACGAGCTGCTGAAGAAGAGCGCCCTCGAGCTGGCGGACATGCTGGCCGCCGGCCAGATCACCTCCGTCGAGCTGACCCAGGCGTGCCTGGACCGCATCGACGCCATCGAGGACCGCGTCAACGCCTTCATCACCATCGACCGCGAGGGCGCCCTGGCGACCGCGGCCGACGTGGACGCGCGCCGAGCGGCGGGGGAGACCCTGCACCGCCTGGCGGGTGTGCCGATCGCCGTGAAGGACAACGTGGTGACGCGCGGCCTGCGCACCACCTGCGCCTCGAAGATCCTGGGCGACTGGGAGCCTCCCTACGATGCGACCGTCACCGCCAAGATCAAGGAAGCCGGCCTGCCCATCGTCGGCAAGACCAACATGGATGAGTTCGCCATGGGCTCGTCCACCGAGCATTCCGCCTTCGGTGCGACGAAGAACCCCTGGGACACCGAGCGCATCCCCGGCGGCTCCGGCGGCGGTTCGGCCGCTGCTGTCGCGGCCTACATGGTGCCCCTGGCCCTCGGTTCCGACACGGGCGGCTCGATCCGCCAGCCCGCGTTCGTGACCGGCACGGTCGGCGCCAAGCCCACCTACGGCGCGGTGTCGCGTTTCGGCCTGGTGGCCATGGCCTCGTCCCTGGACCAGATCGGCCCCGTCACCCGCACGGTCGCCGACGCGGCCGCCCTGACCGAGCTGATCGGCGGCTACGACCCCAACGATTCGACCTCCCTCAACGAGCCGGTCCCCGCGCTCACCGAGGCCGTCGAGTCCGTCGCCGCGCAGGGCTCCATGAAGGGCCTGAAGGTCGGCGTCGTCAAGGAGCTGAGCGGCGAGGGCTACCAGAAGGACGTCATCGACGCCTTCAATGCCACCGTCGAGAAGCTGCGCGAGGCCGGCGCTGAGATCGTCGAGGTTTCCTGCCCGCACCTGGAGTACTCGCTGGGCGCCTACTACCTGATCATGCCCGCCGAGGTCTCCTCGAACCTGGCCCGCTTCGACGGCATGCGCTACGGCATCCGCGTCGAGCCCACCGAGGGCCCCGTGACCGCCGAGCGCGTCATGGCCGCCACCCGCGAGGCCGGCTTCGGCGACGAGGTCAAGCGCCGCATCATCCTGGGCACGCACGTGCTCTCGGCCGGCTACTACGACGCATACTACGGCAGCGCCCAGAAGGTGCGCACGCTCATCCAGCGCGACTTCGACGCGGTATTCGAGCAGGTCGACGTGCTTGTGTCGCCCACGGCCCCCGAGACGGCCTTCAAGTTCGGCGAGAAGACCTCCGACCCGCTGGCCATGTACCTCTACGACGTCGCGACGATCCCCGCGAACCTGGCGGGCATCCCCGGCGTGAACGTGCCTAACGCGGTGTCCTCCGAGGGCCTGCCCATCGGCTTCCAGGTGCTGGCCCCCGCGCGCGGCGACCTGGTCATGTACAAGGTGGCGTCCCTGGTGGAGGCGCTCAGCGACGACGTCGCGGGTCAGTGCCCCGCAGCTAACTGGGAGGAAAAGTGATGACTGAGCTCATGGATTACGACGAGGCGGCGCGCCGCTTCGACCCGGTTCTCGGCATTGAGGTGCACGTCGAGCTGGGCACCAAGACCAAGATGTTCGACGCCGCCCCCAACGCGTTTGGCGGCGACCCGAACACCTTCGTGACCCCCGTATCGCTGGGTTTGCCTGGCTCCCTGCCGGTCGTCAACCACAAGGCCGTCGAGTACGCGATCAAGATCGGCCTGGCGCTGAACTGCGAGATCGCGGAGTACTGCCGTTTCGCGCGTAAGAACTACTTCTACCCGGACCTGACGAAGGCCTTCCAGACCTCTCAGTCCGACGAGCCGATCGCTCACGACGGCTACGTGGACGTCGAGCTCGAGGACGGCACCATGTTCCGCGTGCAGATTGAGCGCGCGCACATGGAGGAGGACGCGGGTAAGAACACGCACATCGGTGGTGCTGATGGCCGCATCCAGGGCGCGGACCACTCGCTCGTGGACTACAACCGCGCGGGCGTGCCGCTCGTGGAGATCGTGACGCGCCCGATCGAGGGCGCCGGCGAGCGTGCGCCCGAGGTGGCTGCCGCCTACGTGCAGGCCCTGCGCGATATTTTCCGCGCCCTCGACGTGTCCGAGGCCCGCATGGAGCGCGGCAACGTGCGCGCCGACATCAACGTGTCGCTGCGCCCCACGCCGGAGTCCCCGCTGGGTACGCGCACCGAGACGAAGAACGTGAACTCCTTCCGCGGCATCGCCTCGGCCGTGCGCTACGAGATGCAGCGCCAGGCCCAGATCCTGTCCGAGGGTGGCACGATCCTGCAGGAGACCCGTCACTACCACGAGGAGGACGGCTCGACGTCGTCCGGCCGTGAGAAGTCGGATTCCGAGGACTACCGCTACTTCCCCGAGCCGGATCTGGTTCCGATCCGCCCGGATCGTGAATGGGTGGAGGAGCTGCGTGCCTCGCTGCCCGAGCTGCCCGTCGCCAAGCGCCGCCGCCTGCGCACCGAGTGGGGGTATGCGGACATGGAGATGCGCGATGTCATCAACGCCGGCGCCCTCGAGCTCATCGAGGCCACGGTCGCCGCGGGCTGTGATCCCGCCTCCGCCCGCAAGTGGTGGATGGGTGAGATCTCGCGTCGCGCCAAGGAGCGCGAGGTTTCCCTCGACGAGGCCGGGGTCAGCCCCGCTCAGGTCGCTGAGCTGCAGGGTCTCATCGATTCGGGTCGCATCAACGACAAGCTGGCGCGCCAGGCCCTCGAGGGTGTCCTCGCGGGCGAAGGCGATCCGACGCAGGTCGTCGAGGCCCGCGGTCTCGAGGTCGTCTCCGACGACGGCGCCCTGACGGCTGCCGTCCAGGAGGCCTTGGACGCCAACCCCGACATCGTCGAGAAGATCAAGGGCGGCAAGGTCCAGGCGGCCGGCGCCCTCGTCGGCGCGGTCATGAAGGCCACACGCGGGCAGGCTGACGCCGCCCGCGTGCGTGAGCTGATCATGGAAATGGTCGGCGCCTGAGGTTACTCCGCACGAGCGTCACGGGGGCCGGGATCAATGCGATCCCGGCCCCCGTCGTCGTCTCCGGACTGGACGCCCCGGCCTCGTGGTGATCTCCCGAGGAGGAGCCCCGGCCTCGTCCCTGATCGTTCGCACGTGTCCACGTTGTGGCATTCCTCTTCCGGGGGGAGCGGAAAGTTACCTAGGATGAGCGCTTGAGGACAGCTGGGCCGACTGTGGCCGGGCGCCCAACGAAAGGACAGACATGCGCACATCGCCGTCGTACACCGCCTCCTACCGTATCGAGGTGGACGAGAAGACGACTTCCATCGCGTCCATTGTTGACGCAGTCTCTTCGACTGGAGCGGAGATCAAGGGCCTCGACGTGGCCGACTCCGACCGCGGGCGCATCATCATCGACCTGACGTGCGACATGCGCGATTCCGAGCACCGCCGCGAGGTCCGCGACGCCATCGGCGCGCTGCCCGGCGTGACCGCCGATTCGGTCGCCGACCAGACCTTCATGAGCCACATCGGCGGCAAGGTGGAGATCCACTCCAAGGTGCCGCTGCGTAACCGTGACGACCTCTCGCGCGCCTACACGCCCGGCGTGGCCCGTGTGTGCACCGCCATCCACGACATGCCCCAGAAGGCCCACCTGCTGACCATGAAGGCCAACACGGTCGCGGTCGTCTCCGACGGCACCGCGGTCCTCGGCCTGGGTGACATCGGCCCCGAGGCCGCTCTGCCCGTCATGGAAGGAAAGGCCGTCCTGTTCAAGGAGTTCGGCGGCGTGGATGCGTGGCCGGTCGTCCTGGACACCAAGGACACCGAAGAGATCATCTCGATCGTCAAGGCGATCGCCCCCGCATACGGCGGCATCAACCTGGAGGACATCTCCGCGCCCCGCTGCTTCGAGATCGAAGAGCGCCTGCGCGCCGAGCTCGACATCCCCGTCTTCCATGACGACCAGCACGGCACCGCGATCGTGGTCCTCTCTGCACTCATCAACGCGCTGAAGATCGTGAACAAGAAGATCGAAGACGTGCGTATCGTCGTCTCCGGCGTTGGCGCCGCCGGCAACGCGATCATCCGCCTGCTGCTCGCCCAGGGTGCGCGCGACATCATCGGCTGCGGCCGCGATGGCGCGCTGTCCGGAGACGCGACCGAGGGCATGCACCCCTCTCGTAAGGCGCTGGCCGAGGCGACCAACCCCCGCCACGTCCACGGCTCCCTCAAGGAGGTCCTGAAGGGTGCGGACGTCTTCATCGGCGTCTCCTCCGGCAACATTCTCGATCCCTCCGACGTCGAGACCATGGCGGACGACGCCATCGTCTTCGCGCTGGCCAACCCCACACCAGAGGTCGACCCGATCGGCGCCGGCAAGTACGCCGCCGTCGTCGCCACGGGCCGCAGCGACTATCCGAACCAGATCAACAACGTTCTGGCCTTCCCGGGTCTGTTCCGTGGCCTCCTGGACGCCAAGGTCAAGGAGATTACGACCGAGGTTCTGCGCGTTGCTTCCGTGGCTATCGCGTCCGTGATCTCCGAGGACGAGCTCTCGCCCTCCTACATCATCCCCGGCGCCTTCGATAAGCGGGTTGCTCCCGCCGTTTCCAAGGCCGTGCGTCGCGCCGTGCGCGACCTGCCGACTGTTGATATCCCCGTTCAGCCCGACATGGATGTGAACTGAGAGTCATTTCGGCTGTTTGACGGGCCCGATCGCGCTGGTGATGCGCGGTCGGGCCCGCCTTTTCGTTGACTGTGCACGGTCATGCAAGCTGAATCGACCCAGACTTTTCGTTGTGTTTGGTGGGTTTGTGGCTTGTATGGTGGGGGTCACGGTGTTTTGGTTTGACTTTGGGTGTGGGGGTGAGTAGATTATTCACCTGTCGCCGCGAGCTTGTGAGTGGGTTTGTGGTGGTGGTTCACCGCTCTGGTGGCTGGGTTTTTGGCTTGGTTGTCTGGGGTGTGTGGGTGTTGTTTGTGAACTCGATAGTGTGTTTGTTTGTTTTTTTATGCCTGTTTTTTGTTTTTGAGTGTTTTTGGTTGGGATTGCTGGCTGGCCTTTTTTGGTTGGTTGGTTTTTCTGGGCTTTAACGTTTTTGTTTTTGTTCGGAGAGTTTGATCCTGGCTCAGGACGAACGCTGGCGGCGTGCTTAACACATGCAAGTCGAACGCTGAAGCCCAGCTTGCTGGGTGGATGAGTGGCGAACGGGTGAGTAACACGTGAGTAACCTGCCCCCTTCTTTGGGATAACGCCCGGAAACGGGTGCTAATACTGGATATTCACTGGCCTTCGCATGGGGGTTGGTGGAAAGGTTTTTTCTGGTGGGGGATGGGCTCGCGGCCTATCAGCTTGTTGGTGGGGTGATGGCCTACCAAGGCTTTGACGGGTAGCCGGCCTGAGAGGGTGACCGGTCACATTGGGACTGAGATACGGCCCAGACTCCTACGGGAGGCAGCAGTGGGGAATATTGCACAATGGGCGAAAGCCTGATGCAGCGACGCCGCGTGAGGGATGACGGCCTTCGGGTTGTAAACCTCTTTCGCTCATGGTCAAGCCGCAACAATGGTTGTGGTGAGGGTAGTGGGTAAAGAAGCGCCGGCTAACTACGTGCCAGCAGCCGCGGTAATACGTAGGGCGCGAGCGTTGTCCGGAATTATTGGGCGTAAAGGGCTTGTAGGCGGTTGGTCGCGTCTGCCGTGAAATCCTCTGGCTTAACTGGGGGCGTGCGGTGGGTACGGGCTGACTTGAGTGCGGTAGGGGAGACTGGAACTCCTGGTGTAGCGGTGGAATGCGCAGATATCAGGAAGAACACCGGTGGCGAAGGCGGGTCTCTGGGCCGTTACTGACGCTGAGGAGCGAAAGCGTGGGGAGCGAACAGGATTAGATACCCTGGTAGTCCACGCTGTAAACGTTGGGCACTAGGTGTGGGGGCCACCCGTGGTTTCTGCGCCGTAGCTAACGCTTTAAGTGCCCCGCCTGGGGAGTACGGCCGCAAGGCTAAAACTCAAAGGAATTGACGGGGGCCCGCACAAGCGGCGGAGCATGCGGATTAATTCGATGCAACGCGAAGAACCTTACCAAGGCTTGACATGCACGGCGACACTGCAGAGATGTGGTGGCATTTAGTTGGTCGTGTGCAGGTGGTGCATGGTTGTCGTCAGCTCGTGTCGTGAGATGTTGGGTTAAGTCCCGCAACGAGCGCAACCCTTGCCCTATGTTGCCAGCACGTTATGGTGGGGACTCGTGGGGGACTGCCGGGGTTAACTCGGAGGAAGGTGGGGATGACGTCAAATCATCATGCCCCTTATGTCTTGGGCTTCACGCATGCTACAATGGTTGGTACAGAGGGTTGCGAAATCGTGAGGTGGAGCGAATCCCTTAAAGCCAGTCTCAGTTCGGATTGGGGTCTGCAACTCGACCCCATGAAGGTGGAGTCGCTAGTAATCGCAGATCAGCAACGCTGCGGTGAATACGTTCTCGGGCCTTGTACACACCGCCCGTCACGTCACGAAAGTTGGTAACACCCGAAGCCCATGGCCTAACCGTTTATCGGGGGGAGTGGTCGAAGGTGGGATTGGCGATTGGGACGAAGTCGTAACAAGGTAGCCGTACCGGAAGGTGCGGCTGGATCACCTCCTTTCTAGGGAGCCCATTTTTGGGGAACAGTTCGGCATGGCTTGTCGTGGTTGTGCCTGGTTGTTTTCTTGTGCCTGCATGTGTTCGCCACTCATGGTGGGTGGTGGGTGTGGGTGCGTGTTTTTGGGTTGGGCATAAAAAGTTCTAGCAGATGAACACACTGTCGGGTTCACGTTCAACACCGTGTGAGCGTCCGCCATCCGTTGTGGTGGTGGTTGCCTGCGCAGCCAGCCAGCAGTTGTTGGTGTGGGTTGTGTGTGGTGGGTTGTTTGTGATTTGTATAGTGGTTGCGAGCATATTTGTTCTGTACTGTTTTTTGTGTTTTGTTTAGTTTTATTGGGCATTCGGTGGATGCCTTGGCATCAAGAGCTGATGAAGGACGTTGCGGCCTGCGATATGCCTCGGGGAGCTGGCGAGCGAGCGTTATTATCCGAGGGTGTCCGAATGGGGGAACCTAACCTGGGTTGTGCTGGGTTACCATCATCTGAACGTGTATAGGGTGATGGGGGGAACGCGGGGAAGTGAAACATCTCAGTACCCGCAGGAAAAGATATTCCGTGAGTAGTGGCGAGCGAAAGCGGAGGAGGCTAAACCAGATGCGTGTGAGAGGCGGCGGCCGTTGCGTGTTTGGTGTTGTGGGGCCACATCTGATCCTTCTGCCGGGGGATCGCACCACTTGTTGTTGGGAGTTGAACAGTCTGGGAAGTCTGACCGTAGAGCGTGATAGTCGTGTAAACGGACCGGTGGCGTGTGGTGTGGGTGTGGTACCCGAGTAGCGCGGGACTCGTGAAATCTCGTGTGAATCTGCCAAGACCACTTGGTAAGCCTAAATACTACTTGATGACCGATAGTGCATAGTACCGTGAGGGAATGGTGAAAAGTACCCCGGGAGGGGAGTGAAATAGTACCTGAAACCGTGTGCCTGTAAGCCGTCAGAGCCTTGAGGGGTGATGGCGTGCCTTTTGAAGAATGAGCCTGCGAGTTAGTGATACGTGGCGTGCTTAACCCGTGTGGGGTATGCGTAGCGAAAGCGAGTCTGAAATATGGCGTTTGTCGCGTGTTCTAGACCCGAAGCGGGGTGATCTACCCATGGTCAGGTTGAAGCAGAGGTAAGACTGTGTGGAGGACCGAACCCACCAGGGTTGAAAACCTGGGGGATGAACTGTGGGTAGGGGTGAAAGGCCAATCAAACTCCGTGATAGCTGGTTCTCCCCGAAATGCATTTAGGTGCAGCGTCGCGTGGTCCCTGGTGGAGGTAGAGCTACTGGATGGCCGATGGGCCCTATGGGTTACTGACGTCAGCCAAACTCCGAATGCCATTAGGTGTAGCGCGGCAGTGAGACTGCGGGGGATAAGCTTCGTAGTCGAGAGGGAAACAGCCCAGATCATCAGCTAAGGCCCCTAAGCGTACGCTAAGTGGGAAAGGATGTGGAGTCGCGGTGACAACCAGGAGGTTGGCTTAGAAGCAGCCATCCTTGAAAGAGTGCGTAATAGCTCACTGGTCAAGTGGTTCTGCGCCGACAATGTAGCGGGGCTCAAGCGTACCGCCGAAGCTGTGGCAACAACACAGGATGCTGGCGCCAGGAACTGGATGTCGGTGTGTTGTTGGGTAGGGGAGCGTCCTGCACGAGGTGAAGCCTGGAGGGAACTTCTGGTGGATTGTGTGGGAGTGAGAATGCAGGCATGAGTAACGAATCTGCGGTGAGAATCCGCAGCGCCGATTGACTAAGGGTTCCAGGGCTAGGTTTATCCGCCCTGGGTTAGTCGGGTCCTAAGGCGAGGCCGACAGGCGTAGTCGATGGACAACCAGTTGATATTCTGGTACCGCGTTATGACCGCCCATGCTGAAGTCATTGTGCTAACCAATTTGCTCACGCCCCCACATGACCTTCGGGTCGCGTGGTGTGTGTGGGTCTTGGGGCCCCGGTGATTGTAGGCAAGCGTGTTAACAGGGGTGACGCAGACAGGTAGCTGCAGTGCGCCGATGGTTGTGCGTATTTAAGGTTGTGGCCCGCCTCCCAGGCAAATCCGGGAGGCACTAAGGGTGAGAACTGATGAGGGACACACGCGTGTGTGGACTTGTGGTGATCCTAAGCTGCCGAGAAAAGCCTCGACGTGAGGGCATAACGCGCCCGTACCCTAAACCGACTCAGGTGGTCAGGTAGAGTATACCGAGGCGTTCGAGTGAATCGTGGTTAAGGAACTCGGCAAAATTCCTCCGTAACTTCGGGATAAGGAGGACCCCGTGACTTGCGCCCGCCATTGCGTGGGTGTTGGGTTGTGGGGTCGCAGAGAATAGGGAGAAGCGACTGTTTATCAAAAACACAGGTGCGTGCGAAGCCGTAAGGCGATGTATACGCACTGACGCCTGCCCGGTGCTGGAAGGTTAAGAGGAACCGTCAACACCCCTTGTGGGTGTGAAGCGGTGAATTTAAGCCCCAGTAAACGGCGGTGGTAACTATAACCATCCTAAGGTAGCGAAATTCCTTGTCGGGTAAGTTCCGACCTGCACGAATGGCGTAACGACTTCTCCGCTGTCTCAACCGCGAACTCGGTGAAATTGCAGTACGAGTAAAGATGCTCGTTTCGCGCAGAAGGACGGAAAGACCCCGGGACCTTTACTATAGCTTGGTATTGGTGTTCGCTTGGACTTGTGTAGGATAGGTGGGAGACTGTGAAGCTGCCGCGCCAGCGGTGGTGGAGTCGTCGTTGAAATACCATTCTGGTTCAAGCGGTCACCTCAACCTTGGCCCGTAATCCGGGTTGGGGACAGTGCCTGGTGGGTAGTTTAACTGGGGCGGTTGCCTCCTAAAATGTAACGGAGGCGCTCAAAGGTTCCCTCAGCCTGGTTGGTAATCAGGTGGCGAGTGCAAGTGTACAAGGGAGCTTGACTGTGAGACCGACGGGTCGAGCAGGTGCGAAAGCAGGAACTAGTGATCCGGCCATGGCACGTGGGTGCGTGGTCGCTCAACGGATAAAAGGTACCCCGGGGATAACAGGCTGATCTTGCCCAAGAGTCCATATCGACGGCATGGTTTGGCACCTCGATGTCGGCTCGTCGCATCCTGGGGCTGGAGTTGGTCCCAAGGGTTGGGCTGTTCGCCCATTAAAGCGGTACGCGAGCTGGGTTCAGAACGTCGTGAGACAGTTCGGTCCCTATCCTCTGTGCGCGCAGGAAATTTGAGAAGGGCCGTCCCTAGTACGAGAGGACCGGGATGGACGAACCTCTGGTGTGCCAGTTGTACCGCCAGGTGCATGGCTGGTTGGCTACGTTCGGAAGGGATAACCGCTGAAAGCATCTAAGCGGGAAGCCTGCTTCAAGATGAGATTTCCACGCCCCCCCGTGGGGTGAGAGGCCCCCGCCAGACTAGCGGGTTGATAGGCCAGAGGTGGAAGCACAGCAATGTGCTCGTGAGCCGACTGGTACTAATGGGCCAACACTAAACAACAACCCAACACAACGGGTAAGAGCAAAAAACACGAACAAAACGTCGTGCCGCAACCACTATACAAACCACGATCAACCCACACCCCCACACGAACCATAGTGGGGAGCGTGTTGAACACCAAACTTGTGGTGGTCATAGCACCGGGGAAACGCCCAGCCTCCATTCCGAACCTGGAAGCTAAGCCCGGCAGCGCCAATGGTACTGCAACCGCCAGGTTGTGGGAGAGTAGGACACCGCCACAACACACGTACGGAAGCGGCCGGAGACTCAAGTCTCCGGCCGCTTCTTTTCGTTTCTCGGCCGACCTTCGTTTGCCAAACAGCCTGATCGCCTGGTACCGACGGTCAGTACTGTGCCAAGTGTCCACCACATGAAAAATCGCACGTCACGGACTAACGTCGCCCGCATATCGCTGTATCGCGTGCGATGCTATATCCATGGTCACTTCTGCACACCCGCACGGGCCTCACCACCACGGTGGCAAAGACGAGGTTCTCGCTCAACGTATGGCGGCGCACGATCGCCTTGCCCATCAATCTCAGGTAGTTCTCCGACTCGGCCAGATGCTTCTGTCGTTTGGTGCGAGTGCGTACCGCGTCAAAAAGTCGATGGCAGACCTCGCGCGCGCTGTCGGAATTTCTGAGCACCGCGCACAGGTCACCTACACGGAGATCATCGCGACTGCGTACGCGAACGGTACATTCCGCACGGAGCTCGCTGAGCAGCGCCTGATGGGCGTGAACGCAGACAAGATTGATCGCATCAACAACTACGTGGCGTCTTTGAACGGCAAGTCCGTCCGAGTCGAGGACGTGTCCGATGAGCTCGACAAGATCGCGAAGGTTCCTGGCCTCTACGACTGGTTCTCTAATGCGCTTGCCTCCGGCCTCGCCTGTGCAGCCTTCGCATTCCTGAATGGCGGGGGATGGGTCGAGTGCTCCGCCGTCGCCGTCGCCTCGTTCTTCGGGCAGGCACTGCGTCGCCAGATGTTGATCCGCCACATGAACCACTTCGGCGTGTGGATGGCCTGTGGTGCTCTCGCAGCAATGATCTACATCCTTCTCGTTGCTCCCGCACAGCATTTCCTCGGTATCGAATCGACGCACCAGGCCGGGTTTATTTCCGCGCTGCTCTTCCTGGTCCCTGGCTTCCCGCTCGTGACTGGCCTTATCGATTTGGTGCGGCAAGACTTCCAAGGTGGAGTCGGTCGCCTCGTCTACGTGACGATGCTCGTCATGTCAGCGGGTGTGGCTGTCTGGGCGATCTCGGCTGTCTTCGGCTGGTCGGTGACGCCCGAGTACGGTGTTTCGCTCGTTCCATGGTGCCACTACCTTCTGCGCTTCCTCGCCAGCTTCGTTGCTGCATACGGGTTTGCGATGCTCTTCAATTCACCGCAACGTGTGTGCGCGACGGCCGCGCTCATCGGTGCCGTTATCAACACTGCTCGTATCGCCCTGCACCTGGAACTCGGCGTTCCTGCCCCGGCTTGCGTCGGCCTCGCCGCGCTCGCAGCTGGCCTTCTCGCCGTCTTCGTGGCCCGCAGGACGCGCTTCTCGCGCGTGACCCTGTCCGTGCCTGCTGTCGTCATCATGATCCCCGGTGTGCCGCTCTATCGTGCTCTGACCTACCTGAACAACCAGCAGATCGACGATGCGCTCGCTGCGCTCTTCACGGTCATGTTCACGATCGTGGCGATCGGCATGGGCCTGGCGCTCTCCCGTATGCTGACGGATAAGAACTGGCTCGTCGAAAAGCAAGAACGAGTCCCGAACCTGTGGGAATACGAGGAGGAGAACTCATGAAGTTTGAGATCGAAGCCGGCCTGAAGCCGCCGTCATTCGAGTTTGAGTACGCGATCGACCGCGACGAGATCCGCGCCGTCGGTCGCAACATCGCGATCGTGTGTGTGGCGGCAGTGACCGCTCGAGTGCTCGTTGCGCTGATTCAGCGCTGACACGCGTTCATCGGCGAGGCCGTGGCCGGGAAACCGGTCGCGGCCTCGTTTGTACGTAGGCCGAGTTGGCAGGCATAGAGGGTTATGACAACGTACTGAGCAAGCGTCGCCCTTGTGGAGGGCGCCGCAGGGCCTGCGGGCAACCTGTGGCCACGGCCGGGCTGCTTTGTGTGCCTGCGGGCGGCGGCCCGCCCGCGAGATCGCCACACGCGAGCCTTCGGCTCGGAGTGGTCGATCTCGAAGCCCGGCCAGGCCCCGCCACCGCCCGCGGGCACCGCAGCCAGGCCTAGCAGGCCACGTGTCGGCTTTTGGAACCCCCGTGACCGCCTGCGTGTAGCGCAGCTCGGCCTTGCAGCTCGTGCAGGCCACGGCCTCCACATGAGCGGCGCGGTGCCCGGGATGGGCTTGGAGAGGGCGTCAATGCATGTGAATGGGGCCGGCCCGAAAGGGCCGGCCCCACTGTTGTCGCAGGTTTGAACCCGCTGAGAGGTTGCCGCTACATGCCGCCCAGGATCGTGGCGACGATGATCTTGCCGACCATGGCGACCGGGTAGACAAGCGCGTAGCCGAGCGACACGCGAGGATCGGCGTTGGTACGGCCGTTCGCGAAGGCGAGGACTGCGGGCTGCGTCTGCGCGCCGCCGAGCAGGCCGGCGAGCTTCGTGCCGCCCATCTTGAAGACCCAGCGCATCGTGCAGTACAGGCCGACCGCCATAATCGACGTCATGACGATGCCCAGTGCGAAGATGCGGATCCAGTCGCCCGACGTGAAGGCCTCGAGGATCTGGCCGCCTGCCTTGGCACCCGCCTGCGCGAGGAAGATCAGCAGGCCGAGCTCAGCCATCACCTGGCATGTCGTAAAGGGAAGAGCCGTCGCGATGGGGCCGATGCGGCCGACGCGGCCGAAGATGAGACCCACGATGAGCGTGCCGGCGGCGGAACCGATCGAGAAGTACTCGCCGGAGGGGGTCAGGATCGGCAGCTCGCCGATCGCGATGCCCAGCGCCATGCCGATGCCCAGGGCGATCGGGTTGAGGTCCGTGAGGCCTCGGGACGAGTCGCCGAAGAACTTCGTAATCTCAGCCATCTTGGACGTGGGGGCGACGACGCGCACGCGGTCACCCTCCTGGAGGACGAGGCCCGGCTCGGCGACCATGTCGACGTCGCCGCGGCGCACGCGCGAGATAGTCGCGGAGAACTCCTTGGCGAGGCCGAGCGAGGCGACCGTGCGGCCCGAGACCTTCGGGTTGGAGATCGTCATGCGGCGGAAGTCCAGGTAGGAGCGGTCCTGCATGAGGGAGTGAGAGGATGCATGGCCGAGCTCCGTTGCCGCACGAGCGACGAGCTCGCGGGGACCGACGACAGTCACGAGGTCACCAGGATCCAGGGTGTCGGACATCTGGGGACGGGTAATCGGGCCGGTCTCGCCGCGGCGCAGACGGGAGAAGGAGACCTTCTCGCCGAGCTTCTCGTAGATGTCGCCGACGAAGGGGTGGTCGTCGCGCTCGACGCGGATCGTGCGGTTCGACAGGGGAGAGGGGGCATCCTTATCGTTGCGGCCGTAGTGCAGTGCAGCCATCGAAGCAGCAAGCATGCCGATGACGCCGAAGAGGTAGGCGATCGAGTAACCGACGGTTGCGCGTGCAGGATCGCCGGAGGCCTCGCCGGCAGCGGCCAGAGCGGGTGTGTTCGTCACCGAACCCGCGAAGGTACCGGCGATGAGCGGAACGTCCATACCCATGGCCTTACCGACGTAGAGGCCGACGGTGGCGGTGATGCCGTAGAGGGCAACCATCGTCAGGATCGGGCCAACGGCGGTCTTCAAGTTGTGGAAGAACGACGCACCCGAGTTGATGCCGATCGCGAACGTGAAGAGCGTCAGGCCGAGAGTGCCCAGCTGGGGGGTGACTCGCAGCTCAATGCCGTAGGACTGCGCCCACGCAGCCAACGCGATGGCAAAGAAGAGAACGGCGGCGGCGCCGAGGCCAATGCCCTTGATTTTCACATGGCCGAACGCCATGCCTATACCGATGAGAAGGAAGAGGAACAGAACTGGCTGTTCGCTCAGAATCTCAAAGACCTGATGCACGATGAAATCTCCGTGTTGTGGATTGTGATATGAGGTATGTATCAATTAAAGCAGCAATACGTGCTGTGTATCTCAGTCCATCGTCCTAGATGGCGATCAGCGTCCAAAGGTCCGCACAATGAGATGGGTAAGGAGCGGAGAGCGTGGGAGCGATACGGTAAAGGCATGCTCGACGTTCGCGGAATTGGAGTCCTCGCCCTGGTCATCGTACCCGGGCGTGCGATGCCTGCCGTGTAACGTGAGGATGGATCGCACGCCGAATTCCCCGCATCCGTGCTTCTGCCGGATCTGACGGGGTTTTTTCTTTGAGACGGTCCCAACGATTGAGAGGACGAATGGTGAGCGACACCGCCAACACCACCCGCATGACCGGAGCCGAGGCTATCGTGGCCAGCCTCGAGGCCCTGGGCGTCACCGACGTGTTCGGTATGCCCGGCGGCGCGATTCTGCCGACCTACGACCCGCTGATGGCGTCGACGTCTATCCGCCACATTCTTGTCCGTCACGAGCAGGGCGCGGGCCACGCCGCCGAAGGCTACGCCCTGGCCACCGGTAAGGTCGGCTGCGCGATCGTGACGTCCGGCCCCGGCGCCACCAACGTGCTGACGGCCCTGGGTGACGCCTGTATGGACTCGGTCCCGATCGTCGTGATCTCGGGCCAGGTCGGCGCATCTCTGATCGGCAGTGACGCCTTCCAGGAAGCCGACATCGTGGGTGCGTCGATGCCCATCACCAAGCACTCCTTCCTCGTCACGGATCCTGCGGAGATCCCGGCGCGCCTGGCCGAGGCCTTCCACCTCGCGGGCACCGGCCGCCCCGGCCCTGTCCTCGTGGACATCACCAAGTCCGCGCAGGTTGCGGAGATGGACTTCTCCTGGCCTCCCGCCATCGACCTGCCCGGCTACCGCGTCGCGGACAAGCCGAACATGAAGCAGGTGCGCGCGGCCGCACGCGCGATCGCCGATGCCCAGGCCCCCGTGCTCTACGTGGGTGGCGGCATCGTGCGCTCCGGCTCCACCGACGCCCTCGCCGACCTCGTCGAGGTCACGAACGCCCCCGTCGTCACCACGCTGACCGCCCGCGGAGCGTTCCCCGACTCTGATCGCCACAACCTCGGCATGCCCGGCATGCACGGCACCGTGGCGGCCGTCGGTGCTCTCCAGCGCGCCGACCTGATCGTGGCCCTCGGCGCTCGCTTTGACGACCGCGTGACGGGCCGCCTCGACTCCTTCGCGCCCCGCGCCACCGTCGTGCACATCGACATCGACGCCGCGGAGATCTCGAAGAACCGCCACGCCGACATCCCGATCGTCGCCGACCTGGCGACCGCCCTGCCGATCCTCACCGAGGAAATCGCCCAGGCCTCGTCGGACAACAAGGCGGACATCTCCGGATGGTGGCGCTACCTCGACCGCCTGCGTACCAAGTACCCGATCGGATGGGCCGAGCCCGAAGACGGCATGATGGCGCCCCAGGAGGTCCTCAAGAAGCTCTCCGACAAGGTCGGCCCCGAGGCCATCTACGTGACGGGCGTGGGTCAGCACCAGATGTGGGCCGCCCAGTTCATCACGCTGGACAACCCGCGCAGCTTCATCTCCTCGTCCGGCTCCGGCACCATGGGCTACTGCATCCCCGCAGCCATGGGTGCCCAGGTCGCTGCCCCCGACAAGGTCGTGTGGGCGATCGACGGCGACGGCTCCTTCCAGATGACCAACCAGGAACTGGCCACCTGCACGATCAACAACATTCCGATCAAGGTCGCCCTCATCAACAACTCGGTGCTGGGCATGGTCCGCCAGTGGCAGTCCCTGTTCTTCGGCAAGCGCTACTCGAACACGACGCTCAACCCCGTCGAGGGTGAGCAGATCCCCAACTTCGAGATGCTCGCGCAGGCCTACGGCATGGCTGCGCGCACCGTTCGCTCCATCGACGAGGTCGACGAGGCCATCGAATGGGCCATGTCGATCAACGATCGCCCCGTTCTCATTGACTTCCGCGTCTCCAAGGACTCGATGGTCTGGCCGATGGTCGCTGCGGGCGTGTCCAACGATGAGATTCGTTACGCCAAGGGCATGGCGCCCGACTGGGAGGTGGAAGACTGATGACGAATCGTCACACTCTGGCCGTGTTGGTCGAAAACAAGCCTGGCGTGCTCACTCGCGTCGCCGCGCTTTTCGCCCGCCGTGCCTTTAATATCAAGTCGCTGACCGTGGGAGAGACGGAACACCCCGAAATCTCTCGCATGACCATCATCGTGGACGCAGACTCCGCGCCCATCGAGCAGGTGGTCAAGCAGCTCAACAAGCTCATCAACGTCCTCAAGGTCGTCGAGCTTGAACCCGAAGACTCCGTCGAACGGCGTCTGCTCATGATGAAGGTCCAGGCTGACGAGACCCGTCGCACCTCGGTCCTGCAGATCGTGGACCTTTTCCGCGCACACGTCGTCGACGTGCAACCCGAGTCGGTCGTTATCGAATCGATCGGCTCCCTATCCAAGCTGGAGGCGCTGCTGCGGGCCCTGGAGCCCTACGGCGTCACCGAACTCGTCCAGTCGGGCGCCGTGGCTATCGGCCGCGGGTCGCGCTCGATCACGGATCAACTGAAGGAGAAATGAAAATGGCAGAAATCATCTACGACGACGGCGCAGACCTGTCGCTGATCCAGTCCAAGAAGGTTGCCATCATTGGTTACGGTTCGCAGGGTCACGCGCACGCGCTGAACCTGAAGGATTCCGGAGTTGACGTGGTCGTCGGCCTGCGCCCCGGTTCCTCCTCGTGGGCCAAGGCTGAGGCTGCCGGCCTTGAGGTCAAGGACGTGGCCGAGGCCGTCGCCGAGGGCGACGTCGTCTCCGTGCTGCTGCCCGACCAGGTCCAGCGCTACGTCTACGCCGAGCAGATTGCCCCCAACCTGAAGGAAGGCGCCGCCCTCCTCTTCGCGCACGGCTTCAACATCCGCTACGGCTACATCGAGGTCCCCGAGGGCCACGATGTCGTCATGGTCGCCCCCAAGGGCCCCGGCCACAAGGTCCGCGAGACCTACACCCAGGGCAAGGGCACCCCGGACGTCGTCGCCGTTGAGGTGGACGCCTCCGGCCAGGCCTGGGACCTCGTCCTGTCCTACGCGAAGGCCATTGGCGGCACCCGCGCCGGCGTCATCAAGACGACCTTCACCGAAGAGACCGAGACCGACCTGTTCGGCGAGCAGGCTGTCCTGTGTGGCGGCGTCTCCCACCTGATCCAGGCCGGCTTCGAGACCCTGGTCGAGGCTGGCTACCAGCCCGAGATCGCCTACTTCGAGGTCTGCCACGAGATGAAGCAGATCGTCGACCTCATCAACGAGGGCGGCATCACCAAGCAGCGCTGGTCCTGCTCCGACACCGCTGAGTACGGCGACTACGTCTCCGGCCCGCGCGTCATCAACGAGTCCTCCAAGGAGGCCATGAAGGCTGTTCTGGCCGACATTCAGGACGGCACCTTCGCCCGCAAGTTCATCGCCGATCAGGATAACGGCGCCCTCGAGTTCAAGGCGCTGCGCGCCGAGGAAGAGGCCCACCCGATCGAGAAGACCGGCCAGAAGCTGCGCAAGGCCTTCGGCTGGACCGACTCCGACGAGGACTACACCGAGGGCAGTGCCGCGCGCTGATCTCGAGCTCCGTTTCGGATAGCTTCAAGCCCCGGCCTCGTTCCTACATGGGACGAGGCCGGGGCTCTTTTGTGCTGACAGGCGTGGGTACGCTCGGCAGGGTTTCCGCGGGGTCAGTTCGCCGGTGCCTCGTCCGCGCCGTTCGTCCACGGAAGGGAAGTGGGGGAGAGGGCATCCGCGTTGGAGACGGTGGAGATCGGTGCGACGATCACGAGGGAAGCGACGGCTGCCGACGCGACGCGCGTCAGAGTTCGACGGGAGGGGCGCACGCTCATTCCTTACTGTGAAAGACTGATTGACAGGACTAGTTTACAGGTAAGTGCTTGCTGAGCAACTAGCTATGGTCTGTTCCATTGTTCAATGTCGGTCACTATGTCCTGGTGAGGCACATTGCTTGGTGGGCTGGGTTGTTTGACAGGAGAGGGGATGTTGCTGTTGGGAGGTGTGGGCGTGGGGGTTCTGTGCGTGTTGCCC
This sequence comes from Schaalia odontolytica, assembly GCF_005696695.1. Lineage (NCBI taxonomy): Bacteria > Bacillati > Actinomycetota > Actinomycetes > Actinomycetales > Actinomycetaceae > Schaalia > Schaalia odontolytica. The sequence goes on along the minus strand of NZ_CP040006.1, from coordinate 1,551,811 downwards.
AGTTTGGTGGTGAAGGTCTGGCAGGCGCGTGTATTTTTCCGTAGTTCTGCGGTAATTGTCCTAGACGTTGATAAAAGTTGTCTGTCGTATAACTGGTTAGCGAGCATCTAAATTTGTATGATGAATCTCGTGGATAGTGAGTCATGACTCACTGACCGCTGATTGACAACCCATATCGGAAGGACCAATGATGACCCTCCGCCACTACGGGCGCGCCCTCGCGGCTGCCTCGGGAGCCGTGCTGCTCTGCGCGACTCTCTCGGTTCCCGCGCTCGCGACCCCGACCAGTGACACCGGTGCAGCTGCTCCGGTGGCGGCCTCGGCAACCGACGAAGGTTCGGCCCCCATCACCGTCACCGTCACGCGCACCGACTCCCACGGAGACAAGGTGTACGAAGGTGACCTGATCACCGTCACCGTCACCTACACCAACAACACCGACAGCGCGCTCACCGTCTTCCCGGTGGACTCGAACCTCTCCGGCGTCCTCACCACCGGCGCTCCGAACTGCCGCTGGCACAACCTCGCCGCGCACACCACCAAGCAGTGCACGACCGCCACGCACACCGTGACCGCTGACGACGTAGCGGCCGGCACTTTCACCCCGATGACCACGTGGGCGGCCACCCGTGACCGCAACGGTACCGACGTCATCGCCGGTGGCATTACCGCCAACGCCGACCCGGTGACCGTCGCCCAGGGCGATCGTCCCCCGGCCCCGGATCCGCTGGAGACCCCGCAGGACTACGCGATCGGCGACAAGGTCCGCCTCGCGTCCCCCGGCCTCGCCGGATTCAGCTGCCACCGCATCCCCGCTCTGACCACCGCCAACAACGGCTGGATCATCGCCTCGTGGGACGGTCGCCCCAACACCTGTCAGGACGCGCCTCAGGCCAACTCCATCGTCTACCGCATCTCCAAGGATGGCGGTAAGTCCTGGACCCCCATTAAGACCGCCCTCGCCGGCACCCCTGGCGCCCAGAAGATCGGCTACTCCGACCCCTCCTTCGTCGTGGACCGCACCACCGGAACGATCTTCCTGTTCTCGGTCAAGTCCTACGACGCCGGCCTCTTCCAGTCCCAGCTGGGCACCGATCCTGCGGCGCGTAACATCCTGCACGCCCACGTCGTCGAGTCCCACGACAACGGCGAGACCTGGGTGAACCCGCGCACCATCACCGACCAGGTGACCGCTGGATACGAGGGCCAGTGGTTCACCCGCTTCGCCTCCTCCGGTGAAGGCATCCAGCTGCGCTACGGCGCCCACGCCGGCCGCCTCATCCAGCAGTACGCCGTCGCCAACTCCGGCACGACCTCGCTCATGGCCGTTTCCGTCTACTCCGACGACCACGGCCAGACCTGGAAGCCCGGCGCACCCACCGAGGGCAGCGCCGACGAGAACAAGGTCGTCGAGCTCTCCGACGGTCGCCTGCTGCTCAACTCGCGCACGCAGGGCACCGCCGGCCAGCGCCTCGAAGCCATCTCCTACGACGGCGGTCAGACCTGGGGTCCCTTCCGCCACAACTGGGACCTGACGGACCCGCGTAACAACGCCTCCATCGTGCGCGCCTACCCGGATGCCCCCGAGGGCTCCGCGCGCGCTCGCGTCCTGCTCTTCTCGAACGCTGACTCCTCCAGCGCCCGCGCTAACGGCACCATCCGCGTCTCCTACGACGACGGCTTCACCTGGAACGATGGCAAGGTATTCGAGAGCGGCGAGATGGCCTACTCGACGCTGCACCCCCTCGGTGACGGCACCTGGGGCCTGCTGTACGAGTCCGGCGGCTACAAGAACATCGAGTTCATGCGCCTGGACGCCGCCTACCTCGGCCTGACCGACCCCGGCGAGGAGCCCGCTCCCGAGCCGCAGCCGACCCCGGATCCGACTCCCGAGCCGCAGCCCACCCCGGATCCGACTCCGGAACCGCAGCCCACCCCTGAGCCCGCCCCCGCGGTCACTCCCGCGCACTGGGTGAACACCGGCTCGGGCTGGAAGTGGCAGCTGGAGGACTCCAGCTACGCGACCAACCAGACCATCACGATCGGTGACGCCACCTACCGCTTCAACTCGGCGGGCATGATGGTCACCGGCTGGGATCTCCAGGACGGCAAGTGGAGCTACTACAACGCCTACGGCGCTCGCGTGAGCGGCTGGGTCAAGGACGGTTCCTGGTACTACCTGGATCCCGCGACCGGCGTTATGGCGACCGGCTGGGTGCAGGTCGACGGCACCTGGTACCTCTTCTCCGCCTCCGGCGCGATGCTCACCGGCTGGCAGCACGCCGGCAGCTGGTACTACCTGGCTCCCTCGGGCGCCATGCTCACTGGCTGGCAGCACATCGGCGTCACCTGGTACTACTTCGCCGGTGATGGCCACATGGTCACCGGCTGGCAGATGATCGACGGCCGCTGGTACTACTTCGCATCTTCGGGTGCGTGGATCTGATCCATATCTATCGCGGCCGGGGCCGGGGGAGCGTGTATGCCCTCTCGGCCCCGGCCTCGTCTATGGGGGACGTCACGGCCCAAAGAGACCACGGGTTGGACCCGTGCGGACGCGCGGCGTAGACGCGGGGGAAGATGGAGTCATGACACTGAACATCGCAGTAATCCCCGGTGACGGCATCGGCAAGGAAATCGTCCCCGAAGGCCTGAAGGTCCTGGACCGCGTCCTCGCGGACAAGGGCATCGACTACTCCACCACCCACTTCAACCTGGGTGCCGAGCGCTGGCATGCCACCGGCGACACCCTGACCGACGAGGACCTTGAGGCGATCAAGCGCCACGACGTCATCCTTCTGGGTGCGGTCGGCGATCCCTCCGTGCCCTCCGGCGTCCTCGAGCGCGGTCTGCTCCTCAAGCTGCGCTTCGCCCTCGACCACTACGTGAACCTGCGCCCCTCCAAGTACTACGAGGGCGTGCCCAGCCCCCTGGGCAACCCCGGCGACATCGACTTCGTCGTCGTTCGCGAAGGCACCGAGGGCCTCTACTGCGGCAACGGTGGCGCTGTGCGCGTGGGCACCCCGCATGAGATTGCGACCGAGGTCAGCGTCAACACCGCCTACGGCGTCGAGCGCGTCGTGCGCTACGCCTTCGAGGCGGCCGCCTCGCGCAAGAAGCACCTCACCCTCGTCCACAAGCACAACGTCCTGGTGAACGCCGGACACATGTGGCGCCGCATCGTCGACGAGGTGGGGGAGGAATACCCCGATGTGAGCGTCGACTACTGCCACATCGATGCCGCCACCATCTACATGGTCACCGACCCGGGCCGCTTCGACGTCATCGTCACCGACAACCTTTTCGGCGATATCCTCACCGACGAGGCCGGGGCAGTCACCGGCGGCATCGGCCTGAGCGCGTCGGGCAACCTGAATCCCTCGCGCGAGTTCCCCTCCATGTTCGAGCCCGTGCACGGATCCGCTCCCGACATCGCGGGGCAGGGAAAGGCAGATCCGACCGCGACTATTTCCTCGGTCGCGCTCATGCTCGACTTCATGGGATTCGCCGAGGAAGCAGAGCGTGTGCGCGCGGCGATTGACGCCGACATGGCGGCGCGCGCCGAGGCCGCGGCGGCGGGAACGCCGCTCGTGCGCTCCACCTCCCAGATCGGCGACGACATCGCAGCCAGGGTCTGAGGCATTAGTACGACGAGCGCCGCTCCCCGGATGGGGAGCGGCCCTGTTGTTCTATCTGTTGGAGTGGCGGCCTCGCAGCGCGTGTTAGCGCGTGCCGATGAGGGCGGGCAGGGGAGTGCGTGACGCCCACTGCGCGACATCGATGAGGGCGGCGCTGGCACCCGCCGCGCGCACGTTGGCGGAGTCGCTCGCGAGCATCGCGGCGTCAGCCGCGAGCAGATTGGAGGCCAGAGAGGCGGCATCAAGCGCATCGAGCGTGCAGCGTGACGTGCGAGTATCCGCAGCGCCAGCGCGCAAAGCGGTATCGACGCGGACGAGCAACTCGCCGGACACGCTGTACGCGTCGCTCAGCGTCCCCGCGCTCACCTGCGCTTTCGGCAGTGACGAGGCGGTGCAATCCCACGTGGCGACAGCCTGCGAGAGCTCCGCCGAAGAAGCGAGATCCTTGCCGGAAGGGGCGAATGTGGGGGAGATGGACGACTCATTGAACAGGTCAATCGCCCAGGTCTGAACGCCCTGACGCGACGCAATGTTCACGCGGTCGTTGATGAGCAGCGCCGCATCATCACCGGCCTCGAGATCGATACCGTAGACGTAGGCGAGGCGCGCTGCGCTCGCGTAGCGCCCGAGCGCGGAGGCGCCGAGCGTGCGTGCCTCTTCGGCCGAGGTCTTGTCCGGGTTGGCGGCGATCTCAAGGTCGCGCGTGGCCGTGCGCGCCAGCCACGACACGTACGCCGAGACGTCGGTAGGCGCCTCAGATACGGCTGCCGGAGCGGACTCGCCCTCGGGTGTCGCCCCGCCCCACGGGTCCCACAGTCCGCCGAGCGCCTCGAGTCGAGCCTGCGACGATGAAGCTGCGTCGCGTAGAGCGGACGAACAGGACGCGCAATCCGTCGCGATATCTGCCAGCTGGGTCGCGCGAGCCGCAGCGGCGGCCTCCGTGCGCGCTGCCTGGTCGCGAACCGTCGCGAAACCAGACAGGGTGGGCAGTGACGACGCGCCGCACGCGGACAGCGCGAAAACCGCAGCCGACGTCATGACGAGGCCGGGGATGCGGTGTGTGGTCAAAGTCAGTTTTGCGAAACGCACACCCGCATCATCCCACACCCCCGGGTAGGATAGGGAACTGACCCGCGTACGCGAGAGAAAGATAGGCGCATATGGCATCGTCCACGTCAGAGGGACCGCTCGAGGAGCTGCTGGCTCCCGTGGTCGCACAGTCGGGACTGGAACTGGACTCAGTGACCCGCTCACGCTCCGACGCGATGCCCCTCCTGCGGGTCATCGTCGAAGCGCCCATCGGTGCCGACGGAATTGACTCGGACACCCTCGCCGAGGTGTCCCGCGCTGTCTCGAAAGCCCTGGACGTTGCGGACCCGATCGACGGCGAATACCTGCTCGAAGTCTCCACGCCGGGAGCCGAACGCGAGCTCACGAAGGTCGGGCACTGGATGCGGCAGATCGGACGCCTCGTGCGCATCAAGCTGCGAGCCGGCGGCTACGTCTCCGGACGCGTCATCGCCGCGAACGAGACCAGCGCAACGATCGATGTCGACGGCGAAACGACTACCATTGACTATCAGGACATGAGGAAGGCGCGTTCCCGCGTCGACTTTGGAACGGGGAAGTAGGAGACCATGGAAATCGATATGACCGCTCTGCGGATGGTGGAAAACGAGAAGGGCGTCAGCCTCGAAACCCTCGTCGACGCCATCGAGGAGGCGCTGCTCAAGGCGTACCACAACCTGCCCGGCGCCATCTCCCAGGCCCGCATCGAAATCGACAAGAAGACCGGACGCGTCACCGTCATGGCCATGGACGAGGACGAGGACGGCAACCCGATCGGCGAGTTCGACGACACTCCGAAGAACTTCGGCCGCATCGCCCAGTCGACCGCACGCTCCGTCATCATGCAGCGCCTGCGTGACGCCGACGACCAGCGCGTCTTCGGTGACTTCGCTGGCCGTGAAGGCCAGATCATCACGGGCACCGTCCAGGCGCCGCGCCCCGGCCGCCCCACGATGGTCCAGGTCTCCGACGACTTCGAGGCCGTCCTGCCCGACGGTGAAAAGGTCCCCGGCGAGTCCTACCGCCATGGCGACCGCATCCGCGCCTATATCGTGGGCGTCGAGCGCACCGAGCGCGGCCCGCGCATCACCTTGTCGCGCACCCACCCCAACCTCGTCGCCGGCCTCTTCCAGCGTGAGGTTCCCGAAATCCAGCAGGGCCTCGTCAAGATCAAGGCCATCGCCCGCGAGGCCGGCCATCGCACGAAGATCGCCGTGGCCGCCACCCGCGAAGGCATCAACGCCAAGGGCGCCTGCATCGGCCCGATGGGCGCGCGCGTGCGCTCCGTCATGGCCGAGTTGGGCGGGGAGAAAATCGACATCGTCGACTACTCCGACGATCCGGCGCGCTTCGTCGCGAACTCGCTGTCGCCCGCGCGCGTTACCCGCGTCGTCGTCCACTCCGTGGACAACCGCACGGCGACGGCCATCGTCCCCGACTTCCAGCTCTCCCTCGCCATCGGCAAGGAAGGCCAGAATGCTCGCCTCGCCGCGCGCCTGACGAACTACCACATCGACATCCACGCCGACACGGAAACCGGCGACGACGCGATTGCTTCGCGCGTCTCGACCCCCGACGACGTGACAAGTCGCTCATAGAATCTGAGACGAGCAATCCCTTAGCTGGACTAAGCTAGGGGATTGTGTCGTATTCTGTGCCGCCAGTGCCCACCTCTGGGCCCCAGCGCACCTGCATTGGATGCGGCGCACACGCGCAACGATCCGCTCTCGTGCGGATCGCTCGCTCGCCGGACGGTTCGATTCGCCTCGACCGAACGGCCACTCTTCCGGGCCGAGGGGCCTGGATTCACCCCGATGCGGGGTGCGTCCAGAAAGCCCGAGCCAGGCGCGGCCTTGCGCGCTCGTTCCGAATGGGAAACGTTACGGACGGCGTGTGGGACGACGTGGAGGAGTTGATCAACCACCAGTGATGGCCACGCGCCATCAACGCCGAGAAAATGGAAGCGGGTTGGAAGCTGATGGGCACCCGATGAGTACCCAGCGATGAGCTGCCAGCAATATCAGTAAGGCGTCTCCGGACCGGAGACGCTTCCGGAATGGAGAAATGTGGCAAAGTTGCGTGTCCACGAGCTCGCCAAAGAGCTCGGAATCACCAGCAAAGAACTGATGGGTCACCTGAAGGAAGCAGGTGAATTCGTCAAGTCGTCGTCGTCCTCGCTCGAACCGCCCGTCGTGCGGCAGATGCGCGAGAAGTTCGCGACGGCCCCCAAGACCAAGAAGGCGGACGCAAAGCCCGCCGCCAAGGCTCCCAAGCCCAGCGCGGCCAAGCCCGCTGCGAAGAAGCCCGCCGCCCCCAAGGCGGAGGCTCCCGCCGCGGCGGCTGCCGACGCTGCCCCCAAGGCCGCGGCCCCCAAGGGCGACGCGCCCAAGCCCGGCGCGCCCAAGCCTCGTACGAAGAAGGCCGACGCCGCCCCCAAGCCCGCCACCCGCAAGAGCGCGGAAGGCGGCGCCCCCAAGCCCGCGCCTCGTCGTGCTGACGCCCCGCGTCCGGCTCGCCCCGGCGGCCCGCGCCCCGGTGGCCCGCGCCCGGGCAACAACCCCTACGCCTCCTCGCAGGGCATGCCTCGCCCCGGCGGCTCCGGCGGCCCTCGTCCCGGCGCCCCGCGTCCGGGCGGCTCCGGCAACGGTGGCCCGCGCCCCGGTGCCACGCGTCAGGGTGCCTCCGGCAACGGCGGTCCGCGTCCCGGCGCCCCGCGCCCCGGCGGCAACCGTCCGAACCCGGGCATGATGCCCGGCCAGGCGAACTTCGCACGTAACGCTGCCTCCGGTAACGGCGGCGGTGAGCGCACCGGCCGCGGTGGACGCGGTCGCGGCGGCGCACGTCCCGGCGGTGCGGGTGCAGGTGCCGGCGGCGGCGCGCCCCAGAACAACGGCGGCGGCTTCGGCGGTCCTCGCGGCGGTGGCCGCGGCGGTCGCGGCTCCACGCCGGGCGCATTCGGTCGCGGAGGCGGCCGCTCGCAGCGCGGACGCAAGTCGAAGCGCGCGAAGCGTCAAGAGTACGAGCAGCAGAACGCGCCCGTTATCGGCGGCGTGTCGATCCCGCGCGGCAACGGCGCGCAGATCCGCATCCGCCAGGGCGCATCCCTTGCTGACCTCGCCGAGAAGATCGACGTCAATCCCGCAGCGCTCGTGACGGTCCTCTTCGCCCTGGGTGAGATGGCGACCGCCACGCAGTCCCTCGACCAGGACACCTTCGAGGCCCTGGGCGCGGAGCTCGGCTACGACGTCAAGGTCGTCTCCCCCGAGGACGAGGACCGCGAGCTGCTCGAGTCCTTCGACATCGACCTCGAAGCCGAAGAGCTCGACGACGCCGAGAACATGGTGCCCCGTCCGCCGGTCGTCACCGTCATGGGTCACGTCGACCACGGTAAAACCAAGCTGCTCGACGCGATCCGTCACACCGACGTCGTCGACACCGAGCACGGCGGCATCACCCAGCACATCGGCGCCTACCAGGTCACGGTCAAGGCTGAGGACGGCACCGCCCGTCCGATCACCTTCATCGATACCCCCGGTCACGAGGCCTTCACGGCCATGCGTGCTCGTGGTGCCCAGGTCACCGACATCGCGATCCTCGTGGTCGCTGCCGATGACGGCGTCATGCCCCAGACGGTTGAGGCTATCAACCACGCGCAGGCCGCTGGCGTGCCGATCGTCGTCGCGGTGAACAAGGTCGATAAGGACACGGCGAACCCGGAGAAGATCCGCTCCCAGCTCACCGAGTACGGCCTGGTCGCGGAAGAGTACGGCGGCGACGTCATGTTCGTGAACATCTCCGCCAAGCAGCGCAAGGGTATCCGCGAGCTGCTCGAGGCTGTCCTGCTGACCGCCGACGCGGCGCTGACCCTTGAAGCCAACCCGAACACCGACGCGCGTGGCGTCGCCATCGAAGCGAACCTGGACAAGGGCCGCGGCGCCGTCGCGACCATGCTGGTCCAGCGCGGCACGCTCCACGTGGGCGACTCCCTCGTGGTCGGCTCGTCCTACGGCCGCGTGCGCGCCATGTTCGACGACGCCGGTAACGACGTCTCCGAGGCCGGCCCGTCGATGCCCGTCGCGGTCCTCGGTCTCACGTCCGTCCCGCGCGCCGGCGACTCCTTCCTGGTCGCGCCGGATGACCGCACGGCTCGCCAGATCGCCGATAAGCGTGAGGCCGCCGAGCGTCAGGCCCTGCTGGCTAAGCGTCGCAAGCGCGTCTCCCTGGAGGACTTCGACAAGGTCCTGGCCGAGGGCGAGGTCGACACCCTCAACCTGGTCATCAAGGGCGACGTGTCCGGTGCCGTCGAGGCCCTGGAAGACTCGCTGCTGCGCATCGACGTGGGCGATGAGGTCGCGCTGCGTATCATCCACCGCGGCGTCGGTGCGATCACGCAGAACGACGTCAACCTGGCGACCGTCGACAACGCGGTCATCATCGGCTTCAACGTCCGTCCCGCCGAGCGCGTGGCCGAGATGGCGGATGCCGAAGGCGTCGAGATCAAGTACTACAACGTCATCTACTCTGCGATTGACGACATTGAGGCTGCCCTTAAGGGCATGCTCAAGCCGATCTACGAGGAGGTCCAGCTGGGTACCGCGGAGATCCGTCAGGTCTTCCGCTCCGGCAAGTTCGGCAACATCGCCGGTTCGATCGTCCGCTCCGGCACGATCAAGCGTGGCACCAAGGCTCGCCTGGTGCGCGATGGTGTGGTTGTCGCCGATAACCTCGAGATCGCGTCCCTGCGTCGCGAGAAGGACGACGTCACCGAGGTCCGCGAGGGCTACGAGTGCGGTATCACGCTGGGTCACAAGGACATCGCCGAAGGCGACATCATTGAGACCTGGGAGATGCGCGAGAAGGCTCGTGACTGATCGCATGGCTTGAAGTATCGGGGTCCGGGCACGCTCGGACCCCGATCTTCTCTCACCAGTGTTTCTAAGAGGGCGACACCGCCCGAAAGGAGGGCGCGATGGCTGATGAAGCTCGCGTTCGAAAGGTGCAGGAGCGAATCCTGCAGACCGTCGCGTCGATGATTGGACGCCACGTGAAGGATCCCCGCCTGGAGCTCGTCACCATCACGGACGTGCGCGTGACGGGCGACCTGCAGCACGCATCCATCTTCTACACGGTGCTCGGCGACGACGAGCAGCGCGAGAAGGCCGCGCGCGCGTTCGCGTCCGCGCAGGGTCTTTTCCGCTCCCGCGTGGGTAAGGCCCTGGGCCTGCGCCTGACCCCGACCCTGGAGTTCATCCTCGACGCCCTGCCCGAGAGCGCCGCCGCGCTCGAGGACGCCCTGGCCAAGGCCAAGGCGAAGGACGAGGCAATCGCTGCCGCGTCTGCTGGGGCCACCTACGCCGGCGACGCCGACCCCTACCGTCACGACGACGAAGAGGACGAGGCTGACGCGAAGGATTGGGCCTGACCCTCATGGCTCGTCGACCCGATAATCCGCGTCCCGGCCTGCTTGTCATCGACAAGCCGCAGGGGCTCACCAGCCACGACGTGGTCTCGCGCGTGCGACGCCTGGCCCACACGCGCAAGGTGGGGCACGGCGGCACCCTGGACCCGATGGCCACGGGAGTCCTCGTGATCGGCATCGGCAAGGCGACGAAGCTGCTCACCTGGGTGAGCGGTCATTCGAAGGAATATCGGGCGACGATCCGCTTCGGCGTCGCCACCAATACGGACGACGCCGAGGGGGTCGCGACCGCGGCCGTTGGCTGTGCCTCGTTGAGCGAGGAGCAGCTTGAGGCTGCGCTTGCGCCGCTGCGCGGGGACATCATGCAGGTGCCCTCGACCGTCTCGGCGATCAAGGTGAACGGCAAGCGCGCCTACGCGCTTGCCCGCGCCGGTGAAGACGTCGAGTTGGCGGCGCGTCCGGTGCGCATTTCGCGCCTGGAGGTCCTCGCGCCCCCGCGCCCCGTCGAGTGCGTGCTGGAGGAGTCCGACGCGGACAATGCGCCCGACGAACAGGTTCCCTCCGGCCCCGTTCGCGTGGTCGATGTTGACGTCGTCGTCGAGTGCTCCTCGGGCACCTATGTGCGCGCCCTCGCGCGCGACGCCGGTGAGGCGCTCGGCGTGGGTGCCCACCTGACCGCGCTGCGCCGCACGCGCGTGGGCGACGTTCCCCTGGAGACGGCGATGACGCTCGAGGAACTGAGTGCCGCCGTCGAGGCAGCCAGTCCGGAAGGGGAGCCGGACGCGGAACCGGTCCTACCCCTCGTCCCACTTGGGGATGCTGCGCGCACCATGTTCCCCTCCCTGCTCATGACCGAGGCCGAGGCCCGAGCGTTCGCCCACGGCCAGGCCCCGAGGCGTTCTCGCGGTGAGTTGGCGCAGTGGGCGGCCGAGGCAGCCTACTGCCCGCAGAGCGACCCCGAGGAGGAGGCCGCGCCGATCGCCGCCGTCGCGCCCGACGGCACCGTCCTTGGCCTGCTCCGCATTGATGCGGCTCGCCTGCGCACCGTCCTGGTTTTCTAGAAAGAGACTCATGAACGTTTGGTATTCACTCTCTGACATTCCCGGCAACGAGGCCAGCGTCGTCACCATCGGCAACTTCGATGGCATGCACAACGGACACAAGAAGGTCATCTCCACCTGCATCGAGCGCGCCCACAAACTCGGCGTCGACGCCGTCGCCATCACCTTCGACCCGCACCCCATCCAGGTCCACAAGCCCGAGGTGGGCCTCCAGCTCATCTCCCCGCTGCGCGACCGCCTCGACGCGATGGCCGCCGCCGGACTCGACGCCACGCTCGTCGCCCACTACGACGCGAGCGTTTACAGCCTCGAAGCCGACGAGTTCGTCTACGAATACCTGGTGGAGCGCTGCGGCGCGCGCGAAGTCGTCGTCGGCGAAGACTTCCGTTTCGGACGCGGCAACGCGGGCACCATCGACACGCTGCGCGAGCTCGGGCGCCGCTACGGCTTCAACGTCATTACGGTCACCGACATCGAGGCCCCCGAGGGGCGCCGCTGGTCCTCCTCGTGGGTGCGCGAGCTCCTCGCCGCCGGCGACGTGTCCGGTGCCGCCCGCGTCCTCGGCCACCTTCACCGCATCCGCGGCACCGTGTGCCACGGCTTCAAGCGCGGCCGCACCCTCGGCTTCCCGACCGCAAACCTGTCCGAGGACGTCGAAGGCGTCATCCCCGCCGACGGCGTCTACGCCGGGTGGGTCGTGCGCGCCGTGCCCGGCACCCAGTCCGCCGAGTTCCTCCCCGCCGCCATCTCCGTGGGCACCAACCCCCAGTTCAACGGCGTCGAACGCACCGTCGAAGCCCACGTCCTGGGCCGCTCCGACCTCAACCTGTACGGCGAACGTATCGCGGTGACCTTCGTATCGCGCATCCGCCCCATGCTCTCCTTCGACTCCCTCGACGAACTGCTCACCCAGATGGACGACGACCTGCGCCAGACGGCCTCCGTCCTCGGCATTGGCGTCGCCGGGCGCGTCGACCCGGACTCCGTCACCGCCCGATAGGGCACCATCCTCTTCGCCTGGCCCCGCGCTTCAGGGGCACACATCCAGCCCGAGGCCGGGGGAGCGCAGAGCGGGGAGAGGGGAAAGTCCTCGTGAGAAGGAAGAATCGTTAGCTTGGTCGCTCATTGTGGGGATAATGCCGGTGGCGTGCTACTGTAGAAAGGCCGTACACCGGCCGCGGACTGTCAGCACCCGGGAAGAGCCCGGATGCCCCGCGCAACGAACACAAAGGAGAAGCCTGTGCCGCTGAGCAAGGACGTCAAGGACCAGATCATCGCCGAGTACGCGACCCACGAGGGCGACACCGGTTCCCCCGAGGTGCAGATCGCGCTGCTGACCCGCCGCATCAAGGATCTGACCGAGCACTTCAAGACCCACACGCACGACCACCACTCCCGTCGTGGCCTGCTGCTGCTGGTCGGCCGTCGTCGCCGCCTGCTGGGTTACCTGGCTGACATCGACATCGAGCGTTACCGCTCGCTCATCGAGCGTCTCGGCCTGCGCCGCTGATTTTGGGCCGGCCCGCCTCCCGTAGCGGAGACGGGCCGGTTTTCACACGCCCGCCTCGGGCAAACCGTTAATTCTCGCGCGAAAGCCGCCGGTTTTCGACAGTGGCCTACGGAGCGTTTATCCGTGGGCTTCGATCGAAGGCCGAAGTGGAGCGCGACACCAACAAACCAAGGAGAAACGCCCCATGATGGAAGGCTCCGACATCATCGCCGCAGAGGCGATTATCGATAACGGCCGTTTTGGCAAGCGCACCGTGCGCTTCGAAACCGGCCGTCTCGCCAAGCAGGCCGCCGGCTCCGCCCTGGCCTACCTGGACGATTCCACCACCGTTCTGTCCGCCACCACGGTGGGCAAGAACCCCAAGGACCAGTTCGACTTCTTCCCGCTGACCGTCGACGTTGAAGAGCGTCAGTACGCCGCGGGTCGCATCCCCGGTTCCTTCTTCCGCCGCGAAGGCCGCGCGGGCACCGAGGCCATCCTGGCCGCCCGCCTCATCGACCGCCCGCTGCGCCCCGGCTTCGTCAAGGGCCTGCGCAACGAGGTCCAGGTCGTCGAGACCGTCCTGACGATCGATCCGGACGACGCCTACGACGTTCTGGCGATTAACGCCGCGTCCATGTCCACCCAGATCGCCGGCTTGCCCTTCACCGGCCCGATCGGCGGCACCCGCCTGGCGCTCATCGACGACCAGTGGGTCGCGTTCCCGCGCTGGAGCGAGCTCGAGCGTTCCGTGTTCAACATCGTTGTCGCGGGTCGCATCGTCACCAAGGAAGACGGCTCCGAAGACGTCGCGATCATGATGGTCGAGGCCGGCGGCGGCAAGAACCAGTGGGAGCTCATTCAGGCTGGCGCCACTGCCCCCACCGAAGACGTCGTGGCCGACGGCCTCGAGGCCGCCAAGCCCTTCATCAAGGTCCTGTGCGAGGCCCAGCTCAAGGTGGCCGAGAAGGCCTCCAAGGAGACCGTTGAGTTCCCGCTGTTCCTGGACTACACCGACGAAGAGTACGCGGCGGTCGAGGAATACGCGGCCGAGAAGGTCGCCCAGGCCCTGCTGACTGAGGGCAAGCTCGCCCGCGACGAGGCCGTTGACGCCGTCAAGGAAGAGATGCTTGAGGCCCTGGCCGAGCGCTTCCCCGAGTCGGAGAAGGCCCTCAAGGCTGCCTTCCGCTCGCTCGAGAAGGCCACGATCCGTAACCGCACCCTGCGCGAAGAGATCCGCATGGACGGCCGTACCCCGCGCCAGATCCGTTCTCTGTCCGCCGAGGTCGAGGTCCTGCCCCGCGTGCACGGTTCCGCCCTGTTCCAGCGTGGCGAGACCCAGATCCTGGGCATCACCACTCTGGCCATGCTGCGCATGGAGCAGCAGATCGACAACCTGTCGCCTGTCAACGCTAAGCGTTACATGCACCAGTACAACTTCGCTCCGTTCTCGACGGGCGAGGTCGGCCGCGTCGGCTCCCCGAAGCGCCGCGAGATCGGCCATGGTGACCTGGCCGAGCGCGCCCTGGTTCCCGTCCTGCCCTCGCGTGAGGACTTCCCCTACGCGATCCGTCAGGTCTCCGAGACCATGGGCTCCAACGGCTCCTCGTCGATGGGCTCCGTCTGCGCCTCGACCCTGTCCCTCCTCCAGGCCGGCGTGCCGCTGCGCGCCCCCGTCGCGGGCATCGCGATGGGCCTCATGACCGGTGAGGTCGATGGCCAGTTCAAGGCCGTCACCCTGACCGACATCCTGGGCGCCGAGGACGGCTTCGGCGACATGGACTTCAAGGTTGCCGGTACCCGTGACTTCATCACGGCTCTGCAGCTGGACACCAAGCTCGACGGCATCGACTCCCAGGTGCTGCGCGCCGCGCTGGCCCAGGCCCGCGACGCCCGACTGGCGATCCTCGACCTGATCAACCAGGCGATCGACGGCCCGGATGAGATGAGCCCCAACGCTCCTCGCATCATCACCGTCAAGGTCCCCGTCGACAAGATCGGCGAGGTCATCGGCCCCAAGGGCAAGATGATCAACCAGATCCAGGACGAGACCGGCGCTGACGTCACCATCGAGGACGACGGCACCGTCTACATCGCCTCCTCCGACGGCGCCTCCGCCGAGGCCGCCCGCACGATGGTCAACCAGATCGCGAACCCGCAGATGCCCGAGGTCGGCGAGCGCTTCGTCGGCACGGTCGTCAAGACCACCTCGTTCGGCGCCTTCGTGTCGCTGACCCCCGGCAAGGATGGCCTCCTGCACATCTCGCAGGTCCGTCGCCTCGTGGGCGGCAAGCGCATCGACTCCGTGGACGACGTCCTGCAGGTCGGCCAGCAGGTCGAGGTCGAGATCGCTGAGATCGGCGACCGCGGCAAGCTGAGCCTGCACGCCGTCATCGACGGCGAGGCTGGCGAGCTCGAGGCCGCCGAGGGCGAGCAGACCGAGCAGCGTCGCGAGCGCCGCGACCGCTCCGAGCGTCGCGAGCGTCGCCCCCGTACCCGCACCCGTCGTCGCCGTGACGACGAGCGCGAGGACGGCGCTTCCGAGGAGTGAGTAGCTCCCGTTAGCTGAATCGGACCGGTGGCCGGGATGGAGCGTGTGCTCCGCCCGGCCACCGGCCCGTTTACGGCTACACTGTGAACGTTTCGTGCCAACCCCCGGATCATGGGGGATGCAAGAGGAGAAGTATGACGCCCAAGCCGCTGCCGCTCGACGAGGCCCGCCTGTCCATCGAGGATGGCGACACCCGCATTGAACGCACGATCCTGGGAGCTGGGACGCGTGTCCTGACCCAGGCGATTCCGGCGACGAAGAGCGCGGGCGTGTCCCTGTGGGTGCCTGTGGGGTCGCGCGACGAGGGACCGCGTACGGCTGGGTCGACCCACTTCCTCGAGCACCTTCTGTTTAAAGGCACGAACAAGCGTTCCGCCCTCGACATCGCCGTCGCCTTCGACAGCGTGGGCGGCGAGTCGAACGCGGAGACCGCTCGCGAGCACACCGCCTACTGGGCGCGCGTGCGCGACGCGGACCTCGACATGGCGATCGAGACGCTGACCGACATGGTCACCGACTCGCGCCTCGACGAGGAAGATTTCTCGATGGAGCGCGGCGTCATCCTCGACGAACTGGCGATGGGGGAGGACTCGCCCACGGACACGGTCCACGACACCTTCCAGCTAGCCGTCCACGGCGACCGCCCGATCGGACGCCCCGTCGGCGGCACGCCCCAGGCCATCCGTGAGGTCGAGCGCGCGGACGTCTGGGAGCACTACCAGGCCCACTACGGCCCCTCATCCCTCATCGTTGCAGCCGCCGGCAACGTCGACCACGAATCAGTGTGTGAGCGCGTGCAGGCCGCCCTGGAGGGATCGCCCTGGGACGCGGGCAGCGCGGCCTCACCCCGGCCTCGTCGATCCACGACCGTGACACCGATTGCCGACCACGACAAGGACATCACCCGCCGACGCGACGTGACCCAGGCGCACGTCATCATCGGCTGCGAGGGCCTGTCGGCCACGGATCCCGCGGGTCCGACCATGAGTGTCCTACTGTCGGTGCTGGGCGGCTCTATGTCGTCGCGCCTCTTCCAGGAGGTGCGTGAAAAGCGTGGACTGGCCTATACGACCTACGCCTTCGACGTCGCCTACTCCGATACCGGAACCTTCGGCATGTACGCGGGCTGTAGCCCCGACAAGGTCGACGAAGTTGAGGCCATCATGCGCGCTCAGCTGGAAGACCTTGCCGCGGACGGCCCGACCGAGGAGGAGATGACGCGCGTGCGTGGACAGGTGCGCGGCGGCGTCGTCCTGGGCCTCGAAGACAACTGGTCTCGCATGATGCGACTGGGCCGCTCGGAGATCATCGGACGTTACCGTCCCATCGACGAGTCCCTCGCCGAGTTCGACGCGGTGCAGGCGGGCGACGTGCGCGCACTGGCGGCGTCCCTCATCGCGAAGTTGGATTGCCGGGCCCTCGTCCTGCCCGCACAGTAAGAAACGGGGGCGTGAGATACCCCCTGTCCATCCGCGCTCATCGCGCCGAACGTGGGAATACCCTGAAGACAGCCATATAACCGTAAGAAGGAGAGCGCAATGATTCGCGTCGCAGTGACAGGAGCCAAGGGCCGCATGGGCTCGACCGTCGTTCAGGCGGTCACGGACGCCCCGGACATGGAGGTCGTTGCCCTCTTCGATGCGGGCGACGAGATCACGCCGCAGAGCGTGAATGGCGCGCAGGTCGCCGTCGACTTCTCGATCCCCAGCGTCACCGAGTCCAACGTACACGCGCTTCTCGACGCGGGAGTGGACGTCGTCGTGGGCACGACCGGCTGGACGGAAGAGTCCTACGCGCGCGTGCGCGAGCATGCCGAGGCCTCTGGGCGTGCCGTCCTGATCGCCCCGAACTTCGCGATGGGCGCGGTGCTCGCCATGAAGTTCGCCGCTATGGCCGCCCCCTACTTCGAGTCCGCTGAGGTCATCGAGATGCATCACCCCGCCAAGGTGGACGCTCCCTCCGGCACCGCCGTGGCGACCGCGCGCGGCATCGCGAAGGCGCGCGCCGAGGCCGGCCTGGGCGAGATGCCCGACGCGACTGAAACCGACGAGCTCGGCAGCCGCGGCGGCCGCGTGGATGGTATCCCCGTCCACGCCGTGCGCCTGCGCGGCCTGACCGCCTCGGAGGAGATCCTCCTGGGCAACGCGGGCGAGCAGCTGGTCATCCGCACGGACTCCTTCGATCGTGTCTCCTTCATGCCCGGTGTCCTGCTGGGCGTGCGCCGCGTGATCGGCCGCACGGGCCTGACCATTGGCCTCGACCAGGTGATGGGCCTGTGAGCTCGGCCGCGGGTCCGGACCGCTCCGTGCGCCCCGCTCAGAGCGGTGACGCGCGCGCGATCGCTCGCCTGCAGCGCGAGGCCTGGCGCTCCCTCATGGGGCAGGACGCCCTCGACGCTCAGGGCATCACTGAGGAGGCGCTCGCCGCCCAGTGGGAGGCGACGCTGGCTTCTCCGCGGCCGGGCGGCACCGCCCTCCTCGTCGCCCTCCACGGCAATACGATCGTGGGTTTCGCGCTCGCCGGCCCCGACGAGGCCGGGGTGCCCTCGGCCCCCGACGCTGAGTCGGGTGAGGCGGCGGTGGCCGCGACGCAGGTGTATGAGCTGACGGTGGATAAGAACTTCCGCCGGTCGGGGCATGCGTCGCGCCTGCTGTCGGCGGTCGCGGACCTGACGAGTGGCCAGTTGCGCGTGTGGGTTGGCGTGAATGATGAGGAGCGCCAGCGCTTTTACACGTCGGCGGGCTTTGCGCCCTCGGGCGCGGTGCGAGTGCTGGGCGATGGCCCCACGCAGCACATGTGGTGGGCGGAGCGCGACTAAGAGCCCACGGCGCGAGCGACGCCACGCGGGTGCGTGCGTGGTGCTCCGTCCACGTCGGGGACGCGGTGCGCCCATTGCGAGGGGCGTGCGTATCATGGAACGCATGAGCAACATTCCTCCCCGCCGCTTCGGTTCCCTCGCAGCCGCCATGGTCACGCCGATGACCGACACCGGTGAGATTGATCTGCCCTCCGCGCAGCGCCTGGCGATCAAGCTGGTCGACGAAGGGTGCGACACGATTCTGCTGTCCGGCACGACGGGAGAGTCGCCGACGACTCACCAGCCGGAGAAGAACGACCTGACGGACGCCGTCCGTGAGGCCGTGGGGGATCGAGCGTTCATCCTGTGCGGCGCGTGTTCGAACGACACCGCCCACGCGGTGCGCATCGGCGAGGGCGCCCAGGAGCACGGCGCGGACGGTCTGCTGATCGTGTCCCCGTACTACAACCGCCCGTCCCAGGAGGGCCTGCGCGCGCACGTGCGCAGCGTGACGGATGCGACCGACCTGCCCGTCATGCTCTACGACATTCCGGGGCGCACGGGCATCGCGTTCTCAGACGCGACCCTCGACATCCTCGCCCAGCACCCGCGGATCCTGGGCGTCAAGGACGCGACGGGTGACGTGGAGACCGGCGTGGAGCGCATGCACCGCACGGGCCTGGAGTACTACTCGGGCGACGACGGCCTGAACTTCGCATGGATGACGGGCGGCGCCTCGGGCTTCATTTCCGTGGTCACGCACGTGGCCTCAGCCCAGTACCGTCGCATGATCGAGCTGCTCGACAGCGACCAGGTGTGGGAGGCCCGTGAGCTGTCCTATTCGCTGCGTCCCCTCGTGCACGCGATCATGGGCGGCGGACAGGGAGCGGTCATGGCGAAGTACGCCCTGTGGCTCCAGGGCGTTATCGACAGCCCGGCCGTGCGCCTGCCGATGGTGGGCATCAGTGACGATGAGGTGTCGGCCCTGCGTCGCGCCCTGTGCACCGCTGGCCTGCTCTGACATACAGTTCGCCCCCGTCGAGACCCGGCGGGGGCGAGGTGTATGTTCAGGGTGCAGTGGTGGTGTTACCGATCGTTGACGAGCGTTGAAAGTTAGGCTTAATATACTTAGGTAAAGCTCATCAACACTGATCGTTGTCTTCAAGGAATGGATACCGTGGCAAAGAAGGACGTCATCATTCCCCTGGTCCCCGCCGCTCTCAGCGCCCTGCTGCTCGCCGGAGGCGTGACCGTCTTTTCGGCGTGCGAGCAACGGGCCGACGGCTCGTGGATGCACTGTCACCAGTGTCAGAACATGGTGGCCGGCAGCGCCGTTGGCCTCATCGCGCTGTACGGCGCCTCCTCCCTCGTCAAGAACAAGCCCGCGCGCCTGGCCCTGCTCGCGCTCGCGGTCATCGCCAGCGTCGTTGTGTTCTTCATTCCCGGCGGGATCTGCCCGCTGTGCGCGATGAAGACGATGCGCTGCCACACCGTCTTCCAGCCCTTCGTGCGCATCATGAGCGTCCTGGTCGCCGGCAGCGGCATTGGGGCGCTGGTGGCGTCATGGAAGAAGGATTCGAAGCCCTCCGCCTGACGTATCGCCCCGGATGGGAGACAATGGCGGCGTGAGGGCCCTAGGACGATCGAAAACCGTGCGCATCGGCGCGGTTCTCCTCGTGCTATCCCTCGTCGCCGTTCTCGCGATCGTCGTGCGCAACGCGGTGCACTATCGCGAGGCCGTCGCCCTGGACGAGGCCGGGGACGCCCAGGGGGCGTACGAGCTCTTCCATGCGCTCGGCGGGTACAGTGATGCGGCGCAGCGCGCGCAGGCCCTCGTCGAAGCCGATCCCGCGCTGCCGTACCGCTCGGTATCCAAGGGCGACACCGTCGAGTTCGGGGCCTACGAGCAGGACGGAAACGCCCAGAATGGACCCGAGCCGATTCAGTGGATTGTCCTCGACAAGATCGACGGCCAACTCCTGCTCCTGAGCGCAGACGTCCTCGATGCGCGCCAGTACCACCACGTGCCCTTCGAGGAGGTCACGTGGGAGAACTCCGACCTGCGCGCGTGGATGAACGGCGACTTCTACGAGGGTGCGTTCACCCCCGTTCAGCGCGGGCTCATCGAGACGGTGCACAACGAGAATGCGGATCAGTCGATCACCGGCGCAAGCGGCGGAGCCGCGACCGACGATCGGGTTTTTGCCCTCAGTGAGACCGAGAGCGTCATCTACCTCAATACGCCCGCCGCGCGTAGTGACATCGGAGCGGCGCCCGCCAGCGTTCACGCCGCCGCCGGACCCCTGAGCGTCTCCGAGGACGGCACGGCAGACTGGTGGCTGCGCTCTCCCGGAACATACGGTTTCGCGACGCAATTCGTCGACGCGACGGGCGTGCCCTCGCTCAGCGGAGCGAACGTCGACCTGCAGTACGGGGTGCGACCCGCGCTGTGGATCAACGTCGAAGGGGCCGGTGAGGGGAGCCGATGAGCAACGCGCTGTCCCTGCGCCGCGTTCCCCTCATGACGATCCGCGCGCATCCCATCCGTTCCCTCATCATCGCTGTGCTTGCGCTCGCGCAGGCAGCCTGTGTGTTCGGTGGATTGATCCTCGTGGGCGCGATGCGGGCGGAGCTCACCCTCGCTGAGCGCAGGCTCGGCGCCGACCTCGTCGTGTACCCGACGACCTGCCTGAACCAGGTGGAGAAGAAGCGCCTCCTCATGCTCGGGACCCCCGTGGGCTGTCACCAGCGGCGCTCGGCCCTGGCGCGCATGTCGTCCAACGAGGACATCGCCGCGGTGTCCTATCAGCTCTATGTGTCCGAGACGCTCGCCGATGGGTCCACCCGGTGGATCGTTGGTTTCGAACCCGAGACGGATTTCGCGCTCTCGCCTTGGATCGCCGAGGGGGAAGGGGCGTCGCTGCCGCGTGGCTCGGTCCTTGTCGGCAGTGCCGTCCCGGGCGCGGACGGACAGAGCCTCTCCGTCTTCGGGCGTGAGCGCCCGATCGGCGCTCACCTCCTCACCACCGGCTCGGAGCTCGATGACGCCGTCTTCGTTTCCACGGACACCCTGTCGGACATGATGGCGGACGCGCGCGCGGCGGGGGAGGACATCGACGCTTCCCTCGACCCGCGTACCGACTACTCTGCGGCGCTCGTGCGTGCCTCGGACAGCGATGCCATCGAGAGCGTTACCAATTGGATCAACCTCTACGTGCGCAAGGTCAGTGCGGTGCGTGCCACTGAGGCGCTCGTCGGGGCTGCGTCGGGCATTCGCGCGCACCGCGGGGTTGCAATCGGGGTCCTGGGAGCGACCTGGATCGTCCTGCTGGGCGCCCTCATCGTCGTGCAGGTGAGCCTCATGAACGAACGGATGCAGGAACTGGCCGTGTGGCGCTCGATCGGGGCATCGCGTTCCATCATGAGCCGTGTCATGCTGAGCGAATCGTCCCTGCTTCACGCGTTTGGAGCCCTCGTGGGAGTTTGCCTCGCAGCCGTGACCATGCCATTCGTGGGGGACGGGAGCCTCGTCAAAACCCTCGCCACCCCCGCGACATCACTGCCCCTCGCGGGCCTGTCACTAGTCGCCGTCACCTGCGTCGGCGTCGTCGGAACGCGCCTCGCGCTCGCTCGGGTCAGCCGGGCGGCCACGGGGAACAAATCTGTCCTGGTGTAGGGACAACGGTCAAGGAGGAATGACGCAATGCTGTCGCTGTCGCGACTACCGTGGATGAACCTGCGCGGCTACCCCGTGCGGACGGGGACCCTGATCTTCTTCTCCATGCTTATGACGATGACGATCTTCGGTGGAACGCTGGTCGTCCAAGGTATCGAACACGGCCTGCGCACGACCCAGTCGCGCCTCGGAGCCGACATTATGGTGACGCCCGACGAGGCCGACACCGACTTCGATGCGCAGACCTTCCTTGTCAACGCCGAACCGTCGTACTTCTACATGGATGCGTCCACGCGCGAGGCAGTTGCAGCCGTCGACGGCGTCGAGGCCGCCTCCTCCCAGCTCTTCCTCGCCTCGGCGAGGGCGAGCTGCTGCTCGGGCCGCTACCAGGTGATCGCCTACGATCCGACCACCGACTTCACGATCCAGCCGTGGATGAACGACGCCGTCGGGCAGGCGCAGCTGGGGGAGAATGAGGTGATCGTCGGCGCCAACGTGCTCGCCAACGACCCGGAGAACTTCCAGCTCTTCGACAACACCCTGCGGGTCGTCGGCCAATTTGACCCGACCGGATCGACCCTCGACAATGCGGTCTACATGAACTTCGAGACCGCAAAGAAGGTCATCGACTCTTCGCTGCGCAAGGGACTCAACAAGTACTCGACGCTCGAAACCGACCGCATCATCTCCTCGGTCATGGTCAAGGTGGCACCCGGATACGACGCCGAGGCCGTGGCCGCGCAGATCCGTGAGCAGGTACCCGGCGTGTCGGTCGCCACCTCGACGAAGCTGGTCAGCGGTATCGCCCAGTCCTTGGAAACGACGTCGCGCACGGTCACCACCCTCATCGCGGTCGCGTGGGGAGCCGGCTTGCTCATGATCACCCTCATGTTCGTCCTGATGATTGTCGAGCGCAGGAGAGAATTCGCGACCCTTATCGCCGCCGGTGCCCACCGTCGTCTGATTTCGCGCATCATCATTCGCGAGGCGCTTGCGGTCAACGCGCTCGGCGGCATTGGCGGCATCGTCGTTTCCGGTGTGCTCCTCGTGTCCTTCTCCGGCCTCGTACGCCAAAGCCTGGGAGGGGGATTCCTCGTCCCGTCGCTGCCCACTCTGGCGCTGCTCGCGCTGGGAGCGCTCGCGTCGGTGGGCCTCGTCGCCCTCGTGTCCTCGTGGATAGCGCTACGGTACGTGACGACAATGGACGCCAGCCTGGCCCTCAAGGAAGGGGAATGACATGATCATCGAGGCAACGGGACTCACGAAAGAATTCGCCCGAGCCCGCGGGGGAAAGCGCCTCTTCACGGCCGTCCACCCGCTGGATATCGGCCTGGAGGAACAGCAGCTGACCCTCGTCTCCGGGCACTCCGGCAGCGGCAAGAGCACCCTGGCGAACATGCTCGCCGGCATCCTCACGCCGACGGCGGGACACGTACGACTGGACGGCACGGACCTGTACTCGCTGCGCGACGAGGAACTCTCGCGCCTGCGCAATGAGCGCATCGGCCTCGTCCCCCAGGGGCACACGGCCCTGCGAGCCCTGACGGTCCTCGACAATGTCTTGCTCCCCTCGATCCTCTACACCAAGGACGAGGCGCCCGCGGATCGTGCCCGCGAGCTGCTGGCCGCCGTGGGCTTGGGCGACCTCACCGATGCTGCGCCCACCGAGCTGTCGGGCGGTGAGCTGCGGCGCATGGCGATCGCGCGTGCCCTCCTCATGGACCCGGCCGTCGTTGTCGCAGACGAGCCGACCGCCGGCCTCGATAGTGCGAACGCGACCGCCGTCCTCACCCTCCTGCGCGATGCCGCCGACCGGGGAACGGCCGTCCTCGTCGTCTCCCACGAGGCCGAGGCGCAGCGCTTCGCGGACCGCAGCTACGTCATGGAGGACGGCCATCTGCGCGCGAGCGAGTAGCTCAGCGCCCTCCGAACGCATCAAATGTGAGAGGGCCGACCTGCCCAACATGTCTCCCGATGCGGGCAAAGCGGTGCCAACGTGGCAGACTGGCACCATGAAGTCTTTGTACGAGAACCTCAGCGAACCCGCGCCCCTGGAAGATGGCGCACTGCGAGTGATCCCGCTGGGAGGTCTCGGCGAGGTCGGCCGCAACATGAACGTCCTCGAATACCGGGGCAAGCTCCTGGTCGTGGACTGTGGCGTTCTCTTCCCCGAGGAGAGCCAGCCCGGCGTCGATCTGATCCTGCCGGATTTCTCCTGGATTGAGGATCGGATGGACGACGTCGTCGGTCTCGTCCTGACCCACGGCCACGAGGACCACATCGGCGCCGTGCCCTACCTGTTCAAGCTGCGCAGCGACATCCCGGTCTACGGCTCTGACCTGACCCTGGCCTTCGTCGCCCCCAAGCTGCGCGAACACCGCCTGCCCGACCCGAGCCTCAACGTCGTCGCCGAGGGCGACCGCCTCACCGTCGGTCCCTTCGACCTCGAGTTCGTCTCCGTCACCCACTCGATCCCCGACGCGCTCGCGGTCTTCGTCCGTACGGATGCGGGCAACGTCCTCATCACGGGTGACTTCAAGATGGATCAGCTGCCGCTGGACCGCCGCCTCACCGACCTGCGCGCCTTCGCCCGCATGGGCGAGGAGGGCGTCGACCTGTTCATGGTGGACTCCACGAACGCCCTGGTGCCCGGATTCATCACGCCCGAGCGCGAGATCGGCCCGGTCCTCGACCAGGTGTTTGGAGAGGCCACGGGCCAGATCGTCGTCGCCTCCTTCGCCTCGCACGTGCACCGCGTCCAGCAGGTCATCAACGCGGCCGCCCACCACGGGCGTCGCGTGGCCTTCGTGGGCCGCTCGATGGAACGCAACATGCGCATCGCGGAAGAAAAGGGCTACCTGTCGATCCCCGAGGGCCTCATCGTGGATCTCAAGGGCATCGGCGAGCTGCCGCCCTCCGAGCGCGTCTACATGGCGACCGGTTCGCAGGGTGAGCCGATGGCCGCGCTGTCGCGCATGTCGGTGGGTTCGCACCGCACCGTGACGATTGAGCCGGGCGACATGGTCGTGCTGGCCTCCTCGCTGATTCCTGGCAACGAGAACTCCGTCTACCGCGTCATCAACGACCTGACCCGCCTGGGCGCGCGCGTCGTGTCGAAGGAGAACGCCAAGGTGCACGTGTCCGGTCACGCGAGCGCCGGTGAGCTCATCTACTGCTACAACATTGTTCAGCCCAAGAACGTCATGCCGATCCACGGCGAGGTCCGTCACCTGGTAGGCAACGGTCAGCTGGCCGTCAAGACGGGTATCGACCCGCAGAACGTGGTCCTGGCCGAGGACGGCGTGACGGTCGACCTCAAGGACGGCGTCGCGCGCGTGTCGGGCATCGTGCCCTGCGAGTACGTGTATGTGGACGGCCGCTCGATCGGCGAGATCTCCGAGGATGAGCTGGAGACCCGGCGCACCCTGGGGTCGGAGGGCTTCATCTCGATCTTCGCGGTCGTCGAGCACGATTCGGGCATGGTCCTGGCCGGCCCGGAGATTCGCGCGATCGGCATGGCCGAGGACGACTCGGTGTTCGAGGAGATTCTCCCCGACGTCACGCAGGCGCTCAAGGACGCGGCTGCTCCCGGCGGGCAGGACCCCTACGTCCTGCAGCAGGCGATGCGCCGCGTGATCGGACGCTGGGTTGCGCGACGCTTGCGTCGTCGTCCTATGATCGTTCCGGTCGTTACCGAGCAGTAGTCTGGCAGTCTTCATTGAGGAGGCCCTGGCGCGCTGGGCGGTAGCGTGCGCTTGAAGGAAGGAATCTACGTGTCGGGTCGTTTTATTTCGACGCACTCTGTTGCGCTCGTGTTGCCGATGCACATCGCATACGTGCCGGAGCGCGGCGGATCCGTTCATGCGGATGCCGCCAGCTCGCGCCCGGGCGGCGGCTTCACGACCCTGTGCGCCGCTGCGGCCATGGGCGTGCCGACGGCAGCCGCGTCGCCGCTCGGCACGGGTCCGAACTCTTTCGCCGTTCGTCAGCAGCTGGTCGAGGCCGGCGTCGAGGTCCTGACCCCCGAACTGGTGGGTGATATCGGCGTCGTCATTCAGCTCATCGTCGAAGACGGGTCGATGCGTTCGGTCGTGACGGCCGGTGTCGAATCGGAGCCGTCGCGCGCTTCCCTTGAGGGGATCGAGCTGCGCGAGGGGGATGTGGTCCACGTGGCCGCCTCAGACATGACGAGCGCGCACGCGGCTTCCGAGCTGAGCGAGTGGGCCGCGTCCCTGCCGCCCTTCGTGACGCTCGTCGTCTCGGTGTCTCCCGCAGTTGCCCAGGTTCCCGTTGAAGCGTGGGAGGTGATCTTCCCCCGTGCCGACGTCGTGACAATGAGCAGCTGGGAGGCTGCCACTCTCGCCGGTATTCTCGACGCCAACCGTCACGGCTCCACGATCCGCACCTACATGCGCCCGGACGCGGCCACGGTTCGCCGCGTGGGGGAGCGGGGCTGCGAGCTGCAGAAGGTCGCGGATGCTCCGGTCATCTCGATTCCCGCGTTCCAGTCGCGTATCGCGGACACTGCGGGCGTGGGCGATACCCACATCGGAGAGATGTGCGCGGGCCTGGTCATGGGCTACGACCTGGAGACCGCGTGCCTTATGGCGAACGCGGGTGCCGCGCTGGCTATCTCCCACGAGTCGGCTCTGCCCGTTCCCACGCGCGAGCAGGTTGAAAATGTGCTCGAAACCGGGGTTGTTACGAACATCCTGCGCTGATCTCGCGCGGCGCGCCTGGCAGAGTGGGGCCGCGGCGGGCGATATGGTGGAAGGATCATGGCACAATCGTCTCCACGCTCGTCGTCCGGTAAGGCTCCCGCGCGCCCGCGCGCCAAGGGAGGCTCGAACAAGTCCGCCCAAGCGCCCCAGCCCGAAGCAACGCAGCCAGGCTTCCTGGCCCGCTTCTTTTCCGCGCTCGGCCGCGCCGGTGTCGGTGCCGTGCGCGCGTGGAAGGCGACCGATTCGCAGGTCAAGCGTGACGCTGCGGCCTTCGTCGCTGTCGCCGCGGCCATCGTTATCGCGCTGCGCGAGTGGTTCCAGATTTCCGGCGAGGCCGGGGACGCGATCCACCACGCCTCCGCCGGCCTGTTCGGCATCTTCTCGGTCGTCCTGCCCCTCGTCCTGATCGCCCTGGCCGTCGAGCTCGTCTCCGCGCGATCCGGGCGATCCGCGCTGCCCCACCACGTGGCAGGCGGCATCGGTATCACCGCAGCGCTCACCGGCCTGGTCCACATCTCGCGTGGAAACCCCGCGATGGGCACCGAACCCGGCATTGAGGCGGCCGGTGGCCTGCTCGGCTGGTTCGTCGCACGCCCCCTCGCCCTGCTGCTCTCCGGCTGGGGTGCGGGTGCCCTCATGATCCTGCTCCTGGCCTACTCGATCCTGCTCGCCACGCGTACGGCCGTCGCAGACGTCCCCGCGCGCCTGCGCGACCTCGCCGCCCACCTCAGCGGTGAGCGCCCCGAGGGCGACGCCGAGGCCTCCGATCAGGCCGGTGGCGATCCCGCCAAGGAAGCCCGCCGCAAGGCGCGCAAAGACCTCGCAGCGGGAGACGACGCCTTCCTCGACGAATACGACGGCGACGAGTCCTTCCGCAAGGCGACCGACACGGAATCCGTGGGGGAGACCCGCCTCCTGGAATCCGGAGCCATCGCGGCCCCCGCGCCCGCCCCGACTCCCGCGCCCCGGCCTCGTGCCACGACGCCCGACGCGCCCACCGAGATGCTCACCCAGATGCGTCCCGCCGTGGCCCCCGCGCCCGTCCAGGTGCCCGCGCACGTGCCAGAGCCCGAACCGGAGCCCGAGGACGAGCCGGCGCCCCCGCCGATCACCGACGAGCCCGAGGGGGCCTTCCAGCCCAACCTCGACGACTCGATCAGCTACACGCTGCCGTCGGAGGACCTCCTCGTCTCCGGCCCGCCCCACATGACCCGATCCGCCGTCAACGACCAGGTCGTCGCGGCCCTGGGGCAGGTCTTCGCGGACTTCAACGTCGACGCGCGCGTCACCGGATTCTCCCGAGGCCCGACAGTCACCCGCTACGAGGTCGTCCTCGGCGCCGGCGTCAAGGTTGACAAGCTCACTAACCTGTCGAAGAACATCGCCTATGCGGTGGCCTCCGCCGACGTGCGTATCCTCGCGCCGATCCCCGGCAAGAGTGCCATCGGCATCGAGATCCCCAACGCCGACCGCGAAAACGTGGCCCTCGGCGACGTCCTGCGTTCCGCGGCCGCGCGCCGCAACCAGCACCCGCTCGTCGTCGGCGTCGGCAAGGACGTCGAAGGCGGCTACGTCGTCACCAACCTGGCCAAGACCCCGCACATGCTGGTGGCCGGCCAGACCGGTTCCGGTAAGTCCTCCTTCGTCAACTCCATGATCACGTCGATCATGATGCGTGCGACGCCCCAGCAGGTGCGCATGATCCTCGTCGACCCCAAGCGCGTGGAACTCACGATCTACGAGGGCATCCCGCACCTCATCTCGCCCATCATCACCGACGCCAAGAAGGCCGCCGAGGCCCTCGAATGGGTCGTCAAGGAGATGGATGCGCGCTACGACGATCTGTCGGACTACGGCTTCAAGCACATCGACGACTTCAACAAGGCGGTGGCCGCCGGACAGGTTCAGGCCAAGCCCGGGCTGGAGCGCACGCTGCACCCCTACCCGTACCTGCTCGTGGTCGTCGACGAGCTCGCCGACCTCATGATGGTCGCCCCGCGCGACGTCGAGGCGTCGATTCAGCGCATCACGCAGCTGGCGCGCGCCGCCGGCATCCACCTGGTCCTGGCCACGCAGCGCCCCTCCGTCGACGTCGTCACCGGCCTTATCAAGGCCAACATCCCCTCGCGCCTCGCGTTCGCGACCTCCTCGCTCACCGACTCGCGCACGATCCTCGACCAGCCCGGCGCCGAAAAGCTCATCGGGCAGGGTGACGCCCTCTACCTGCCCGCGGGTGCCTCCAAGCCCATGCGCGTCCAGGGTGCCTGGGTCTCCGAATCCGAGATCCACCAGATCGTCGCCCACGTCAAGAGCCAGATGGAGACGCACTACCGCGACGACGTCGTGCCCGAAAAGAAGGAAGCTAAGGTCGCCGAAGACATCGGAGACGATCTCGAAGACCTGCTGCAGGCCGCCGAGCTTGTCGTCTCCACCCAGCTCGGTTCCACCTCGATGCTCCAGCGCAAGCTGCGCGTCGGCTTCGCCCGCGCCGGTCGCCTCATGGACCTGCTCGAGTCGCGCGAAATCGTCGGCCCCTCCGAAGGATCCAAGGCGCGCCAGGTGCTCGTCACCCCCGAACAGCTGCCCGAGGTCCTCGCCATGCTGCGCGGGGAGTCAGCTGGCATCGCCGAGTCCGAGCCTGAGCCCGCCCCCGCGCCCGCTTCGGTCGCTCCCGAGGGGGCGCCCAGCCCGGCCATCGGTGCTGCGGCGGGGGTCGCGGAGGGGGCGCCGGCCTCGTCCGCTCCTGCTCAATCACCCGCTTCCGGTTACGAAATGGGCACGGCATCTGCCAGCGATTCGCGCGGCAGTGGGGTTGACCCGTACTCTGGTCATAACTTTGGTGGGTCCTCGCCCGACTGGGTCGACGAGGAGCCCGAGGACAACGAGGACGCTTGGCAGCTCACGGGCCGCTGAGCGGGAAGGAAACGGTCATGAGCGAGAACGTGTCGCGCGTGCAGCGAGACAGCAAGGTTCCCGTGGTGAACCTGCCTAACGCGCTGACCGTTTTGCGTCTGGTCCTCGTTCCGGTATTCGTCGTTCTGGGCCTGCAAAGTCAGTCGTGGACCGCACTGTGGGCGGCCTTTGTCGTGTTCTCCGTCGCCGCGATCACGGACCGCTTCGACGGCGAGCTCGCGCGCTCGTGGGGGCAGATCACCGACTTCGGTCGCATCGCCGATCCCATCGCCGACAAGGCCCTGACCCTGTGCGGCTTCGGCCTGCTGTCCTACCAGGGATATCTGCCCTGGTGGTTGACGATCCTCATCGCCGTGCGCGAGCTGGGCATCACCGCGATGCGCGCCTTCTTCCTGCGCCGCGGCGTCGTCGTGTCCGCGAATCAGGCGGGCAAGCTGAAGACCTTCATGCAGATGGTGGCCCTGGGGACCCTGCTGATCCCGTGGGCGCACTTCACGGCGTTGAATGAGGCCAACGAGGGATGGGTGGTCCTTCTCATCCGCCTCGGGCAGATTTTCGCGGGCGTTGCGCTCGCGCTGACGCTCTACTCGGGCTTCATGTACGTCATCGATGGCGTGCGCCTTATGCGCGGAGCGAGCGCTGGCGAGGCCGTGGCGGACTCGCGCGACAACGATGCTCCGGAGGAGCCCGCGCCGTCACGCCGCGGCACTGCGGGCCAGCACGTCCAGAGTTGAGCGTGGGTGACGCAACCCATATCGAAGTCAACTCGTCGGTGGAATAAGCCTGAAAGTGCCCGCGTTGTACGGGTATGAATGCAACGCGAGGAATGAAAGCGGAACGTCACAACGTTTCGATGCGCGAACTAACGATGCGCCCCTCGAAACAGAACGGCTACAGTAACAGTATGGAAAAGACACTGAGCGAAACCCCGCTGCTGCGCAGCGAACTGGGCGATGTCCTGCGCGGCATCCGCCAGCGCCAGGGTCGAACCCTGCGCGAGGTCTCTTCGGAGGCCCAGGTCTCCCTCGGCTACCTGTCCGAGGTCGAGCGCGGCCAGAAGGAGGCCTCGTCGGAGCTGCTCGAGGCGATCACCTCGGCTCTGCGCGTACCGCTGTGGTTCGTGCTTCGCGAGGTTTCCGAGCGCATGGCGATTATCGATGGCGCGGTCATTCCCGACGCGGTGCCCGATGACATCGTGCCCGTCACGCTGATTTCCTGACGCGTGAAGCACTCTGAGTTTTACGAGGCGGTCGAGGCGACCTTCGGGTCCGCCCTCGGCCGCTCGTATGTTTCCGATCTTTACCTCGCCTCGCTGGGGGCGACCGCGCGCGATGCACTGTCCGCCGGCGTGAATCCCGACGAGGTCTGGGCGACCCTGTGCGAGGAAACTGGGCGCGAGGATGCGCGCTGGATTCATCGCGTCGATCCGCGTGAGCGGGGGCGCTGAGCGACTGGCGTCGCCAGTGTGATCGATGCCCGTCTGATCGGTGGGCGGCGTGTCGATCGGCGGTCGAACATGTGTTCCATTTAAGCTTGTGGGCGACGACGTTCCGACGCGTGTCATCCACAGGGGTGATGCGCGCGGGACGCAGATGACGATGGCCGGTCGCATACTCGTCATGTCGCCTCGGAGAGGGGTGGCATTCCAGGCCAGGACACCCGCAGGCCGGAGAGGCCGCAGACGAAAGGATCACCATGGCAGCCCGTAAAGCACCCGCCGCAAAGCCCGCGACCAACGATCGCAATAAGGCTCTCGAAGTCGCCCTGTCGCAGATTGATAAGCAGTTCGGCAAGGGCTCTGTCATGCGCCTGGGCGATGACAACCGCCCGCCTGTTCAGGTGATCCCCACGGGTTCCCTTGCTCTCGATGTCGCCCTCGGTATCGGTGGCCTTCCGCGCGGCCGAGTCATCGAGGTCTACGGCCCCGAGTCCTCCGGTAAGACCACGGTCGCCCTGCACGCTGTCGCCAACGCCCAGAAGGCCGGCGGCAACGCGGCCTTCATCGACGCTGAGCATGCCCTCGACCCCGTCTACGCCCGTGCCCTGGGCGTCGACACGGACTCCCTCCTGGTCTCCCAGCCCGACACGGGTGAGCAGGCCCTCGAGATTGCCGACATGCTGATCCGTTCTGGCGGCATCGACATCATCGTCATCGACTCGGTCGCGGCGCTCGTTCCCAAGGCAGAAATCGAAGGCGAGATGGGTGACTCTCACGTCGGCCTGCAGGCCCGCCTCATGAGCCAGGCCCTGCGTAAGATTACGGGCGCCCTGTCCGCGACCGGCACGACCGCGATCTTCATCAACCAGCTGCGCGAAAAGATCGGCGTCTTCTTCGGCTCCCCGGAGACCACGACGGGCGGCAAGGCCCTGAAGTTCTACGCATCCGTGCGCATCGACGTGCGTCGCATCGAGACCCTCAAGGAGGCCGGCGCCCCCGTCGGTAACCGCACGCGCGCCAAGGTCGTCAAGAACAAGATGGCCCCGCCCTTCAAGCAGGCCGAGTTCGACATCGTCTACGGCAAGGGCATTTCGCGCGAGGGCTCGATCATCGACATGGGCGTCGAGGCCGGTATCGTGCGTAAGTCCGGCTCCTGGTTCACCTACGGGGACGACCAGCTGGGACAGGGCAAGGAGAACGTGCGTCAGTTCCTCGTGGACAACCCCGAGTTGGCCAACGAGATCGAACAGAAGATCCTCGTCTCGCTGGGCATCGGTGAGGCCCCGGATCCGGACCAGGCGTCCCAGGACGTGCCCGACATCGATCCTGATGAGGACGCGGGCTTCTGAGTCGTGGTCCGCTACCTGGATCCTGAAGATCATCCCGAGCTGGGGGAGGAGCGTCGCCGGCGTTCCTCCCCGGGCGAGAGGCTCGCGCGCGCCCGCGAACGCAATGCGGCCCTGACGGGCACGGCGGCGATCGAGGCCGCGCGCGAGGTCGCCCTGCGCAAGCTCGACGCGCGCGCGTGTTCCCGCTCGGAGTTGACCAGCGCGATCGAAGGACGAGGCTTCAGCGCCGAGATCGCCGTCGAGGTCGTCGACCGTCTTGAGGCCGTTGGTCTCGTCGATGATCAGGCGTATGCGGACGCGCTCGTCCGCTCCCGTTTTTCGGGGACCGGAGCGTCCGGTCGTGCACTGCGCGAGGTTCTCGTGCGCAAGGGACTGGACTCCTCGACGATCGAGCGTGCCCTGTCTCAGATCGATCGGGACGACGAGGCGGAGCGCGCGGCACAGCTGGTGGCTCGCAAACGTCGCTCCCTTGCGGGCGTCCCGCGCGAGACCGCCTACCGTAGACTGAGTTCCATGCTCGCACGCAAGGGGTATTCGCCGTCTGTCGCGTCTGCCGCCGTGCGCGACGCCCTCGACACGTGGGGCGACGAGGAGAGCGGTACCGAGGAGGCCTGGCAGTGGGGACTGTGACCGCAGTAAGCGATGAGGCGCTCGCCGATCTGATAGCGGATCTGACGCAGCGCGGTCTGACGATCGCGACGGCGGAATCGCTGACCGGAGGTGGCCTCGTCGCGCGCCTTGTGGACGTGCCCGGCGCCTCTCATGTCGTGCGCGGGGGTGCGTGCACCTACGCGGTCGATACCAAGGCCTCGGTGCTGGGCGTTTCGGAGAGCCAGTTGGCGTTGACGGGTCCGGTGGATGAGCAGGTTGCTCGCCAGATGGCCCGAGGGGCGCGCGAGCTGTTCCGCGCAGACATTGGCGTATCGACGACCGGGGTCGCTGGTCCGGGCCCCGCCGACGGTTTCCCCGCGGGAACCGTCCACATCGCCTGCGTTCACCCGGCGGGGGAGGAGCACCGCCTCCTACACCTCGACGGTGATCGAGCGGCCGTTCGTGCGGGTGCGATCGACGCGGCTATCGCCCTGGTGCGTGACGTGCTCGACTTCGCCGGTGTGCAGGTGGGCGACTAGACTTCACTGCGATGAATACGATGACGCAGGACGGCACCGCGCTGCCCCGCACCTACGCGGTGCGCACGCTCGGCTGCCAGATGAATGAACACGACTCCGAACGAATGGCGGGTCTGCTGGAGCAGGCCGGCCTCGTCCCCGTTGAGCAGGTCCCCGAGGCTGCCGCCCGCGCGACCGACGCCGGCGACATGGGCGCCGACGTCATCGTCATCAACACCTGCTCCGTCCGCGAGAACGCAGCGACCCGCCTTTTCGGTAACCTCGGTCAGCTCGCTTCCGTCAAGCGTGCGCGTCCCGGCATGCAGATTGCGGTCGGTGGCTGTCTCGCCCAGCAGATGCGTGACGGCATCGTTGAGAAGGCTCCGTGGGTGGATGCCGTCTTCGGCACGCACAACATCGACGTGCTCCCGGCCCTCCTGCGCCGCGCCGAGCATAACCGCGCGGCCGCCGTCGAGATCGAGGAATCCCTCAAGGTCTTCCCGTCGACCTTGCCCACACACCGCGAGAGCGCGTACGCCGCATGGGTGTCCATCTCCGTGGGTTGCAACAACACCTGCACGTTCTGCATCGTCCCGCACCTGCGCGGCAAGGAACGCGACCGTCGCCCCGGCGACATTCTCGCCGAGGTGGAGGCCGTCGCCTCGCAGGGCGCTATCGAGGTGACCCTGCTGGGCCAGAACGTCAACTCCTACGGTGTCGGATTCGGTGAGCGCGGCGCCTTCGCCGACCTGCTGCGCGCCGTGGGCCGCGTCGAGGGCATCGAGCGCGTGCGCTTCACCTCGCCCCACCCCGCAGCCTTCACGGATGACGTGATCGCCGCGATGGCGGAGACCCCCACTGTCATGCCGAGCCTGCACATGCCCCTGCAGTCCGGGTCGGACGCGATCCTGCGTCAGATGCGCCGCTCCTACCGTCGTGAGCGTTTCATGGGCATCCTGGAGCGCGTGCGCGCGGCTATTCCGGAGGCTGCGATTACGACCGACATCATCGTTGGCTTCCCGGGAGAGACTGAGGAAGACTTCCAGGCGACCCTCGACGTCGTCGAGCAGGCTCGTTTCTCCTCCGCCTTCACATTCCTGTACTCTCCGCGCCCGGGTACGCCCGCCGCGGACCGCGAGGATCAGGTGCCCGATGATGTGGCGCTCGAACGCTACCAGCGCCTCATCAAGCTTCAGGAGCGCATCTGTGCCGAGGATAACGCCGCGCTGGCGGGCACCGAGGTCGAGGTCCTCGTCTCCGAGGGGGATGGCCGCAAGGATGGTGCCACACACCGTATTTCGGGACGCGCCCGCGACAACCGTCTCGTGCACGTCGCCCTGCCCGAGGGTATGGCCGAGGCGGATCGTCCGCGCCCGGGCGACATGATCCGTGCGACCGTCACCTACGGCGCGCCGCACCACCTGATCGCCGACTCGGGCGCACAGGGCGGCCTGTTCGAGGTGCGCCGCACGCGCGCCGGTGACGCATGGGAGGCGCGCCAGGCCTCGGACGAACCCGACAACACGGTGTCGCTGGGTATCCCCACGCTGCGCGTGGGCGCCCCGAGCTGACCCTGATCTGCGCTGATGTGAGCCTCCCCGGGCAATGTGCCCGGGGAGGCTCACGTCTGCAGAGGTGGCGCGCGCGACGGGTGCTGCACGTTTGATCGTTTGTCTCAGTGACAAGCGAGAAAATGTCTCATTGAAATGCGCATGTGACCCACGACTCCTGCGTTACTTTTGTGTCGTGGCGATCGTCACGATGACGAGGCGATCGACATGCGGGAGCACTCTCGGTAGTGCGGGTCGATTCGAGCCCCCCCCCTATGCGACCCGTGGCCTCCCCGCGTACGCGGTACGCGCCGCGCCTTCGCATGTAGTCGGCGCACACTCCACCGAGAGTGCCCCGCTCCTCCCAGACGGAGGAACGGGGCACTATTCGTTGGATGCGCGGCTGGCGTTACTTGGCAGACTCTGCCAGCAGGCCGGGCAGCTCCTGAGCCGCCGACAGGCCGATGATGAGGCCGCGGCGCAGCATCGCGTGGATCTGACGGTCCGAGAGGCCCTCGCCCACGAAGAAACGCGAGGCGGCCACCAGGACCCACTTGCCCTTGTCTTCGATCGGGATGACGGTGGGCTGCAGGTGTTCGGTGTTCCAGCGGTTGGCGACCGCCTGGAGGGACAGCTCGGTGTGGCCCTCGCCCTCGGGTTCGATGCGGGTTTCGATCTGCAGCCAGGGGGCGTCGACCGGCTCGCGGTGAATCTGGAAACGCACGTCCTCCAGCTGGGTGACGGCGATGAACTCGCTCGACCCGTGCGGCAGTCCGTCACCTTCGAGGACGTTCTCGATGCGAGCGATGCTCACCTCGGCGACCTCGGTGCCCCACTTGGCGGCGTATTCGTCGGCTTCCATCGCGGGGGAGGGGGCTGCGGGGGCGGGCGTGGCCTCGGGAACGGCCTCGCCGCCCTCGCCGAAGGTAGAGCTCTTCCACTCAGGCATTGGTGCCCTCCTTGGTCCACTGGTCGGGGAACATGATGTCGAGCTGGTTCATCATCGCCACGGCGGCCATGATGAACTGGGAGACCTCGGCGGCGACCTGGTCATCCGTCGCACCCACGACCCAGTTGAAGGTGTGCTGCAGGTGCAGGGCGATCGCCCCGGTCTCGGTTGTGCCGGAGGTGACCTTCGGCAGGTAGGTGGAGGCGTTGAGGCGACGCACCGTGGAAGCGATCTGATCGGCGTGCGAGGGATCGAAGAAACGCGGGTAGTCGGCGACGCCCTGGGCGGGGTGGCCCTCGGGGACAGCGATGCGGACGGTGCGGTTCGGCAGGATGGCCGCGACCTGGCCGGTGTTGGACACGAAGGGGATAAGCCCCACGGCCTCGACCGCTTGGGTGATCCGGTCGAGGGTGACCGGGAGAGTGTCAGTTGTGCTCATGGTCTTAAGCCTAGCCGTTGTTGGGTGGTATCTGCGGGAGGCACCCGTACACTGGTGGCCATGGAGACATCGGTGAGGCGCGCGTCGGACGTCGTGTGCGCGGTTGTGGGGCCCACGGCCTCGGGCAAGTCGGATCTGGCCCTGGAGCTGGCCTGCGTGCTTCCGGGTGCGCTGGGCGCGAGCGGCGCGGGCGAGATCGTCTCCGCGGACGCCCTGCAGCTCTACCGAGGCATGGACGTGGGAACGGCTAAGACCCCGGTGGAGGAACGCCGCGGGATCGCCCATCACCAGATCGATGTGCTGGAGGTTCGCGACGAGGCCTCGGTGGCCGCCTACCAGAAGCACGCGCGAGCCGATGTGGCTGGTATTCACGAGCGCGGGGGCGTCGCGGTGGTCGCGGGAGGCTCAGGCCTGTACCAGCGCGCCCTCCTGGACGTCATCGAATTCCCGGGCACGGACCCGGCAGTGCGCGCCCGACTCGAAGAAGAAGCCGAGGGCCCGATGGGCTCGCGCGGCCTGCATGATCGCCTCACCCAGCTCGACCCGGTCTCGGCCGAACGCATCGACCCGCACAACGCCCGCCGGATCATCCGCGCCCTCGAGGTCATCGAGCTGACCGGGCGCCCCTATTCGGCGTCCATGCCTCGCCACGAGTTCGTGGCGCCCTCGCTCATGGTGGCGCTGCGTCGCCCGATGGAGGAGCTGGACGAGCGCATTGCGGTGCGTACCCGCGCCATGATGGACGGCGGACTCATCGAGGAAGTGCGCGGCCTCATCGATGTGGGCCTGCGCGAGGCGAAGACCGCGTCCCGTGCCACGGGATACGCCCAGGCGCTCGCGGTCATCGACGGACAGATGAGTGAGGACGAGGCCGTGGAGTCTATCGCGCTGGCCACGCGTCAGCTGGCGCGCCGCCAGGTCAAGTGGCTGCGACCGGATCCTCGCGTGCACTGGCTGGACGTGGAGAATTTCGACTCGAACGAGGCCGTGGTGCGCCACGTTGTCGAGCTGACGCAGCGCGAGGCAGAGGCCGCCCTGGGACGCTCGTAACACGGGCGGGGCCTGCGCGCACTGGAGTCGGGGGCTACGGTGGAGCCATGATGAACACGCAGCTGCCCGCCCACGCCCGCGTCGTCAAGGCCCACGGTGCCGGTAATTCCTTCGTTGTCGCCACGGACCAATACGACGACTACGACCCCAGCGAGGCTGAGGTCGCGACGCTGTGCTCGCCTGCCTTCGGGATCGGCGCGGATGGCTTCATCCGGGCCGTCGAACGCGACGGCCTGTGGTTCATGGACTACCGCAACGCAGACGGCTCGAAGGCTGAGATGTGCGGTAATGGCGTGCGCGTCTTCGTCGATCACCTGCGCCGCGAGGGCCTCGTGGATCTGCCGGTTGGGCAGACGCTGGATGTGGCCACGCGCGGCGGCATCAAGCGCGTGACCCCCGAATCCGAGGACGAGGGGCAGGGAGCGAGCTACCGCGTCGACATGGGGCCGGCGGCCTCTCCGGCGCGCGAGACGATCACGGTGACCGTTCCGGGAATCGACGGCGTGCTCGGCGGTATCTGGGTGGATATGCCCAACCCGCACACGGTCGTCGAGCTTGCCGACGAGGAGACCCTGCGCGAGGTTTTCCTGCCCACCGTTGACGTGTCCCAGATCCCGCAGGCACAGCGCCCCTCTTACGAGCCGGCGCCCCAGGCGGGGACGAACCTCGAGCTGGTCGTCGACCTGACCGAGCCGGGCGGGGAGCGTGGGCACATCGCGATGCGCGTGCTGGAACGAGGCGTGGGGGAGACCCAGGCGTGCGGCACCGGATGCTGCGCGGCGGCCCTCGCCACGGCTCTGCGTCGCGGTCCCGGTACGCCCACCCAGTGGGTCGTCGACATTCCGGGCGGAACGGTCATCGTCGGCCTCGACGGCGTCATCGATTGGTCGGGGGAGAGCCCCCGGATCACGGACGCCTCGGTGTTCCTCACCGGTCCCGCGACCCGAGTCGCCGAGATCCGCCTGCCCTGAGCCCGGCTCCCAGACAACGGGGCCGGAGAGCGCGACGAGGCCCAGGCCTCGTCGAGGAAGAGGAAGGCGTCAGGCGGGGCGGACCTCGATGATGCGGAAGCCCTTCTTGGACGCGTACTTCGAGGCCTGGAAGCCCTGGCCGTTCAGCCACGTGATCAGCGAATCGGCGCCCAGGTTGCGCTGGACGACGAGATAGGCGACGCCGGTGGGGGCAAGCCTGCCCAGCCATGCCAGCAGCATCTCGTGCATCGCGTCCTTGCCGATGCGCACGGGCGGGTTCGACCAGATGACGTCGAATCGGGCATCCGACTCCTGAGAAGAGGTCAGCGCCTCCTCCGCTTTGAGCGCGCGCACGCCCTTTGCCCCGTTGGACTGGGCGTTGCGCTGCGTCAGATCCACCGCGCGAGAGTTCACGTCCACCGCCCACACGTCGGCATTCGGGGACTCCAACGACATGATCGTCGCGATCGGGCCCCATCCGCAGCCCAGGTCCAGGAAAGTCCCGTCCTCGGGCAAATCTGGGGCGATCTCCAGGAGCTGGCGTGTGCCCAGATCGAGCTTAGAACCCGAGAACACGCGCGACGACACGCGCATCGACAGGTCGAAGCCGCGCGCGCTCACCTCGATCGTGCGGATCTCCTCCGCGCTCGCAGGGGAAGAGTCGGTGAAATACTGTTCGTCCACGGAAGAAAGCCTATCGCGCCCGCGCGCGCAGGCGCAGATGGGGGCGGCGCGTGCGACACTAGAAGCCCCCACGAAAAGGATGGTTATGGACACGACCCACACAGGTGCGGACTCTTCGAACGAAGAGCGCGACCAGCGCGTCAACGACGTTGTCGCGCGTATCCTCGCGCGCTCGGGAACGGCGCTCGCATCGACGACGGGTCAGGACACCTCCCAGGACGCCGGTGCCCTCGAGCGCGAGGCCCGCGCGGGCACGCGCCGCGTCGACACGGGCGCCTCCGACCGTGAGGACATCTCCGAGGTCGAATACCGCCAGGTCCGACTCGAAAAGGTCGTGCTCGTGGGCCTGCGTACCACGCAGAGCGAAGAGGAAGCCGAGAACTCGCTGCGTGAGCTGGCCGCGCTCGCGGAGACCGCCGGTTCGCGCGTGCTTGACGGCATCATCCAGCGCCGCATGAAGCCCGACCCCGCAACCTACCTGGGGTCTGGCAAGGCCCGAGAGCTGGCCGACATCGTACGCAGCGTCGAGGCCGACACCGTCATCGTTGACGAGGAGCTGGCCCCCTCCCAGCGTCGTGGGCTGGAGGACGTCGTCGACGCGAAGGTCGTCGACCGCACGGCCCTCATTCTCGACATTTTCGCCCAGCACGCCAAGTCCCGTGAGGGCAAGGCGCAGGTGGAGCTCGCGCAGCTCGAGTACCTGCTGCCGCGTCTGCGCGGCTGGGGCGAGTCGATGTCCCGTCAGGCCGGCGGCCGCGTCGCGGGCGGCGCTGGTATCGGCTCTCGCGGCCCCGGTGAGACCAAGATCGAGCTGGACCGTCGCCGCATCCGCACGCGCATGGCGAAGCTACGCGCGGACATCGCGCGCATGGAACCCGCCCGCCGCACCCAGCGCAATTCGCGCCGCCGCGGGGCAGTGCCGTCGGTGGCCATCGCCGGGTACACGAACGCGGGTAAGTCGACGCTGCTCAATCGCTTGACCGACGCGGGCGTCCTCGTCCAGGACGCGCTGTTTGCAACGCTGGACCCGACGGTGCGCCGTGCGCGCGCCGCAGACGGTCGCGAGTACACCCTCACCGACACGGTCGGCTTCGTGCGCAACCTGCCCACCCAGCTGGTCGAGGCCTTCCGCTCAACCCTGGAGGAGGTCGGCCAGGCCGACGTCATCTTGCACGTCGTGGACGCCGCGCACCCCGACCCGGTCTCCCAGGTGCAGGCCGTCCGCTCGGTCATCGACACCATCGAGGGAGCCTCGGAGATCCCGGAGCTGATCGCGCTGAACAAG
The DNA here is from genome assembly GCF_005696695.1 of Schaalia odontolytica. Taxonomy (NCBI): domain Bacteria; kingdom Bacillati; phylum Actinomycetota; class Actinomycetes; order Actinomycetales; family Actinomycetaceae; genus Schaalia; species Schaalia odontolytica. The sequence continues at coordinate 1,511,654 of NZ_CP040006.1, read as the reverse complement.
GCCGACCTGGCCTCGCCCGAGCAGATCGCCCTGCTGCGCACGGTCTTCCCGAACGCTGTGCCGCTGAGCGCACACACGGGCTGGGGCGTGGAGGCGCTGCGCGCCGCCCTCGAAGACATGCTGCCCCGGCCTCGCGTCGCCGTCGACGCGATCCTGCCGTACTCGGCAGGCTCCCTCGTGCACCGTATCCACGAGGAGGGCGACGTCGAGCGCGAGGAATACGTCGAGATGGGCACGCGCATCGTGGCTCGCGTCGACGAGGCCCTGGCCGCCGTCATCGCCCGCGAAGCGGTGGGCGGCACCGTGGGCGATGCGGCGGTGAGCGGAGCGTGAGCGCGGACCTGGTCGAGGCCTCGGGTCGCGTCCTGGACGTGGTCGTCGCCCAGATGGGTGGGTCCCCGCGCGAGGGGCAGGCCTCGATGGTCGCCGAAGGCGCCGCGGCCCTGGAGGACCGCCAGCATCTCCTCGTGCAGGCGGGCACGGGCACGGGAAAGTCCGTGGGCTACCTCGTGCCTCTGCTGACGTACTGCGCGACGAACGGCGTGCGCGGGGTGGTCTCGACGGCGACGCTCGCGCTGCAGCGCCAGATCCTCGTCAAGGACGCTCCGGTGGTCGTCGACGCGGTCGCCTCGGTCACGGGCGCGCGCCTGAAGGTTGCGGTGCTTAAGGGCTGGTCGAACTACGCGTGCCTGCACAAGCTGGACGGCGGGTACCCCACTGAGGGCACGCTGTTTGAGGATCAGGACGTGAGCGTTGGCCCGACGGGCGAGCTCGGTAAGGAGATCCTGCGTATCCGCGAGTGGATCAGCGAGACCACGACGGGGGACCGTGACGACCTGGTTCCGGGCGTCTCGGATCGAGCCTGGCACCACGCCTCGGTCGCCAAACCCGAGTGCCTGGGCAAGCACTGCCCGCTCATCGACGAGTGCTTCGCGCAGGCCGCTCGCCAGGAGGCCGCGGACGCGGATGTCGTTGTCACGAACCATTCGTTGTTTGGTATCAACGCGTGCGGCGAGGGTGAACTCTTCGGCGAGTACGATGCCGTCGTCATCGACGAGGCCCATGAGCTGGCCGACCGCGTGCGCTCCCAGGCTGCGGCCGACCTGACGGTTGCCCGCGTGAGCCGCGTGGCCCGCTCCCTGCGCTCGAATCTCTCGATCGATTCCACCGACCTGGACGAGGCCGGGGCCGGGTTGGGTGCGGCCATGGCTCCCCTGGAGGCGGGGCTCCTCGAGTATCGTCCGAGCGCCCTCGTCGACGCGATGATCGTGCTGGACGGCACTGCCCGTCGCGCCAGCCACGAGGTGTCCGAGGCGCAGGGAGAACCCGCCGCCAAGCTCCTTGCCCGCGCGGCTATCGACGAGCTGATCGGCGCTCTCGACGCGTGGGGGCGTGATCCCGACCAGTCGATTGCCTACATCACGAAGGACGAATCGGACAACGCGCGCTTGACCGTCGGGCCTCTTGACGTGTCGGCTGCGATCGGTGGGACCGGCATCGGCGAGCGACCCGCGATCCTCACCTCGGCGACCCTCGCGCTCGGCGGAAACTTCGACTTCATGGCTGCCCAGGCCGGCATGGCCGTCTCCGGGGTGCCGTGGCACGGCATCGACGTCGGATCTCCCTTCGATCACGGTCGCCAGGGCATCCGCTACGTGGCGACCCATCTACCGCTGCCGGGACGAGACGGCCCCTCCGAGGAGCTGCTTGATGAGCTCGTGGAGCTGGCGCAGGCCTCGGGCGGTGGGGTGCTCGCCCTCTTCGCGTCGCGACGCGGGGCGATGGCGGGAGCGCAGGCCCTGCGTGAGCGCACGGACCTGACCGTCTACCTGCAGGGCGAAGAGACCCTGGCGCAGCTGATCCAGCGGTTCCGGGAGGAACGCGACTCGTGCCTGGTGGGCACGATGTCCCTGTGGCAGGGCGTCGACGTCGCGGGGGATGCCTGCCGCCTCGTCGTCATCGACAAAATCCCGTTCCCGCGCCCGGATGATCCCGTCTCGCGTGCCCGCTCGATGGACGTCGAGCGCAGGGGAGGGAACGGCTTCGTGTCGGTCTCCCTCACGCACGCGGCGCTCATGATGGCCCAGGGCGTGGGGCGCCTCCTGCGTTCGACCGACGACCGGGGAGTCGTGGCGATTCTCGATCCGCGCGTGGTGATCAAGCGCTACGGCGGCTTCATCATGCGTTCCCTACCCGCCATGTGGCCGACGACGGATCCGGAGGTTGTTCGCGGTGCCCTGCGACGCCTCGCGAAGGGTTCTGACCAGTAGGGACGAGCGCTCCACGGGCACGTAAAACGTCGTGCAGATAACGGGCGCGGACAAGCCCCTATCTGAGACAATGGGGGTGCCCGCAGACCGTAGGAGACACTCGTGGAAAATAAAGCCCAGACCCTGTACCCGTCAAAGTCCTCCGGACGTCCCTCCAAGATCGCCATCATCGGTGCCGGTGCCGTCGGTACGGCCGTCGCGTACGCCTGCGCGATGCGCGGCGATGCTCGCTCGATCGTCCTTCAGGACATCAACAAGGCCAAGGTGGAGGCCGAGGCCCTCGACATGGCCCACGGCATCCAGTTCACGCCCGCCGGCTCGATCGAAGGCTCGGACGACGTTGAGATCGTTCGTGGTGCCGACCTGATCATCGTGACGGCTGGGGCGAAGCAGCAGCCCGGGCAGTCCCGCCTGGAGCTGGCCGGTTCGACCGTCAACCTCATGAAGAAGATCGTCCCGAACCTGCAGAATGTGGCTCCGGACGCCCGCTTCATGTTCGTCACGAACCCCGTCGACGTCGTCACCTACGTGGCGCTGAAGCTCACGGGCCTGCCCCGCAACCAGGTCTTCGGTTCGGGCACTGTGCTCGACACCTCGCGTCTGCGCTACCTGGTCTCGCGCGAGACCGGCGTGGCCACCCAGAACATCCACGCCTACGTGGCGGGCGAGCACGGCGATTCCGAGGTTGCCCTGTGGTCTAGCGCCGAGATCGGCAACGTTCCGTTGTCGCAGTGGGGACCGACCCTGTCCGGTGGCGTCTTCGACTCGGCCCTGCGCAACTCCATCGCGCAGGAGGTCGTCCAGAGCGCCTACAAGATCATCGAGGGAAAGGGCGCGACGAACTACGCGATCGGCCTGTCTGCCGCGAACATCGCGGGCGCTGTCCTGCGTGACGAGCAGCGAGTCCTCACCATCTCGACCCTGCTCGAGGATTGGGAGGGCATCTCGGATGTCGTCATGGCTGCCCCGACGATCGTGGGCCGCGACGGCGCCGGGCGCGTCCTCAACCCGCCGCTCACGCTCAACGAGCGCGACGGCCTGACCGCATCGGCACAGCGTCTGCGTCAGGTTGCCCGCGACCTGGGCTTCTGAGTCTCCTCCACATAAGCGAGTGGCGCCACCCTCCGGGGTGGCGCCACTCGCTTATGTGGTGCGTCAGAGTGAACGAATGACGGTGACGACCTTGCCGAGGATGGTGGCTTCGTCGCCCGGGATGGGGGAGTAGTCCGCGTTGTGGGGCAGGAGCCAGACGTGACCGCCCGTGATGGACAGTTCCTTCACCGTCGCTTCGCCGTCGATCATGGCAGCGACGAACTCACCGTTGCGGGCCTCGTTCTGCGAGCGGATGACAACGTAGTCCCCGTCGAAGATGCCCGCATCGACCATCGACTCGCCGCTCACCTCGAGCATGAACAGATCGCCGTGTCCGGTCATGGATGTGGGAAGACGGAAAACGTCCTCCACGTGCTGCTCAGCCGTGATGGGGGCACCCGCAGCGATGCGTCCAACGAGCGGAATTGCCGTTCCTTCCTCTTCCACGTGGGAGACGGGGACCTCGATGCGAACGACCTTCTCAGACGGCTGCGACGAAGGGGTGATGCCGAGCTCGGCGCGCGCCCGATCAGTGAGGTCGAGGGCGCGAGGAAGGCCGGGCTCGCGGACCAGGTATCCGTCGTCCTCAAGTGCGTCAAGGTGATGTTTCACCGTCGAGGGTGACGCCAAACCGACTGCAGATGCGATCTCGCGCACAGACGGAGGGAAGCCGCTGGATGCCAGCTTTTCGTTGATAACTCGCAAGATCGCGCGGTGTCGATCGCTGATCGAACGCTCGGTCATGGCTCTCCTTCGCATCGGGGTGGACGCAAATGTGCATGGGTGGGCGTCCACTAGATACGTCAAGGATAAGCCGATTTCGCGCAAAATGAAACATATGTTCGAGTGGGTCTCGACATTGGTCACGGAGCGTGCTATCGTACAAGTGTTCGACGAACAGATGTTCGATGAAAGTGTTCTGGAGGTTCTCATGAGTGTTCCCGTTGCAACGCAGACTGCCGTCTCGTTCCCCGCGCGTCGCCACCCGCTTCGCGCCGTGGAGGATGCGCCGCTGGCGACCGTTCGTGATATCTCCACCGCTCCGTCCGCGCGTCGTCGCGTTGAGGCTCAGCGCGTTGATGATCCTTCGTACCTGCGGGCTCCTGCAGCTCCGCGTCGTCGCACCCGCTCCTCTCGTCGCGGCATTATCGCTGGCGCACTTGCGACGGTCGTTCTCTCCGTGGGGGCCGGCGCCCTCGGTCTCGCCATCCAGCCCGCAGCCTACGATGGCCCGACGGTGACGAAGGCAGTCGTCAGCGGTGATTCCGTGTGGTCGCTGGCTCAGAATGTCAAGACGGATCGTCCGCTCGAGCAGGTTGTCGCTGATATTGAGCGCATGAATGATGTGCAGGGGGCCCTGCAGCCCGGGCAGCGGGTTCTCGTGCCCGTTCGCTGATGGTGACGCGTGGGACTCCTGTGACAGATGGGGGTCTGAGCGTGTACCGTTGAGGGGTGCACTGCCCTTTCTGTCATAACCCGGATTCGCGCGTCGTTGATACGCGCATCGCGGACGACGGCGCCTCGATCCGGCGTCGGCGTGAGTGCACGCACTGCAAGAAGCGTTTTACGACCCTCGAAACGTCCTCGTTCCAGGTCGTCAAGCGCTCCGGCGTCGTCGAGTCTTTCTCCCGTAACAAGGTTGTGTCGGGTGTCAAGAAGGCCTGTCAGGGGCGGCCGGTCTCGGATGATCAGCTCGCGATTCTTGCTCAGCAGGTCGAGGAGCAGCTGCGCTCAACCGGCGTCTCCAACGTGTCGACGAACGAAGTTGGCAAAGCCATCCTCCCGTTCCTGCGTGACCTCGACGTGATCGCCTACTTGCGCTTCGCCTCCGTCTATCGGCAGTTCGACACCCTTGATGATTTCGAGCAGGCCATTCAGGCGCTGCGTGAGCGTGCGCAGGGCGGTGACGCGGTGTCCGAGGCCGGTGCTCACGCGGACGCCGAACCCGCGGCTCCCGCGCCCGCGAAGAAGCCTCGCAAGGCGCGTGCTGCGCGCAAGCGCTCCGTCTCCAACGCCCCGACGCTGCTGGGAGACGACTAATCAACGTGCACGAATGATGCCCGGTCCCGCGAAGGGGCCGGGCATCATCGTTGTGACGGTGGTGGGACGACTACTCCTCGTCCGTCTCCTCGTGGCGCTGTGCCGGTGCGTCAGATGCGTCGGTGGGCGCGGAAGGCTGCTCGGAGGAGGAAGCGCGAACCCCGGCGACGGCCTCGGCGACCGTCTCCCGCGCGCCAGCCATCGCCTCGGCGACGGAATCGCGTGCTCCGGCCATCGCCTCGGAGGCGGTCTCTCGGGCACCCGCCATCTTCTCCGATACGGACTCGCGTGCCTCGGCCACGGCCTCGGAGACGGCGCCGCGCGCACCGGCGACAGCCTCGCGTGCCCCGGCGACCCTCTCGGACATGGACTCGCGTGCCTCGGCCACGGCCTCGGAGACGGCGCCGCGCGCACCGGCGACAGCCTCGCGTGCACCGGCAACCGCGTCGGTTGCGGCAGCCTGGGCACCCATGATCTGCTCGCGGACCTTCTTACGCATGACCTTGCCCAGCTGAGAGCGAGGCAGCTCCGTCATGACGACGATCTGCCGGGGGAGCGCGTAGTGGGCTAGGGACTTTTCCGCCCACTTGCGCAGGTCTGCGAGCGTGACGGAGGCGCCCGCTTCGAGGACGACGGCGGCGACGACGTCCTCGCCGGACTCGCCAGCCGGCACGCCGACTGCAGCGACATCGAGAACACCGGGCATCGAACGTACGGCGTTTTCCACCTGCGTGGGGTAGACGTTGAATCCGGAGGCGTTGATCATCTCCTTGCGCCGATCCGCCATGTAGATGAAGCCGTCGCGCACCTGAACGAGGTCGCCCGTGCGCAGCCATCCATCCTCGGTGAACACTTCGGCGGTCTCATCGTCCTGGTTCCAGTAGCCGGAAAACACCTGCGGTCCGCGGGCAATGAGCTCACCGACCTCGCCATCGGCAACCTCGCGGGAGGGATTCTCCGGATCGACGATACGCACCTGGGTGGAGGGGAAGGGGATGCCGAGCGCCCCGCGTGCTCGCGAGGAGGCGAGGGGTGATCCCAAGATGATCGGGGAGGCCTCCGTCATGCCGTAGCCCTCGATCATGAGGCCGCCGGTGGCCTGCTCCCACTGGTCGGCCAGCGGCGCCGAGAGAGGCATTGCGCCCGAGAGCGAGAAGTGGATCGAGGACAAGTCCGCGTTCGTGCCCTCCGCCGCCGCGAGCAGGCGCTCGTACATGGGCGGCACACCCAGGAAGAACGTGCACGGCAGGCGGCGCTGAGCTGCCAGCACCAGCGCAGTGTCGAATTTGGGGAACATCGCGATCGTTGCTCCCATGCGCAGGCCTGCCAGGAAACCAATCGTGAACCCGAAGGCGTGGAAGAGGGGCAGGATGCAGTAGAAGACCTCCGCGCCCTCGTGGAGGACGGGGACCCACGCGATCGATTCCTCGACGTTCGCCATGAGGTTGGCGTGCGTGAGAGCGGCGGCCTTCGGGACACCGGTCGTGCCGCCCGTGTGAATGAGGAGAGCGACGTCCTCCATTGCTGACGGGCAGTCGCCGCGCCACGGGGTTGCGGTGCGCATTGCGCGCGTCCAGGAGCGAGCCCAGCTCGGGCGCGGGCTGGAGAGCTGTTCGCGCTTCTCGCGGGCCGCCTTGACGGGAAGCTTGAGCGCCATACGCGAGGCGGCGGGAAGAGCCGTCGTCAGGTCCATGCAGAAGGTAGTGTGGCCGCGCCCGAGGAAGGTGAGTTTCTCCAGGGACTTCGACCAGGCGATGGTGACGCGAGCGCCGTGGCGCTCGTACTCGCCTTCCAGCTCGCCCGCGGGGGCAAGCGGATTATGTTCGACGACGACGGCGCCGAGGAGCATCGTGCCCAGGACGGCGACGGCGTGCTGCGGGCAGTTCGGCATGACGAGGGCGACGCGGTCTCCGGGGCGCACGCCCGCCTGATGGAGGGCTCCCGCGGCCTGACGCATCTCCTGAACAAGTTCCGCGTATGTAAGCTGGCGCGCGAAAAAGTCAATCGCGGCGCGCCCCGGGTAGCGGGAGGCGACTTCCAGGACCATGTCCGGGATCGGACGGTCGGGAATCGCGATGTTGTAGGCGACTCCCGGTGCGTACAGCTCGCGCAGCTTCGTCGTGAGATCCATCTGTCCTCCTTTGGGAACGATGCCCCTACGATACCGTAAGTTATGCCTCGTTTGACCAGCTGGGAACGCGATGAATGCGACAGTTTTACAGCGGCGTGGCGATCAGTCGGACAGTTTCGGGCAGGTGGCTCAGTTCCTCGAGCGCTTCGCGTCCCAGGCCCGCCGAAATGTCGGTGAGCACGTAGCCGACCTCGTCGACGGTGGCCAGGATCTGGGCGTCGACGTTGGCCTCGGAGGAGGCGAAGATCTGGTTGACGCGCGCCATGACGCCGGGCACGTTGCGGTGGATGAGGCGCACACGGTAGCGCGAGCGCTTGCCGATGTTCATCGTCAGGTTCGGCAGGTTCACGCTCATGTCGGTCGAGCCGCTGGCCTGGTATTCGCCGATCTTGGCGGCCACGAAGCGACCGATGTCGTATTGCGCTTCCTCTGTCGACCCGCCGATGTGGGGTGTGAGGATGACGTTGTCGAGGGTCGCCAGGGGCGAGTCGAAGGGGTCGCCGTTGGCGCGCGGCTCCTCCGGGAACACGTCGATGGCCGCTCCGCCCAGGTGGCCCGAGACGAGCGCCGCGTGCAGCGCGTCGACGTCGACGACGTGCCCGCGCGACAGGTTGATGAACAGGGCACCGGGCTTCATGAGCTCGAACTCGACGCGACCGATGAGGTTCGTGTTGGATTCCTGGCCGTCCACGTGCACGGAGATGATGTCGGCTTCACGCAGGACGGCCTCCATGGTCGGCATCTGCGTGGCGTTGCCCAGGGCGAGGCGCTCAGCGGCGTCGTAGAAGATGACGTTGAGGCCCATGGCCTCGGCGAGGACGGAGAGCTGGGTACCGATGTTGCCGTAGCCGATGATGCCCAGGGTGTGCCCGCGCACCTCGTGGGCGCCGTCCGCGCTCTTGTCCCACACGCCGCGGTGCAGACGCGAGTTTTTGACGGTGACGCGGCGCGAGAGGTCGATGATCTCGCCGATTGCGAGCTCGACGACGGAGCGCGTGTTGGAGTAGGGGGCGTTGAACACGGCGACGCCCATCTCGGTGGCGGTGGCCAGGTCGATCTGGTTCGTGCCGATGCAGAAGGCTCCGATGGCCTTGAGTTCGGGGCGCGCGCGCAGCACTCGCTCGGTGACCTCGGTCTTGGACCGCAGGCCCAGGTAGTCCATGCCTTCGAGCGCGTCGATGAGGTCGTCCTCGGACAGGGCGCCCGTCACGCGGGTGACCTCGATGCCGAACTTGGCGAAAATATCGTCGGCGACGTCGTGCGGGTTTTCCAGGAGCAGTGCGCGTGTCATGCCCCCATCATGGCAGACGGGAGCGGAAAGGGACACAAGGTGTCAGGGTGTGGTTGCTCCTACCACTCTTCCATGCCGGTGGGCAGGGGAGCGCAGTGGACGACGTGCACGTCGTGGGTGGCGCGGGTGAGGGCGACGAAAAGGTCGCCGACGCCGTCGCCGAGGATCTCCGCGGGTTCGACGAGGATGACCGAGTCGAACTCGAGGCCCTTGGAGGCCACGGCCGACAGGAGGCTGACGCGCTCGGAGAGGGCCGTCTCGCCGTCCACGTCGGCTCCCCACGCGCGGGCACGCTCGTTGCCGACAATGAGGGCGATGCGGCCGCGGGCGGTCCCCGCCTCGCGATCGAGGCGTTCCTCGGCCTCGCGCTGGGCCCGGGTGACGGCGCGCCACAGGGGGCTGTTCTCCTTCGGCGAGGCCGGGGTGTCCTCGGGCGCATCCACGTGGGTGACGCGGTAGCAATCCTCGACGTCGCGCACGGCCGTCATCGGGTAGAGGACGGGGACGCCGGCGCGCGCGACGACGCCTTCGGCGAGGGTCGTGAGGGTCGCGGGCGTGCGGTAGGAGACTGTCAGCGCGTACTCGGCCGCCAGGGCGCGGGCCGCAGGCCCGAGAGCCTTTTCCCACGTGGGCGGGCGCTTGGAGCCGCGACGCTGGTCGAGGTCGCCCACGACCGTGAACGAACGGGAGGGGCAGCGGCGCAGCAGGGCGCGCCACGCCATGGGAGAGAGCTCCTGCGCCTCGTCGACGACGATGTGGCCGTACGCCCATGTGCGGTCCTTGGCGGCGCGCTCGGACAGCGGCGTCCAGGTGTCCTGCCCGGCCACCTGCTCGGCGAGCATCTGGGCGGTCACGATGCCGCCGCCCAGGTTCTGGGCCTCGATCGCCTCGCGGGCGCGCTCGATCGCTCCCTCGTCGGCCTCGCGCGACGAGGAGGAAGACGACGGCATGGGGCCGAGCAGCTCCTCGCACTCGTCCAGGATCGGCACGTCCGAGACCGTCCACGGCGCCGAGCGGGGGCGCACGAGGGTAGCAAGCTCGTCGGGACGCAGGGGGGAGCCGGCCTTGCGGTTTGCCGCCGCAAGCACCTCGGGGCGAGCGTAGAGGCGGCGCAGCAGCGTCTGTGCGCTCGTCGGCATCCACGCCGTGTTGATCGCACGTCGGCAGTCCACGGAATCGCGGATTTCGATGAGCCAGGAGCGCTTGACCTCGGGATCGACGCCGCCCTCGGAGTCCGCGTCCCCGGCCTCGCGCGCCAAGCGCAGGGCCAAAACGTCCATGAGTTCGCGCGCGAAGGACTCTCGCGCCACGTTGTGCGCGCGGCCCGAGCGCTTCGCCCGGCGCCTTGCGCTCTCCACGTCGGCGCGGGTGAGCGTCACCTCGCGGTTCCATACGCGCAGCACCTGGTCGCCGTCGGGGAGCTTGGCCAGCGCCCGTACGGCTTCCTTGACGATCTTCGCCCACGCGGGAAGGCCCTTGATCCGCGCTACGACCTCGTCCTCGCTGCCGCGAGCGTTCACTCCCGGGACCAGGTCGCCCAGCGTCACCGAGACGACGCCCGTCTCGCCGAGCGACGGCAGGACCTGCTCGATGTAGCGCAGGAACAGGCGCGAGGGACCGACGAGGAGAACACCCGAGCGTTCGAGGCGCTCGCGGTGGGCGTAGAGCAGGTACGCGATGCGGTGGAGGGCGACGGCCGTCTTGCCGGTGCCGGGGCCGCCCTGGACGACCAGGAGGCCCTTGTCGGACGCGCGAATGATGCGGTCCTGCTCGGACTGGATGGTGGCAACGATGTCGCCCATGCGGCCGTCGCGGGCCTCGCTAAGGGCGTGCATGAGGGCGCCCTCGCCCTGGAGTTCCAGCCCGGAAGCGCGGGAGGCGTCCAGCAGCTCGTCTTCGAGGCCGGTGACGCGTCGGTCGCGGGTGGAAATGTGGCGGCGGCGCACGACGCCGTCCGGCTCAGCGGAGGTGGCCTGGTAGAAGGGGCGCGCGGCGGGTGCGCGCCAGTCAACGAGCAGGGGAGTGCCGTCCTCGTGTGACAGGGAGAGACGACCCACGTGGCGGGTTGAACGATCAGCCATGTCGAGGCGCCCGAACACGAGGCGTTCCTCGACGCCTTCGAGGCGCGCGGCCATTTCACCGAGGTGGGCCGACAGGGCCTCGCGCTCGGTCCATCCCTGGGCGTTGCCGACGCCGTGGGTCGAGTGGACGCGCCCCTGACGATCCCGATAGGACGCGCGCAGCGCGTCCAGGCGTTCGTAGGCGCTGTCCACGAAATCCTGTTCGGGCAACGGAAGGTCGGTCGACGACTCGCGGTGCTCGTTCGTGGCCATGGGTCCTCCTCGATTATGGGCCTTCCATTGTTCCCTACTTTCGTCTCGCGTGCTCTTCTATGTGCGGTGTGTACGCGACTTCGCCGCAAGCTCAAAACCATCTCCCGCGTGACGAGGTGGGCGCTGCCCGGGTACGTTAGACGCGAGGCAGAAGAATCAGCATGAGGAGGAGACGTGAGTATCAACGCCACTGACCTGTATGCCGACGGTCCCGCCGCCGGTGCGAAGGCGAAGATTCTCCTCATCCACTTTGATGGGGCGATTGACGCCGGCGCCGCAGGGCGCATGGCGATTGGCCAGCTCCTGCGCTCCCTGCACAACGAGCGGGTCGCGACCTTCGATGCGGACACGCTCATGGACTACCGTTCGCACCGCCCGATTGTGACCGTGGACAACTGGGTCTCCTCCCCGGACATGGTGATGCCTCAGACTGTCCTTGACCTCGTCGAAGACGACATGGGCAACCCGATCCTGGTCCTGCACGGCGCGGAGCCGGATGCGCACTGGGAGTCGTTCACGAACGCGATCAACGAGCTGTGTGAGCGCGCCGGCGTGGAGATCACCTTCTCGCTGCACGGGGTGCCCTCGGGTGTGCCGCACACGCGACCGACGCCTGTGCACGTGCAGGCCACCGACGCGTCGCTGCTTCCCCCGGGGTCTGGCGCGATCTCGAATCACATGCAGTTCCCTTCGCCGCTGTCCACCTTCATGCAGATCCGCATGGGGCAACGAGGCATTGGCGGGCTGGCGCTGCTCGGCGCGGTCCCGTACTACATGGCGGACACCGGCTACCCGGCGGCCTCGTCGGCCCTGCTCACTTCCTTCGCGAAGTTCGCTGACCTGTCTCTGCCCGTCGGTGATCTCGAACAGGGGGCCGCGCAGGACCAGGAGAACATCGCCAAGCTCGTGGAGGGGAACCCCGACATCTCCCACACGGTCTCCAACCTCGAGGAGCACTTCGACGCGTGGACCGGAGGGGAGGGTGCGATCCCGCTGCCCGGACTCGGTCAGCGCCCGTCGGCGGGCGGCGAGGAGAAGACCCCGAAGGATATCGGTGACGTCATCGAGGCCTATCTGGCGCAGGTCTCGCGCGCCCAGGACGAGGAGATCGAGTCCGTTCAGCGTGCCCCGCGCACTGAGGAAACCGTGGAAGCTTCCAAGCCCGACACGATCGAGGACGTGCTTGCACGCATCGAGGCGCGTCGCAATGGACAGGGCCCGGGTCCCTCGGCTCCGCGCCACCGCGCCTGAGCTCTATCCACGCACCTGGGCTCGCCCGTGCGCGTGAATTCACCCGCGCGTGCCGGGAGAGTCAGTCGGCCTGCGGGTAGCCCACCAGTGAGTCTGTCAGCGCCGGCGTGCCCGCGACCCAGCGTGTCAGGTCGGCCGGCCTCGTAATGCGGGCTGGGAGAGGCAGGGTGCGCAGGGCCCGATCGATCTGATCAACGTCCACGACGTCGGCGGCGCTCGCCAGGGCGACGACGTTGCCGCGCCGTCCCCCTCGCCCCACCTTCGGGTCCTGGATGGATGCCACAAAGGGGAACACCTCCTGCAGGGCGGCCACGTCCTGGCGCGCGTTGGCAGGTCCTCCGTGCGCGCAATTGACGAGGTACACCCCCGAGGCCGTGAGGGTGCGCCGTGCCCGGTCGGCGCACTCCACCGTGCGCAGATGATCGGGAGTCACGCCCGACGCGAAGGCGTCGCGCACGATGACGTCGAAAGAACCCTCTCGTGCCTCGTCGAGGACCGCGCGCCCGTCACCAACGCGGATCTTGACCTGCGGGGCCTTGGGAATGGGGAAATGTTCACGCACCTGCTCGGCCAAAAGACGGTCGACCTCTACTGCGACGTGGCGCGAATTCGGGCGAGACGAGGACCAGGCGCACGCAAGTGCGCAGGCCGCGCCGCCCACGTGGAGTGCGCGGAAACGATCCTGGGGACCCCACAGGGACGACACGACGGCGTCCATGTGCTGCATGTACTCGAACTCCAAGTACGTGGGGTCCGACGTGTCGACCGCGGACGATTCGACGTCGCCTAGGAACAGCGTCGCGCGCGGACCGTCCCAGCGGATACGGGCCGGACCGAAATCCGTGTCGAAGGAGACGTCGCGTGACGAAGATGAGCGTGCCATGGTGGACACTGTAACCATGGACGACGCCCACGGGCACAGGAGGTGACATGTCAAACGCTCCCAGGGACGCGCGCGCCAAACGCGACTGGGGATCGGACGATAGCGCCACGCCGATCCTGCACGTCGACATGGACTCCTTCTTCGCGCAGGTCGAAATGCGCGAGGACCCGAGCCTCGTCGGCCGCCCCATCATCGTGGGCGGCACGTCCGGGCGCGGAGTCGTCACTTCCGCCACCTACGAGGCCCGTGCCCTGGGCGTGCGCGCCGGCATGCCCACCTCGCGCGCCCGCGCCCTGTGCCCAGGCGCCGCTTTCATCCCCGGCAACCACGGCCTCTATCAACGCTACTCCCGCCAGGTGATGGCGATTCTCGCCACCGTTACCCCCGACCTCGAGCAGGTCTCCATCGACGAGGCCTTCCTCGACGTCTCCGGGGCGCGCCGCAGGCTGGGATCGCCCACCCGGATCGCTCGACTCATTCGTACGCGTATCCGCGAAGCCGTCGGGCTGCCCGCATCCGTCGGAATCGCCGCCACCAAGTCGGTTGCCAAAATTGCCTCCTCGCACGCCAAGCCCGACGGCCTGCTCCTCATCCCGCAGGCGGCCACGGTCGACTTCCTCCACGGACTGCCCGTTGGAGCACTGTGGGGAGTCGGGGGAAAGACCGCGGCGATCCTCGATCGGGAGGGGATCGACACGATCGGGGACCTGGCCAACGCCCCACTCACACGCCTCACCAAGCTCCTTGGCGTCGCCTCAGCCCACCACTTGCACGACCTGTCGTGGGGCATCGACCCGCGTCCCGTCGCCCCCACACGCGCGGAGAAATCGGTCGGCATGGAACGAACCTTCGAGGAGGACGTGCGCTCGCGGGCCGACATTGAAGACTTCATCCTGGCGGCCTCGCACGACTGCGCCCGCAGGCTGCGCGCCGGAGGGGTTGTGGGGTGGACTGTGGGCATCAAGATGCGCGGCACCGATTTTCATACGATCACACGCAGCGTGAGCCTCGTGGCCCCCACCGATACGGGGCGCGATATTGCGCAGGCGGCACAGGGCCTGTTTGCCCGCGAGAACATGCCGATCGGGGGAGTGCGGCTCTTCGGCGTGCGCGTAGAGGGGCTGCAGGCGCGCTCGGGCGGCGTCGCCGTCACGCTCGACCGCGATGAGAGGCCCGCCGCCTCCGAGCGCGCGATGGATCAGATCCGTGACAAGTTCGGCGCGGGCGCCCTCGCCCCTGCCACGCTCCTGGGTAAGAAGGTGCCGGGCAGGCGCTCCTTCGGTGGGGATAGCAACGAGGCCGGGGCTCCTCCCGCCGGTTCCAACGCTTCGGCGCACGGGCAGGGGAATGACCCCGGAAACGAAGAGCCCACACAGGGAACGCTCCTGTAAGGCCAGTTCGTCTCCGGCATGTCACACGCGCTAAGCTGAGGACACTACCGTCCGAAAGGGGCACCCAATGGCTCTCACCGAGTACGAGAAGAAGATCCTCGAGCAGATGGAAGCATCCCTGCGCGAGGAAGACCCGGCGTTGGCCTCCCAGATGTCCGCCCCCGCGGTCGAAGAGGACCCCGAGCCGGCTCACGGACCGCGCGCGCCGCGTCGCATCGCGCTGGGCCTGACCGGAGCGGTCCTGGGCATGGTCGTCCTGGTCGCTGCCGTGTCGCTGGGCTACTCGATCCTCTCGATCCTCCTGGGGGTCGCCGGTTTCGCGCTGACGGTCGCCGGTATCCTCTACGCCCTGTCGCGCCCGGGGGCATCGTCGTCAGAGTCGGCCGACGAATCGTCCGCGCGTGGCGTAGACAAGAGCAGCGGATGGAGTTCCTTCATCCAGGATCAGGAACGCCGCTGGGACGACCGTCGAGACAACGACTAGGCGTTCCATCCGACTGATGAAGCGGGGCGAGCCGGTTTAGCCGGCTCGCCCCGCTTCACTGCGCTCCCCACTGCGCTCCCCACTGCGCTCCCCACTGCGCTCCCCACTGCGCTCCCCACTGCGCTCCCCACTGCGCTCCCCACTGCGCTCCCCACTGCGCTCCCCACTGCGCTCCCCACTGTGCTCCCCACTGTGCTCCCCACTGTGCTCCCCACTGTGCTCCCCACTGTGCTCCCCACTGTGCTCCCCACTGCGCTCCCTGGGATTCCCCACCTCCCTCCCCACTGTCCTCCCCGAGAGTGGCACCGGTGCCCTCCAAACGCTCCCATGCCTCGTGAAAACGCTGTAATAGCAACGAATTGCACCTGTTTTGCATCTCGTTATCGTCTCTGACAGCCGTCGTCCATGATGGTGCGACTCACCGAGTGTGTGCAAGATTTCCCCACTTTTCTCCACCTGATTTTTTCGCTGCAATTCCGCCATTTTTCCTCGATGTATCTCGCGCCACGCCGTAAGTTCCTGCGTAAATATGGGGTTTGGTGGGTTAAAGTGGGGGAGAGTTCCGAACAGGGGAGGGCGGTGACATGTTCCTCGGTACGTACGAGCCCAAGCTCGACGACAAGGGTCGCATGTTCCTGCCCGCGCGCTTTCGCGAGGACATGGAGGGCGGAATCGTCCTCACTCGCGGACAAGAGCACTGCATCTACGCATTCCCTGCGTCGGAGTTCGAGAACATGACCGCGGAACTGCGCCGCGCGCCCCTGTCGTCCAAGCAGGCGCGTGACTGGATTCGTGTGATGCTCTCGGGTGCCTATAAGGAGGTCCCGGACAAGCAGGGGCGCATTAGCGTCCCCGCAGACCTGCGTGCATACGCCGGTCTGGGTCGTGAGCTCGCCGTCATTGGCGCGGGCTCGCGAGCTGAAATCTGGGATGCCTCGGCCTGGCGCGAATACCTCGCTGTCCAGGAGGAGGTCTTCTCCAATACAGCAGAAGAGATTATTCCCGGGATGTTCTGACCCGTACGTCCAGGTCTCCGCCCGCTGTTCCGACATCACTTCCCCGGTGGCGGAGCACGGTGGGGGACCTGGGTGGACGGATCGAGGCGATAAACGTAAAGGAGGCGCGACATGCGCGATGCATCGGAGTCGGTGCGCGATTCGTCGCGCCCCGCGAGCGAGCGTCACGTCCCCGTGCTGCTACGCGAGTGCCTCGACATGCTCGCCCCGGCGATCGAGCGCCCCGGTGCCGTCCTCGTGGATGGAACGCTGGGCATGGGCGGGCACACGGAGGGAGCTCTCGAGCGTTTCGAGGGGCTCACCGTCATTGGCATTGACCGCGACCCCCAGGCTATCGAGTTGGCCTCGGCGCGCCTCGAGCGCTTCGGGACGCGTTTCCGCGCGGTTCACACCACCTACGACAACATCGATGTGGCCGTTGAGGAGCAGCTCGGTGCGGGCGCTCGCGTGGACGGCGTTCTTATGGACCTGGGAGTGTCATCCCTCCAGCTCGACGAGGCCGACCGCGGCTTCGCCTACTCGAAGGACGCTCCGCTTGACATGCGAATGGACGCGACGAGCGGGCAGAGCGCGGCGGACCTGCTGGCCACCGCCTCGGAAGGCGAACTGATCCGTATCCTGCGCACCTACGGCGAAGAGAAGTTTGCACCCCGGATCGCCAGGCTCATCATCCGCCGCCGAGACGACGCCCCCATCACTCGCACAGGAGAGCTCGTGGACATCATTCGCGAGGCAATCCCGGCACCTGCGAGGCGCACGGGCGGCAACCCGGCGAAACGCACGTTCCAGGCGCTGCGCGTTGCGGTCAACGACGAGTTGACCATCTTGGAGCGGGCGCTTCCGCGGGCGCTGTCCAGTCTGAGGGTCGGCGGGCGCCTCGTCGTGGAGTCCTACCAAAGCCTCGAAGACCGAATAGTCAAAGATGTGCTGCGCCGCGGCTCCACGTCCGCAGCGCCTCCCGGACTGCCGATCATCCCCGATGAGATGGCTCCCAGCCTGCGCCTGCTGACAAAGGGCGCAAACAAGGCCGACCAGGCCGAACAAGACCACAATCCCCGATCCGCTTCCGTGCGACTGCGCGGCGCGGAGCTCATCCGTGAATGGAAGGACCTCGCATGAGTGCAGCAACCGCGAAGGCACGTCCCGCAGCGCGCCCCGAGCTGCGCCGCGACGAGGTCCACGAGCTTCGTCTCGTCCAGGGCACCCGCCCGCGCCGTTCCCTGATGGCCGTCGTGGCCCTCCTCGTCGTCGTCGCTCTGGCGTCCGTGGTGACCTCGATGGTGCTCAACACCCGCATGGCGCAGACCTCCTTTGAGATCCGCGAGCAGCAGCTCGTGCTCAACGAACTGGAGGCGCAGTCGTGGACCATGCGCGCTGAGCTGGACCGTAAGGCCTCGCCGACGGAACTGGAGAAGGCGGCCAAGGCGAACGGCATGGTGCCCGCCGGCAAGTCGGGTTTCATCACGCTTGAGACCGGCACTGTCGAGGCTGGAACCCCCGCGAAGTAACTCGGAGGCGAGTGCCTATGGATACCGTCATCACGCGTTCGCGCTGGGTCTTGGGATTCTTCATCTTTGCCCTGAGCATCTGCGCCGTGCGGCTCGTGCAGCTGCAGATCATTGAAGGCCCATCCCTGGCCGCCCAGGGGCAGCGTGTGCGCACTTCCTCGACGGAAGTTGCGGCCGCGCGCGGAACGATCACCGACGCAACCGGAGTGGTGCTGGCGAACTCGATCCAGACCTACGATATCGCCGTCAACCAGGTGAATATTCGCGCCTATGTGCACCGCGACGATGACGGCAACGAGGTCGGGCGCGGCCCCGCTGAGGCCGCTCGTCAGCTCGCCCCGCTCCTCGGCATGAACGAGGCTGAGCTGGGCGGCATGATGCTGGGCGACTCGACCTACGAGTACATCAAGCGAAACGTCGATGCGGTGACCTACCGTGAGATCCGTAAATTGGACATCTACGGGATTGAGTGGGAGTCCGTCTTCGAACGCGAATACCCCAACGGCAACGTGGCGGCCCCGGTCATCGGTACTGTGAACGCCGAAGGACAGGGTTCCTCGGGCATGGAGGCACAGTTCGACGCCTTTCTGACGGGTACCCCGGGCGCGCAGGCCTTTGAGATCGCTCCTAACGGCGCCGTCATGCCCGGCGGCAAGAAGACGACGGTGGAGCCCAAGAACGGTGGCAACGTCGAGCTGACGCTGCACGCTGACCTTCAGCACCAGGTGCAGGATCTTCTGGATGCGCGCGTCGCAAAGCACCAGGCCGACTGGGGCGCGGTCGTCATCGAAGATGTCGCGACGGGGCATGTCCTCGTCATGGCGGATTCGAACTCAACGGAACCCGACAACGCCAAGCCTCAGAAGGTGCACGCTGTGCAGGACACCTTCGAGCCGGGCTCGGTGGGCAAACTCGTGACCGTGGGAGCGGCTCTCAACCAGGGGACGATCACCCCGACGAGTGTCTTCCAGGTTCCCTACGCGCTGGATCTGCCCGATGCCGGTGGCCCGATCACGGACTTCCACGAGCACGATGGTGAGACCTTGACGGCGACGGGTGTGTTGGCGGAGTCCTCGAACACGGGAACGGTACTCATCGGTCAGACGATGAGCGATGATCAGCGCTACTCCATGATGCGCGGCTTCGGCTTTGGTCAGGAGACCGGTATCGAGCTGCCCGGTGAATCTTCCGGTCTGCTGCGCAGTGCCGACCAGTGGCAGGGCCGCGATCGCTACGTGACGATGTTCGGTCAGGCCTACGCGATTACGGCGATGCAGGAGGCTTCCGCAATCGCGACGATCGCGAATGGGGGAGTGCGCATTTCGCCGCACATCGTGAAGTCGTGGACGAACGCGGATGGAACGGTCGAGGTTCCCGATACCAGCCAGCCCGTGCAGGTCATGGATGCGCAGGCTGCTTCGCAGCTGCTGACCATGATGGAATCCGTCGTTGAGGATGACCTGGGTACCGCTGGTGCCGCGAAGGTCCCGGGCTACCGGGTCGGTGTGAAGACGGGTACCGCTGAGACCGTTATCGACGGCGCTGCGGGCCTCGTGTCGACCACCGCGGGTATTATCCCCGCGGACGCGCCGCGCCTGGCGATCGCCGTGGTTCTCTACAATCCGAGGGTGGCGTCGGTCTCATCTGATTCGTCAGCCCCGCTTTTTGGCGACATTGCGCGTACGGCGGTCGCGAACCTGGGTATCCCCGCGTCTACGGGGTCGGCTAACCTGTATCCGACGACCCCGTGAGTCTGAAGGAGTAAAGCATGCAGGCATCAGCCCAGTGGATCGCTGAGGCAGTATCGGGTCGCCTCGTGGGGAACGATGTTCCCGTGACGGGGCCCGTGGTGACGGATTCTCGCGAGGCTCAGGCAGGGTCGCTCTACGTTGCGCGCCGCGGTGAGAGCGCCGACGGTCATGCGTTCGTGTCCGGTGCGGCCACGCGCGGCGCAGTCGCCGTCATCGTCGAGCACGAGGTCGACGAGGCCGTGACCCAGATCGTCGTCGAGGATTCGACCGAGGCACTCGGGGCACTGGCCCGCGCGCACGTCGAGAAGCTGCGCAGTGGCGGCGACCTGGATGTTATCGCGATGACCGGCTCCGTGGGTAAGACGACCACGAAGGACCTGCTGCTCCAGATCATGAGCGAGGACGGGCCGACGGTCGCCCCCAAGCTGTCCTTCAATAACGAGGTCGGCCTGCCGCTGACCGTGCTGCTGGCCGACGAGACGACGCGTCACCTCGTTCTTGAGATGGGCGCTTCAGGGCCCGGCCATATTACCTACCTGACGGACATCGTCGCCCCCGACGTGGCCATCGAGCTGTGCGTGGGCCACGCCCACGTGGGTGGCTTCGGCGGTTTCGAGGGCGTTGCGGCCGCGAAGGCCGAGCTCATCAAGGGAACCCGTCCGGGCGGTCCGGTCATCCTCAACACGGACGACCCGAACGTCGAGGCCATGGCTCCTTTGGCAACCGGACCCGTGATCCGCTTCTCGGCCTCGGGCAACGAGCGTGCCGACGTCGTCGCGCGCGACGTGCGCCTCGACCGCGCCGACCGCGCATCCTTCACCCTGGTGACCCCCGAAGGAGAGGCCCCCGTCGAGCTGAAGATCGTGGGTCGCCACCACGTCGCGAACGCGCTGGCAGCCGCCGCCGGTGCGCTCACCCTCGGGGTTGGTCTTGAGACCGTGGCGAGTGTCCTCTCGCTCGCTCGTGCGCTGAGTCCGCACCGCATGGACGTCCACGAGCTGCGCGTCGACGGAACGGACCTGACGCTGATCGATGACTCGTACAACGCGAACCTGGATTCGATGCGCGCGGGCATCGCTGCTCTCGCCTCGATTGGTCGCGACAGCCAGCGCATCGCCGTTCTCGGTGAGATGCTCGAGCTGGGCGAGGACTCCCAGTCGCTCCACCAGCAGGTGGGCGCGTTGATCGCCGATGCGGGAGTCGACACACTCATTGGTCTTGGCGCAGATGCCCACTACTATCTAGAGGGAGCCCCCGAGGTGCCCAACCGCGAGGTTGCCGCGGATCCGCAGGATGCCGCGCGGCTCGCCCTGGAACACGCCGAGGACGGCGCAGTCGTCCTCGTCAAGGGTTCTTTCGGTTCACAATCGTGGCAGGTGGCTGACATCCTGCGGGAGAAGGGAACGACCCGGTGATTGGACTTATTGCCGCGTTTATTATCGCGATGGCCCTGTCCGTGACGGGCACACCAATCCTCATCCGTTTCCTGGTCATGCACCAGTACGGACAGTTCATCCGCCAGGACGGGCCGACCCAGCACCTCACTAAGCGCGGCACGCCCACGATGGGTGGCGTCGTCATCATCCTCGCAACGGTCGTCGCGTGGTTGATCGGCTCTCTTGTTGCCGGTGCCGGGCCGTCGTGGTCCGGCTTGCTGCTGATCTTCCTGTTCGTCGGCCTGGGCGTCATCGGCCTCCTCGACGACGGCATCAAGATCATGCGTCAGCGTTCTCTCGGCCTGCACCCCTCCGGCAAGATCATCGGACAGGTCGCCGTGGCCTCGCTCTTTGCTCTGGGCACGCTCATTAAGCCCAACGAGTTCGGTGAGTACCCGGGCACCCTTGCGATTTCTTTCGCGCGTCCCACGGCCCTGACCCTGGGCTTTGCGGGCCTCGGCCTGGGCATCGCCCTGTACCTTATTTGGACCAACCTCATCGTGACGGCCTGGTCGAACGCGACGAACCTGACGGATGGCCTCGACGGTCTGGCCGCGGGCGTCTCGATCTTCGTTTTTGGCGCGTACACGTTCATCACCTACTTCCAGCGCATCCAGGCGTGCACGCAGCTCGGCGCGAACCAGGCGAACTGCTACTCGACACGCGACCCGCTCGACCTGGCGATCTTCTGTGCCGCACTGATCGGTGCCCTCGCGGGCTTCCTGTGGTGGAATGCTTCGCCGGCTCAGATCTTCATGGGTGACACGGGTGCCCTCGCTCTCGGTGGTGCTGTCGCGGGCCTGTCGATCCTCACCCAGACGCAGCTGCTCGCCATCGTCGTCGGCGGCCTCTTCGTCGCCGTCGTCCTGTCCGACGTCATCCAGATCGGCGTCTTTAAGGCGACCGGCAAGCGCGTCTTCCGCATGGCGCCTCTGCACCACCACTTCGAGCTGCTCGGGTGGAAGGAAGTGACGATCGTGATCCGCTTCTGGCTGATCGCCGCGATCATCGCGGTGGCTGGCGCGGGCATCTTCTACGCGGAGTGGGTGTCCCTTCGATGAGTCGTTTCGCTGCTGTCGTCGGCTGGGGCAAGTCCGGGCAGGGCGCTGCTGGCGCGCTGCTCGCGCGCGACTGGCAGGTGCGTGCCTTCGACGCGCGCGGGGGACAGTCCCTGTTCTTCGATGACGTCGCCGGTGTCGATGTTCACGTCGACGATGATCCTGAGGCTCTTGCACGCGCGATCGTCGAGGCCAGCCCCGACCTCGTCGTCGTGTCTCCTGGCATTCCCGCACACCACCCGGTCTTCTCGGCCTGCGAGGCCGCCGGCATCGAGGTGTGGGGCGAGGTTGAACTCGCTTGGCGTCTGCAGGAGGAAGGCCCGCACGCGGGTCGCCCGTGGCTGGTCGTGACCGGCACGAACGGTAAGACGACGACGGTCGGCATGCTCGGTGAGATCCTGCGCTGCGCGGGTGCCAAGGCCGAGGAGGTCGGCAATATCGGAACGCCGATTACGCGGGCGATTGACTCCGACGCCGAGGTCTTCGCGGTGGAGCTGTCCAGCTTCCAGCTGCACACGGCACGGACCGTCTCGCCCCTGGCGTCGATCTGCCTGAACGTGGATGCCGATCACCTGGACTGGCACGGCAGCGTGGAGGCGTACGCGGCCGATAAGGCGCGCGTCTACGAGAACACGATCCGCGCATGTGTCTACCCCGCGTCCGATCGACGCGTGGAGCAGATGGTGGAGAACGCCGACGTCGTGGAGGGGGCTCGCGCGATCGGGCTGACCCTCGGCTCGCCGAGCGTCTCTCAGTTCGGCATCGTCGAGGGCCTGCTGGTTGATCGTGCATTCGTGGAGGACCGCGCGCGTCACGCTGCCGCCCTCGCGCACATTTCTGACTTGGCGGGGGCGTACGGCCCCCACCCGTCCGCCGCGGTTGTGTCGGACGCCCTGGCTGCCGCGGCCCTTGCCCGCGCCTACGGCGTTGAGCCCGAGGCCGTCGAGGCGGGGCTGCGCGCGTTCCGGCCGGCTGGACACCGCCGCGCAATCATCGCCCAGGCTGCGGACCTGACCTGGGTGGACGATTCGAAGGCGACGAATGCGCACGCGGCGCGCGCCTCTCTCGCGGGACTGCCGCCGCGCAGCGCGATCTGGATCGTCGGTGGCGACGCGAAGGGACAGGACTTCACGGAACTGATCCGTCAGGTCGAGCCGACGCTGCGCGGTGTCGTCGTCATCGGCGAGGACCGTGCGCCCCTCGTGGAAGCGCTGCAGGCCGGCGCGCCGGACGTCCCCCGCGTCGAGGTCGACGGCCACGAGGACTGGATGTTCTCGGTCGTCAACGAGGCCGTGGCACTGTCCATGCCGGGCGACACCGTCGTGCTCGCCCCGGCCTGCGCCTCGTGGGATCAGTTCGATAACTACGGCCAGCGCGGCGACGCGTTTGCCGATGCCGTGTCGCGCCTGGCGGCCCAGTGGGGGAGCGCCGGTGGCGACGAATAAGCGCGGCTGGCACATCCCGACGATCACGCTGCCTCGTATCCGTTTCGGGTCGGGACAGGAACGCAAGGATGACCCGGCGACGACGTACTACCTCGTGATTCTGCCGGCCCTGCTGCTGTCGGTGTTTGGCCTCATCATGGGTTTCTCCGCGCAGACCGTGACGGCGATCGCCCAGGGGGAGAACCCCTATACGGCCTACGCTCGACCGCTCATCATCATTCTTGTGTCGCTCGTGATCGCGACGATTGTCCTCCTCGTGCCACAGCGGTGGCTCATGAACCTGGCTCCCGTCATGTTTGTGGGCGCGCTCGGCTTCCAGTCCCTGGTCCTCAGCCCTCTGGGACGCTCGGAGGGCGGTAATGCGAACTGGGTGAAGGTGGGCCCGATCATGGCCCAGCCCTCGGAGTTCCTCAAGCTTGCGCTCATCGTGTTCTTGGGTTTCATGGTCTCGAAGTCGGCGTCGAAGCGCGGCGATTGGAAGGCGATGAGTGTGGCCGTCGGCCTGCCGATCCTGACGGCGCTTGGCGCGGTCATGTTGGGCCGAGACATGGGCACCGCGATGGTCGTGGCTGTTGGCGCGCTGGGAGCGATGTGGGTGGCCGGTCTGCCTAAACGCTGGTTCGGTGGCCTCGTCGTGCTTGCCGTCCCGACGATGGTGCTGCTCGTGTTGTCGAACCCGACGCGTATCCGCCGTATTCTGGCGATTCTCCCGGGCACGTCGAAGGGGCCGGACGAGTCCGCTCCCGAACAGATCGACCACTCGCTGTGGGCGCTGGGTTCGGGTGGTCTGACCGGCCTCGGGCCGGGTGCCTCGCGCGAGAAGTGGAACTACCTGCAGGCTGCGCACACGGACTTCATTTTTGCGATCGTCGGCGAGGAATTTGGCCTGCTCGGTGCCCTCGGCGTGCTCCTGTGCCTGGGCCTGCTGATCTGGGGAATGTTCCGCGTGGCGCGCGAATCTTCGGATCTGTTTGTGACGATCGTGTCCTCGGGCGTGGCCTCGTGGATCGGTATCCAGACGGTTATCAACGTCCTGTCCGTGACGGGACTGGGACCGGTTATCGGCGTGCCTCTGCCGCTCGTGTCCTACGGCGGTTCGTCGTTCCTGTTTACGATCACCGCGATCGCCGTTGTTGCCTCGTTCGCTCGAGCACGCGCGGGTATTTGGATGATCGGCCGCCCCGACGAGGCCTCGGCTGGGCGTGATCCCCGCCTCGCCCCTCGCCGTCGCTCGGCGCGCTAAGACGCTTGCGGCACCTGGTGGCCTGCGCGGCTCGCTACACTGGTGTCACGCACACGCGTAAAGGAGACGCATATGGTCAAGGTTGTGATGGCTGGCGGCGGTACTGCCGGTCACGTGAATCCTCTGCTGGCGACGGCGGCGCAGCTGCGCGAGAGTGGAGCTGAGGTTGTCGTTCTGGGGACGAAGGCTGGTTTGGAGGCGGATCTGGTTCCCGCCGCAGGATTCCCGCTCGTGGAAATTCCCCGCGTTCCTTTGCCGAGGCGTCCCTCCCTGGCGTTCTTCACTCTTCCCGGTCGTTTCGCGGACGCCGTGAAGCGCTGCGCTCAGGCCCTGGAGGGCGCTGACGTCCTCGTTGGTTTTGGCGGCTACGTGTCGACGCCCGCGTACATTGCGGCGAAGCGCGCAGGTGTGCCGATCGTCATTCACGAGCAGAACGCGCGACCCGGCCTGGCGAACAAGGTGGGCGCGCGCAACGCGAAGGTTGTCGCCCTGACGTTCCCCTCCTCTCCGTTGAAGGCACGCAACGGCCGCACGGTCGTGACGGGCCTACCCTTGCGTGCGGCGATCGCTGAGCTTGCGGACCGCCGCGCAGACGCTGAGGGTGCTGCCCAGGCGCGCCGCGAGGCAGCCGAGCGTCTTGGTGTCAATCCGGATGCACCGACGCTGCTGGTGACCGGTGGTTCGCTGGGTGCTCTGCACGTCAACGAGTCGATGACCGGTGCCGCGGACGCTCTGCCGGAAGGCGCGCAGGTCGTGCACCTGACCGGCCGGGGCAAGGATGAGCCTGTGCGCACCGCCGTTGAGGCAGCAGGTCTGTCGGACCGCTGGCACGTCATCGACTACCTGACGACGATGGAGGACGCGCTGGCCGTCGCGGACCTCGTCGTGTGTCGTTCGGGCGCGGGAACCGTGGCCGAGATGGAGGCCCTGGGCCTGCCCTGCATCTACGTGCCGCTGCCGATTGGTAACGGCGAGCAGCGCCTGAACGCGGCGGACCACGTGGCCGCCGGTGGCGCCCAGCTCGTTGACGACAAGGATTTCACGGCCGACTTTGTGCGCCGCAACGTGTTCCCGCTGCTGGGCTCGACCCGCCTGGCGGACATGGCGGCCGCATCCCAGTCGCTGGGTCGCGCGGGAGCCGCCCGTGCGCTGGCGGATCTGGCTCTGGAACAGGTGAAGGAGGCCGGCCATGAGTGAGCCGACGCTGCAGGATCGTTTCCATCTGATTGGTATCGGCGGCGCGGGCATGAGCGTCGTCGCGGAGCTGCTCACTTCGCGGGGGGCCACGGTCGAAGGCTCTGACCGTGAGGAGTCCGCCGTTCTCGAGCACCTGCGCTCGGTGGGCGTTCGCGCTTTCGTCGGGCACGAGGCCTCGCACGTGGACCCGAGCTCGGTGGTCGTGGTCTCGACTGCTATCCGCGAGGACAACCCGGAGCTGGCGATTGCGCGCGAGCGCGGCCAGCGCGTCATTCACCGCTCGCAGGCTCTTGCTCTCGCAGCCTCGGGCATGCGCTTTGTTGGCGTCGCCGGCGCGCACGGGAAGACGACGACGTCGGGCATGCTCGCGATCGGCCTGTCGGCCTGCGGGCTCGACCCGTCGGTGGCCGTGGGCGGTGTGCTGCCCCAGCTGGGCACCGGCGCACACCTGGGCGGCGGGGACGTGTTCGTCGCTGAGGCGGACGAGTCGGACGGCTCGTTCCTGAACTACACCCCGGCGATCGAGATCGTCACCAACGTCGAGCCCGATCACCTGGATCGGTACCACTCCCGCGAGGAGTTCGAGGAGATTTTCGTCGAGTTCGCGCGCCGCATGGTCCCCGGGGGCCTGCTGGTAACCTGCGCCGAGGACGAGGGTGCCGTTCGGCTGGCGCAATCGGCGCGCGCCGAAGGGCTGCGAGTCGTTACCTACGGTCGTCTCGAGTGTTCGCTGTGCACCCCCGACGTGGTGATCGCTGACGTGCGCGTGGAAGCGCACGGGGCTGGCGCGTCGCTGACGTGGGGCGAACTCAGCGCGTCGCTGGCGCTGAGCGTCCCCGGCGAGCACAACGTGCTCAATGCGGCTGCCGCGTGGGTGGCGGGCATCGAATGCGGGTTGTCGCCTCAGGCGATTGCGGATGGCCTGGGCGAGTTTACCGGTGCGGCACGCCGATTCGAGGCCCGCGGCCAGGTCGGTTCGCGTCGCCTGTTCGATGACTACGCCCACCACCCGACGGAGGTGGAGGCCGCGATCCGCGAGGCGCATGTCGTGGCGGGCGAGGGCGATGTGACCGTCGTATTCCAGCCGCACCTGTACTCGCGCACGCGCATCTTCGCGGAGCGTTTCGCCCAGGCGCTGTCGGGCGCGGACCACGTTGTGCTCGCGGGCATCTACGGCGCCCGGGAGGATCCCGAGCCGGGAGTCGACTCGTCCCTCATCTCGTCGCGCGTCGAGGGCGCGTCCTACGTTGAGGACATGCACGAGGCTGCACGCCTGGCCGCTTCGCTGACCCCCGAGGGCGGCGTGTGCTTGACGATGGGCGCTGGTTCGATCACTCACTGTGCGTCCGACGTGCTCGATGAGTGGAAGCGGATGGAGGCATGAGGCCACCGTCGCCGAGGCGCCCGGGAGGTGCTCGCTCTCACGAGGAGCAGCCGTCACACGTGGAGGAGGCCGCCTCGTCTTTTGATGAGATCGTGTCCCCGTCTGCGGATGAGGACGCGCAGGCGCCGAAGCGTCGTTCCTCCTCGCTCACGCAGCGCCGCCGCGTGCGTACGACCGTGGATCGCCCTATGCCCGTCGCAGATGCCGCATCCCTGCTGGGCGGCGAGGAAGCGACGGATCTGGGGGGCCGCCTGCGTGAGCGTACCCGCGCGCGTCGTATCCTCCTCGCTCGTCGTATCGCGCTCACATTCGTGACGCTCGCGCTCGCAGCGGGAGGCGTGTGGGTCGCGTTCTTCTCGCCCGTTTTCGCGTTCTCGTCGTCTGCGGTCGTCGTTTCGGGCGAGGATGGCACGCTGGTGACGGCGGATTCCGTGCGATCGTCAATCGCCTCCTTCGAGGGGGTTCCGCTCACGCGCCTGAACACGCAGGCGGTGGCACGCGCGGTGGAGTCAAACGTGGCGGTGCGCTCGGCGAGCGTATCGCGTCGATGGCCCACCAGCCTGCGCGTGTCGGTGACGATGCGGACGGGCATGGCTGTGGAGGCCGCGTCGGGTGGCTACTGGCTGGTGGACGATCAAGGCGTCGCCTTCCAACAGGTGCCGTCGGCGGGGGATTACCCGCTCGTGACACTCCCGGAGGACCGGGCGACCGGCGCGGCAGATATTGCCTCCGTGCTGGGGGCGCTGGACGAGGCGACGCGCGCCCAGGTGTCGGCCGTGACGTCGACGGGAACTCAGGTGAACTTCACGCTGCGCGGTGGCCAAACCGTCAAGTGGGGAACCCGCGGAGATGCGCCGCAAAAGGCGCGGGTGTTGGCCACTTTGCTGGCGAACGTTCAGGCGAGCACATACGACGTGTCCTCGCCGAATCACCCTGTGACCAGTTAAGCCTTTTCTTTTGTCCGCGTGTTGGCTTGAAGGATTGCCCGCGGACCCCTAGGTTCTTTCCGACACGAAGCACGTTAAACATCAACCTTCAACTAGAGGTTGAGGGTCTGATGCAAGGGAGACATCCATGGCGACACCGCAAAACCACCTGGCAGTGATCAAGGTCGTCGGCGTCGGCGGCGGCGGAGTTAACGCCGTGAACCGAATGATCGAGGTCGGCCTCAAGGGCGTTGAGTTCATTGCCGTCAATACTGACGCGCAGGCTCTGCTCATGTCTGATGCTGAGACCAAGCTCGACATCGGCCGCGAACTGACGCACGGCCTCGGCGCTGGCGCGGATCCGGCCGTCGGCCGCAAGGCTGCGGAGGATCACATCGACGAGATCACCGCCGCACTTGAGGGTGCGGACATGGTGTTCGTGACCGCTGGTGAGGGTGGTGGCACCGGAACCGGTGCGGCCCCCGTTGTCGCCAAGATCGCCCGCGATGCCGGCGCTCTGACGGTTGGTGTCGTGACCCGTCCCTTCTCGTTCGAGGGCAACCGCCGTGCGGCTCAGGCTGAGGGTGGCGTGACGACCCTGCGCGAAGAGGTCGACACCCTGATCGTCATCCCGAACGACCGTCTCCTGGAGATCTCCGACGCGAACATCTCCGTGCTCGACGCTTTCCGTGCTGCCGACCAGGTGCTCCTCTCGGGTGTCCAGGGCATCACCGAACTGATCACCACCCCCGGCCTCATCAACGTGGACTTCAACGACGTCAAGTCGGTCATGAAGGACGCCGGTTCGGCCCTCATGGGTATTGGCGCGGCGACCGGTGAGGATCGTGCGCTGCGCGCCGTCGAGAGCGCCATCTCCTCCCCGCTGCTGGAAGCCTCGATCGACGGTGCCCACGGCGTGCTCATGTTCTTCCAGGGCGGCTCCGACCTCAGCCTGCAAGAGGTTTACAGCTCCTCGCAGCTCGTGCGCGAGGCAGCCCACCCCGAGGCGAACATCATCTTCGGTAACGTCATCGACGATGCTCTGGGTGACGAGATCCGCGTGACGGTCATCGCCGCCGGTTTCGACGAGGCCGCGGATGCGGCACTGTCGCGCCCGAACGTCGCCCGCGTGTCCGCTCCGGTGGCTCAGCAGCGTCCCGCCGCTCCCGAGGCCAAGGCTCCGGCCGCCGAGACCACCCGCATCACCCAGCTGTCGACGCGTCGCCCGCAGCACCGCGCCGATGTTGCTGCCCCCGTGCGTGAGGCCGCTCCGGCCCCCGTCGAGACGCCTGCTGCCGCTGAGTACGAGGAGTCCGAGTCCGAGCACTCCTTTGAGGTTCCTCGCGTCTACCCCGAGGCGCCCGAGAAGGAAGAGCTGGATATTCCTCCCTTCCTGCGCTGATGAGTGACAAGCTCTGGGCCGGTGCCCGGGTCCACCTCACCGAGGTGGACCCGGGCACCGGCGCGCTATGCGGCAATGTTGGCCTCCATGTGGGCGACCGGGAGCCGCTCGTGCGCGATCGCAGGCGTGCACTGGCGGCGACGCTCGGACGCGATATTGTCTGGATGGATCAGACTCATTCGACCCGGGTGGAGCTCATCATTCGAGGCGAGAGCGCGCCCACTCTGGCGGCTTCCGGAGAGACGCTCGGTAAGCCTGCGACGGGGGAGTGGGGGCCCGTCGACGCCGACGGCATCATCGTCGACGCCCGCGACTGGCAGGACGCTCCTGCCCTCGCCGTGCAGACCGCGGATTGCCTGCCCGTCGTGTTCTCCGCCGCCTCCGGTCAGATCGTCGCAGCCGTGCACGCGGGTCGGCGCGGCCTTCTCGGCGGGATCCTTGACAAGACCATTGACCGCATCCGTAGCCTCGACGGCGGCCCGATCAACGCCTTGATCGGCCCGGCGATCTGCGGGCGCTGCTACGAGGTGCCCGCCGACATGGCCGATGAGAGCGAAGAACTCATGCCCGGCATCCGTTCTGTCACGTCGTGGGACACCCCTGCCCTCGACCTGCCAGGCGCTGCAGCCTCGGCCCTGGGAGCCCGGGGCGTGCGAGTGGATATCGACGAGCGCTGCACCCTCGAGGACGCCGACCTCTTCTCGTATCGCGCTGACTCGTCCTGCGGTCGCCAGGCTCTCATTATCGTTCCCGCCTGACTGGGGCCTACACCTCCGAATGGGCCGCGAGTCGGCTGCTTTCCTGCGCCATGGTTCGGCGCGGAAACACCCCGTGACGAGGCTCGCCGGCACGGTCCTTGCGACGCGCCGAGCGCCCTGCTCGGCGATGCCGCTCGGTAACTGTAGCTTGTGGCTATGCATCGGCTGAAGGAGGAACAATGAGCGAGTCGTTCGGTGCACGCGCACGTAAGTTTATGGGCTGGTACTCACCGGAGGAGCCCATCGATGAATTCGACGAATTCGACGAGGTGGAAGAGGTAGCTCCCGTGGCCGACATTACTCCCGTGTCCCGTCCGACCCTGACCAGCATTCGCCGTGACGAGCCGGCCGAGGATCTCACTCGCATTGTGACGATCCACCCCACCGCCTACTCTGACGCGGTCACGATCGGTGAGGCGTTCCGCGATGGTACGCCCGTCATCATCAACCTCACGGACATGGGTGAGGAAGAGGCGCGTCGACTGGTTGACTTCGCAGCTGGCCTGACCTTCGGCCTGCACGGCGTCATCGAGCGTGTCACCAATCGTGTCTTCCTCCTGTCCCCGGCCACTGTCGAGGTTGCGGGCGATAACACCTCCGGCCGTCGCGGTTCCCTCTATAACCAGGGCTGAGGTCGCTCGTGGCCATTCTTGGCTGGATCGGGTGGGGACTGAGCGTTCTCATCAACCTCTACATGATGGTGCTGTTCGCGCGCGTCATTCTGGACTGGGTTCAGTTTTTCGCGCGCGGATGGCGCCCGAGTGGCATTCTGCTGGTCCTCGCGAATGTTCTCTACGCGCTGACTGATCCTCCGATTCGTTGGATCGGGCGCTTCGTTCCGCCCCTGCGCCTGGGTGGAGGCATGGCAATCGATGTCGGTTTCATGCTCTTATTCCTGGTGCTTATCGTTGGGCAGCGCTTCGCTACTTTCCTGTACTTTTTGAGCCTGTAGTGCTCAAAAAGGGGGATGAGAGGTCCCACAAAAACGACCCTCACCTCGTGATGGATGTTGCTAGTGTGACAATTTCAGTTATTATTTTCGTGACGTGATAGCGGGCGACCTTCCCGGTCGTCCAGGCGTGCGGCTTCCGCGCGTCCAATCGAAACGACCGAGAGGCGAAGAAATGGCCCTGCTCACCACCGAGGATGTCCTCAACAAGAAGTTCCAGTACGTCAAGTTCCGCGAGGGATACGACCAGGACGAGGTTGATGAGTTCCTCGACGAGGTTGTCTCCACCATCTACTCCCTGCAGATGGAGAACCAGGATCTGAAGGAAAAGCTCGAGGCCGCTGAGCGCCGCATTGCCGAGCTGTCCAACTCCGACTACGCGCCGGCTGAGACCCCCGCCCCCGTGGCAGCCCCGGTCGTCGAGACCCCGGCACCCGCCGCCCCGGCCCTCACCGGCCCGCAGGACGCGGAGTCCGCCACCTCCATGCTGGCCCTCGCCCAGCGCGTCCACGACGAGTACGTGCGCGACGGCGAAGAGCAGTCCGCGAAGATCATCGCCGAGGCCAACGCCCAGCGCGACGCGATCATCGCCGACGCCCAGAAGCAGAAGGACTCGCTGCTCTCCCAGCTCGACCAGGAGCGCGAGCTGCTCGAGAACAAGATCAACGGTCTGCGTACCTTCGAGGCCGAGTACCGTTCGAACCTGCGCAACCACCTCGAGACCCTCCTCAAAGAGGTCGACAACGGCGAGAACTGATCGCAATCGCTTTGACCGGCGGCGGTGCACTTCGTGGTGCGCCGCCGCCGCTCGTTTAAGATAGGGAACCATGGCTGACTCCTCGCACCCGACCCACACCCGCGCGACGTGGATGTACGCGGGCCTCGTGTTCGCTGCCGCTATTGCCACCGATCAGGTGTCAAAGATGTGGGCGCGGACCGCCCTCGACGGCCAGGGGCCGCGCCCGCTCATCGGGCAGTGGCTGTCGCTGTCCCTCGTGCACAATTCGGGTGCCGCGTTCTCCTTCGCTGCCGGCAAGACGTGGATTCTCACGATCTTCACTGTCGTCATCATCGGCGTGCTGGTCGTGATGGCGCGTCGCGTCCACCGAGCCTCGACCCTGCTGGCGATCGCGCTGCTGGCGGGCGGCGCCGTTGGAAACCTGATCGACCGACTGACTGCCGAACCCGGCTTCGGCGTCGGTCATGTCACCGACTTCATCGCCTACGGCAACTGGTTCGTCGGCAATGTTGCAGACATTTGGATCGTCCTCGGGGCTCCTTTGCTGGCCCTCGCGCTCTCCCGTGAACCGTCGAAGGAGGACGCCCAGTGAGTTCCCGTATGCTTCCCGTCCCCGACGCCCTCGTGGGTGAGAGGATCGATGCCGCTCTGGCCCGCATGCTCGGCCTGTCGCGCTCTCGCTGCGCGGAGCTGGCGGGGGAGGGGCACGTCCTCATCAACGGCGTTGCCGCCGGCAAATCCGATCGCCTCGGGGCCCTCGACATCATCGAGGTCACCATCCCGGAACCGGAGAGCAAGCCGACGCCGGTCACCGACATGGCGATTCTCTACGACGACGAGGATATCGTCGTCGTCGATAAGCCCGTCGGCGTCGCCGCACACACCGGCCCCGGTTGGGAAGGCCCCACGGTCCTGGGCAACCTGGAGGCGGCCGGATATCGCATCACCAGCTACGGGCCCCCAGAGCGCCAGGGCATCGTACACCGGCTTGACGTGGGTACTTCGGGGGCGATGATGGTCGCCAAGTCCGAGCTCGCCTACACCGTCATGAAGCGTGCGTTCAAAGAACGCACGATCGAAAAGGTGTATCACGCCGTTGTGGCAGGGCACCTTGACCCGGCCTCGGGCACGATCGACGCTCCGATCGGTCGTCATCCTTCGCGCGAATGGCGCATGGCCGTCATCGACGGTGGCAAGCGCGCCGTCACCCACTACGACACCCTCGAGCTCATGGCGGGAGCTCAGCTCACCGAGGTGCACCTGGAGACGGGACGCACCCACCAGATCCGCGTGCACATGGCCGCCGTCGGGCACCCGTGCGTGGGTGACACGTTCTACGGCGCTGACCCGACCCAGGCGGAGCGCCTGGGGCTCACCCGCCAGTGGCTGCACGCCGTTCGACTCGGATTTGCCCACCCTCGCACGGGCATGCCGATGAGCGTGTCCAGTCCCTATCCGGATGATCTCGCCGATGCTCTCGAGGAGCTGCGCCACCCGCGCGACTGACCCCCGTTGGTGAGGTTTCCGCGCTTCCCTGCCCCGGCCTCGTCGTGGCTGTCACGCCGTGAGATGAACGACCGCTCCGCTCGGGGCGTTCACCGTGGGTGCGCGGGCCTCGGACAGTAGAATCAACGCATGGCTGATTCCTTCGTGCACCTTCACAACCACTCCGAGTATTCGATGCTCGACGGAGCGGCGAAGACGAAAGCGATGGCGGAGGAGGCCGCCCGTCTCGGGCAGCCCGCGATCGGCCTGACGGATCACGGTTATCTCTTCGGTGCCTTCGACTTCTACACGAACTGCAAGAACGCGGGCGTCAAGCCGATCATCGGCCTCGAGGCGTACGTGACGCCGGGGACCTCGCGCTTCGATCGTCAGAAGGTCCTGTGGGGTGAGCCGTGGCAGCGCGCCGACGACGTGAGCGCCGGCGGCTCCTACAACCACCTGACCCTGGTCGCCTACAACACGACGGGCATGCACAACCTCTTCCGCTTGGGGTCCTACGCCTCGACGGACGGCCAGTTCGGCAAGTGGCCGCGTGCCGACAAGGAACTGCTCAGCCAGTTCCACGAGGGCCTCATCGTGTTCACAGGCTGCCCCTCGGGCGCCGTGCAGACGCGCCTGCGCCTGGGGCAGTGGGACGAGGCCGTGGCTGAGGCCGCAGAGCTGCGCGACATTTTCGGCGCGGAGAACTTCTACGTCGAGGTCATGGACCACGGCATCGACATCGAGCGGCGCACCCACCAGCAGGTCCTCGAGATCGCCAAGCTCATGAACGCGCCCCTCGTGGCGACCAACGACGCGCACTACGTCAAGCGCGAGGACCGCAAGATCCAGGACGCGCTCCTGTGCATCAACTCCGGCTCGCGCATCAACGACCCCGACCGATTCAAGTTTGACGGCGACGGCTACTACATCCGCTCCTCGGACGAGATGCGTGCGCTGTGGAGCGAGCTGCCCGGCGCCTGCGACTCGACCCTCGAGATCGCCGAGCGCTGCGACGTGCACTTCACGACCACGAAGGAGGGCGCCAACTACATGCCCGACTTCCCGGTGCCCGAGGGTGAAGACAAGACCTCGTGGTTCATCAAGGAGGTCGAGCGAGGCCTGCGCGATCGCTTCCCGAATGGCATTCCGGACGATGTGCGCAAGCAGGCCCAGTACGAGGAAGACGTCATCATCAAGATGGGCTTCCCCGGCTACTTCCTCACGGTCGCCGACTACATCAACTGGGCGAAGTCTCAGGGGATCCGAGTGGGACCGGGGCGTGGCTCGGGCGCGGGTTCGATGGTTGCCTACGCCCTGAAGATCACCGAGCTTAACCCCCTCGAGCACGGCCTGATTTTCGAGCGCTTCCTCAACCCCGAGCGAATCTCGATGCCCGACTTCGACGTCGACTTCGACGAACGCAGGCGCGACGAGGTCATCGCTTACGTCAAGCGCAAGTACGGCGAGGACCGCATCAGCCAGGTCGTCACCTACGGCACGATTAAGACCAAGCAGGCCCTGAAGGACTCCGCGCGTATCCTCGGCAAGGACTTCAAGGTCGGCGAGCAGCTCACCAAGGCGCTGCCCCCGGCGATCATGGGCAAGGACATCACGGTCCACGGCATCTTCGATGAGAAGGACAAGCGCTACGCCGAGGCCTCGGAGTTCCGTAAGTTCTACGAGGAGAACCCCGACACGCACGAGGTCGTCCAGTACGCTCTCGGCCTGGAGGGCCTGACGCGCCAGTGGGGTGTGCACGCGTGTGCGGTCATCATGAGCTCCCACACGCTCACCGACATCATCCCGATCATGAAGCGCCCGCAGGACGGCGCGATCATCACGCAGTTCGACTACCCGACGTGCGAGACGCTGGGCCTGCTGAAGATGGACTTCCTGGGTCTGCGCAACCTGACCGTCGTGTCTGACGCCCTTGAGAACATTGCGCTCAACGGCAAGCCGGACCCGGACCTCGACCACCTGACCTTCGACGACAAGAAGACCTACGAGCTGCTGGGACGAGGCGACACCCTCGGCGTCTTCCAGCTGGATGGTGGCGGTATGCGTGACCTCCTCAAGCTCATGAAGCCCGACAACTTCGAAGACATCTCGGCCGTCGGCGCCCTGTACCGTCCCGGCCCGATGGGTGCGAACTCCCACACGAACTACGCGCTGCGTAAGAACGGGCGCCAGGAGATCACGCCCATCCACCCGGAGCTGGCGGAGCCGCTCGAGGACATCCTGGGAACGACCTTCGGTCTGATCGTGTACCAGGAGCAGGTCATGCAGATCGCCCAGAAGCTGGCGGGCTACTCGCTGGGCCAGGCAGATATTCTGCGTAAGGCCATGGGTAAGAAGAAGAAGGAGGTCCTGGACCAGCAGTTCAAGGGCTTCCGCCAGGGCATGGTGGATAACGGCTACTCCGAGGAGTCGATCAAGGCCCTGTGGGACGTCGTCGTTCCCTTCTCCGCCTACGCCTTCAACAAGGCCCACTCGGCCGCATACGGCCTCGTCTCCTACTGGACGGCCTTCCTCAAGGCGAACTTCCCGACGGAGTACATGGCAGCCCTGCTGACCTCGACGAAGGACAACAAGGATCGTCGAGCCCTGTACCTGGCGGAGTGCCGCCACATGGACATCACGGTCCTGCCCCCGGACGTGAACGCGTCGATGGGTAACTTTGCGCCTGACGGCGAGGCGATCCGCTTCGGCTTGAACGCCATCCAGAACGTGGGTGGCCCTGTCGTCGATGCAATCGTGGAAACCCGCGCCGAGAAGGGGCGTTTCGCCTCGTTCCAGGACTTCCTGGACAAGGTGCCCCAGGTGGTGTGCAACAAGCGCACGATCCAGTCGCTCATCCGCGCCGGTGCTTTCGACTCGATGGGTCACACGCGCCGCGCCCTCCTCGCGCGCTGCGACGAGGCCGTGGACGCGATCATCGACGTTAAGCGTAACGAGGCGATCGGACAGTTCGACCTGTTCGGCGCTCTGGGGGAGGACGAGGATACGGGCTCTGGCCTGACGATCGATATCCCGGACCTGCCCGAGTTCGACCGCAAGACGAAGCTGGCGGCTGAGCGCGAGATGCTGGGCCTGTACGTCTCCGACCACCCGCTGCGCGGCGTGGAGGCGGCGCTGGCACGCCACCAGGACTACGAGATCGCGCAGGTCGTCGGCTCGGAGGGGGCGATGGCGGATCGCATCGTGAAGATCGCGGGCCTCATTTCGGGCGTCACGACGAAGGTGACGAAGCAGGGCAACGCGTGGGCGATCGCAACGATCGAGGACCTGTCGGGTTCGGTGGATGTGCTCTTCTTCCCGCGCTCCTACGAGTCGATTCAGACCTACCTCGCGCAGGACATCATCGTCCAGATTGAGGGCAAGGTGAACGTGCGCGAGGAGGGCATGACCATCTACGGCCAGTCGATGACTCTCCTGGATCTGTCGGGCGGGGCGGACCTGCCCCTCGACCTGCGCCTGCCGGCGGCCCGGTGTACGCCCGAGCTGCTCACCGACCTGCGTGGCGTCCTCGAATCCTACCCGGGTGGCTCTCCGGTGCGTCTGCACCTGACGGAGCCGGGGCGCACGACGGTCGTCGAGCTGGATCCGAAGCTGCGCGTCGAGCAGACGAGCGCCTTCTTCAGCCACATCAAGGCAGTCGTCGGCGCGGGTGGTGTCGTCACCTCGTCCTAACATGATGCGAGCCGGGCCCCGGTGGGACTCGGCTCGCGTCGTCGACGGGGGTGCTTAGGAGGCGGATCCGACGATCGCTGAGGCCTTGCCCCAGGGTGCGTCGACCTCGACGAGGTCGCCGGCGCTCAGGTGATGGCCGCGGCGCGTCTCCACCTCGCCGTTGACGGTCACGTCGCCGGCCTGGATGAGTTCGCGGGCCTGTGCGCCGTCTTCCGCGAGGGAGGCGAGCTTGACGAATTGGCCGAGCTTGATCTCCCCGCGCACGGGGATCGTCGGTGTGCTCATGGTGAATCCTTTCGCTGGTGGAGAGCGCATCACGCGCGAGGGCGTGGATGAACAGTATCCTTGGGTAGAGACACACAGTATAAGGAGGAGCGGTGAGCGCTCACAACGACGATATCGACGCGGAGTTCCAGTCGCTGGTTGCATCGCTGGGATCGACGCCCGCCGCGGGCGATCCTCTGCCGTCCCTCGATCCGGACGACACTCCCGTTGACGAGTCCCTGCACCTGGAGGGTGGCCGCCTGTCGGTTGCCCTCGTGCTCGCCCCTATTTCCTACCCGGAGGCGCTGCATTCGCTGCTCGCTCTGACGGGCGTGCGTGAGTCGATCGTGCGTCTCAAGCCGTGGACCGCGGTGTGGCTGCGCGTTGAGACGACGCCGACCGACGAGGAGGAGCTCGACGCTCTGCTGACCGGCCAGCGTCCGATGCCCGACGCGGTGGATCGCGTCGCCCGGGCCGTCTCGAACCTGTCGAAGTACGGGGCGGTCGCGCTCATGAGCTGGCTCGTGGAAGGTGACGGCGTGGAGCCGGGTGTCTCGGGTCGCATCTCCGCCCAGCGCTACGTGGGTGGCGAGCCCGAGGAGACGATTCCCGCGGGTCTGCTGCTGGGTGCGATGCCCGCGGCGACGGAGGACCTCCTGCTGGGGCGTACGACGCCCGCCGACTACAAGGATTCCGTGGCCGCCGACGGCAGCTGCCAGGGCGGCGGCCCCTTC
Source organism: Schaalia odontolytica (assembly GCF_005696695.1). Lineage (NCBI taxonomy): Bacteria > Bacillati > Actinomycetota > Actinomycetes > Actinomycetales > Actinomycetaceae > Schaalia > Schaalia odontolytica. The sequence goes on along the minus strand of NZ_CP040006.1, from coordinate 1,473,500 downwards.
GGTTGGCTGCGACGCAAGCAATCATGACGATCCTCGAACTGCTGCCCGCGATCGACGTGACGGGCGGGCAGGCCGTGCGCCTGTCCTCCGGATCGATCGACGAGGGCTCCTGGGGGAGTCCCCTCGATGTCGCCCGTTCGTTTGACGAGGCCGGGGCTCGCTGGGTGCACCTCGTGGACCTGGATCTGGCGTTTGGACGCGGCGAACACTCTGAGATGCTCGCCCGGGTGATCCGCGAGGTTCCCGTGCGCGTCGAGCTGTCGGGAGGCATCACGAGCCGAGCCTCCATCGAGACCGGGTTGGCGATGGGCCCCGAGCGAGTCAACATCGCGACGCAAGCCCTCGATGACATCGACGCCGTGGGCGAGGCCGTTGACGCTTTCGGCGAGCGCGTCGCCGTGTGCCTCGACGTGCGCGGCGATCGCCTGGCCGCGCGCGGCGGAAGCGGCGAGGGCGGCAACGTCTGGGAGGCTCTGCGCGTCCTGAACGAGGCGGGTGTGGCCCGCCTGGTCGTCACGGACGTGACTCGTGACGGTCAGATGAACGGTTCCAATCGAGAACTGTTGGCCCGCGTCGCGGACCGGACTCCCGCACGCATCATCGCCTCGGGTGGGGTCAACTCCCTGGCCGATATCGAAGCCTTGCGTGCCCTCGGTATCGAGGGTGCAATCGTCGGAAAGGCCCTGTACCAGGGCGCATTCACTCTGGCCGATGCGCTGGATGTTGCCGGATACGAGGAACTCTCATGACTCCCACGCCACCTTCTCTCACCGAGGAACAGAAGAACCGACTGGCGCAGCGCCTGTCGATGATGAGCCACGACCGCGCAGACGTGGGGCAGGGGCTTCCTCGGACCGCCCGGGCGCTCGCGTTGGGGCAGGGGAGCGACGGGGGAGCGGCCCGGCTTGAGGCCCTCGTCGATGCTCTCATTTTTGAGCGCGTGATCGTTCCCATCGACGTAGAGCCCGACCCGCGCGTGACGGGCGTTCATGCCGGCGAAAACGGTCATAATCCGATCGACTTCGTGCGCGCGCAGACCCCCGCGGGGGAGGCGCTCGCGATTTATTCGTCGGCGCAGGCACTGTCCGCTCACCGCCCCGGCGACCGTCCGATGGCCCTGGACTTCCGCACGATCGGTCTGACCGCCCTCGTGGAGACGGGCGGGCGCATCGTCGTCAACCCGGGTACCGACGCAGTGCTGCTACCGCGCCCCGCCGTCGCAGCGCTCGCGCAGGGGGATGAGTGGCTGCCCGCCTGGCGCGACGAGGCCCTGCGCGAGCTCCTGCTCGCCGAGGCCTCTGCGGCATGCCCGGCCATCGTCGACGTTGAGATCGCCTACGCGGGCGACGGTCTCACGCGCGTCGTCGTGTCCGTGGACCGCGAGCGATTTGCGCAGGCAGAGGATGCCTCGGCGATGAAAGAAAACCTGTCGGGCGCCCTGAGCGCCCTGGGTTCCAACCCTCGCCTTATCGCCTCGGCCGACCGGGTCGAGATCGCGCCCGTCCTGCGCTGAACCAGCATCGCGCGCTCCCAGTAAAGCGTGAGGCGCGCAATGATTGCTGATCTGGCGCTCTTGTGCTGTTTCTGGTACAGTTGGTACGACCGTCTGGGCGAAAGCCTGGAACGCAAGCGGAGAAATCCCACCTGGATACCCGCCTCTCGACAGAGAGGATGCCGCCCATCAGGGGCGCCGCGCAGGGGATCGGGTACGACGGTCAACACCCGTGTGTGTTGACCTATGGAAGCCTCCGTGCGCGTCGCGTAACGGAGGCTTTTCGTTACACGCATAAGGATTCTGTGGAAGGAGCCGCTCATCAGCGAGACTCGCATCAATGAGCGTATTCGAGTCCCCGAGGTTCGCCTCGTGGGACCCGGAGGTGAACAGGTCGGCGTCGTCCGAGTTGAGGACGCGCTGCGTCTGGCCGAAGAGGCCGGGCTCGACCTGGTTGAGGTTGCGCCGAACGCCAAGCCGCCCGTCGCAAAGCTCATGGATTACGGCAAGTACAAGTACGAAGCCGCCCAGAAGGCCCGCGATGCTCGCCGCAACCAGGCGAACACGCAGCTGAAGGAAATCCGCTTCCGACTGAAGATCGACGATCACGACTTCGGCGTCAAGAAGGGCCACGTGGAGCGCTTCCTGTCCGCCGGCGACAAGGTCAAGGTCATGATCATGTTCCGCGGTCGAGAGCAGTCTCGCCCCGAGGCTGGCGTTCGCCTCCTGCAGCGCCTCGCCGAGGAGATTGGTGACCTTGCCACCGTCGAGTCGATGCCCCGTCAGGACGGGCGCAACATGACGATGGTGCTGGCCCCCACCAAGCGCAAGGCTGACGCCCTGACTGAGCAGCGCAAGCGCCGCGAGGCCGAGCGCGCTGAGCGCCGGGGCAAGCGCGCGGAGCGCGCCAGCAAGGACCAGGCCCGAGTGGCAGCCGACAAGGCTGCCGAACAGGACTGACGGCGATACCCATCGCCTCACAACGAAGGAATAGAAATGCCGAAGAACAAGACTCATTCCGGTGCTAAGAAGCGCTTCCGCACGACCGGCTCGGGCAAGATCATGCGCGAGCAGGCCGGCGCCCGCCACCTGCTGGAGCACAAGTCCAGCCGTAAGACCCGTCGTCTGGCGACCGATCAGGTCCTGGAGACCGCTGACGTCAAGCGCGTCAAGCGTCTGCTGGGCAAGTGAGCTCGAGTTAGAGGAGAACAGTAGAAAATGGCACGTGTTAAGCGTTCTGTCAACGCCAAGAAGAAGCGTCGTACCGTACTCGAGCAGGCCTCCGGCTACCGCGGCCAGCGCTCGCGCATGTACCGCAAGGCCAAGGAGCAGGTCACTCACTCCTTCGTCTACTCCTACCGCGACCGCAAGGCTAAGAAGGGCGACTTCCGTCGTCTGTGGATCCAGCGCATCAACGCTGCCTCCCGCGCCCAGGGCCTGACCTACAACCGCCTCATCCAGGGCCTGAACCTGGCTGGCGTCGAGGTCGACCGTCGCATGCTGGCCGAGCTGGCCGTCAACGACATCAACGCGTTCAACGCCCTGGTGAAGGTCGCCAAGGACGCGCTGCCCGCCGACATCAACGCCCCCAAGGCCTGATAGGTGAGCTTTTCCGCCGAGCGCCTGACCGTCCTCGATAATCCCCGCGCCGATCGCGTGCGCAGGGTGTCGGGTCTGGTCGGGCGCTCGGCGCGTTCGCGCTCGGGTCTGATGCTTGTCGAGGGGCCTCAGGCAGTGCGTGAACTTGCTGCGCACCGACCGTTTGCGGTGCGTGACGTGTACGTCCGCGAGGACGCGTGGGAGACGCACGCGGACGTCGTGGACGTGGCCCGCCGCGCCACGCGCTGGGTGCATCCGGTGACCGCCGAGGTCTCGGCGGCCCTGTCGGGGGACTCGCAGGGCATCTGCGCAGTCGCCTCCCTGGATGCGCTGTCGCGCGAACTGCCTGAGCCGAGCGTTGGCGAGACGATCGTCGTGCTCGCTCAGGGGCGCGACCCCGGCAACGTTGGCACGATCATTCGCACGGCCGACGCATTCGGCGCGGTCGGTGTCGTGGTCGTCGCGGGCACGGTGGACGCCGCGAGCCCGAAGGTCGTGCGCTCGAGCGCCGGCTCGGTCTTCCACATTCCCGTGTGCGTGGTTCCGTCCTTTGCCGAAGCCCGCGCTCTCATTCACGGTCGCAGTGCGGCCCTGCTGGGCACCAGCGGTGGCGCCGGTTCGATCAGCCTCTCCGACCTCCTCGTGCAGGGAGTGTCGGCCCGCTCGCGCCTGTCCCAGTCGCACGCGTGGGTGTTCGGCAACGAGGCGCGGGGCCTGTCTGGCGATGAAATGCGCCTGTGCGACGCGCTCGTGTCTATCCCGATGACGGGTGATGCTGAATCTCTGAACGTGGCCAGCGCGGCCGCGACCTGCCTCTTTGCCTCCCAGACCGTGCGAGGCGTCGAAAACTGAGGCGCCTTCGCGGCGCGGTGCTGCGCCCGCGACTAGTCTGGTTCCTATGAAGTTAGCTGAGCTGTCCGAGGCACAGTTGGTGTCTCATTTCCGCGAGTCTTTCCCGCGCGGCGAGCGCACTATGATCGGTATTGGTGACGACTGCGCCCAGGTCGCGGCTCCCGAAGGATCATTTATCGTGACGACGGACGTCATGGTGGAGGACCAGCATTTCCACCTGTCGTGGTCGACCGGTTACGAGGTCGGTGCCCGCGTTGCCGCCCAGAACCTCGCGGATATCGATGCGATGGGAGGACGCCCCTCGGCGCTCGTTGCCTCGGTGGTGGCGCCGCGCGACATGGACGCGGACGTCTTCCTGGATGTTGTCCGAGGCCTGGGGGACCGCGCGCGCGAGGTTGGAGCTGGTGTGGTTGGCGGCGATCTGAGCGCGGGGGAGAAGCTCGTCATTTCGATCACGGCCTTCGGCTATTGCCCGGGTCCGGTGGTGCGCCGTGACGGCGCGCGCCCCGGAGATGTCGTGGCGGTCAGCGGCACCCTCGGATACTCCTACGCCGGCCTCGATCTCCTGGAAGGTGGGTACGTCGATGCCTCGTCGCGTGGAGTTGAGCAGCTGGGCGATCTGGCACCTTTCATTGAGACGTACCGTGCGCCGAGGCCTCCGCTGGGCTCCGGCGTGGCCGCTGCGGCTGCGGGCGCTCGCGCCATGATGGACCTGTCGGATGGGCCCGCAACTGACGCGGCGCGCATTGCCAAGGCCTCGAGTGTCGTCATCGAGTTCGATCGAGACGCCATCGAGGCGGAGGCGAGCCGGCTGGCTCCCGCCGCCCGCGTCTGCGCGGTCGATCCGGTGCGGTGGGTCCTGCAAGGGGGAGAGGAACACGGGATGATCGCCGTTTTTCCGCCGGATGCGCAGCTGCCCGAGGGATTCCGCGTTGTCGGCGCGGTGCGAGCGTGCCTGCCCGATGAGGAGCCGCAGGCGATGATGGATGGGGCGGTCCTGCGCGGGGCGTGGGATCATTTCTCTGCCGATTCCGTAGACTAGTGTGATGTGGGCCGCCGGAGTCTTTGTTTGTAGACGGGGAAGTGAAGCGGCGTGACGACCAACGATTGGAGTACATCAGGATGACCGCGTTGACTGAGGGCACCCCGGCCTCGTCTCGACCGATGTCGCGCGTGGCGCGCAAGCTCGCGGAGTCGTCGGAGGAGATTCCGGCGACAGCCGGACTGTCCCTGCCCGCGCTGCAGGGTGACGCATGCGTTCCGCCGACGAAGGCCCTGCCCGTCGTCGATGCGGAGACTGACGTCGACGCCTGACGCCGGTCAGCGTCTTGCCTCACTGGGAAGCAGTATGTGGTACGTCCGCATGTTTGCGACGGTCGCACCGTAGAAGTGGTGTGCGGCGTGATCGTCCAGCATATGGCGGCCGCAATTGTTTATTTGATGAAGAAAATACCGTGTGAGAAAATTTAGCGGTTTCGGTGTGGCCAACCTCAGCAGCGGCACCGCAGCGCCTCCCCATCGGCGCGTACAACAGTGAGGATTGAGAGATGTCTGAGCAGCACTACGATGCGAATCAGGGTGCGGTGCCCCCGCCCCCGGCCCCTTCCCAGAGCCCGACGCCTCCGCCCGCTCCGATCCCCCAGAATGTGGTTGCTCCGGCTGTCGCAGTCCCGCAGGCGGGCGTGACCTTTACGCCGATGTCGGATAAGAGCCGCCGTCGCATCAAGCGCATCGTCGTCGGCGTTGTGGCCCTCGTTGTGCTCGGGGTTGTCGCAACCGTCGCCTTGGCGATCGCGAACTGGACGCGCACGCCCGAGGCGCAGGTTCGCCAGTATCTTGATCTGCTCGCGGACGGCAAGGCCGCCGCTGCGACTGCGATGGTCGATCCGGGGCTGCCCAACGATCAGCGCGGTTTCCTCTCCGACGAGGTCATGGCCTCGTCGAGCGCCCGCATTGAGGTTGAGGACGTGACCGTGGATGATGCGGAGCACTCGAAGGAACGGGTGGTGACGGCGACGATGCGCCTCGACGGCGAACGCTTCACCCGATCCTTCCGCGTCAGTGAAGCGAAGAAGACCTTTGGGCTGCTGAAGAACTGGAAGATCCAGGATGCGATGGTCGCTCGCGTGGATGTGCAGGCAGACAACGTCACGCACTTCTCGATCGGCGGCGAAAAGATGTCGGTCGCGACGCTGAAGGAAGCCCCGAGTAGCTCCATCGTGCTCTACCCGGGCGTCTACACGTTCACCCCGGAGGAGACGGGCGAGTACATCGATGCTGCGCCCAAGACCATTTCGGTCAAGGCAGCAACGGGTTACGACAGCTCCTACTACGGTGGAACGGTCGAGCTGAAGGGTACCTACAACGACAAGATGGCTGCCGCCGCGCTCGATGCTGCGGCTGCGCTCACGAACTCGTGCGCGACCGTCCCGGGCAACATTGACACCGCCTGCCCGAGCGCGGTTCAGTCCCGGACCCTGGCCCTCCTGCAGGTCAAGACGATGCCCACGGCCATGAAGGCGACGACGGATGAAGGCGGTGTCTATACCGGCGAGGCAACGTTCACGATCCAGGGCATGGAGAGCTGGGACAAGCAGCGTGACGTGACGTCCCGGGTGACCGCGACCGTGAAGACCGATAAGGATGGCAAGCTCGAGTTGGACGCTTCGGGCAAGCCCCAGTTCGAGGTTCGATTCGGCTACTAAGGCCCCGAATCACGCCATTGATGCACCGGGTATGCGGACTTGACGAAAGAAGTTCGCATACCCGGTGGCGCATAAACGGTTGCGCGCTATGATGGGTTGTTGGTAACTCTGTCACACCGAACATGGAGCAGCCCGCATGAGCAACGATGCTACTAAGGCAACGAGCACCCGTCGGCCCGGCCGTCCGAAAGCCGGTAGCGAGGATAAGAAGGCACGCATCCTGTCGGAGGCACTCACCCTTTTCTCGACGCAGGGCTACGTGGCAACCTCGCTTGCAGACATCGCGCGTGCCTCAGATATTTCGAAGGCGGGGCTCCTGCATCACTACTCCTCGAAGGATCAGCTGCTCGCGGCCGTCCTGGACGAGCGTGATCGCCGCATTGTCAGCCGACTCCCGCGCCCCGAGGAGGGGGCCGAGGCCGCGCTGGATGCCTGGGTGGACATGGTGGCACACAATCAGCGCCATCCCGACGGAGTGGCGCTCTACACGGCGATGTCGGCTGCCGTCATTGATTCGAAGCACCAGGCGCATCCGTGGTTCCGCGAGCACCTGATCGGTGCGATTTCCTACCTCGTTGAGGCTTTCGAGCATGGCAAGACCACGGGCGAGGTGCGTGAGGACGCTCCGAGTGAGCAGATCGCGCGCCGCCTCGTTGCGATATCGGATGGGCTCCAGGTCCAGTGGCTCTGCTCGCGCGCGGACGGTGGCCGTGCGCTCAATATGCACGAGGTCATGGCTGGTGTCGCCGTCGACATGAAGGAGCGGTGGCTCGTTCGCCCCGAGTGAGGCGGGGTGTCGCCGTGCAGGGCCACGGCTCGTGTGTGAGAAGCGACACTTGATATCTGACTTTGTGGGCGTTTCTTGCGTTTTGGGGCTTAGGTCCCTTGCTTGATCGTCGCGTCGTCTTGCGATGCCCGCACAGGTGAGCCTTATGCGCGTTACGATGGACAAACCAGCATCCTTCACAACGTCGGGAGTTTTGCCGAGCGTGTCCAGCGTTGATGCTCCGCGCGAGGCTGAGAATCCGTCGCTCATCCACGCCTGGAGGTCTACGCATGGCGAACGCCGCTGTTCCCACCCCGTCCCACCACGATGCCAGCGCTCGACGCTGCCCCGACGACCTATGGGCCTTGGGGGAGCGGGCGATCATTCGAGCCCGCCGCTGGGCCGACGAGTCGGCCCATGAGCCTACGCCCCAGTCGGCCAAACTCCTGTCTCGTATCCTCGCCGATCCGGACGGACTCACCTTCACGACCCGATTCGTCGATGATGTCGTGCGCCCCGCGGACCTGGACGTAGCCAGCGCAGCCATGAAACGCCTGTCGGCAGGGCGTAAAAACTTCCTGCCCCCGGCCCTGGCTGCGGCGATGGGCCTCGGCTCGACAGCATCGCTCCTCGCCCCGCGCACGGTGACGGCGGTGGCCCGACGTGTATTCCGCGAGATCGTCGGTGACCTCGTCGTCGATGCAACCGACAAGGGCCTGGGGCCCGCGCTCGCCCGCCTGCGTCAGGGCGGCCACCGCCTGAACGTGAACCTCCTCGGAGAGGCGGTTCTCGGCGAGAAGGAAGCGTCTCACCGCCTGGCCGAGGTCTCGCGCCTCGTGACCCGCGAGGATGTCGACTACGTGTCCATCAAGGTCTCCGCGGTGACAGGCCCCCACAACCCGTGGGGCTTCGAGGAGGTTGTCGACCACGGCGTGAGCGCGCTCCTGCCCCTCTACCGCCTTGCTCGCGATCACGGGACCTTCCTCAACCTCGACATGGAGGACTACAAGGACCTCGACCTGACGATCGCGGTGTTCACCGCCATCCTCGACCAGCCGGATATGCGCGGCTACGAGGCTGGCATCGTCCTCCAGGCCTACCTGCCCGATTCGCTCGGTGCGCTTCAGCGTCTCCAGGAGTGGGCGCGCGCACGCGTGGACGCGGGGGGTTCGCGCATCAAGGTCCGCATCGTGAAGGGCGCGAACCTGTCCATGGAGAGGGTGGATGCCGAGATTCACGGCTGGGAGCTGACGACCTGGCCGTCCAAGCAGGCCACCGACACCAACTACAAGCGCATGCTGAACTGGGCGATGACGCCCGAGCGCACCCGGGCGATTCGCTTGGGAGTGGCCGGACAGAACGTCTTCGATATTGCGTTCGCCTACGAGCTGCGGGCAGCGCGCGGCGTCGAGGACAGCGTCGAGTTCGAGATGCTCTCCGGCATGGCCACCGGCATTCAAGAGGTCGTGCGTCGCGATGTCGGCTCCCTGCTCCTGTACGTCCCGGTCGTCAACCCCCGAGAGTTTGACGTCGCCATCTCCTACCTGGTGCGCCGCCTCGAGGAGAACGCCGCACCTGAGAACTTCATGTCCGGGGTCTTCGACATCGCCACGAATGAGGACGTCTTCGCCCGGGAACGCGACCGTTTCCTCGCCGCGCTCTCCGACGTTGATCCGGACGCCCCCTTGCCGGTTCCCAACCGCGTCCAGGATCGTCTGGCCGAGCGCGAGGCCGGGGTTCCGGCTGAGCAGGGGACCCTCGCCGAGCGCGCGCGTCGTCCCTTTGTCTCCGAACCGGATTCAGATCCCGCCCTGGCGGCCAATCGCCAGTGGGCCCGCGAGATTTCTGCGGCCATCCCCGCCTCGACGCGAGGTGTGGAAGCCGTGCGTGCCGGCGCGCAGGCCCTGGCCACACACGAGGCGGTCGACGCCCTCGTCGAGGCGAGTACCAAGGCGGCGCATGCCTGGCAGGCCCTGGACCCCGAGGAGCGCGCAGCTGCGCTGCATCGCGTCGGCGATGTCCTCGCCGCGCGCCGGGGCGAGCTCATCGAGGTCGCCGGATCTGAGGCTGGCAAGACCATTGATCAGGCTGATCCCGAGGTGAGCGAGGCGATCGACTTCTGTCATCACTACGCGGAGGCCTCGTTGCAGCTCTCCGATGAGACCTATATGGCGGGTGCCCGATTCGTACCCGTGAACGTCACCGTCGTTGCCTCGCCCTGGAACTTCCCCGTGGCTATTCCCGTGGGCGGCGTCGCTGCCGCTCTGGCGGCGGGCAGTGCGGTGATCCTCAAGCCGGCCCCGCCGGCCAAGCGTTGCGCCGCGGAACTCGTCGCGGCTTTCCACGAGGCGGGGGTTCCCCGCGAGCTGGTCGCACTCGCCCCGCTCGAGGACGGCGACGTATCGCGCTACCTGGTGACGCATGAGGGGGTTGATCGCGTTGTCTTGACGGGCTCGTACGACACGGCCCGCCTCTTCCGTTCGTGGAAGCCCGACATGCACTTGCTGGGCGAGACGAGCGGCAAGAACGCCATCATCGTCACGCCGTCCGCTGACCCCGATCTGGCGGTGCGCGACATCGTTCATTCGGCCTTCGCGCACGCGGGACAAAAGTGCTCGGCGTCCTCGCTGCTGATCCTCGTCGGATCTGCGGGGCGCTCGAGCCGTATCGCTCGCCAGCTCGTGGATGCGGCCGCCTCGCTGCGCGTGGGCCTGCCGGCATCCTTGGACTCGCAGGTCGGCCCGGTTGTCGTCCCCGACGACGAGAAGGCCGTGCGAGGCCTGACCACCCTGGGAGAGGGCGAGCACTGGGTGCTCAAGCCCCGGTACCTGGGTGATGGGCTGTGGACCCCGGGCATCCGCGCGGGCGTGGTGCCCGGCAGTGAGTTCCACCTGACCGAGTACTTCGCGCCGGTCCTCGGCGTCATGCGCGTCGACACCCTCGAGGACGCGATCGAGGCCGTCAACGAGGTCGACTACGGACTGACCTCTGGCCTCCATACTCTCGACACGGCTGAGTTGGCGGCCTGGCTGGAGGGCATCGAGGCCGGCAATCTCTACGTCAACCGCGGGATTACCGGCGCGATCGTTCGCCGTCAGCCTTTCGGCGGCTGGAAGCGCTCCGCGATCGGGTCAACGACGAAGGCTGGCGGTCCCTCCTACCTGCTGGGTCTGGGCGAGGTCGTGCCCGACCGCGATGCGATGGCGGGGGAGTCCAGTCATTCCGTGGAGACGCTCGATCCGAGTGTGCTCGCCCTGTGTCGTGCGGCTGGTCCTTTCCTGAGCGCGGACGATGCGGCCGAACTGAGCCGTGCCGTCGCCGCCGATGGCGCTGCCTGGGCATCCGATTACGGAGCCAACCGCGACGTTACCGGCATGGCCTGCGAGCGCAATGTCCTGCGTTACCGTTCCACGCCGGTCCTCGTGCGCGCCGGGAGTGGGACTGCCCTCGCCGACACCGTGCGTGTGCTGGCAGCGGGCGTCCTCGCGGGTGGCCCCATCGGGCTATCCGTTGCCGATGAGCTTCCGGCTACCATCCGGGAGCTGCTGGAGGGCTGGGATATCGAGGTGACGGTCGAAGACGCGCCCTCGTGGGATTCTCGCCTGGCGATGGTGGCGAACTCCGGTGGCCTGGGCATGCGCGTGCGTGTCCTGGGGCCGCGCGATGAAAGCTCGCAGCAGCGCTGGGCGGACGCAACCCGCGCGAGCGGTGGCAGCCCCGACGTCGCCCTGTACACGGGTGCCGTCACGGCCTGGCCGCACTCGGAGCTGCTGCCGTTCCTGCGCGAGCAGGCAGTGTCGATCACGAACCACCGTTTCGGAACCCCGCTCGACCTGGCCGCGGATCTCCTCTGAGCCTCGCCTCCTGAGAGTGGACGGGGAATCCAGACACACAAGGTATGGGTCAGCGCCCGCGACGAGAAGTCGCGGGCGCTGACCCATACGCGCTCGGGGCGCAAGTAATGGGGGAGTAGATGAAATAAACGCCGGAGGGGCGAGCCTTTTGGCTCGTCCCTCCGGCGTTACGTCAGTGTCGACTCAGATCGCGCGGGCGACCTTGTCGGACTTCAGGCACTTGGTGCAGACGTTCAGGCGCTTGGGCGTCCCATTGACAAGGGCGCGAACGCGCTGAATGTTCGGATTCCACCGGCGGTTGGTGCGAACGTGCGAGTGCGACACGCTCTTGCCGAAGCCGGGTCCCTTACCGCACACGTCACAAACGGCAGCCACGATGTTCTCCTCGGTATGTCTTCCAGTTCAGTCTTTGTCTCCGCGCTTGCGGAGAACGCATCCTTCGGTGCTTGAACCGAAGGCAACCATGACAGAATAGCGGACGAACCACGCTTTCAACAAGTCGCAGCCGATCTGGGTCGTGTCAGGTCGCACACACCGAGCCGCGCAGGGACAATGGGAGGGGGCTGAAAGGGGAGTCATGGAACTGAATGCGTCTGTCATCATCGAGGCGTGTCGCGCTGGGGCTGAGGAAGCCGCCAGGCTCGCGCCCTTCCTCGATGACCTGGACGGATGGGACGGGGCGGACTGCGACACGGGCTCGAATGGTGCGGCGACGATGGCTGCGCTCGAGGCCGCTATGGACTCCCTGGACCCGCGTGCTCACCTGCGCGACGCGCTTGAAGCGGCCGTGGAGACGATTATCCGCCGCGGCCTTGGACACAGCGGCATGGCCCTCGGAGCTCTTTTCGAGGCGTGGGCCGGCGCTCTCGGGGACGAACACCATGTCACGCCTCTCGTCCTGCGTCGCATGCTCGCCGTATCCCTGAGCCCCGTGGCCTCCTCCATCGAGTGGTCCGACGCCCTCGTGGAAATGCTCGGCGGTGCGGTGCGCGAACTTCAGGACCTGGGGGCGACGCTCCCGGAGGTTGACGACGTTTTCTCTCGTTTCTCTTCGCAGGCGCAGATCGGCCTCGTTGAGGCGACGAACGAGGCGACGGGGCGTATCGACCCCGGTGGTGCTTTCATCGCCCTGGTCCTGGCCTGCATCGACGCTTCGATGCGAGGCGACGCCGGAATCCTTCAGTCGTTCACCGCCATGCTGGCCGACCTTGCCGAGCGCCATTCGCGTGCGCCCGAGGCTGCCTCCCCTCCGCCCGGCCGCGACTTCACGGTCGACATCATCCTGGAGGGAACCCAGGAGGACCTGGATGCGCTGCTCGCGCGCCTCGGTGGTCTGGGGGCGCGCCTGTCCTACGTGGGCAGGGTTGATCTCTTTGGCATGGGGGAGTGGAGGCTGCACGTCGACACCTCCGCGCCGCTGGCCGCGCACCCTACTTCGGGGCAGGTCATTCGCTTCCAGGTCTGCGACGCCCGCCCGGACGCGCAGATCGGTATCGATGAGCTGGCCGACGAGGGCCTGAGCCACCGCGGCGTGCGCCTGCTGCAGCGCCGCCCGATGCGCCGCGTCGAGCGTGCCCGCGTCATCGCCTGCACCAGTGCCCCCGGCCTCGTCGAAGATCTCGCGCGCGCAGGAGCGGTCGTGTTCTTGGACCTGAGCTCTGGGGACGCTGCGGGCATCGTGTCGGCGGCTACCTCGCGCACGGGCGTGACCCTCGTAGCCACGTGCGACGAGGCCAGTGCCTCCCTGGTCGGTACCGTGGCCTCGGTGCTGCCCTCGCCCGCCCCGGGTGTTCCGGCGATTTTGCGTGCGGGTAGTCGCGATGACCTCGACGTCCTTGCCGTCGCGCGAGCCTGCGCCCCGCTGTTCGTGCCCCAGCCGGGTGGTGTTGAGGCCGCTCCGACGCTGGCGCGTATGCTACGCGACGGCGCACACGACGCCCTCGCCTCGTGCGCGAGCGCCCCGCTGCCCCCTGGCGGCGACCCGGAGGGCATCGCCGAGGCCCTGGCCGAGGCCTCACGCAGTGGCGGTGATTCCTGGCGCCTCCTTATTTCGCGCGACGACGACGGCCCCTACACCGTGGCCACCGTTCGCCAGCTGCTCTCCACGCGCGACGCGTCGTCGACGATCGACCTGGAGACCTGGGACGGCGGGCAAAGCGGGCCGAGCCTGGTCGCGGGGTGCGCCTCGTGAGCGCACTCGACGTCCCCCTGTCCCTGCGCCTGCCGAAAAAGACGGCGAAGGCCCTCGAGGGGGCGGGTGTGGCGACGGTTGGTGACCTGCTGCTGGTCGCGCCGCGGCGCTACTACCACTGGGGTCGCCTCACGCCGCTGGCCTCCCTGCGCGTAGGCGAGGACGTGACGATCCTCGCCGAGGTCGCCGGAGCACACCTGGTCGCCAACCGATCCGGCTCGGGCGTGCGCTTGGAAGTCACCCTTACCGACGGCGTTCAGTTCCTGTCGGCGACCTTCTTCGCGAAGAACCAGTACAAGCTCGCCCCCATTGAACGTCTCCTGACGCCGGGGCAGTCCTTCCTCTTCGCCGGCAAGGTCGGGGCCTACCGCGGCAAGCTGCAACTCACCCATCCCTCCTTTGAGGGCGTGGACGGGGAGGACATCGAGCGCATCGCCTCGCGCCCCATCCCGATCTACCCGGCGACCGGATCGCTGGCCTCGTGGGCGATTGCCCGAGCAGTTGGCATGGTGCTGGACCACCTGGACGATGCCGATGTGCCCGACCCGGTTCCCGCCGACGTCCGCGAGCGCGCTGGTTTCGCCTCCCACGCCGAGTGCCTGCGCGCCCTGCATCAGCCCGAGACGGACGAGGACTACCAGCAGGCGCGCAAGGCCCTGGCCTTCGCCGAGGCCTTCGTCCTCCAGGTGGGGCTGGCCGCGCAGCGCAGGGGCGCTCGGGCCGTGGCGGCGCTGGCCTCGCCGATCGACGCGCCGCTGTGCGAGCGTTTCCGCTCGTCGTTGCCTTTTGAACTCACGGACTCCCAGCGCGAGGCCGTCGCCCAGATCGGGGCCGACCTGGCCGGCGAGGTGCCGATGCAGCGGCTCCTGCAAGGAGATGTGGGATCGGGCAAGACCGTCGTCGCGCTCAGCGCCCTGCTCCAGGTGGTCGCCGCCGGTCACCAGGGTGCGTTCGTCGCGCCGACCGAGGTCTTGGCGGAGCAGCACGCCGCCTCCCTGCGGGTGCTCCTGGAGCCCCTGAGGGCGGACGCCCCGGACGTTCGCCTGCTGACAGGTTCGACGCCGCCCGCCGCCCGCCGCGAGATTCAAAGCGCGATGAACGCGGCAGAGCCGCTCATCGTCGTGGGAACCCATGCTCTCTTCCAGGAGAGCGTGCGTTTCGCGGACCTGGCCCTCGTCGTCGTGGATGAGCAGCATCGCTTCGGCGTCGAGCAGCGAGCCGCGCTGCGCGGGGCGCGCGAGGACGGGCGCGCGGTTCACGAACTCGTCATGACCGCGACCCCGATTCCGCGAACGATCGCCATGACCGTCTTCGGAGACCTCGACGACACGCGTATGAGCGGCATGCCCTCGGGGCGCACCCCCGTGGCCACCTACCTCGCCGACAGTGCGAACGCCGCGTGGGTGGAGCGCACCTGGGCACGGGCCGCAGAGGAGATCGCCCAGGGGCGTCGTGTCTACGTCGTGTGCCCGCGCATCGACGCCTCCGATGACGTCGCCGACGCTGAGGAGGAAGGCGCACGCCCCCTCGCCTCCGTTGAGGAGGTCGCCGCGTACCTGCGCTCCCACCCGGCCCTGTCCGGCATCGCAATCCACGAGCTGACGGGACGCACGCCCTCGCCGGTGAAGGCGCAGATCATGGAGGATTTCTCCGCCGGGCGCGCGCCCCTCCTCGTCGCCACAACCGTCATCGAGGTCGGCGTCGACGTGTCGGAGGCGACCCTCATGGTTATCCTCGACGCCCAACAATTCGGCCTCGCCCAGCTCCATCAGCTGCGCGGGCGCGTCGGACGCTCCTCCCTGCCCTCGCTGTGCATCGCCATGCATCGCCACGAACTCACGGATTCGGGCAGGGCACGCCTCCAGGCCTTCGCGGACACGACCGACGGCTTCGAGCTCGCCGAGGCCGACCTGCGCCTGCGCAAGGAAGGCGACGTGCTTGGAGCCGGCCAGTCGGGCACGGCCACCCACCTGCGCTTCCTGTCAGTGCGCCGCGACGAGGCGCTCATCCGCCGCGCGAAAGGCGAAGCCGAAACCCTCCTGGAACAGGACCCGACGCTGGAGCGCCACCCGGACCTCGCCCGGGCGCTGCGCGCCGCATCGGACGGACAGATCGAGTGGATGCAACGCTCCTGAGGTGCGCCCGGTAGGGTAGGGGTATGACCAGAATCGTCGCAGGCAGCGCCAAGGGGCGTACCCTCGCCGTGCCCAAGTCCGGCACCCGTCCCACCTCCGAGCGGGTTCGCGAGGCTCTCTTTTCGCGCCTGGACCATATGAACGTGCTGGACGGGGCGACCGTCCTCGACCTCTAC
This sequence comes from Schaalia odontolytica, assembly GCF_005696695.1. NCBI lineage: Bacteria > Bacillati > Actinomycetota > Actinomycetes > Actinomycetales > Actinomycetaceae > Schaalia > Schaalia odontolytica. The sequence continues at coordinate 1,457,730 of NZ_CP040006.1, read as the reverse complement.
GCCGGAACGGGTGCCCTCGGCCTGGAAGCCCTGTCGCGCGGAGGTGCCCACGCCACCCTCGTCGAAAAGGCTTCGGCCGCCGCCCGCGTCGCCTCCGCGAACGTTCGCTCGACGGGGCTGCCGGCCCGCGTCGTCACCGCCGACGCGCGCACCTACCTGGGAGCGCGCAACGGGGAAGCGCTCGCGGGAGACATCGACCTGGTCTTCATCGACCCGCCCTACGACATCGCCGAAGAGGACATGACGACGGTACTGGCCTCCCTCGGCCCCTGGATTGGTCCCGATGCCCTCGTTGTCGTCGAACGCTCCACGCGTGCGCCCGCTCCCACGTGGCCGGATTTCCTCGTCCTCGAGGACCAGCGCACCTGGGGCGAAACCGTCGCCTACTTCGCCGGTCCGCCCCTGCCCAAGGACGAATCCGCCGATGGCACGCAGCCCCTCGAGGCCGCCCAGGCCTCGTCGAGCGCGGAGGAGGAAGACTGATGATCGCTCTGTTCCCCGGTTCTTTTGACCCCTTCACGAACGGGCACCTCGACGTCGCCGAGCGTGTCTGCGCCATCGCCGACCGCCTCATCATCGGCGTCGGAGCGAACCCCGCCAAGCGCGGCCTGATCGCCCCCGAAGAGCGCGTCAGGCTCATCCGGGAGGCCACCGGCCACCTCGGCGGCGTTGAGGTCGTCCTCCTGCAGGGTGCGACCATGGACGAGGCCTCGCGCCTGGGAGCCACGCTTATCGTCAAGGGCGTGCGCTCCTCGATCGACGTGGACTACGAGGCCCCCCAGGCGGTCTTCAACCGTGAGATCGGGGGCGTCGACACCTGGTGGATTCCGACCCGTCCGGGCCTTGCACACGTCTCGTCGAGCGCCGTGCGCGAACTCGTGGGTCTGAAAAAGGATATTTCTCGGTATGTCCCTCCAGCGATTGAGCGATTTTTGACCGACAATAGAAGCTGAATAATGCCCGGTGGAACGCAGGAGGCAGCCATGGCTGACACGACCGACAACCAGACTCAGGACGAGTGGAACGAGGAAACCGTCTACGGTCCCTCCACCGTGATCGCCGCCCTCGACCAGATTGAGGACCTTGTCGAGTCTTCGCGTGCGGTGCCCCTGTCGGCCTCGATCATGGTCAACAAGGCCGAGATCCTCGACCTGCTCGACCAGGCCCGCGAGGCTCTGCCGGAGGACCTCGTGGCCGCCGATGCCGTCGTCGCCGACGCGGACGCCGTCCTGGGACGCGCCGATTCTGCCGCCGAGACCCGCATCGCCGAGGCAAACTCGCGCGCCTCCTCGACCCTCGACCAGGCCAACGAGCGCGCCGCTCAGATCCTCGCCGATGCTGAGGAAGAAGCCGAGCGAACCCGCTCGCGCGCAAACGACGAGGCCACCGCGCTCGTTTCGCAGGCTCGCTCGGATGCCGAGGCCACGATCGCCGACGCGAACGCTCAGGCCGCCCGCATCGTCTCCACCGAGAACATCGTGCGCATGGCCGAGGATCGCGCCCGCGAGATTGTCTCCGAGGCCAAGCGCTCGGCAGCCTCCCTGCGTGAAGGCGCGGACGACTACGTGGCCTCCTCGCTGGACGAGCTTGCCCACCTCATCTCCGACCTCGCGCGTCGCACCGACGCTGGACGTCGCACGATCGCGGAGCGCCGCGGCGTCGACGTTACCGATGTGGATCTGACCAATGAGTGACAATTCCCTGACCCTGTCCCTGGCGCGCCTGCCGCGCGCCCTGGGATCGACGCTGCACCAGGACCTCGTGTGGGTGACCCCCGACGACCTGGGCACACCCTCCATGTCGGCCGTCCCCGGCGTCCCCCTGGACGTGTCGGTGGACTTCACCAGCGTCGAGGACGGCGTGCTCGTTCAGCTTGCCACCTCCGTGGATCTCATCGGGGAGTGCGTGCGCTGCCTCGACGAGGTGCGCGACCATCACGACGTCTCCAGCGCGGAGGTCTACTTCGAGGCCGACGCGCCCGCCCTGACCCCCTCCGAGGACGACGAGGAGGTCGAGGACCTGTTCGTCATCGGCGAGCGCGACACCGTCGACATCGAGACGCAGCTGCGCGATGCGATCGTTCCCCTCGTGGATCCGCGCCCGCTGTGCAGCGAGGATTGCGCGGGCCTGTGCGACGTCTGCGGCGAGAAGTGGGCGGATCTGCCTTCCGACCATGAGCACTTTGTCGTCGACCCGCGCCTGGCATCCCTGGCCTCCCTGCTGGGCGACGACGCCGAGCCGGGGCGATCCTGATGAGTCGTTCCAAGCACCTGCCCGTTCCTCCGCGTACCGACACGGAGGCGCTGGTGGAGGCGTGGGGGACCCGCATCGACGCCCCACTCCTGCAGCTGGCGCTCGTGCACCGCTCCTACGCGAACGAGGCCGGGGGCATCGCGAATAACGAGCGCCTCGAGTTTCTGGGCGACTCGGTCCTGTCGATCGTGATCGCGCAGAAGCTCTACGAGGAGTACCCGGACGTGGCAGAGTCGGACCTATCGCGTATGCGTGCCGCGACCGTTTCCCAGCAGCCCCTGGCTGCCGCCGCCCGCCGCATCGGCCTGGGTGACTTCGTGTTCCTGGGCAAGGGCGAGTCGATGCACGGCGGACGCGATAAGGATTCGATCCTGTCCGACACCTTCGAGGCTCTCATCGGCGCGACCTATCTGACCAGCGGCCTGGAAGAGGCGCGCCGGGTCATCCTTGAGCGCCTGAGCTTCCTCCTGGTGGACGCCCCCTCGCGCGGCCAGCACCAGGACTGGAAGACGATCCTTATCGAATACGCGCAGGCTCAGGGCCTGGGCGAGGTCTCCTACGAGGTCGAGGGGGAGGGGCCGGATCATCAGCGCGTGTTCACGGCCCGCGCTTTCGTCTCCGCGCGCCCCGATCCGATCGGCTCGGGGCAGGCCTCGTCGAAGAAGCACGCGGAGAACGCGGCCGCGCAGGATGCGATGAGCCGCCTGTCTCCCGAGAAGTAGTAAGTACACGAGGGCGTTTGCCCTCCCGACGGTTAGAATCGACACGTGAGTGAAAATACGTCTGCGCGTACGCGCGTCATGATCATTGACGACCACGAGATCGTTCGACGTGGCATTGCCGAGATCGTCGACCGCGACGACGACCTCGAGGTTGTCGCCGAGGCCGGCTCCGTTGCTGATGCCGTGCGTCGCGCCGACCTGGTGCGTCCCGACGTGATCCTGGTGGACCTGCAGCTGCCCGACGGCACCGGTATCGACATCATGAATCGACTGCGTTCCTCCCACCCGCAGATCCTCCCCGTCGTGCTTACCTCCTTCGACGACGACGAGGCCCTGGCTGAGTCCCTCGAAGCGGGTGCCCGTGCGTACATCCTCAAGACCGTGCGCGGCGCGGAAATCACCGACGTGATCAAGGCGGTCGCTGACGGTCGCGTGCTGCTCGACGAGCGCACTCTGACGCGTCGCCGCGTCGATCACGAGGATCCGACCGCCGACCTGACGCCGTCGGAGCGCAAGGTCCTGGACCTGATCGGCGATGGCCTGTCGAACCGCGAGATCGGCGAGAAGCTGGGTGTCGCGGAAAAGACCGTGAAGAACCACATCACCTCTCTGCTGTCGAAGATGGGCCTGCAGCGCCGCACGCAGGTGGCCGCGTGGGTGGCCGGGCAGAGGGCGGCGTCCTGGCGCAACTGAGCCACTGCCTCGTCCTGGATGGGGCGAGACGAACACGAGCGGGTCGGAATTATCCGGCCCGCTCGGCTTTTGTGTGCCGCGTTCGGCTTATTTCCCGCGCGTCTAGTTGTGTGCTAATCGGGGGTATCCCTGATTTGTGAGAAAGCTACTATCAAACTGGTTTATGGAAAAGCCCTGTGGGGTAACGTTCGCCTCATCCTCACCGTTGAGGACGGACACTGTCGTCCACCATTACCCCTTGAAAGGACACCCCGTGAACCTCAAGCGAATGCTTGCCGGTTGTGCGGTCGCTACGGCACTGGTGCTCGCACCCATGAGCGCCCCCAGTTTTGCTGACGCAGCACCAGCGCCTACCGGCGTCCCCGCAGCGGTACCACTGAGCTCCACCCCCAAGATCGCCAAGTGGCAAGAACTCCAGTACGGCATGTTCATGCACTTCGGCGTCTACTCCGTCTACGGCGGCTACTACAACGGCCACCGCCAGGGCATGGGCTACCCCGAGCAGATCAAGGCCTGGGAGAACATCCCCACCGACGACTACCTGCTCAAGGCCAAGGATCTGGCCGCGAACTTCGATGCCTCCGCCATCTGCAAGACGGTCCACGACTCGGGTATGAAGTACCTGATGATTACGTCGAAGCACCACGACGGCTTCGCCATGTGGGACACGAAGACGACCGACTACAACATCGTCAAGCAGTCCAACTACGGCAAGGATCCGATGAAGGAGCTGTCCACCGAGTGCAACAAGCTCGGCGTCAAGCTCGCCTTCTACTTCTCGATCATCGACTGGACCAAGCAGACCCCCGAGCCCTACGGCAACGTCAACCCCATCGATGAGGACCTGATGACAACCGTCATCAAGCCCCAGCTGACCGAGCTCCTCACCAACTACGGCCCGATCGCCGAGCTGTGGTTCGACATGGGCGGCCCCACCGCCGAGCAGTCTCAGCGCATGGCTCAGTGGGTCCACGAGCTCCAGCCCGAGACGATGGTCAACTCGCGCGTGTGGAACAAGGCCGGCGACTTCGAGGTCGGCGGCGACAACTCGGTGACCACGGACTTCCACATGGGTCCCTGGGAGTCGATTCGCTCGATCTACCCCGCATGCTGGGGATATTGCTCGTGGGCGAACCGCGACGATAGCGCGAAGAGCTACAAGGAACGCGAGCTGGTCAACAACCTCATCGGCACGGTCGCCTCGGGCGGCCAGTTCGCCTACAACATCGGCCCCAAGGGGGACGGCACGATCGAGGCCTTCGACGCCGGCGTCGTCACCGAGGTCGGCCAGTGGATGCAGCGTCACCCCGACGCCATTACGGGAGCTCGCCCGACGTGGTACCCCGCCCCCGCCTGGGGCAAGGTCATGACCAAGGGCAACGACCTGTACTTCTTCCCCGAGCTGTGGAGCCCCGGCAAGACGCTGACGCTTCCCAGCGTCGGTGGCCACGTCACCGGTGTGACCGTTGATGGCACCGACCGCTCCCTCGAGTTCACTCAGGACGGCACCACGCTCACGGTGACCATGTCGGGTGAGAACCCGGAGCCGAACCTGCGCCCCGTCGTCAAGGTCAGCTTCGATGCCGCACCCACCTATGTGCCCACGCAGACGGTCACCGCCGTCGACGGCGCGACCATCTCCTCGGAGCAGTTCTTCGGACGCGCCTCCGCACTGCGCTACTCCGGCGCACAGGCCTACGACGCCTACCTCGTGAACAAGACGGACAAGGCCATCACCGACCTCGCCCTGAAGTTCTCGGGCAACTTCGACGCCTCCACGACCTACAAGATCACCCTCGGGACCACCTCCATCGAGGTGACCGGCGCGCAGATTGAGGCCGGCGAAGTCGGCGAGGGCCTCAGCCTCGAGCCCGGCAAGGTCACGCCCATGCGCCTCGAACTGGCACACCCCTCCTACTACGCCAACCCGATCGGCCTGCGCTCCGTGAGCGCGACCCTGCACGTTTACGGCGAGAACGCGGCCACCCAGCCGCCCGTCATCGCCACGAACCCCTCCTCGGTCTCCGTCAAGGCGGGGGAGAGCGCCACCTTCACCGTCGTCGCCTCGGGCCGACCGGCCGCCACCATCCAGTGGTACCGCGTCCCCAAGGGCGCAAGCGAAGGAACGGCGATTCCGGACGCTACGAACGCCATGTACACCCTGACCACGACGCTCGAGGATGACGGCGCGCAGTTCTACGCCGTCGCCACGAACGCCAACGGCTCCACGACCTCCCAGCGTGCGACCCTGACCGTCACCAAGGGCAGCGACAACCTCGCACTCAACAAGACGGCCACCATGTCTTCGACCGGCTGGGGCGGTACCGCTTCGCGCGCCGTCGATGGCAACACGGACGGCGTGTGGGACAACGGCTCGGTCGCCCACACCGGCAAGCAGGCCAACCCCTGGTGGGAGGTCGACCTCGGCGAAACCCACCCCCTGGGTGTCGTCAACGTCTGGAACCGCTCCTCCTCTGACAACTGCCAGGGAATCTCCTGCGACCAGCGCCTGCACGACTTCTGGGTCGTCGCCTCCGAGACGCGCCTCGACGCTTCCTTCAACCCCGCCACGGCCGGCGCTGTTGACGGCGTCCATATGATCAAGGTCGACGGAGTCGGCGGCCGCCCGAGCGCGGTCGACTTCGAGGGCTTCGATGCTCGCTTCATCCGCGTCATCCAGCCCACTGAGTTCGGCGAGTTCGCGCTCGCGGAGGTCGAGGCCTTCGCGGCTGCTGCACCGACCCCGGATCCCGGCGATCAGGAACCCCCGGTCATCAAGCCGCTGACCGTCACCGCCAACCCCGCCGAAGACGCACAGATCTCCGGCGATGGCGCCTTCCGCACCGTGACGGCGAAGGAAGGCACGCAGGTCACGATCAAGGCCGAGGCGAGCGGCAAGCCCACCCCGACCCTGTTCTGGCAGATCAAGCGCGAGGGCACCGACTCGTGGGCCATCGTCGAAGAGGAGAACGGCCCCGAGCTGACCCTCACGATCGACGGAGAGAACAACGGCTCGGTCATCCGCGTCATGGCCATGAACGAGGCCGGGTTCGCTGAATCGGGTCTCGTGACCCTCGCCCTGGCCGAGGAGCCGGCACCCGAGCCCGAGCCCAGCCCGGATCCGACCCCGGATCCCGCCCCCACGCCTGATCCGACCCCGGATCCTGCACCCGCTCCCGATCACACGGTGGGCACCTGGATGAACGACGGCGCCGGCTGGTGGTGGAAGATCAGCGCCGGCGGCTACGCCAAGAACGAGACCCTCACGCTCGGTGGCAACGTGTACCGCTTCGACCAGAACGGCTACATGCTCACCGGCTGGGTCTACTGGGATGGCGCGTGGCGCTACCACAACGGCGCTGGAGCGCAGGTCACCGGATGGGTCAACCTGGGTGGCTCGTGGTTCTACCTGACGCCAGAGACTGGCGTGATGGTCACCGGCTGGCAGATGGTGGGAGACAAGTGGTTCTTCTTCGCCTCTAACGGTGTCATGATGACCGGCTGGCTCTACACGGGCGGCGCGTGGTACTACCTGGATCCGTCCGGCGCGATGCACACCGGCTGGCTTCAGATGGGCTCGCACTGGTACCTGATGAGCGACAGTGGCGCCATGACGATCGGATGGAAGCCGCTGGGAAGTACCTGGTACTACTTCGGTGCCTCGGGCCAGATGGCCACCGGATGGCAGCAGATCGGCGGCGCCTGGTACTACTTCGGGACCGGAGGCGACATGTACACGGGCGGCCACTGGATTGGGTGGCGCTGGTACACCTTCGGCAGTGACGGACGCTGGCTGGGCTGATGCTCAGCTGAGAGCCGGGAGATAACAACTCCCGTCCGCACGCGGTGGGGGTGGAGTTCCAATCGGAACGTCCACCCCCACCGTCGTGTTGTGCGTGTGTGTCTGGTCAGCCCTCAAGCGGAGCGATCCACCGGATCTGGGTGCCCACCCCGCCCTGGCCGCTTCCGGCATCGAACGAGCCGCGGTGTCGTCGTGCACGTTCCGCCATGTTCGCCAAGCCGGAGTTTCGGGTACGCGATGGGTCGATGCCACGACCGTCGTCGGTGATCGTGATGCGCACGCGCCCCGATTTGCCGCGCCCCGACACATCGACGCACACGGCGGCTGCGGTCGCGTGCGCGTGGCGGGCGATATTAGACAGGCCTTCGCGCACGATTGCTACGACGTCGTCGGACAGGTCTGGGTCGACGCGACCGTCGAACTCGTCGATGACGACGAGCTCGTTATCCAGGTCCGAGTTGATGGCGCTGCCGTCAAGCGTGATGAGCAGCGAGGGCGCAAAACCGAGGGCGGAACGCGTCAGCGACGATTCGCGGCGGATTCTCTCCACCAGGCCGACGGCCTTGTCGCGCTCGCGTAGGTTGTGCACGATCGTGCGGATCTGACGCACGGCCTCGTCGATGGAAGCGAGCGAGGAATCGATGAGGGACTCGAGGGCGGCCGGGTCCGTCTGGCCGGCTGCGACCTTCTGCTTGGCCGCATCCAGGGCCATGCCGGTCGCAAACAGCTGCTGGATGGCAAAGTCGTGGAGGTCGCGCCCGATACGGTCGCGTTCGTCCAGCAGTGCGGCCACGTCCTGCGCGTGGCGAGCCGACGCAAGCTCGAGGGCAAGCGTGGCCTGGGAGGCGAGGGATTCCGCGAGCGAAAGCTCGGAGCTGTCGAACTCGGGTGCGCCGATCTGGCGCAGCAGAATGAGGACACCGGACGACACGCCACGTGAACGTAGCGGCGCGTACAGGGCCGATCCGAAGGCGGCCAGCTGGGGGACACGCATCGTCTGCGCGCGCGACATCGAGTCCACGATCATGCCGGTACCCTCGTGCAACACGCTCATCGCGCGGCCTTCGGGCGGGAAAGTCAGACCCAGCAGGCTGGAGGCGTTCTTGCCGTCGACGATTTCGGCAGCCCACGTGTCGCCCACGGACTGCAGGACGATGATGGCGGTGTCCGCGTGGGACACTTCGCGCACGGTCTTAGCGATGAGCTCGAGCGCCTCCTCCTCATCGGCGCCCTCCAGCATGGTGGTCGTCAGCGACTGAGAGGCGCTGATCCACCGCTCGGTGCGCTTCGAGTCCGCGTACAGGTGCGCGTTTTCAACGGCGATACCAGCGGCGGGAGCGAGCGCGCTGAGGACAGCGGCATCGGCGGACGAATACCCGCCCGCCTTCCCGCACAGGTACAGGCGTCCGTAAACCTGCTCGTGCACGAGGATCGAGACGCCCAGGAACGGGGGAGTGGAAGCGGGCAGATCAAGGTCGGGTGCGTCCGACGGCGAGTTGACGAGGAGAGGCACGCTCGCGGGGATCGCCGTCATGAGAGACTCGGGGACCTCGGGGACTGGACCGTCCTCGTGGAATTCGAGTTGCAGGGTGGTGGCCCCCCACGTGTCCAGGACCGAGAGCGTGGCGTGCGGAGAGGACGTCAAGGCGCAGGCCTGGTCCACGAAGTTCTGCAGGCCGGCCTTCAGATCCAGCGAGCTGGTGAGGTCCAGGGCCGCTTGCAGCAGCGTGAAGTCAGTGGAGTCGGTGCTCATTGTTCCTCCTGGTCGAGGGCCCAGCGGTAGGCGGGGAGGGCCTGCATGACCTCGTCGTGTGTGCCGCGCGCAGCGATCGTCGCGCACTGGCCGGGCTCGGGCGCAGCCAAGACGATGACGTGGTCGGCCTGGTCCAGGGCACTCAATCGGTGGGTGACCACCAGGGTAGCCCGCTCGGGTGAGCGTGTCAGGAGTGTTTCCATGAGGCGGTCGGCCGTCGCCGCATCAAGGTGCTCGGAGGCCTCGTCGAGAGCCATGATCGGAGCGGGCGCGGCGAGAGCCCTGGCCATGAGGAGGCGGCGGCGCTCGCCGCCGGACACGGTCGTGCCTCCGGAGCCGATCAGGGTGTCGAGGCCGTCGGGTAGGGACTGGACCCACTGCGCGAGGCCGGCCCGGGACAGCAGTTCCGAGGCCTCGTCGCGGGTAAGGGATGCGCGCGCGACCCGCAGGTTTTCGTAGATGGTGGTGGCAAAGATGTGCGCGTCCTCCGCCGTCATCGTGATGCGAGAGGTGAGTTGGTCGCGATCGGCTCCCCACGCGGGAACGCCGTTGATCAGAGTACTGCCTGACTTGGGTGGGATGATGCCCGTGAGGGTCGCCAGCAGCGTCGTCTTGCCGATGCCCGAGGGCCCGACGATCGCGAGGGATGATCCCGGGCGCAGCTCCAGCGAAATTCCCGTTGCGAGCGTTGGCCCGCCCGGCCAACCGATGGCGAGATCGCGTGCCTCGATGACGGTGGGTCCCTCCGGGATGTCGTGGGGCTGCGCCGGTGCCTCCTCGTCCAGGAGCGAACAGATGCGCGTCGCGGCCTGGGCGCTGCGCACGAGCTGGGCGGCGGCGGGTGTCAGCTCGGCGACTCCCTCGAAGGCGGATAGCGGGACGAGGACGATGACGGCCAGCAGGACCTGCGCGAGGACCCCCGAGGTCGTCTGCGGGATCCCGATCAGGAGAGCGCCGATCACCGCGACGCCCATCGCGCACACGTCGAGGCCGCGCGCGAACGCGGACAGGCGCGCCGAGCGGGCCAGAGCGGCGCTCAGGGCAGCCTCGGACTCGCTGAGCGAGTGGCGCGCGCGCTCCAGCGTGCCCGCCATGGACAGCTCGGTGGCACCCTCGAGGATCGCGAGCGAGGTCGCCGCGATGTCGGTGCGCGCGTCGGCGCCCTGGCTCTCGGCCAGGCGCACCGATCGGGCGATGAGCGCCGGGGCGATGACGCCCGAGACGACGAGGCTGATCGCGAGGATGATGCCGGCCGCCGGAGAGATGATCGTGATGACGCCGACCGTACCCACGCCAACGATCGCCGCGACAAGAGCCGGCAGGAGAGTCTTGACGACGACGTTGCCAACCTCGTCAACGTCGGCTCCCGCGCGGGTCATGAGATCGCCTCGGCGCAGCGAGGAAAGCTTCGTTCCGGGAGCCGCGGCCAATTCGTCGTAGAGGTTGTTGCGCAGGTTATCCATGCCCGTCAGCGCCACCTTGTGGGAAGCAAGGCGCGACAGGTAGCGTGCGAGGGCACGCGAGACACCAAAGAGGCGAACCGAGGTCGCAGCGACGGTCAGGTAGAGGACCGGGGGTTGCTGGGAGGCGCGTGCGATGAGCCAGGCGGCGGTGCCGCCGAGGGCGATTGCGGCGCTGAGGGCGGTGACGCCGAGAAGCAACGACAGGGCAAAGCCCGAGCGCGAGACTTCGAGCATGGAGATGCATCGGCGCAGCGCAGCGGATTCGGATCGGGTGAGAAAGAGCTTCATGCGCGTGCCTCCTCGTCAGCGGCCGAGCGAACGTCGATGACAGCATCAGCTGCCTCCATCATGGCTGCGCGGTGCGCGATGACGATGACGGTGCGTCCCGCGTCCCGCATCGCGTCGATGGCCCGCACGACGGTTTCTTCGCTGACGGCATCGAGGTGCGCTGTGGGCTCGTCGAGGATGACGACCTGGGAGTGTGCGGCGAGGGCTCGCGTGAGGGCGAGGCGCTGGCGCTGCCCAACGGACAGTCCGACGCCGCCGGAGCCGATGACGGTATTCCACCCGTCGGGGGCGGTGGCTAGGACCTCATCGAAGCCGGTTGCCGCTGCCGCATCGCTGAGGTCGTCGAGAGGCAGAGCACCCATGTTGTCCAGGATCGTACCGGGAACCAGCGTGGGGGATTGAGGCACCCACGAGATCTGGCGACGCCACGCGGCGGGATCGATATCCGACAGGATGGACTCGCCGCTTTCGGAGGACGAGACAGACGGCCGCAGCAGGATGCGACCTGCATCCGGTGTCATGTCGGCCAGCAAACATGCGACAATGGTCGACTTTCCCGCGCCGGAGGGGCCAGAAAGTGCTGTCACGACGCCAGGAGCGATGACGCCGCTCGTCGGAGCCGGAGCCCACGCGCCGCGCGCACGCACGCCGAGGCCATCGAGAACGATGTCGGTGCGTGCCATGTCGGGGCATTCGTCGGTTCCGGAGGAGTCCACGGCCTCGGCCTCTTCGATGATGTCGAACGCTGCCTTCGACGCCGTGACGCCGTTCGCCGATGCGTGGAACTGCGCGCCGACCTGGCGCAGGGGTTCGAAAACCTCGGGCGCGAGCATGATGACAGCGAGGCCGTGGAACAGCGAAATGTTGCCGAAAACGAGGCGCATACCGACCTCGACGGCGACGAGGGCCACCGACAGGGTCGTCAGGAACTCGAGCACGCCGCCCGAGAGGAACGCGACGCGAAGCGTGGCCATCGTAGCCTTCGTATTCGCGGTGCCCAGAGCGTGCAGGTGCGTGCGCGGTGCCTTTTCACGGCCGAGGCCGCGGAGCGTGGGCAGGCCCGACATGAGGTCGAGGAGCTGGGCGGTCAGGCGCTTCATCGACGCGAGCTTCTCCTCTGAGGCCGCCTGCGTAAAGCGCCCGATGAGAATCATGAAGATCGGGATCAGAGGGATAACGATGAGGGCGATGAGCGCGGACCAGAAGTCGAGCAGGAGAATGACGCCGAGGGCCGCCGGGGTCACCGTGCACACGAGGACGAGCTGGGGCAGGAAGGACACGAAGTAGGGACGCAGATCCTCAAGACCGGTCGAGAGCAGCGTCGTCGTCTCCGCGCCCTTGGTCGCCCTCCAACGAGGTCCCAGCGTGACGCTCGCATCGACGACTCGTCCGCGCAGCTCCCTGACCGCGGCAGCGGCCGCGCGAGTGCTCACCGCCTCACGGGCGGCGACGATCAGCGCGCGGCAGGCAAACACGGCCGCAATACCCACAATGAAGGGCCAGACGTCGGCCAGGGACGCGGTGCCCGAGACGACGGGGGAGAGGGCTGCGGAAATGAGAAGCGCCTGGGCGAGAACCAACAGCGCAGTCAACGTCCCCAGGAGGGCCGTCACAGCGATGGGGCCGCGCGCCGAGCGGGCATAACGCAACAAGCGAGGATCAAAGGGACGCACGTATCTATTGTGCCTGAAAAAGCCTCGTCATGGGCCAAAGGTCCCCATCCTCGTGGCGTGACAACAAACGCGCCCGGCCCCTGCGCGAGGGACCGGGCGCGCCGTGATGCGAGGATCAGTTGGCGAAGAAGTTTTCGCCCACACGGATCTTCTTGAGCAGCAGACCCGTCTGCGTCTCGACGTCCTCGGCGCCCACGCGAGCGCGGAACATCCAGTAGGACCAGAAGACGTAGACCAGGACGATCGGCAGCAGACAGACGGTCACGATGGTCATGACAGTCAGCGTTGACGGGGTCGAGGAAGCCTGATCAATCGTCAGCGAGTACGCCGGGTTGATCGAGGACTTCTGGACGGCCGGAGCCATCGACGCGAACACCCACGCGACAGCGCCGGCGATGGCGACCGAGGAGGCCACGAAGGACCAGCCCTCACGACGCAGCGACGCCTGCGACAGAGCCGTCGACGCGATGATCGCGAGTGCAGCGACCACGAGCGGGATCCACGCCAGGACGTTCGTCGTGTAGGCGAACTGACCCCACACGAGCCAGGCGGCGGCCAGGACGGTCGCGGCGATCGTCGCGGGGGCGGCAATTGCGTTGGCGCGGTCGCGGACCTCGCCCGTCGTCTTCAGCGCCAGGAACTGCGCGCCGTGAGCCAGGCACACGGCCATAACGGCCAGACCACCCAGGATGGTGTAGGGCGTGAGCAGCGAGAAGAAACCGCCGGTCAGCTGGTGCGTCGCGGTTGCCAGCGACTGGTTGACCAGCGTCGGGTCGATGACGGTGCCGGTGGCCACGTCAACGACCTCGATGCGCATGCCCTGGACGAAGTTCGCGAAAGCGACGCCGAGCAGGATCGGGACGAGCCACGCGCTGATCGTGTGCGCCCAGTCCCAGGCGTGACGCCACTTCTCGGTGGCGACCTTGGAGCGCCACTCGAGAGCCATGACGCGGATGATCAGGCAGACGAGGATCAGGAACAGGGCCAGGTACATGCCCGAGAACATGGTCGCGTACCACTCGGGGAACGCGGCGAAGGTCGCGCCACCAGCGGTGAGCAGCCACACCTCGTTGCCGTCCCAGTGGGGGCCGATCGTGCGCACGGTCTGGGTGCGCTCACGGTCGCCCTTGGCGACGAAGGGGAGGAGCATGCCGACGCCGAAGTCGAAGCCCTCGAGGATCAGGTAGACCGTCCACAGAACGGCGATGAGAATGAACCACAGGATAGACAGAGTCATGATCGGTGTTCCTCTCAGTATCCGAAGGACAGGTCGGCGGGAGCATCGGCCTCAGCCTTGTCGGCCTTGGACGAGTGGATGCCCTCGACGGCGTAGCGCTTCATGAGGATGTACCACATGACGCCGAGGACGCCGTACAGCAGGGTGAACAGGATGAGCGAGGTGAGCATCTGGCCAGCCGGGACGTTGGGGGAGATACCCATGTCGGTCATCATGTTGACGGAACCCAGGTCGGAGCCCGCGGACAGCGCCTGCAGGTTCGGGACGACAACCCACGGCTGACGACCCATCTCGGTGAAGATCCAGCCGAAGGAAGCGGCAGCGAACGGCAGCGGGAGGTTGACCAGGGCGAGGACGCTCAGCCACTTGTTGGACGAGGTGCGTCCACCGCGGGTGGCCCACAGGCCCCATGCCGCCAGCAGGAAGGCCAGCATGCCCAGGCCGATCATGAAGCGGAACGACCAGAAGGCGACCATCTGCGGAGGACGGAAGTCGTACTGCGAGGCGTCACCGTACTTGGCGGTGAAGTTCGCATCCGAGTTGAGCAGCTCCACCATGCGCTCCTGGACGTCAGCGACGCCCTCGGAGGTGGCGGTGAAGGAGTTGTGCGACATGAAGGACGCGACGCCGGGGACCTTGATGAACTGGGTCGGCTGCGCGCCGTCATCGCCGAGGGGGCAGGAGCCGAACTGGGCAACGGTGAATGCCGCGCCGTCGGTGTCCATGCAGATGCCTTCGGCGGCAGCCATCTTCATGGGCTGGACCTCAACCATCTCCTGGCCCTGGATGTGGCCGGAGGCAGCGGTGCCGAGGCCGCCGATGAGGACGGCGGTCAGGCCGAAGCGGGCGATCGGGCGCCAGACGTTACGCGACTGAGCCATGGCCTCCTCGGAGCCCTCGCGGGCGGTGCGCACCATCCACCAGATGGAGATGCCGGCAACGAAGGAGCCGGCGACCAGCCAGGCGGAGGTGATGACGTGTGCGTATTCGCTCAGGTACACGCCGGAGGTGATGAGCTCCATGAAGCCGCTCACGCCGTCGAGCTCGGCGCGGCCAGTCTCGGGGTTGAAGCGGGCGCCCACGGGGTGCTGCATCCATGCGTTGGCCGCGAGGATCCAGGCCGCGGAGAACATGGTGCCCAGGGCGACGCACCAGATTGTCAGCAGGTGCATGCCCTTGGAGAGGCGGCCCCAGCCGAAGATCCACAGGCCCAGGAAGGTGGACTCGAGGAAGAAGGCGAGGAGGGCCTCAACGGCCAGGGGGGCGCCGAAGATGTCGCCGACGAAGCGGGAGTATTCGGACCAGTTCATGCCGAACTGGAACTCCTGCACGATACCGGTGGCGACACCGAGCGCGAAGTTGATGAGGAGGAGTTTGCCAAAGAAGCGAGTTGCTTGCAGCCAGTATTCCTTGCCGGTGCGGTGCCACGCGGTCTGCATGATGGCAACCAGCAGGGACAGGCCGATCGTCAGCGGCACGAGGACGAAGTGGTAGACGGTGGTAACACCGAACTGCCATCGTCCGACGGTGACCGCGTCAAGCGCTGTCTGCGCGAGGGTCATGATGGGACCTTCTCGTGTTGGGATTGGGGTCGATTGTCCCGTGTCCAAAGTCCGTGGGACCTATGTCACGGGTTGATATTAATGTAGCCCAAAAAGCTCGGTCGGATTGGTTGAAATGCTGGTTCAGAGGCCGTTTTGTGACATACGCGTCCGAATAATTTTTACGGGTTCTTCCGTGAGATATCGCTCCGTGTTGCGTTGTCCTGATCAC
Source organism: Schaalia odontolytica (assembly GCF_005696695.1). NCBI lineage: Bacteria > Bacillati > Actinomycetota > Actinomycetes > Actinomycetales > Actinomycetaceae > Schaalia > Schaalia odontolytica. Next base: position 1,442,073 of record NZ_CP040006.1, on the reverse strand, counting down.
CCCATCGTCGGTACGAGGCCCTGTTGTGCGACAATAGACGTGAATGGATGTCGCGGGAGTGCCCCCGCGACGAGAGCCGAGCGATGACGTATTCATATGCCGCCGGCCGCTGCGCATCAGCGCTCCACTAGGTTTCCGCCCCATGCGGGCGATGAAAAAGGGTGCGTCCAGGCACGGGGCGCGCACCCGCCATTGGAGAATCGTGACAACCGAATCCACCACGCCCGTGGCACCCGCCGCGTCGTTGCTGTTCCAGGCGCCCGTGTTCCAGGCTGCCCCCGAGGTCGCTCCTCCCGCGATTGTCGAGGAACCCGAGCCTAAGCGTCGCCGTAAGTCCGCTGCCACCGATGAGGAGTCTGCTCCTCGCGAAGAGGCTGCCCCGAAGCGTCGCCGTCGCTCCAAGAAGGCCGCTGACGAGGCCGAGACTGCGGAAGCCCCCGAGGCTCCCGCCTCCGAGTCTGAGGAGGCGCCCGCCGAACCGAAGACCCGCCGTCGCCGTCGCTCCAAGAAGACGGACGAGGCCTCGGCCCCCGCCCAGGAAGACGCCGACAAGGCCGACGCGCCCGCGCAGGACTCCGACTCCTCGGACGAGGAGGAAACCTCCGGTCGTCGCCGTCGTCGCCGTCGCGCGCGCAGCTCCGCTTCCTCCGAGGAAGGCGGTGATCCCGCGGACCAGGTCCAGGCCCTGAAGGGATCCACGCGCCTGGAGGCGAAGAAGATGCGCCGCCGCGAAGGCCGCCGCGAAGGCCGCCGTCGCCACTCCATCTCCGAGTCCGAGTTCCTCGCGCGCCGTGAGTCCGTCGAGCGCACGATGGTCATCCGTGACCAGGACGGCCTCGACCAGATCGCGATCCTCGAAGACGGCCTGCTTGTCGAGCACTACGTCGCGCGTCGCACGCAGTCCTCGATGGTTGGCAACATCTACCTGGGCCGCGTCCAGAACGTGCTTCCCTCGATGGAAGCGGCATTCGTCGACGTGGGCCGCGGACGCAACGCCGTCCTGTACGCCGGCGAGGTCAATTGGGACGCCGTCGGCATGGAGGGCAAGCCCCGTCGTATCGAGGCGGCGCTGAAGTCTGGCGATCCGGTCCTCGTTCAGGTGACGAAGGACCCGATCGGCCACAAGGGCGCCCGCCTGACCTCTCAGATCACGCTGGCCGGCCGCTACCTGGTCCTCATCCCCGGTGGATCCATGATGGGCATCTCCCGCAAGCTTCCGGACAAGGAGCGCGCTCGCCTGAAGAAGATCCTCAAGGCTGTCGTGCCGTCGGGCTCTGGCGTCATCGTGCGCACCGCCGCGGAAGGCGCGACGGAGGAGCAGATCCGCGACGACGTCGCTCGCCTGACCCGTCAGTGGGAGGACATCGAGAAGAAGCGCACCAACACGAAGAGCGCCCCGACGCTGCTGCGCGGGGAGCCTGAGCTGGCCGTGCGCGTCGTGCGCGACATCTTCAATGAGGACTTCTCGAAGCTCGTGATCGAGGGGCGCGACACCTACGCGACCGTCAAGGAATACGTCGACGAGCTCAGCCCCGAGCTCTCCGATCGCGTCGAGCAGTGGGTGGGCACGGAGGACGTCTTCCGCGCGCACCGCATCGACGAGCAGCTCGCCAAGGGCATGGACCGCAAGGTGTGGCTGCCCTCGGGCGGCACCCTGATCATCGACCGCACCGAGGCGATGACCGTCATCGACGTCAACACCGGCAAGTTCATCGGCGCCGGCGGCACGCTCGAGGAGACGGTGACCCGTAACAACCTCGAAGCTGCCGAAGAGATCGTGCGCCAGCTGCGCCTGCGCGACATCGGTGGCATCGTCATCATCGATTTCGTGGACATGGTCCTCGAATCCAACCGTGACCTCGTGCTGCGTCGCCTGGTGGAGTGCCTGGGACGCGACCGTACGCGCCACCAGGTCACCGAGATTACGTCCCTGGGCCTCGTCCAGATGACCCGCAAGCGCGTGGGTGAGGGCCTCGTCGAGGCATTCTCCTCCCCGTGTGAGGCCTGCGAGGGCCGCGGCTTCATCGTTCACCAGCACCCGGTGGAGACCTCCGGAGCCGAACAGTCTTCGAAGGGCTCGAAGGGTTCGAAGAAGCAGCAGAAGAAGGCTGAGCCTCGCCGTATCGAGGACAACGCCGATCACGAGCGCGCCAAGGAGGCCCTGAGCGCGATCGCCGCCGCTTCGACCCGTAAGGAAGAGGAGAGCACGGCTGAGGAGGCCGCTCCCACCAAGAAGCGCCGCACGCGCGCCGCTTCGACCGAGGCCAAGGAACCCGAGGCTACTTCCGTCGAGCAGGTTGCAGCGCCCGAGGCCCCCGCTGAGGAATCCGCATCCAAGCCCGCCGCCGAGAAGGCCGAGGAAAGCGCGACCAAGCGCCCTCGTCGTCGCCGCCGCGTCGCCGAGTCCGCTCCGCTGCCCGAACTGCCCGTGCACATCGACCTTCCCGAGCCGGTCGATCACTCGGACGAGCCTGCGGCCCCCGCCAAGGATGCTTCCGAGATTCAGTTGCCCGAGCATCGCGAGAAGGCTCCGGCCACGCGTCGCCGCGCATCCCGCAAGGCTGCCACGGCCTCGTCCGAAGAACCGGCCGAGGCTCCCGCACCGAAGAAGACCCGTCGCCGCGCCACCGCGCAGACGGCTGTCCCCGAGGTGCAGACGGACGAGGCTCCGGCCACCGCGCCGGTGAGCGCGCCGGCCCTGGAGGAGGCTCCCGCCCAGGCACCCGCCGCGCCGCGCAAGACTCGCAAGCGTCGCGCCGCCGTCTCGACCGGCATCGTCGAGCCCGACGCGGCCCCTGCTCCTGTCGTCATCGACCTGCCCGCGCGCGCCGAGGTGAGCACCCCGGCGGTGCCGACCAAGTCGACCGATGACATTGCGCTTCCCGAGGCGAGCGATCAGCCGCGCGTCAAGCGCCGTCGTCGCGCCGCATCGACCGGCATCGTCGACGCCGGTTAATGCTCCAGGCGCCGGGGGAGGGGTGATCGTCCCTCCCCCGAGCGTAGGGTGTGGAATCGCACAGCACTTCACACCCGCCCGTGACCGTGCCGGCTTGCAATCCGGCGTGCGAATCGGCTAAATTTGATCGTCGGCGCAACAAGCGCCAACGGAATCATGACAATGAGACAAGTCCTCGGCAGTTTCGAGGCGCGATTCCGGTTACGAATACGAGAAGAGATGAGCTCCAACGTGGTCTACGCGATCGTCAAGGCTGGCGGCCGGCAGGAAAAGGTGTCCGTCGGTGACGTCGTCGTCGTCGACAAGCTGGCAGAAGAAATCGGTTCGAGCATCGAGCTCCAGCCGCTGATGCTGGTGGATGGCGACGCCATCACCGTTGACGCAGCCAAGCTGGGCAAGGTTTCCGTCAAGGCTGAGGTTGTTGACTCGGCCAAGGGCCCCAAGATTTCCATCATTAAGTACAAGAACAAGTCGGGCTACCGCAAGCGCCAGGGACACCGTCAGAAGATGTCGGTCGTCAAGATCACCGAGATCGCCTGAACCCGACGTTCCCACGAGCAGAAAGTAGCAACTGATGGCACATAAGAAGGGCCTTGGTTCCTCCCGTAACGGTCGCGACTCGAACGCGCAGCGCCTCGGCGTGAAGCGCTACGGCGGCCAGCTGGTCAACGCTGGTGAGATCCTCGTTCGTCAGCGCGGCACCCACTTCCACCCTGGCGACGGCGTTGGCCGTGGCAAGGATGACACCCTGTTCGCCCTGCGCGCCGGTGCGGTCGAGTTCGGCCGCAAGCGCGATCGCAAGGTCGTCAGCGTTTCGCCGGTCTCTGCCTGAGACCGCGCGCATAAAGGGCGTCCGGCGTTGCCGGGCGCCCTTTTCAACATTCATTTTCAGTCGTCAGGAGCAACAGTGGCAGACTTCGTGGATCGCGTGACTCTGCATGCGATGGGTGGCAACGGCGGTAACGGCGTTGCCTCGATTAAGCGTGAAAAGTTCAAGCCGCTGGCCGGCCCTGATGGCGGAGACGGTGGCAATGGCGGCTCGGTCATCCTGGAGGTGAGCGAGCAGGAGACCACGCTGCTGAACTACCACCGTAGCCCGCATCGTCGTGCGGATAACGGCACGCCCGGCATGGGTGACTTCCGTCAGGGTAAGACCGGCGCGGACATCATCCTGCCGGTTCCCGAGGGCACGGTCGTCAAGTCGATGTCGGGTGAGCTGCTCTCTGACCTGACGGGTGCGGGCGCCCGATACGTGGTCGCCGAGGGCGGCCGCGGCGGCCTGGGCAACGCGGCGCTGGCGTCGAAGGCTCGTAAGGCCCCTGGCTTTGCCCTGCTGGGCGAGCCCGGCGAGGAGCGCGACGTCATCCTTGAGCTGAAGTCCGTCGCGGATGTGGCTCTCGTTGGCTTCCCGTCGGCGGGTAAGTCCTCGCTGATTGCGGCCCTGAGCTCGGCGCGCCCGAAGATCGCCGATTACCCCTTTACGACGCTGGTCCCGAACCTGGGCGTCGTGTCGGCCGGCGACACGCGCTACACGGTCGCCGACGTTCCCGGCCTGATCCCCGGTGCCTCTCAGGGACGAGGCCTCGGCCTTGACTTTCTGCGCCACATCGAGCGTTGCGCCGTCATCGTGCACGTGCTCGACACGGCCGCCTTCGAGACTGATCGCGAGCCGGTTGAGGACCTGCGCATCATCGAGGCAGAGCTGGAGGCTTACCAGGGTGACCTGACGCAGGTCGAGGGCTACGTGCCGATCATGGAGCGCCCCCGCGTCATCGTTTTGAACAAGATCGACATCCCGGATGGGCGTGATCTCGCCGAGATTACGCGCCCGGACCTGGAGTCTTTCGGCTGGCCCGTCCTTGAGGTGTCTGCCGTGTCCCACGAGGGCCTGAAGGAGCTGTCCTTTGCTCTAGCCGGTATCGTCGAGGCGGAGCGCGCGAAGCGTCCCGCCCTCGAGGCTGCTCGTCCCGTCATCCGTCCTAAGGCTGTCGGGCGCAGCGTGGAGATCACCGTGCGCAAGACCCGTAAGGATGGCGAGGAAGTCTTCCAGGTGCGCGGCGACAAGCCGGAGCGCTGGGTGCGTCAGACCGACTTCGCCAACGACGAGGCCGTGGGCTACCTTGCGGATCGCCTGAACGCAGCGGGCGTTGAGGACGAACTGATGAAGGCCGGCGCGGTTGCTGGCGACACCGTCGTGATCGGCGACCTGGATGGAGGCGTCGTCTTCGACTGGGAGCCGACCCTGACGACCGGACCGGAGCTGCTGGGCTCGCGCGGCACCGACCTGCGCCTGGACCAGAACGCGCGTCCAAGCCGCAAGGAGCGCCGCGAGGTGTACCACCAGGTCATGGATGCCAAGACCGCTGCCCGTGACGAGCTGTGGACGGAGCGCCAGGCCGGACACTGGACCGACGCGTCGGATCAGTCATGAGTGGAGTGTCCGCGGCTTCTCGCATCGTCGTCAAGATCGGCTCGTCGTCGCTCACGCGCGAGGACGGCGGCCTGGACCTGAACCGTATCGACTCGGTCGCGCGCCTCGTGGCGCGCTGGCGCGGGGCGGACCGAGAGGTCGTCATCGTGTCGTCGGGTGCGGTCGCGGCGGGCCTTGATCCGCTCGGCTTCACCTCGAAACCGAAGGACCTGCCGAGCGTGCAGGCCGCTGCCGCGATGGGCCAGGGGCTTCTGATGGCGCGGTGGACGGCCGCATTCCAGGCGCATCACCTCGATGCCGCCCAGGTTCTGCTGACCACGGACGACGTGATGCGCCGCGACCACTACACGAACGTGCGCGCGTCGCTGACGCGTCTCCTCGGCCTCGGCGTCGTCCCGATTCTCAACGAGAACGATGCGGTGACCACCCGCGAGCTGCGTTTCGGCGACAACGATCGCCTCGCCGCGCTCATCGCGCAGATGATCAAGGCCGATGCCCTCGTGCTGCTGACGGACGTCGACGGCCTCTACACGGCTCCTCCGGACCACCCGGGCTCGAAGCTGATCGAGCGCGTTGAGAGCGCGGACGACCTCATGAGCGTGCTCGTGACCGGCGCTGGCTCTCGCGTGGGCACGGGCGGCATGGCGACGAAGGTGCAGGCCGCCATGCTGGCGACCACCAGCGGCATCGGCGTGCAGCTGGCATCCGCGGATGCTCTGGAGTCGGTGCTTGCGGGCAAGAACGTCGGTACGTGGTTCGAGCCGTCGCGGGAGCGTCCGGCCTCGCGCCGCCTGTGGATCGCCCACGTGGCTCCGTCGCGCGGCGAAATCATCGTCGACGAGGGCGCAGCCCAGGCGATCACGGTCGGCAAGAAGTCTCTGCTGGTCGCCGGCGTACGTTCCGTGCTTGGCCACTTCGAGGCCGGCGACGTCGTCGACGTGGCTTCCCCGACGGGACTGGTCGCCCGCGGTGTGTCGGGATACGACTCCGACACGCTGGCCGAGATCGCAGGATCGGGCACGGCGGAACTGCAGGCTGCGGGTCATGAGCATCCCAGGCCGGCCATCCACCGCGACGATCTGGCGGTGTTGGGCGACGCATTTTCTGCGCTGAGCGCTGACTGACGCGGCTTGACAGGCTCTCGTGTGCCATGATGGGCCGGTGGATACTGCTGCAGATATTTCCCAGGTGACGGATGCTGCTCGCGCTGCGGCGCGAGTGCTCGCGAACGCGACGACCCAGGTAAAAAACCGCGGTCTCGAGGCGATTGCGGCTGCGCTCATTGATCGCAGTGACCAGATTCTGGCCGCTAATGCTGAAGATGTCGCCCGCGGTCGCGCGGAGCAGATGAGCGAGGGCCTGCTGGATCGCCTCGCTCTGACCCCCGATCGTATTCGTGGAATCGCCGAGGCTGTCCGCGAGATCGCGGGTTTGCCCGACCCGATCGGTCAGGTCGTGCGTGGAATGCGCACCGATATTGGCCTGCGCGTGACGCAGGAGCGCGTCCCCCTGGGCGTTATCGGCATCATCTACGAGGCCCGCCCCAACGTGACGATCGACGCTGCCTCGCTCGCTCTGAAGGCCGGCAACGCGGTCGTGCTGCGCGGTGGAAGCGCCGCACAGTCCTCGAATCGCGTTCTCATCGAGGTGTGCCGCGATGCGCTGACCTCCGTCGGCCTGCCCGCCGATGCGATCACCACGGTGGATCCGTGGGGCCGCGCGGGCGCCCGAGCGATGATGCGTGCGCGTGGCGCGATCGATGCGCTGATTCCGCGAGGGGGAGCGGGGCTTATCAATGCTGTCGTCGAAGAGTCGCGGGTTCCGGTTATCGAGACGGGCACGGGTAACTGCCATGTGTACGTGGATGCCTCCGCTGACCTGGAGGCCGCTGAGGCCATCATCATGAACGCGAAGACGCAGCGCGTGGGCGTGTGCAACGCGGCGGAGACGCTGCTCGTGCACGCCGACGTTGCCGAGCGTTTCCTCGTCGCTGCCGTTACCCGTCTGACGACGGCTGGCGTGACGATCCACGCGGATGAGGCCACCCGGGCCGTTGTCGATGGCCAGCCTTCGATCGATGCTGAGATGATCGTCGATGCAACCGAGGCCGACTGGGAGACCGAGTACCTCTCGATGGATCTGGCTGTGCGCGTCGTCGCCGACGTTGACGAGGCGATTGAGCATATTCGCCGCTATTCCTCGGGGCATACGGAGGGCATCGTGGCATCCGATGTGGCCGTCGTGCGCGCGTTCCGATCGGGCATCGATGCCGCGGCTATCGCGGTGAACGCCTCGACGCGCTTCACGGACGGCGGTCAGCTGGGTCTGGGCGCCGAGGTGGGTATCTCGACGCAGAAGTTGCACGCGCGTGGCCCGATGGGCCTCGCGGAGCTCACGACGACCACGTGGATCTACGAGGGTGAAGGAACGATCCGCCCGTGAGTGCGCAGGATAACCACACGGTGCAGTCCTCCGACGAGGCCGCGATCGAAAAGACCACCGAGGCCACGGCGGGGGCGACCGCGGCCCCGGCCTCGCCCCAGCATCCCCCGCGCGCGCTGCGTCGGCGCCGCGCGATCGGCATCATGGGCGGTACCTTCGATCCGATCCACCACGGCCACCTCGTTGCGGCCTCGGAGGTCATGGACGTCTACGGCCTCGACCAGGTCGTCTTCGTCCCGGCGGCCATGCAGCCCTTCAAGGCGGATCGACGCGTGACCTCGGCGGAGCACCGCTACCTGATGACGGTCGTTGCAACGGCGTCGAACCCGCGCTTCGCCGTGTCTCGCGTGGATATTGACCGCGGTGGGACGACCTACACGATCGATACGCTGGCGGACCTGTCGCGCGAATACCCGGACTCGGATTTCTACTTCATCACGGGTGCCGACGCGCTGGCACAGATCGCGCAGTGGAAGGACGCCGACAAGCTCTTTGAGCAGGCGCACTTCATCGGCGTGACGCGCCCCGGGCACAACCTGTCGGATCCCGGCCTGCCGCACGAGTCCGTGTCGCTGCTGGAGGTCCCCGCTATGGCGATCTCGTCGACGGACTGCCGCACGCGCGTCGAAGAGGGCAAGCCGGTGTGGTACCTGGTGCCCGACGGCGTCGTCCAATACATCAACAAATACGGCCTGTACCGGTCCTAACCCAAGGAGAAACGTGAGCCTTCCCGACGCTACCGCAGAACTGGCGAGCCTGGTTGCTCGCGCCGCGCACGACCGCGGCGGTATCAACCCGGTGCTTGTTGACGTGACCAGCAAGCTCGCCCTGGCGGACGCCTTCGTGGTTGTTTCGGCGCCGACGGACCGTCAGGTGCGTGCTATTGCCGAGGACATCATGGATCGTATCTGGGCCGAGCATCAGCGCCGCCCCGCCCACATCGAGGGGCGCGCGGAGGGTACGTGGGTGCTCCTGGACTACTCGGATCTGCTCGTCCACGTCCTGTCCGAGGAAGAACGCGAGTACTACGCTCTCGAGCGCCTGTGGGGCGACTGCCCGGCCGTGCCGATTGACGTAGACACCGACGAGGCCCGCGCCGCTGCCGCCGAGCGTGCTGCCGCGCACGGGGTGGAGAGTGCGCAGTGAGCGCCTCGCGGATCGTCCTGCTGCGCCACGGCCAGACGGACTTCAACCTTGCACGGCGCTTTCAGGGGCGTATCGATCAGCCCCTGAACGAGGCCGGTCGTTCCCAGGCGGCGGGTGCCGCCGGCGTGCTGGTGAGCCGCCTGTGCGAGCCGAGTGCCGAGGTTGGCATGATTGCCGCCGAAGATGGGCGCAGCTACGACGACGGGGGAGTGCGCATCGTGAGCTCGCCCCTGGGGCGCGCGGTGGATACTGCGAGGATCATCGCACGCGTCTTTGACATCGCGGGCTACCCGTGCGAGGGGCCGGAACTCGACGAGCGGCTTACGGAGCGCTTCTACGGGAGCTTTGAGGGCAAGACCTACGAGGAGATAGCCGCCGAGCAGCCCGAGGCCTACGCGCAGTATCGCGCGCAGGGGGAGTGTGACATCGCCGAGGTGGAACGCTCCGAGGTCGTGGGTGAGCGCGTTCGCGATGCCGTCCTGGAAGCGGCACGGGCGTGCCGCGGGGACCAGTCTCTGATCGTCGTTTCGCATGGCTCTGCGATCGCGCGCGGCATCGTGTCGCTGCTGGGCCTGGATCCGGCGGTTTTCAATGGGCTGCGCGGAGTCGATAACTGCCACTGGTCGGAGCTCGTGCCTGTCGGGATGTCGACCTCTAAGAGCGCGGCCATCAGCGGGTGGCGGCTGGCGTCGCATAACATCGGCTCTCGTGAGGACATTTTGGGGGCATGATGGCTCTCGGGCCCCTCGTTACCGCCGAATATCAAGGTTATTGAGCGTTGTGACGAGGGGCACTCGATTGGATTTGCGTCATTCTTGAAAGGTCCGCTATTATTTATCAGGTCGCCAGGGCGACGAACTAAATAACGGGGCTATGGCGCAGTTGGTAGCGCGCTTCCATGGCATGGAAGAGGTCGGGGGTTCGAATCCCCCTAGCTCCACAGAAAATTTCGACATCCGATTTCGGGTGTCGATTTTTTTTATTGCGTGAGCAGTGGTCATGCTTGTGATTGCAGCTTGGTCAGTTGTTTTATCCGAATTATAACGTTTCGGTATCGGCATATGGGATGTTCAAAATCTGTCAAACTGAGAAAGCATTGAAAATAGGTGGATTCACCTGTAAAGACTTACTGAAAAAACCTTGAAAAATGCTGTACCGCGTGGAAAGATTTACCTGTTCTTGTTCCATCGTGTTAGGCCGGTAGTCAATGTCGTTCCAGCTCACTCGTACACACACGTCCGTGGTTCTCGCTGCAACCACGATCGCGGCTTCGCTCGTTGTCATCCCCACCCTCGCTGAGGGAAACGAGACGACCAGCGACGCGTTCTGCAACGCCCTGTCGGGGGCGGAAGGTCGCATCACCGCTGAATACAATCCGCTTCTGGCGAGCTACGCCGCCGCGGCCGCGGGTAACTCTGCGACACCCGCCCTGGACCCCGCCCGTGAGTCCGAGCTGCGAGCTGCCCTCGCCGATGCGCAGGCCGCACTCGAGGCGGCGCAGCAGAGCGCCCTTGAGCCCACCTCCTCCGCCGGTGAGGCTGCGCCCGCAGCGGATACTGCGAGCCGGGGCCTCGACTGGGTTGACTGGTCCCAGGTTGACGACGCCACCCAGGCGCGGATCATCGAGGCTCTCGTCATTCAGAAGATGAACGCCTACCGAGCCAACGCTGGCCTGCCGGAGCTGGTTGTCTCTGACACGGTGACCACCGACGCTCGTGCGTGGAGCAAGCACATGTCGGACAGCGATGACTTCAGCCACGACCCGGACTACAAGTACTTCGGCGCAGGCAAGCTCGACGGCGGTGACACGACCTACGCCGGTGAGAACATCGCCTACAACCACCGTGAGAACTTTGGCGACAAGTGGGGCGCCTACGGCACCTCCAAGAACCCGATGCAGGCGGCAGACGCCCTCTTCGATCAGTGGAAGAACTCCTCTGGCCACGACAAGAACATGCTGGCCCAGAACAACGTTGTTGGCGTCGGCGTGCACATCGCGAAGCACGGTAACTTCACGCGTATCTACGGCACGCAGAAGTTCTACGCCGTCACCGGCGGCTCGCCCAACGTGTCGCGCTTCCACACGACTGGCGATACTGCGTCCGCGTACGGCTTCGACGGTTCCGCTTTCAACGCCGACAACACCAACTACGTCTCCGGCCTCGCGGGTGGCGGAGACGCGCAGCGCGCCAACTCCTGGCAGAACAAGGTGGGCTCCCTTCCCGGTGTTGCCCTCCCCGTCGACGTGTCGAGCCTCCCAGCAAAGGCTGGATCTGCTGCTCCCGCGACCTCGACTCCCGCACCCGCCGACACCGCACCCTCCGCTGATCGTCAGCAGGCCGTGATTGATGCGCAGGCGTCTGTCAACGCCGCTCAGGCTGCTCTGGACGAGTACCTGGCCTCGGCTGAGGAGAGCAAGCCCGCCACCTCTCTCGCGGATATCGACGCTGAGCTTGATCGTGTCGCGGAGTCCATTGCATCCCAGACCGCCGTGCGCCCCGAAAAGGATGGTGGCGTCACGTTGCAGGGGGGCGAGAACGCTGGCCGCTACCTGACCGCCACCGAGTATCGCGATGTCCTCATGCGCTGCACGACCCTCTCTGTCGAGCAGGATGGCAACAACCCCTCCGTGGGTGACGGTGCCGGTTCGACGCCGGATCAGCAGGCCTCGTCGGATGAGGCATCCGCGCTCGCGAACGGCGACGACAACCCCTCCGTGGGCCAGAAGCCCGGTCAGACGCCTGCTCCTTCCGTTCCGTCTGCCGCGCCTTCGGCCCCCGCCAACGGTGGTGGCGACCCGTCTGCCGCGCCTTCGGCCCCCGCCAACGGTGGCGGTGACCCGTCTGTTGCGCCTTCCGCCCCTGCGAACGGTGATACCACCCCGGCTGCACCTGAGACGAACGCTCCCGCCGACGATCAGGGAACGGTGACTGCTCGCGTTGACATCACCCCGAGTGCTGATCCGACGCAGGCCTCCACCCCTGCATCCCGGGATGCTTCCACCCCGACGCAGGCGCGCGCTGATGCCCTCGCAGCAACCGGTGCGTCCTCCGTGTGGGTGGGCGTGGGAGCCGTTGCGGTTCTGGTTGCCGGCGCTGGTGCGGTTGTCGCATCGCGTCGAGCTAAGCGCTGACGTATCACTCTGAAGCCCCGCCGGTGAGTTTGCTCATCGGCGGGGCTTTTTCGTGCGTATCGATGTCTTTTCACCGCGACTGGCAACGAGGATGGCGTCTTATTTGGTGTGTCACTTTACCTTGTGTATAGTCAGTAAAGGAATGCTGCGAAACTAATGTGCATTCGTCGACAGAGCGTACCTGGCCCGCTGAAGGGATGTGCGCGCTCACCGTCTTCTATTCAGAGAGGAATAAGATATGCGACCCATCAATATGCGCAGGAGCGTGATGGCAGCCCTTGGTGCTGCCGCCCTCGTTGTTGGCCCGTTGGCTCCCGCTTATGCCTTCCCAGCCGTTTCGAGCCAAGACGGTGAGCCTGTGGGCGTCGCCGTCGAGGTCCCGGTGGGGGAGCCGACGGTGGATCCCACCGCTGAACCTACGGCGGATTCATCCCCCACCCCTGAGCCTGTCCCCACCCCGGAACCGGCCCCCACCCCGGAACCGGCCCCCACCCCGGAACCGGCCCCCGCGCCGAAGCCCTCGTGGAAGATGGATTCGGTGGGCTGGTGGTATGACCTGGACAATGGGTCGTACGCACGCGATGAAAAGCGTGACATCGATGGGGCAACATACCGATTCAACGGCAGCGGATACATGGTGACCGGGTGGTACAACCTTGGGGGAGCGTGGGAGTACTTTGCGCCCTCGGGTGCTCAGGTGCGCGGATGGGCCAATGTGTCGGGAACCTGGTACTTCCTGGACCCGCAGAGCGGAGTGATGCGCACTGGCTGGATCACGGTCGATGGCACTTGGTACTACCTGGAGGCCTCCGGTGCCATGAAGACTGGCTGGCTTAACCAGGGCGGCACCTGGTACTACCTCAGTGGCTCGGGTGCGATGGTGAGCGGTTGGAACGCGATTGGCGGCACCTGGTACTACTTCAACGAGTCCGGTGCGATGGTCACCGGCTGGCTCAAGCAGGGTGGTTCCTGGTACTTCCTGAACTCCTCCGGCGCCATGAAGACCGGCTGGCTCAGCCAGGGCGGTACCTGGTTCTACCTGAACGGCTCGGGCGTCATGGTGAGTGGTTGGAACGCGGTCGGTGGCTCCTGGTACTACTTCAACGAGTCCGGTGCGATGGTTACCGGCTGGCTCAGCCAGGAAGGCTCCTGGTACTACCTGAACGCGTCTGGCGTCATGGTGACAGGTACTCAGTGGATTGGCGGCGAGCGCCACTGGTTCTACGACTCGGGCGTGTGGTGGGGCCTGTACCCGGTTGCCTCGGCCCCATCGGCAAGCAGCGGCGGTTCCTCTTCTTCCGCGTATTACAAGAACTGTGACGAGGTGAGGCGTGCGGGCAAAGCTCCTCTGTATCGGGGACAGCCCGGTTACAGCCTTGATCTTGACCGTGATGGTGACGGTATCGCCTGTGAGTATCACCGTGGGCGTTAATCAGTGAGTAATCCGGGCCCGGTCGAAAGATCGGGCCCGGATTCTTCCTGTCACAAGACGTTCAAGAAGCGACAGTACGGGTAGACAGACGAAGGGGGCGTGGCCACGCGGCCACGCCCCCTGGCGTCTCTGAGAGGCTGATCAGCCCGCGTCCACCGCCTGGTTGGCGATCTGACGCTCACACACGTCGATGAGCTCGCGGATGATGCGGATCGTGCCGGCGGACGCGTCCGCGTGAGCCTCGATCCAGGCCTTGCCGGAGGCGACCACGTCGACCTCGGGGGCGTAGCCCGCCAGCGCATTCGGGAAGAGCAGCGTCGTGAGGTCCTCGGCGGTGTGGAAGGTGAAGGTCTCCCAGATGCCCGCCAGGGCCTCGAAGTACTCGCCCACGTAGCTGGCGTATGCCGACGGGTTGGTACGCGCCTGCGCCCAGAAGCCCGAGATCATCGCCCAGCGGGTGTCGTTGGGGATCGAGGTGTCGGTGAGGACCTTGTCCCACACGTCGGCCTTGATCCACTCGCCCTCGCGAGCCGCACGAGCGGCGGCCGCGTTCTGGTGACCGGTCATTGTGTCGTCGGTGGCCTCCAGGGCTGCGATGTCCTCTTCGGTTGCGGCGCCTCCGCGCACCAGGGCGATCAGCAGGTCCCACTTGAGGTCGACGTCGAGGTCCAGGCCGTCCAGGGTCTGGGTGCCGTCGTAGAGGGCGCGGATGGCCTCGAACTGCTCGGGGCTGGTCGCGTTGCGGGCCGCGGCTGCGACGAGCATGCGCTGCGCGTCGGAGCCGGAGGCGGCAGTGCGAGCCAGGAGGAGCAGGCGACGGCCCGTGTCCTCGGCGGCCTCGGCGCGGTACTGCGGTGCCACGAAGGTGCGCACGGCCTCGTCGATGTGACGCAGGGTGAGCGTCAGGAGACTCATGTTGTCCTCGACGGGAACGGCGCGCAGGGCCAGGTTCAGGTAGTCGCGTGCCGGCATCTCGCCGTCGCGGGTCATGTCCCACGCGGAGGCCATGACGACGCCGCGGGTCAGGGAGTCCGTGAACTTGGTGATGTTGGTGATCGCGAAGGCCAGGGACTGCTCGTCGAGGCGGACCTTGGCGTAGCCGAGGTCTCCGTCGTTGACGAGGATGAAGTCCGGGCGAGCGATGCCCGCGGCGGCTTCGATGACCGTGGACGCGCCGTCAATGTCGAGCTCCTCGCGGAAGACCTGGGCCAGCGTGCCCTCTTCGGTCAGCGAGTAGCCGGCCACGCCCATGCGGTGCGGGCGCAGGGAGGCACCCTCGGAGAAGGCTTCCTGCATGATCTCGAGGCGCTCGATCGTGCCGTCCTCAGAGGTCGTGATGACCGGACGCAGGAGGGTGACGCCGGCTTCCTCCAGCCACACCTTCGACCACGAGGCCAGGTCGCGGCCCGAGGCGGCGGCCAGCTCGGAGAGCAGGTCGTCCAGCGTGGCGTTGGCGTAGGAGTGCTTCGTCAGGTACTCGTGCAGGCCCGCGAAGAAGGCGTCGCGTCCCACGTAGGAGACGAGCTGGCGCAGCACGGAGGCGCCCTTGGCGTAGGTGATGCCGTCGAAGTTGACCTCGACGTCGGCCAGGTCGCGGATCTCGGCCGTAATCGGGTGGGTCGTGGGCAGCTGATCCTGCTTGAGACCCCAGTCCTTGCGGACCATGAAGCCCGTCCAGCCTTCGGTGTACTTGGTGGCCTCGGCCAGAGCCAGGTGGCTCATGAACTCGGCGAAAGACTCGTTGAGCCACAGGTCGTTCCACCACTTCATGGTGACCAGGTCGCCGAACCACATGTGTGCCAGCTCGTGCAGGATCGTGTTAGCGCGAGCCTCCATCTGAGCCTCGGTGGGACGGGTGCGGAATACGTAGGCGTCGCGGAAGGTCACACAGCCGGCGTTCTCCATAGCGCCCGCGTTGTACTCGGGCACGAAGATCTGGTCGTACTTGGTGAAGGGGTACGCGATGCCGTAGGCACCCTCGAAGAACTCGAAGCCCTGGCGGGTGATCTCGATGATCTCGTCGGCATCCAGGTGCTCAACGATCGAGGCACGGGCGTAGACCCCCAGGTCGATCGTGCGGCCGTCGGAGGAGGTCAGCGTGGCCGTCGTGCCCTCGTAGGGGCCGGCGACGATCGCGGTGATGTAGGTCGACATGACCTCGGTGGTCGCGAAGCGGTAGATCCAGGCCTCGCCCTCTTCCTCGGGGGTGGGGGTCGGCGCGTTGGAGAAGACCTTCCAACCCTTGGGGGCCTTGACCGTGAGGGTGAAGGTGGACTTCAGGTCGGGCTGCTCGAAGGTCGTGTAGACGCGGCGGGCGTCCGGGACCTCGAACTGGGAGTAGGTGTAGGCCTGGCCGTCGGCGGGGTCGACGAAGCGGTGCAGGCCCTCGCCGGTGTGCATGTACTGGCAGGATGCCTCAACTTCGAGGACGTTGTGCTCGGCAAGGTTCTCCAGCGCGATGCGGTTGTCCTGGTGCACCGAGAAGGGGTCCAGGGCATTGCCGTTCAGCGTGATCGAGTGGACGTTGTTGGACACGAGGTCAGCGAACGTGGAGGCGCCTTCGCGCGCGTCGAACTCGATGCGGGTGAATGAACCGAAGTCGGTGTCTCCGCGCGTGAGGTCCAGGGAGATCTCATAGCGGGTCACAGAGGAAATGACCGAGGCGCGCTCGGTCGCTTCCTCGCGAGTCAGGTTCAGGCCTGGCATGGGTTGCCTTTCCGTCGATGGAATGGGAGCGCTGTTGCGCTCAACATTCCTATGTTGTCATGTGTTGGGTGTGATTGCGCGGGGCGCGCCGCATTTTGTCGGCTGGGACACGCTTTCACCAGATGGTGACGCGCTGGGAGGGTTCCAGCCACATCGCGTCGGTGGGGGTCACGTCGAAGGCCCGGGCGAAAGTGTCAAGGTTCTTCAGTACCTGGTTGCAGCGGAACTCAGCGGGCGAGTGGGGGTCGATCGCCAGCATCTGGCGCGCGAACTGGGGGCGCGTGGCCGTGCGCCAGGCGCGTGCCCACGAGTAGAAGAAGCGCTGCGGACCCGTGATGCCGTCGATGACGGGAGCGGACTGCGGGGTCAGCCCCTGCTCAGCGAGCGAGGCCGCCCATGCCTTCCACGCGATGGTCAGGCCGCCGAGGTCGCCGATGTTCTCGCCGATCGTGAGTGCGCCGTTGACGTGGGGGAGCGTGCGTTCGTCGCCTTCCTCCGACTCCTCACCCTGCTCGAGGAGGATGGCAGGTGTGAGCGCGTCGTACTGCTCGATGAGGGCGTGCGTTCGCTCTTCGAAGGCGGCGCGGTCCTCATCCGTCCACCAGTTCGACAGGTTGCCCGCCCCGTCGTAGCGTGAGCCCTGGTCGTCGAAGCCGTGCCCGATCTCGTGGCCGATGACCGCGCCGATCGCGCCGAAGTTCACCGCGTCGTCGGCCTCGGTGTCGAAGAACGGAGGCTGGAGAATCGCGGCGGGGAAGACGATCTCGTTCTGGGTGGGGTTGTAGTAGGCGTTGACCGTCTGGGGGGTCATGTACCACTCGTCGCGGTCCACCGGGCGGCCCAGCTTGGCCCACTCACGGTCGGTGGCGTGGGCGTTGGCGGTGCGCACGTTCTCGACGATCGTAGCCTCGGGGTCCAGGTGCAGCGTCGAGTAGTCGCGCCACTTGACGGGGTAGCCGATCTTGGGGTTGAAGGTCGCGAGCTTGTCCAGCGCCTTGACCTTGGTGTCCTCGCTCATCCAGTCGAGGCCACGGATCGACTCGCCGTAGGCGTCGAGGAGTCGGCGCACCAGCGCGTCCATGGCCTCCTTGGCGTTGGGCGGGAAGTGGCGGGCCACCCACGCGCGGCCCATGGCCTCGCCCAGGTAGGCCTCGATGAGTCCGAGGGCCCGCTTCCAGCGCGGGCGCAGTTCCTGTGTGCCGGACAGAGTGCGACCGTGGAAGTCGAAGTTCTCGTTCACGAAATCGCTCGACAGGAGCGACGCGTGGCAGTCGATCGCCGAGGCGCTCAGCCACTCCTTGAGCATGGACAGGTCGGTGGCGGCCCACAGGGCGGCTGCAGCGATGAGGAAGTCGGGCTGGTCGACGTTCACGACGAGGCCGGCGACGGGCATGCGCGCGCCCTGCGCCCACGCGTCCCAGTCGAAGCCGGGGGCGAGGGTAGCAATCTCCTCCCAGGGGGTCGGGTTGTCGGAGAGCAGCGGGTCGCGGTTGCTCACCGAGTCACGGTGATGCGAGGCGACCTGGGTCTCCAACTCCATGATGCGCGCGGCTGCGCCCTCATGGTCGGGGACACCGGCGAGGCCGAGGAGGCGGGCGGTGTGCGCGACGTAGGCATCGCGGATCGGCGCGTAATCCTCCTCGCGGTAGTAGGCCTCGTCGGGCAGGCCGATGCCGGACTGGACGAGGGAGACCATGTAGCGCGATGAGTCATGCGGGTCGGTGCCCACGTATGCGCCGACGAGGCCCCCGATGCCCTCGCGCATGAGGCGGCCCATCTCGCGGGCGAGTTCCTCGTGGGTTGCGCAGGCGTTGATCGCGTCGAGGTCGGGGCGCAGGGGAGTGGCTCCTGCTGCCTCGATGGTGTCCTCGTCAAGGAATTGAGTCCACAGGGTGGCGATGCGCTGCGCGTCCGGATCGTCGAGAGTGCCATTGGCAGCATCCTGGGCGATGGCGCGGGCGTGCTTTTCCGAGGCGTCGCGCAGCGCGTGGAAGGCCCCGTCCATGGGGCGGTCCGCGGGGATCGTGTGTGTCGCCAGCCAGGTTCCGTTGACATGGCGGTAGAAGTCGTCCTGGGGACGTACCGTCGAATCGGTGTACGCGGTGTCGAGGACTCGGGCCAGCAGTGTGTTCGTCATGCCTTAACTCTAGGGGGAAAAACGGGGATGAGGTGAGGTGAGTGGTCCTCGGGTGGCACCCGCCCGTATTTACGTCATGTTGATGGGATGTTATTCGTCATTTGTGACTGGAATTGTGCGGGTGAGTGCGAATGTGAGTTTGATGCACGCCCATTGTGCACATATGTGCATAGTCGTGTGTACATTCGTTCAAATGGATGGGGGACGGGCATTATGGAGGGAGCAATGAGGCACTTCCTCATCAGTGAGGTGAAGGGATTTTTTACGGTGAAGACACTTCGCACTGACGTGTGTGTCATCGGTGGCGGATCCACCGGTGCCGGCGTCGTCCGCGACGTCGCCATGCGCGGCTTCTCAGCCGTCCTCGTCGACCGGGCGGACATCGCTCAGGGAACCTCCGGTCGCTTCCACGGTCTGCTCCACTCGGGCGGCCGCTACATTGCGTCCGATCCGGAGTCGGCCACCGAGTGCGCCGAAGAAAACGAGATCGTCCAGCGCATCAACGCTAACGCCGTCGAGGCCACCGGCGGCCTCTTCGTCGTGACCGCCCAGGACGATGAAGAGTACGCGGACCAGTTCCTGGCCCGCGCCGCGGCTGCAAAGGTGCCCGCCGCAGAAATCTCCATCGCCGAGGCGCTGCGCCGCGAACCTCGCCTGGACCCGCGTATCAAGCGTGCCTTCGAAGTTCAGGACGGCACGGTCGACGGATGGCAGATGACCTGGGGAGCGATCCGCTCCGCGCAGGCATACGGGGCGCAGGTCCTGACCTACCACCGCGTCACCTCCATCGAACGCGAGGGTGAGCGCATCAGCGCCGTCATCGTCCACGATGAGCGCGGAGGGGAAGACGTGCGCATCGAATGCGGCTTCGTCCTCAACTGCGGCGGCCCCTGGGCCGGACAGATTGCCGCCATGGCCGACTGCCACGGCGTCGACGTCGTCCCGGGCGCCGGCATCATGATCGCGATGAACCACCGACTGAGCCATTCGGTCATTAACCGCTGCGTGTGGCCCGCCGACGGCGACATCCTCGTGCCCGACCACACCGTTTGCATCATCGGCACGACCGACCTCAAGGCCGACGACCCGGATCGCCTGTCTATCCCCGCCGACCAAGTCCAGCAGATGCTCGACTCCGGCGAGGCCATGATCCCCGGCTTCCGCAAGTCTCGCGCCGTGCACGCCTGGGCCGGCGCGCGCCCTCTCGTCAAGGACTCGCGCGTGTCTGCGACCGACACCCGCCACATGGCGCGCGGCATGAGCATCATCGACCACAACACGCGCGACGGCGTCTACGGCATGCTCACCATCGCGGGCGGCAAGCTCACCACCTACCGCCTCATGGCCGAGCGCATCGTCGACATCATGTGCGAGGAGATGGGCGAGCAGCGCGCCTGCAAGACCGCCGACGAGGCCGTTCCCCCCGCCAAGGAAGAGCGCCTCTACACGATCGGCCACCGCCTCGACAATGTCGAATCGCGCAACGAATCCCCCTCCCACGAGCAGATCATCTGCGAGTGCGAGATGGCCACGCGAGCCATGCTCGAAAACGTTATGGACACCCTGCCCAAGGGCCAGTTCGACGACGTTCGTCGCCAGATGCGCCTGGGCATGGGCCCCTGCCAGGGTGGCTTCTGCTCCCAGCGCGCCGCGGGCATCGCCCACGAGCGCGGCGATATCGACTCGATGCGCGCCAACTCCCTCCTGCGCCTCTTCCTGAAGAACCGCTGGATCGGATTGTGGCCCATCATGTTCGGCAAGCAAGCCAGGCAGGCTGCACTGGACGCCTGGATTCACGAGGGCACGCTCGACGTTGAGCACCTGCCCGCACCCAGCGAGGAGGTTGTTCGATGAGAGACGTCGTCGTTATCGGCGCTGGCCTGGCAGGCCTGGCCGCCGCGATCAAGGCTTCCGATGCCGGACTGAGCGTAACCCTCGTCACGAAGGGCGTGGGCGGCATTCAGCTCGGCACGGGCACGGTCGACATCCTCGGCTACCGCCCCGAGCTGGTCGACAAGCCCCTCGAGGCACTGGAAGGCCACGTGGCTTCGCGTCCCACCCACCCCTACAGCCACGTCACCCCCGACCACGTCGGTGCCTCCGTTGCATGGCTGCGGGACCTCGTCGGTTCCGATGCGCTCATCGGTGACGAAACCCGCAACGTGCGCATCCCCACCGGCGTTGGTGCGCTGCGCCCCACCTGCCTGATCCCGCCCTCGATGGAGGCAGGCATCCCCCAGGCGGGCGCCCGCTACGCCATCGTGGGACTGGCCCGTTTCAAGGACTTCTACCCCGGCCTCGTCGCCGAAAACCTGACGCGCCAAAACGGCCCCGACGGCGCCCCGATCAAGGCGCGCGCCCTGTCCGTCGACTACGTCGTGCGCGACGGTGAGGTCGACTCGACCGGCACCAACCACGCGCGCAGCCTCGACCGCGAGGAGAATCGCGCGCGCCTGGCAGACCAGATCCGCCCCCTCCTCGAGGAAGGCGAAATCGTCGGCCTGCCGGCAGTCCTCGGCCTCGAGGATCCGAACGCGTGGCGCGACCTGGCGGACAAGCTCGGCCACCCCGTCTTCGAGATCCCGATCCAGCCCCCGTCGGTGCCCGGCATGCGCCTGAACGCCCTGCTCACCCGCATCGCCTCGTCCAAGTGCCGCGTCGTCCTCGGATCCCCGATCAAGGCCGTACACACGAGCGATGGACGCGTGAGCGCCGTCGAGTACGCCAGCGCGGGACGCTCCACGATCGTGGAAACCCGATCCCTCATCCTCGCAGCCGGCGGATTCGAATCCGGCGCCCTGGACATGGACTCCTATGGCACCGTGCGCGAAACCATCTGCGGCCTGCCCGTCATGGGCGCCTCCGGACAGCTCCTGCACGCCGACTTCTGGGGCGAGGACCAGCCCCTCTTCCTGGCCGGCCTGGCCGTGGACGACAACATGCGCGTCCTGAACGAGGAAGGCGCGCCCGTGTGCCCCAACCTGTACGCCGCCGGAGGAAACCTGGCCGGCGCCACCCGCTGGCGCGAAAAGAGCGGCGAAGGAATCGCGCTGGCCAGCGCGCTCGCGGCCGTCGACTCGATCGTGGAGGAACTGAAATGACCCTGGAAATGTCAACGCTGATGGGACCGGGCGTGGAGGAAGAGGACGTCTTCGCCCTGAGTGGTGATGCCGCGCTGCGCGCCAGCCTCGACTCGTGCGTGAAGTGCACGATCTGCGAGACCCAGTGCCCGGTCATGCGTGTCACCGACCTGTTCGCCGGCCCCAAGTACTCCGGCCCGCAGGCCGAGCGCTTCCGCAAGGACGGGCAGATGGTGGACAAGTCCATCGACTACTGCTCCTCGTGCGGCACCTGCTCGCTCGTGTGCCCCCAGGGCGTGAAGGTCACCGAGATCATCCACCACCGCCGCACCGCCATGAAGGAAGCCCACGGCATCCCCATGCGCGACCGCCTCATTGGGCGCACCTCGCTGATTGGCACGATGATGACTCCGGTCGCCCCGATCGCAAACTGGGCGCTCGACGTGAAGCCGATCCGCATGGCGATGGAGGCCATCATTGGCGTGCACCGCTCGGCCCCCATGCCGCGCGCCTACGGACGCACCTTCGAGTCCTGGTTCAAGAAGCACACGCCCCTGCCGAACTCGGGCACGCGCGGCCAGGTCATCTTCTTCCACGGATGCGCAGGCCAATTCTTCGAGGTCGAGACCTCGATCCACTCGGTCATGGTGCTCGAACACCTGGGCTACGAGGTCCTGGTTCCCAAGCACGGCTGCTGCGGCCTGGCCCTGCAGTCCAACGGCCTGTACGACGACGCGCGCAAGTACGTCTCCAAGCTGACCAACGACCTGCGCAGCGTCAACCGTGACGCCCCGATCATCTCCGCGTCCGGTTCGTGCGGCGGCATGCTGCGTCATGAGGCCCACGAGATCCTCGAGATGGACACCCCGGAGCTGCGCGACGTGGGCTCCCGCACGTGGGACATCAGCGAGTTCCTGCTGCACCTGTACGACAAGGGTGAACTGGACACGAACTTCCAGCGCATCGACGTCACCATCCCGTACCACGCCCCCTGCCAGGTCAAGTCCCAGGGCCTGGGCAAGCCGGCGATCGAGCTCATGAGCCTGATCCCCGGCGTGACCGTCAAGGATTCCGAGCAGCCCTGCTGCGGCATCGCGGGCACCTACGGCATGAAGAAGGAGAAGTACGCGATCGCCCAGGCCGTGGGCGCCCCAGTCTTCGACTTCATCAAGCAGGTCAACGCCGAGCTGGCAGCCTGTGACACGGAGACGTGCCGCTGGCAGCTGCGCACGGCCACGGGCGCGAACGTCGTCCATCCGATCTGGCTG
Organism: Schaalia odontolytica; assembly: GCF_005696695.1. Lineage (NCBI taxonomy): Bacteria > Bacillati > Actinomycetota > Actinomycetes > Actinomycetales > Actinomycetaceae > Schaalia > Schaalia odontolytica. The sequence continues at coordinate 1,419,342 of NZ_CP040006.1, read as the reverse complement.
ATCCACAAGGCCTACGGCTTGCCCAACGGCTGAGACACCAGCGAATATCCCCGGGCGCACGCGACGGTGCGTACCCGGGGATATTACTGTTGAGCCATGAACACTTCTCGCCGCGTCGTCGTCACTGGAGCATCCACCGGAATCGGGCAGGCCACCGCCCGCCTGTTGGCGAAGCGGGGGTGGAGGGTCGTCGCCGTAGCCCGGCGCCGCGAGCGCCTCGAGGCCCTCGCCGAGCAGATTGGCTGCGAGTACTGGGCGGCCGACCTGACCGATGAGGCCCAGGTGAAGGAGATGGCCGCGCATGTCCTGGAGGGTGGCCCCGTGGATGCGGTCGTCAACAACGCCGGCGGAGCGATCGGCGTGGACCGGGTCGCCGAGGGGGATCCCGCCCGGTGGAGCGCGATGTTCGAACGCAACGTGCTCACCGCCCTGCACTGCTCGCGTGCGTTCCTGCCCGGAATGCGCGAGCGCGGGGGAGACCTCGTGTTCCTGACCTCGACCGCGGCGCACGACACCTACCCGGGAGGCGGCGGATACGTGGCTGCCAAGCACGCCGAGCGCATCATCGCCAACACGCTGCGTCAGGAGCTGGTGGGCGAGCCCGTGCGCGTCATCGAGATTGCCCCCGGCATGGTGCGCACCGAGGAGTTTTCGCTCAACCGGCTCGGCTCCCAGGAAGCCGCTGACCGCGTCTATGAGGGCGTTTCTGCCCCTCTTGTGGCCGAAGATGTCGCGGAGGCGATCGTGTGGACCCTGGAGCGCCCGTCCCACGTCAACATCGATTCGATGATCGTGCGCCCGGTGGCTCAGGCGACGAACACCCTCGTCGCTAGGGATACCAGCGGAGAGTAATACCGCTGCGCCGGTCGTATGCATGGAACGAGGCCGGGGCCGCACGCGCGATGGGGTGCGCGTCGCGGTCCCGGCCTCGGGTCTGTGTCACTCGCTCCAGGCGAGGATGATGTGTTTGCTACCGGCGATGTCCGTGGCCTTTGTCAGCTGTGTGGCCTCGCCTCCGCCAACGGGCGCGGAGTAGAGCTGGAAGCTAATGTCGTCTTCGAGCTTTTTGAATGGAGCCAAGAGCGCCATGCGCGTGCCGTCGGGGCTCACTCGCAGGGTCTTGACGATCTCATGGGTACCGTCGAGGTTCGGCAGGTTCACCTTCGTCCACTCTTCGATGCGCAGGGACTTGTCGGACTCCGTCGTCTGTGAGAGAGGCTTTCCCTTCTTGGAGTACACGGCGTCCTTGTCCACGGTCAGGCACGTCCCATCCGGGGTGACGGCGAGTGCCCCGTAGCATCCGACGCCATCTTTGTTGGCCGCCCACGCGTAGTAGCCGATCGCGATGGGAGTGGAATCGGGCAGAATCTGGAAGTCCTGCGTGTTCGAGACCGTGAAGGTGGTGGGAACAGCCTCGGGTGCCTCAGTCTCGGAGGCGAAGCGGTAGAGGGTCCCGACGAAGTCCCCGTCGTCGGGCTTGTCTTCGTGCGCGACGTAGATGGAACCGTCGGGCCCGAACTTGGCGTACGAATTGGAGTACGAGCGGGACCCTTGCGGTACGGGGATCAGATCATTGAGGAGCGTGAAGGAGCCGTCGGAGGACGCGACCGCGACGCGCTCGTTGCCTCCGGAAGTGTCGATTGCGAGGACGCGCTCGAAGTCGGGGGAATAGCAGTGCTCGCGGACGCAAGCCCCGCCCGTGTACGTCGTGTACTCGCTCGGGACGGTGAATGTGCGCGTCGCCGTCACCTCGCCCGTCGCGGGGTCGTACGCCGTGATCGTGTCGGTCGTGTTGTCGGAATTGTATTCCGTGGACGCGATGACGATCCCCCGCAGGGGCGCGGTCGACGGGTCTGCCGCAGCCGCGGACGAGGCCTCGGCGCTCGCGGTGGGACTGGAGGGGGTCGAGGCCGACCCGCAGGCGGTGAGAGCAAGTGCGGTCGCCGTGGCAAACAGGATCGTGGGGAGGGGTTTGATGGACATGTGGCACCTCTTGAGCGTGATCGGCGGGTGTCGAACGTTGCAGGATAGTTGTGAGCTGACAAATAAATCAAGCTCCAAAAGGTGATGTGCAACACCTGTTATTTCATAGTGTTTTCACAGTTTCGCCATAACGTCCGCTTAGTTGTCGTCCCTAATCTGCGAAGCAATGATGCACACATCAGCAGAAAGGAGCGTCCCCATGGCGGACGACAACAAGAACCTGGCGGGTGACACCGAGCGCACCTCGATCCTGCCCCAGTCGGAGCCGCAGGCCTCGGATCAGACCGAAGTGCTACCCACCCACGTGTCCCAGGCGCAAACGGCGCAGCTGCCTACTGTCGCGCAGGAGGAAAGCGGCAACGCGTTCGCCGGCACGCCCCTGGAGTCTGTCGCGGGGTCTGCTGCCGAGGATCAGGCAGGCGACGAGGCCGTGGCAGCGAGCCCCGCTGCGGCCAGGCCCGCATCGACGAAGACCTCGTGGGGTAAGCGCGCAGCTATCGCCGGGGCGGCAGTCGCACTGCTGTCCGTCGGCTTCGGCGCGGGCATCATCACGCATGCGGCCGTCATGGGCGATGGACGGGACTTTTACGAGCAAGGCTACGAGGACGGTTACAACGACCAGGGCTACGGCGACGAGGAGGGTGATTTCGGGCCCGGTGGTCAGCAGCAGGGGCCTGGCAGCCAGCAGGGCCCGGGTAACGGCCATCAGCAGGGACCTGGCAGCCAGCAGGGTCCCGGAAGTGGCCAGCAGCAGGGCCCGGGCTCGCAGCGGGGAGACACCGGCAGCACACGCCCGGGCCGTCCTCCGGAGGGTGGCCGAGGCCCCGGTAGCAAGTCTGGAAGCCAGGGCAGTGCGGACACCTCCACCCAGAGCGAGGGTTCGACCGCCAGCTGAGCGCTGAGGGCGCGCGAGACGACATCAGTCTCGCGCGCCTTTTATGTGAGTGTGGCGGCCAGGGTCGAGACGGCCACACACACCAGAAGTGCGGCGAAGACAAGGCCGAGAGCCCGGTTCGAGACTCTCTTGGTGAGCCTGGCTCCCACGATGCCGCCTCCCATCGATGCTGCGGCGAAGAGTGCGACCATGACCCCGGCCTCGGCGGTGATCGTCAGGGTTCCGGCGGCCGTGCGCGACGCCAGCCCGAAGGCGGCGGTGATGACCATGACCAGCAGGGATGTCGCGGAGGCCCGCTTCATCGGGTATCGCAGCGCCAGGTGCAGCGCGGGCACGATCGCGAAGCCTCCGCCGACGCCGAAGAATCCCGTGAGGAAACCCGTCAGCGTCGCCAGCGCGACCACCCGGGACACGGTCCCGAGCGTCCAGGAGCCCTTGTCGACGTTGCTATCCCCGGCCTCGTTCGGCGAAGGCGAAGCAGATGGGCGCAGCTGCGAGCGCACCATGAACACCGCGACCGCTGCTAGGAGAGCGCAGAAGGAGAGCATGAGGGTGCGCGCCGAGACGAGCGGGCCGAGAGCCGAACCCGCCCACGTGCCCGCCAGGCCCACCAGGGCGAAGAGAGAGCCTTCGCGCCACGCGACGTTCCCGCTGCGAGCACGAGTTGCCAGCGAGACTGCGGCCGTCAGCCCCACGATGATCAGGGATAGGCCCGTCGCCTGGTGAGGATCCTGCCCAAGAATGTAGACGAGGATCCGCACCGACAAGATGCCGCCTCCCGCGCCGAGTGAGCCGACGACGATGCCGACGAATGCGCCGATGAGGAGCGCTTCAATGATCATTGGTCAGTCCGGATGGATGTGGTGAGAGATAGTCCGAGGGAGGTAGAGACCGCGGGGTCCATGATGTCCGAGGCCGGCCTGCCCGCCGCGATCAGCATGCCCATGGCGCGCAGGGCCGGGGTGGCATGCTCGTAGAACGCCCGGTAGCCCTCGCACAGGTAGTTATGCGTGGACTCACCCCGGCGCACGAAACGGTCTTTCGGGCACCCGCCCCAGCAGAGCCGCAGGTGCGGGCATGCGCGGCACTCGTTGTCCAGGTCGGGCTTGAGACGCGCGAAGTCTCGCATCTTGTCCGAGGCCGCCAGCTGCGTGAAGGACGAGGAGTTGATCGAGCCGACCAACCAATCCGGCTCCACCCAGTGATCGCAGGCGTAGACGTCCCCGTTGAATTCCATCGCCATGTTCGCCCCGCACTGGGGTGCGTGCACGCACACCGTGGCCGAGCCAAACATGGCCGACAGAGTTGAATCCACGTCCTGAATGAAGACATCGCCGACGTCGGTGGCCAGCCACTGGTCGAACACCTCGCACAGGAAGCGCCCGTAGGAGGCGGGGGACGTGGAACGGCTGGTGACGCAGTCCCCGTCCTGGCGGTACAGGAGCGCCGATGTTCCGGAACGCCAGCCGCGCTCGGCCTGGGCCAGGTCCGCGGCGCGCACGCGCTCGACGATCGGGATGAACTGCAGGTATCGGGCCCCCAGATCGTCGCGGAAGTAGCGGTACACCCGCTCCCCGTGCTCCTCGTTCGCGGCGTTGACCGTGCACAGGATGTTCGTCTCCACGCCCGCGCGGGCGAGCGCCTCCCAGCCGCGCACAACCATCGCGTGGGTGCCGCGCCTGCCACGGTTGAGCCGGTAGGCGTCGTGCAGGGGAGCGGGCCCGTCAATGGAGACCCCCACGAGGAAGCCGTGGTCGGCGAAAAATTGCGCCCACTCGTCGGTCACCAGCGTGCCGTTCGTCTGCAGGGCATGATGCACGCGCTGGGTGGGGCGACGGTAGCGCTCACACAGCTCCACGAGGCGCTTAAAAAAGGCCAGGCCACGCAGGGTCGGCTCCCCGCCCTGCCACAGCATCGTGACCTCGCCGTCGGGGCTCGACTCCAGGAATGCCTCGACGTAACGCTCCAAAGTCTGCTCGGACATGGTCTGCGCCGCCGCATCGTAGAGCAGCTCCTTGGACAGGAAAAAGCAATACTGACAGTCCAGGTTGCAGGCTGCTCCCGTCGGTTTGGTGACGACGGAGAAGGGGATTGGGCGCGTCACGGCCGCTCCCTTCGAACGATGCTCGCCCTCATCGACGAGGCCGGCCCCTCCCGCTGGGGTGAGCCTTCCTCGGGGCAGTGGGCAGCCGGGGTGTCCTCCTCAAAAGGGTGGGCGGCGATATACGCACTGGCCTGAGCAGCGCCCAGGGGCCCCAGCGACGCTCCCACGACGTCGATGTCCCACTCCATGACGGGAAGGAGCTCCCCGTACATGGAGGCCGCTATGTCGGATCGCAGGGAGGGGAACGCGTCGACGATTTCGCCGGCAACGATGATGGCCCTCGGGTTAATGAGGAGCGCGGCCGAGCCAAGGACATAGCCGACGGCCTGCGCCGCCTGCTCCAAGGCCTCGCGCGCATGTGTGTCACCCGAGAGGACGGCGGCTCGCAGCTGAGCAATATCGGCAACGCCCGCGCGCTCACACAGCGCCGGGACGGAGGCCAGCGTCTCGAGGCACCCACGCTTGCCGCAGGCGCAGGGTGACTCATTGGTCCCCACCGTCATGTGTCCCAGTTCCCCGGCCAGGCCGCCCGCCCCACCAACCAGGCGAAAATCGGAGACGACGCAGCCGCCCACGCCTCCTGACAGGCGCAGATAGATGAACGAGGACATGTCCGCGCCCGCGCCCCACAAGGCCTCCGCCAGTGCCGCCATGCGCACGGTGTTGTCGACGACCGGGAGTGGATCCCACCAGCGACGCGTGAGCTTGCTGAGCTCCTCCATGGTCGGGTACGCGTCCGAGGAGAGCCTGGCGTTACGCCCCATTGGAATGGGAACCCCCACGCCCACCGCGCGCACCGTCGAGGTGTCGATCCCCTGACGGGCCGCGCTCGCGGCCAGGGCCTCGCAGGTCTGTTCGAGAGAGAGCTGGAGGGAAGGGGAGGTGGGGGAGACGATGTGGACGGCTGCCAGGACGGTGCCGTTGCGCGAGAGCATGACGCCCGCGCATGACGTGCGCGTGACGTTCAGGCCGACGCAGTGTACCGCCGAGGAGTTGAGGGTGAGGAGTTGGGTGGGCCGGCCTCGTCCGGGGGCGTTCGTGCGCACCGGAGTCACTGAACCCTCGTCGAGGAGGGTGGTGAGCGCGCGCCCCAGGTTCGTGCGCGAGGTGTCGAGCGCCTCGCATAGCTGGGAGCGCGTCGCGGGGGCTTTGGCCAGGTGGGCGACGATGCGGTCTTCGAGGGTGGGCAGAGGTCTGCGCGTGGGGTAGTGCATGCCTCTCCTTCCCGGCGCTTCATCGTTGGCATCCGCTCGGGGCACTCCGGCCTCGTTGACAGTTTCTATGATACGCGTCACTGTGAGGGGTGTGCAGGGCGCGAGTTCGCCTCGGCGGCGGGGGCGCGTCAGTCCTCCCACCGCCGAGGCCGGGGGTTAGTCGCTCGTGACCTCGTCGAGGTCGGAGCGAGCCGTGTTCACCAGCGGGATGTCAAAGTCTGTCATCGCCGCCATCCACTTGGCGAAGGAGTGGTCCCCGCGCTCGCGTAGCTGCAGGTACAGGTTTGTCGCCAGTTCCCTGCGGATCTCGTCGTAGACGGGCACGGTGTACACGTTGTTCATCTCCGCCGGATCCAGGCGCAGGTCGTAGAGCTCGTTGATCGACTCGGGGTTGATGACGAGCTTGAAGTCCCGCGTGCGCAGCATGCGCTGCTGGAGGGGAAAGTGGTGGCCGTGGAACTCGCACACGATGTCCTCGCGCCAGCCTTCGACGTCCTCGCCGCGCGTCAGGTCCACGATCGAGCGGCCATCCTCCACGAGCGAGGTGTCCAGGCCCGCGATGTCGAGCACCGTGGCCGGCAGGTCGATGAGGGAGACGAACGCGTCGGAGCGGCCCACGGTCGAGACGCCGGGGATGTGGGCGATGAAGGGAACGTTGTAGATGTCGTCGTACATCATCGGGCCCTTGTCGTTGAGGCGGTGTGAACCCGTGAACTCACCGTGGTCCGCGCAGAAGAAGACCGCCGTGTCGTCCAGGATGCCCAGTTCGCGCGCCACGTCCATGATGCGCCCGATCTCGAAGTCAATCATGGCCGTGTATCCCCAGTAGACCGCGATGAGCTTCTTCCACTGCTCGTTCGTGAACGAGGACGTGGACCAGTAGGTCGCGTAGTTCTCCTGGATTGGGGGCTTGCCGATGAGGGAGTCGCCGAAGTTTTCCGGCAGCTCGACGTCGTCTGGATCGATGAGGTCGAACCACTCGTCCGGCAGGAAGTAGGGCAGGTGGGGGCCGAAGAAGTGCACGTCGAGGCAGAAGGGCTGCTTCGAGTCCTTCCAGTCGGCCGCGTACTCACGCAGCTTCTCGATCGCGCGGTCCGCCAGGAAGCGCTCGAAGGTGGCCTCCTCGGGCTGATCGAGGCGCGCGGCGATGATGTGGCCGTCGCGCCCGCCGGGCAGCTTGCCTCGCCACAGGTCGTGCGCGCGCACCGGCGGGAGGTTGTTGGCCTCGAGCCAGGCGACGTACTTCTCGTTAGCCACGGGATTTTCGGCACCCCAGTAGGTGTCGTCGTCCGCGCCGAACTTGTCGGGCAGGTTGTAGCCGCAGTGGTACTTACCGACGATGCCGACGTTGTAACCGGCGTCGCGCAGCTCCTGCGTGTATGTCCACGTTCCCTCGGGGATCGAGACCTGGTAGGCGATATTCCACTCGGGGTTGGCCAGCACCTGGTGCTTACCTGGGCGCTTGCCGGTGAGCAGCGAGGCGCGCGCCGGCGTGCAGATAGCTGTGGGGGTGAAGCAGTGGGTGAAGGCAAATCCGGATTCGCCCATCGCATCGATGACGGGGGTGCGCGCATGGGGGTTGCCCAGGCAGCCGATCGTGTCGGTGCGATGCTGGTCGGTCATGATGACCAGGACGTTGCGCACGTTGTCGGGAATATCCCGAGTCGTATCAGTCATTGCAGTGCCTTTTCGTCGTTGAAATAGGAGGGGAGAGCGCTCACTTCTGGGTGACGACCTTGTCCATGTCCTCAAGCTCAGCGCCGCTGGTCTCGGTGAGGAATTTCGCCGTGAAGATGACCGCGAGGACGCCGAAGGCGCAGTAGATCCAGTAGGTGCCAGCGGGTGACCAGCCGATGAGGAAGGGGAAGAGGAGGACAACCAGGAAGTTGACGAGGAAGTCGGCGCCCGATGCGAGCGACATAGCGCCACCACGGATCGAGTTGGGGAACATCTCGCCCATGACGATGGAGAAGATGGGGCCCCACGAAGAGGTGAAGCCGAGCAGGAAGGTGCACAAGGCCGCGACCGCCAGGAACGCCAGGACGGGGGAGTCTGCGACGTCCGGCTTGCCGTCGACGGTGGGGGCGACCGTGAAGACCGTGGCCACGATGCCCAGCGACACGAAGATGAGGGTGCCGCCGTAGATCAGCATGCGCTTGCGGCCCACGCGGTCCACCAGCATGATGCCCGACAGGACGCCGACGATCTTGAAGGCGGTGATGAGCAGGGTCTGGGCAAGGGCCATCGACTCGGTGAAGCCGACGGCGGCGAACAGGGAGTTGGAGTAGAAGAAGACGCCGTTGATGCCGGTGAGCTGCTGGAACGCGGCGATCGCCATGCCGACAAACACGAGGCCGCGCCACTGCGAGGACAGGATCTGCCCGATCGACAGTTTCGCGCCGCCCGTGATTGTCAGGGACTGGGCGATGGCTTCGACGCGGTCTGCGGGGTCTTCCTCGCCGGACAGCTTGGCTAGGATCTCCTCGGCCTCCTTGGTGCGGCCCACGGAGACGAGGTAGCGGGGAGACTCGGGAATCTTCGCCGTGAAGATGACGAAGAGGAGGGCCGGGATGATGAGGCAGGCGAAGAGGACCTGCCAGGTCATGAGGCCGCCGAACGCAGGCTTAGCGGCGCCGCCCGTGATCGAGACGACCGCCGTGTTGATGAGGCCGGCGAAGAACAGGCCCAGGATGATCGCGAGCTGGCGGAAACCGATGAGACGCCCGCGGATGTCTGCGGGGGCAATCTCCGCGACGTAGCCGGGGGCAACCGTGGTCGCCGCGCCGAAGCCGATACCGCCAACGATGCGGGTCAGGAGCAGGAAGGGATAGCCGAGACTACCCAGGAGGGGAGAGATGGGGCCGAGGAGGGCCTCAAAAAGCAGGAAGGGACCGACCCACATGAGAGTGGTCTTGCGGCCGATCTTGTCGGAGATGCGTCCCGCGGCGAGGGCGCCGATCAGGCCGCCGATGACACCTGCCGCGCCCGCAACGCCCTGAAGTAGTGCGCCGAGCTCGAAGGTGGATCCCACGGCCTTGATGGCGGCGTTGAGGACCATGCCCTCGAATCCGTAGAAGAAGGGGCCGAGGGTGGCGATGAGAGCGAGAGTCGTTGCGTAGCGCCTCGCTTGCTTCTCGCGGGGTGTGAGTGTGGTTGTCGATGACATGTCTTCATCCTTGAAGGTGTGGTGATGCGCCCGCGCCTGCCGTGTGCGCTTCATTCACCGTACGCGCGCAATTTTGTGTCCGAAGTAACGGACATAAACAGCCATGGTGAACTAGATCACTAAAATGTGTGTATTTAGCGTGTTTGAACCACGAACTCCGGATTCGGCGTCTCCGCCGGCGTCACCGAATCAGCCTCAATGACCAGCGCCTTCCCACCGCGCACACGTAACGTACCGCTCACATGCACCCAGCTATCCGCCGCAGGAGCAGGCCCAGCCCACCGCACCGCAAAACCAACCGGATACGCATCCGCCGCACAACACCAAATAGCCATGCGCGCCACCGCAAAGCTCTCCTCATCCGTCACGCGCGGAATCGAAGCCTGGGCGCTCGCGGCCTCGGCACTGAGGACGAAGCCCGTCAGCTCGACGCGCTGACCGTCGTGCGCGCGTCCGTTGGCGATCATCTCCTCCACCTGGGAGTAGAAGTTGTCGGTCGTCAGCTCCAGCTTCCCGCTCGACGAGACCTGCCCCGCGCCCGCGTTCTGGCTGCCACTGCCGGTGGCGGGGTTCGCGCCCCCGTTTGCTGCGTCGTTGGATGCCCCGGGGGTGTCCTCGGTCGAATCGTCGGTGTCCGCGTCGATGGTGGATCCGCCAGAGGTGGGGCGTGCGCCAATCGCGCCCGCGGCCAGCTCGGAGGGAGAGACGCGGAAGGGGAGGATGAGCAGGGCGGCAGCTAGGAGGGCGACGAGGCTGCGCGTCGTGGCCCGGTAGGAGGTGGCTCTGTCCGTGCTCTTGTGTTCGCCGGCGTCGATGCGCGCGGAGAGTGCGAGCGCGCAGGCGAACAAGCCGATGCTGGACGCGATGATGCCCAAGCGTGCCGACGGGGGCACAAAGGATGCGTAGCGGCCAGACATGGCGAGCCACAGCAGCACGCCGCCGAGGGATGCGAGAGAGAGCGACTCGAGGACGGGGGCAATGCGGTCGATGAGCTTCACGCGAGGACCCCCATCCACCAGGCGCCACCAATGACGGCGGCGGCGATGCACGTGACGGTCGCAAACAGGCGAAGCACGAACGCGCCGCGGAACTGTGAGGACAGCAGTGCCACGTTCTTCACGTCCATCATCGGGCCGTAGACCATGAATCCCATGAGCGCGCCCTGCGGCGCGAGGGAGGCCAGCGAACGCGCGATCACCGCGTCCGACGAGGAGCACAGCGACAGGGCGAAGCCGGCCGCCATCATGAGTGCCAGCGCGCTGGGAGCGGGCAGGCCCGCGAGCAGGGAAGACACCGGCCAGAACACCTGCGCTGCTGTCGAGGCGGCCACGCCGCCCAGCAGGTAGGGCAGGATCCGCCCGAAAGAATGACCGGTCGCGCCAAGGACGCCAGAGAACGAGCGATCCGGCGTCTCGCAGCCGCCGTCGCATCCGCACGAGTCCCCGTCGTGGACGTGGGCTTCCTCGCGCAGGGCGCTCGGAGGAGAAGCCAGCATCGACAGGCCCACCGACAGCGCGACGGTGATGCTCAGCCCGATACGCGCACCCACAATCGCCCACGAGCCGAACGCGTAATACGTTGACGCGATCACCAGGGGATTGATCGCGGGGGATGCCAGCATGAGAGTGGTCGCCGCCGACAGGGGAACGCCCTTGCGCAGCAGCGAACGGAAGATCGGCACCGCCGAACAATCACACACGGGAAGAAGGAAAGCAGCGACGAGAGCGGTCAACACGGACGCCACCGGGTTCGTCGGAAAAACGCGCGCGATCAGGGCGGGGGAGACGAAGGCCTCGATGAGTTCTGCGACGAACACGCCCAGAAGCAGGAAGGGAATCGCCTGCAGGGTCATGCCCACGGCTATCGTCGCCGCGCGACCAACAGGCAGGCCCGATCCAGCCAGGGTTCCCTGCATGGCCCACACGGCAACCAGCGCCACCAGCACAAGCGCGCCGATAAGCGCACCCCAGGGACGCGCAGGTCGTTTCGTCTCCACTACATTCACCCCACAACTCTAGGACAGGAGGCCCATGCCCCTCCGAACACTCGCCGACCACGGCCCACCAGGCCGGCGTCTACGCACGCAACAACGAGCGCTCACAGGTGCGCTGTGTGCAGACAGACGCTCCGCCCAGTGGGCGCGCCGGAGTTTCTTCGCTACACTGGTTTTTCGCTACGATCCGGCCCGCTTCAGCGGGGTATCACCGGGGAGCATCCGGAAGAAAGAGGAACGCGAAAGCCGGCAACGGCCTCGTCCCCTCCAGTAGAACCGGACGGGAGGGCCCGACATAGCCCCAACGAAGCGGCCGCGCCCGGTGAGGGAACGGCAAGCGGGGTGGTACCGCGGGTTCCGGCGACGCCGGTCCTCGTCCCTGTATAGGCGCGAGACGAGGACACTCATGACGAAGCACGGCTTCTACCCCCGCCACCGGCAAGACGAGGTGGACCCCAGCCCTTCCTTCCCCACGATGGAAGAGGGCACCCTGGCGTTCTGGGCCAGCAACGACACCTTCCGCAAGTCCATTGAGATGCGCGACGCCGGCGAGAATGGCTCCAACGAGTTCGTGTTCTACGATGGCCCGCCTTTCGCCAACGGCCTGCCCCACTACGGTCACCTCCTGACCGGCTATGTCAAGGACGTCGTGGGCCGCTACCAGACCATGAAGGGCCACCGCGTCGAGCGCCGCTTCGGCTGGGACACGCACGGCCTGCCCGCCGAGCTCGAGGCTCAGCGCCAGCTCGGCATCGAGGACGTCACCGAGATCACCCGTGAGGGTGGCGTCGGCATCGAGGCGTTCAACGCCGCCTGCCGCTCTTCCGTCCTGCGCTACACGAAGGAATGGGAAGAGTACGTCACCCGCCAGGCCCGCTGGGTGGACTTCGAGCACGACTACAAGACGCTCGACATGTCCTACACCGAGTCCGTGATCTGGGCGTTCAAGCAGCTCTACGACAAGGGCCTGGCCTACCAGGGCCACCGCGTCCTGCCCTACTGCTGGAACGACCGCACGCCTCTGAGCAATCACGAGCTCAAGATGGACGACGATGTGTACCAGGACCGCACCGACAACACGGTGACGGTGGGCCTGCGCCTCGAGACGAAGCTGCGCGAAGACTCGGCGCGCCCCGAGCTGGCCCTCATCTGGACGACCACGCCCTGGACGCTGCCCTCGAACTCGGCCGTCGCCGTGGGCCCGGAGATCGAATACTCCCTCGTCGAGGTTGCCGCCGACCACGAGGGTGTCCTCGCGGGCGAGCGCGTCCTCATCGCCACCGACCTGATCCCCGCCTACGCCAAGGAGCTCGGCGAGGAACCCACCGTCGTGGCCACCTACAAGGGCTCGGAGCTGGTGGGCATCCACTACCACCCGATCTACGACTACTTCGACACCCCCGAGCGCCGCGCTGAAGGCGCTGCCCCCGGCCCCAACGGCTGGTCGATCATCGCCGCTGACTACGTGACGACCACGGACGGCACCGGCCTCGTCCACCAGGCCCCCGCCTTCGGTGAGGACGACATGTGGACGTGCATGGAGTACGGCATCGGCGTCGTTCTGCCCGTCGACGAGGGCGGCGTCTTCACCTCCGAGGTGAGCGACTACGAGGGCATGCAGATCTTCGACGCGAACCGCTACGTGGTCGCCGACCTGCGCGAGCAGGGTGGCCCGATCGCGCGCCGTGCCCCCGCGATCCGCGCCGTGCTGGTGCGCGAGAAGTCCTACGTGCACTCGTACCCGCACTGCTGGCGCTGCCGCAAGCCCCTCATGTACAAGGCCGTGTCCTCGTGGTTCGTCCGCGTCACCGAGATCCGCGACCGCATGGTGGAGCTCAACCAGGAGATCACCTGGACCCCCGCGCACACCAAGGACGGCATCTTCGGCAAGTGGCTGGAGGGTGCCCGCGACTGGTCGATCTCGCGTAACCGCTTCTGGGGCGCGCCGATTCCCGTGTGGGTCTCGGACGATCCGGCCTACCCGCGCACCGACGTCTACGGCTCCATCGCGGAGCTCGAGGCCGACTTCGGCGTGAAGGTCACGGACTTCCACCGTCCCTTCATCGACTCCCTGACGCGCCCGAACCCGGACGACCCGACGGGCAAGTCGACGATGCGTCGCATCTCCGACGTGTTCGACTGCTGGTTCGAGTCCGGCTCGATGCCCTTCGCGCAGGTGCACTACCCGTTTGAGAACCAGGAGTGGTTCGAGAACCACTACCCGGGCGACTTCATCGTCGAGTACATCGGTCAGACGCGCGGCTGGTTCTACACGCTGCACGTCCTGGCGACCGCGCTCTTCGATCGCCCGGCGTTCCGCTCCTGCGTTTCCCACGGCATCGTCCTGGGCGACGACGGCCTGAAGATGAGTAAGTCGCTGCGTAACTATCCGGACGTGGCCGAGGTGTTCAACAAGTACGGTTCCGACGCGATGCGTTGGTTCCTCATGTCGAGCCCGGTCGTGCGCGGCGGCAACCTGATCGTCAAGGAGGAGTCGATCCGCGACACCGTCCGTCAGGTGCTGCTGCCCATCTGGAACACGTACTACTTCTTCACGCTGTACGCGGGTGCGTGCAACAAGGGCGAGGGTTACGAGGCCAAGCGCATCGATCTGTCTTCGCCCGAGGCCGTGGCCGCGCTGGCGCAGATGGATCGCTACCTGCTGGCTCACACCCGCACCCTCGCCGAGGATGTGCGCGGCGCGCTCGACGGCTACGACGTGGCCGGCGCGTGCGAGGCGATCCGCGACTTCCTGGATGTTCTGACGAACTGGTACGTGCGTACCCAGCGTCAGCGCTTCTGGGACGAGGACGGCGCCGCGTTCGACACGCTGTACACGGCTCTCGTGACGCTCATGGAGCTGGCGGCGCCCCTGCTGCCGCTGCTGAGCGAGGAGATCTGGCGCGGCCTGACGGGTGGCGAGTCCGTGCACCTCGTTGACTTCCCCGTCATTGACGAGGCCGTGGACGCCCCCGAGCTGGTCGCCGCGATGGACGAGGTTCGTTCGATCGTGTCGGCAGCCCACGCGCTGCGCAAGACGCATCAGCTGCGCGTGCGCCAGCCGCTGGCCTCGCTGCTGGTCGTGTCGGAGAACTTCGCTGCACTGGAGCCCTTCGCGGACCTGATCGCCTCCGAGGTGAACGTGAAGTCTGTGGTGTTCTCTGCACCGCAGGACTCGGGCCTGAGCGTCCGCACCGAGCTGGCGCTGAACCCGCGCGCCTTCGATCCGGCTGTCCGTAAGCTGACGAGCCAGCTGTTCAAGGCTCAGAAGTCCGGTGAGTGGGAGGTCGTGGACGGCGAGTGCCGTTTCGCCTCCGTCGAGCTGGATGGGGCGCCGCTGGTGCTCACGGGCGACATGTTCTCCGTGTCCACCTCCGTGGACGCCGCCGAGGGCCAGGTCGCGGACGTTCTGGCGTCGGGCACCTTCGTCGTGCTCGATACGGAGCTGACCCCCGAGCTCGAGGCCGAGGGCTACGCCCGCGACGTCGTGCGTGCCGTTCAGGACGAGCGTAAGAACGCCGGCCTGCACATCGCGGACCGCATCGACCTGTCGCTGACGGTGCCTTCCGATCACGTGGCCGACGTGGAGACCTGGCGCGACATGATCGCCGCCGAGACCCTTGCTCTGTCGCTTGAGGTCGAGGCCGGCGACAAGCTCGCGGTGAGCGTCGCCAAGCACTGAGTGCTGTTGCTGAGACGGGCGGGCTGCGCGAAAGCGCGGCCCGCCCGCCTGCGTAGAGGGGTGCGATCGCGTTGCGGGGCGACACAAGTACTCGCCCTGTCGCGCGGCGACAGGGCGAGTATCAACAGCATGAGCTCCTGAGGATCAGGCGGGCGGCGGGGGGATTGCGGGTTCTGCCGCCGCGCTGGGCTGGGCCTCGCCGGCGCCGCTGTCCTCACCGGAGGACTTTTCCTCGACGGTGGGTGCGGGCATGTGCATCATGATCTCCATGGAGTCCATGAGCTGGCACATCGACTTGTTGAACTTCTCGTAGTCGGTGTCGCGGAACTCGTCGTTGACGGCACCCACGGACACGTTGACGAAATGCACCTGGTTGTAGAAGGTGATCATCAGGGGCGCGGTGATGACCGTCGAGATGCCCCGCAGCATGATGTTGCGGTCCTCGGCGATAGAGAGGATATCCGTGGGGTCGGCGATGTCGACGGGCTCGCCGTCCACCAGAACCTCGGGATCGGAAAAATACCGGTAAGCCCCGTATACGGCAAGCAGTAGTTGCTCCCACGCGACGCGGTAGGTCAGGTTAAAGGTGGAGCGAATCCAGCCATCTTCCTCGTGTTGACCAACGAGTAGCATGTCGATTCCTTCGCGTTGACACGATGCGCGATGCCGCGCTGTGTGCGGCATCTTATCAAAGATACCCGGGTGATCAGCGGGCCGCGTCGATTGCCGCCTTTGCCGTCTTCAGGCCGACGCTGGTGCGATCCCGGTAGGCCTTGACGGCGTTGAGGACCCTGCCCTCGGCGATCATCTGGAGTTCGACGGCGCTCAGCTCTTCGATTTCGCTGGCTTGACCAAACCACTTACCCACGTGTCGCCTCCTGAAATAGATCATCGTGAAGGCTTTCATCCTATCTGTCTGCGCCGGCGCGGTGACGACGGGCTCGCCGCGGCGAATGTGGGGGTTCGGGGAACCCCGCCCCGGCCTCGTCGATGACGACGCGCGGACTGTGCGCGACAACGCGCCGTGACCGGCGAAACAAGCCGCCCGCCGCGCCCGGCCCGGTAAAATAGCGAAGACACTGCGAGCAGCGGAGGAAACATGGCAGGCGAATCGTTCTTCGGGCAAGACCCCACCCACGAGGATCAGCAGGGCGGCATCCCGGCCGACCTGATCCCGTACCTGGAAGCGGCCGACGAGGTCGAGGACACCGAGGCGGGGGAGGGCACCGACCCTCAGGCCGAGGAGAGCGAACGCGAGGCCGCGCTGCGCGCACTCGTCGAACACTCGCTGCTGCTGGGCCCCGACCCCTCCGTCCTCGCCGAGATCGAGGGCGAGGTGGACGAGGACTTCGCCGACGATGCCGCCGAGGCACGCGACGAGCGCGCCTCCCACGAGGCCGCACTCGCGAAGGCTGAGCAGGACGTCGCCCTGGATGCCCGCGTGCAGGAGATCTACCAGTCCATCGTCGCGCGCGCACCCGAGCACGACATCGACCCCACGCTCGATCGCATGAAGCTCGCCTTGGACATCCTGGGCGACCCGCAGAACTCCTACCCGTCGATCCACATCACGGGCACGAACGGCAAGACCTCCACGTCGCGCATGATCGATTCGCTCCTCACGGCTTTCGGCATGAAGACGGGCCGCTTCACGAGCCCGCATCTGCTCGACGTGCGCGAGCGCATCTCGCTGGAGGGCCACCCGATCACGCGCGAGGGCTTCGTGCGCGCATGGGAGGACATCGAGCCCTACGTCGGCATGGTGGACGAGCGCAGCTCGCAGGAGGGCGGCCCCCGGCTGTCCTTCTTCGAGGTGTTCACGATCATGGCGTACGCGGCCTTCGCCGACTACCCGGTCGACGCCGCCGTCGTCGAGGTCGGCATGGGCGGGCGCTGGGACGCCACGAACGTCATCGACTCCGGCGTCTCCGTCATCACGCCGATCGCCCTGGATCACACGAAGTGGCTCGGCTCCACGATCGAGGAGATCGCGCGCGAAAAGGCGGGCATCATTAAGCCAGGCCAGGTCGTCGTCATCATGGCTCAGGAGGAGGAAGTCCTCGACATCCTGCTCGAGCAGGCGCGCTCCGTTGACGCGATCGCCCGCGTCGAGGGCCGTGACTTCGAGGTCGTGGATCGTCAGATGGGGGTCGGCGGCCAGATGGTCACGATCCGCACGCCTTCCGCGGTCTACGAGGACGTGTTCGTCCCGCTGTTCGGGCAGTATCAGGCCCACAACGCGGCGGCGGCCCTCGTCGCCGTCGAGGCTTTCATGGGTGGGCGCGGCCTGGACGGTCGCATCGTCGAGCAGGGCCTCATGAACGCCTCCAGCCCGGGACGCATGCAGGTCGTGCGTCATTCGCCCACGATCATCGTGGACGCCGCGCACAACCCCGCGGGTGCGGCCACCCTGCGCGAGGCCGTGGAATCCTCCTTTGGGTTCGCGCGCATCGCGGGCGTGTACGCGGCGATGGGGGACAAGGACGTCGAGGGCGTCCTGTCCGAGGTCGAACCCTTCATCGATCACCTCGTCGTCACGCAGATGCCGGGCGAACGCGCGGCTGACATCGCGCGCCTGGCCGAGATTGCCGAGGAGGTCTTCGGTCCTGACCGGGTAGACGTGCGCGAGTCGCTGGCTGACGCGGTCGATCGTGCAGCCGAGATCGCCGAGGCCGGGGCTGAGCCTGCGGATCGCAGCGGAGTTCTCGTGTTTGGCTCGGTCATGCTGGCCGGGGAAATGCTGGCCCTCGCCGGTCACAGCCCCCGCTAGGATGGAACCCAACCAGAGCGGCCGCATCGTGGCGGCCGCCACGGTTGGGATTTCGTGCTCAAAGGTGGCACGATTGATCACGCGTACAAGTACAGATGAGCAATGTGCAAGGAGGCATCATGAAGAAGCTCGTCAATGACGTCCACGCCGTCGTCCGCGAAACCCTCGAAGGTTTCGCCCTGGCCCACCCCGACCTCGTCGATGTCCATTACTCGCCCGACTTCGTGACCCGTCACGCCCCCAAGGCTGAGGGCAAGGTCGGCCTCGTCTCCGGTGGTGGATCCGGACACGAGCCCCTGCACGCGGGCTTCGTCGGTGAAGGCATGCTGGATGCGGCCGTGCCCGGCGCGGTCTTCACCTCGCCCACCCCCGACCCGATCCTGGAGGCCACGAAGGCTGCCGACCACGGCGCGGGTGTCCTGCATATCGTCAAGAACTACACGGGCGACGTCCTCAACTTTGAGACCGCTGCCGAGCTGGCCGACATGGAGGACATCAAGGTCTCGTCGGTCGTCGTCAATGATGATGTCGCCGTCGAGGACTCCCTCTACACGGCGGGGCGTCGCGGCGTCGCCGGAACGATCTTCGTGGAGAAGATCGCGGGCGCGGCCGCCGAGCGCGGCGACTCCCTCGAGGAAGTCACCCGCATCGCGACCAAGGTCAACGACCAGACCCGTTCCATGGGCCTGGCCCTGGGCCCCTGCACCGTGCCCCACGCCGGCAAGCCCTCCTTCGACCTGGGCGAGGACGAGATTGAGCTGGGTATCGGCATCCACGGCGAACCCGGATACCGCCGCGGTGCCATGGAGACCGCCGACAGCCTCGTTGCCGAACTCTACGAGCGCGTGCGCGAAGACCTCGGCCTCACCGAAGGCCAGCGCGTCGTGGCCCTCGTCAACGGCATGGGCGGAACCCCCGTCTCCGAGCTCTACATCTGCTTCCGCGCCCTTGCCGCCCTCCTCAAGAAGGATGGCATCGAGATCGCCCGCCAGATGGTCGGCAACTACGTCACCAGCCTGGAGATGCCCGGCGTCTCCGTGACCCTCATGCGCGCCGACGAGGAGCTCCTCGAGCTCTTCGACGCACCCGTGAACACGGTCGCCTGGAAGTAAGCAACGAGGCAGGACAAGGAGAAACACGATGAGCCTAGATGCAGCGTGGGCACGCCGGTGGATCGACCTGGCGGCGGCGCAGGTCGCTGAGCAGCGCGACTACCTGGTGGACCTGGACCGAGCCATCGGGGATGGCGACCACGGCGAAAACATGGACCGCGGATTCAAGGCCGCCGTCGAGGCCCTCGGCCAAGCCCAGCCGGGCAGCATCGCCGAGGTCCTCAAGACGGTCGCCAAGACCCTCATGTCCACGGTCGGCGGCGCCGCCGGGCCCCTGTACGGGACGGCATTCCTGCGCGCATCGAAGGCCGCCGGTGACGGCGAGCTCGACAGCGCGGGCGTGGCAGCGGTGATCGCGGGCGCGCTCGACGGAATCCAGGCCCGAGGCAAGGCCACCACGGGTGAAAAGACCATGGTGGACGCGTGGACGCCGGCCCTTGAGGCCGCCCGCGCGGCCGCCGAGGCCGGTAGCGATCCCGTGGCCGTCCTTGAGGCCGCCGCCACCGCCGCAGAGGCCGGAGCCGCAGCGACGGAACCCATGCGGGCCACGAAGGGACGCGCCTCCTACCTGGGCGAACGCTCCATCGGACACCTCGACCCGGGTGCTGTGTCCACCTCCCTCATCCTGCGCGCCGCCGTGCGAGCAGCGGGCGAGGCCGGCGCGGCATGAGCGTGCGCGTCTCCTTCGTCATCGTCTCCCACTCGGCCTCCCTGGCCAACGGAGTCTGCGAGCTGGCCGCCCAGATGGCCCCCGACGTGCACTTCGAGGCCGCCGGGGGCACGGACGATGGCCGCATCGGCACCTCCTACGACCTCGTGGAGACGGCCCTCGAGGCCGCCCTTGCTGCCGTGGACGGTGAGGGAAGCGGCGTCATCATCCTGACCGACCTCGGCTCGGCCACGATGACCGTCGAATCCGTCATCGACATGAGCGACGAGCCTGAACGCGTGCGCTTCGTCGACACCTGCCTCGTCGAAGGGGCCGTCGCCTCCTCCGTACGGGCCCAGCTCGGCGAAGACCTCGACCAGGTCGCCGACGTCGCAGCCGCCCTGGCCCCCCGCGTGGACGACGTGCCCGCCCAGGAGGCACCCAGCCCCGCTCCCGCGAATCCCAGCGGGGCAGGGGGAGGGGCCCAGGCCTCGTCGACGTGGGCGCAGGGGGATGCGGTCGTCGCAGACCCCGTCGGCCTGCACGCGCGACCCGCCGCCGCCTTCGTGCGCCTGGCGGGCACCTTCGACGCCGAGGTCACCGTCAACGGGGCGGACGGTGGGTCGGTCCTGGAGCTCATGGCCCTGGGTATTACCCAAGGTCAGAGCGTCCATATCGAGGCCAATGGGGCAGACGCCACAGCGGCGGTCGCGGCCCTGACAGATATGCTGGAAAGCGCAACACCACAAACGCCAGAATCAAAGGAGACAACGTGAGCGCTAAGAGTGTTCTGCTGGAGCCCCAGCACCTTCTCGACCCCACCCTGGAGCACACCCTCATCGTCGTGAAGCCCGACGGCTACGCGCGCGGCCTGACCGGTGAGATCCTGCGCCGCATCGAGGCAAAGGGCTACACGATCAAGGGCCTCAAGCTCATGATCGCCTCCCGCGAGCTGCTCGCCGAGCACTACGCCGACCACAAGGACAAGCCCTTCTTCGAGGGCCTCCTGGAGTTCATGAGCTCCGGCCCGGTCGTCGCCATCATCGTCGAAGGCCAGCGCGTCGTCGAGGGCATGCGCGTCCTCATGGGCTCGACCGACCCGACGACGGCCCCCGCGGGCACGATCCGCGGCGACCTGGGTCGCGCGTGGAACAGCCCCCACATGGAGAACCTGATCCACGGCTCGGACTCTGTGGACAACGCAACGCGCGAAATCTCCCTGTGGTTCCCGGAGATTTACTGAGACACGGCTAACCTGCAAGGGTGTACCTCAAAAACCTGACGCTGCGGGGCTTTAAGTCCTTCGCCAGTGCGACCACGCTCGCCCTCCAACCGGGCATCACGTGCGTCGTCGGCCCCAACGGGTCGGGTAAATCCAACGTCGTCGACGCTCTCGCCTGGGTCATGGGCGAGCAGGGTGCCCGCGCGCTGCGCGGCGGGCAAATGGCGGACGTGATTTTCGCGGGGACATCTGGGCGCGCGGCGTTGGGGCGCGCCCAGGTGGACCTGACGATTGACAACACCGACGGGTTGCTCGACATCGAGTATTCCGAGGTCACGATCAGCCGTACCCTGTTCCGTGGGGGCGGCTCCGAATACTCCATTAACGGCACTCCGGCGAGGCTGCTGGACGTGCAGGAGCTCCTCTCCGACACGGGCATGGGCCGTCAGATGCACGTCATCGTCGGCCAGGGGCAGCTCGACGCGATTCTGTCCTCTACGCCCGAGGAGCGTCGCGGATTCATCGAAGAGGCCGCGGGCGTCCTCAAGCATCGCCGGCGCAAGGAGCGCGCGCTCAAGAAGCTGGCCGACATGGACGCGAACCTCGTGCGCGTCCTGGACCTGACGAACGAGATTCACCGCCAGCTGGGGCCCCTGGCTCGCCAGGCGCGGGTTGCTCGTCGCGCGTCCCTCATTCAGGCGCGCGTGCGCGACGCGAAGGCCCGCCTGCTCGCCGATGACCTGGCGTCTGCGCTGTCGAAGCTATCCGTGCTCGAGGCATCGGACGAGTCGGCCGCCGCCCGCCGGGCCTCGCTCGAGGAACAGATTGCAGCCGCGCGCGCCGAGCTAGCGCGCCTGGAGGACGCTGAGCGTGCCTCCTCGCCGGCGCTCGAGCAGGCATCCTCCGACTGGCAGGCGCTGACCACGATCACCGAGCGCCTGCGCGGCACGCTGATGGCTGCGACCCAGAAGGTCTCGCTGCGGGCGACCCCCGAGCTGCCCCCGGGCGGCGAGGACCCCGACGTGCTTGACGAGCGCGCCCGCATCGCCGGCGCCGAGGATGCGGCCCTGGCCGGCCAGGTCGAAGCCGCACGCTCCGCACTGACGTCCGCGACTCGTGCGCGCGAGGCCGCGGAGGATGCCGACGATTCCGCGTCGCGCGAGCTGGCCCGCGTCAACCGCGTCATTGCCGACCACCGCGAGAAGGTCGCGCGCCTGACGGGCGACGCCTCCACGGCCGCGTCTCGCTTAGAGGCCGCCATCGCCGAGGCCGACCGCGCGTGGGGCGCCTACCGCGCGGCCCAGGAGCGCGCCGAGGCTGCCGAGAAGGCAGTGCCCGCGTCGTCTGTGGGCTCTGTTGATGTTGCTGAGGGGGCCTCGTCCGAGGAAGAAGCCAGCGGGGGAGCGGCCCGCGCACACGCCGAGGCCTCCGCCCGCCGCGACGCCGCGCGTGCCCGCGTGGACGAGCTGCTCGGCATCGAACGCGAGGCGCGGGCCGACCGCGCGCGCTGGGAGGCGCGCCGCGACGCGCTTGAGCAGCTGCTCGCCCCCGAGGACGGCACCGCCGAGCTGCTGGGACGCCCCGGCGTGCTCGGCCAGGTCGCGCCCCTCCTGCACGTCACCCCCGGTTTCGAGGACGCCGTCGCCGCGGCGCTGGCTCCCTTCGCCGACGCCGTCGTCGTCGACTCCCTCGCCCGAGGCCTGGGCGAGCTGGACGCCGCCCGCGCGGCCGGGCGCTCGCTGCGGTTGGTCGTGGCATCTGATTCTTCCGGTCCTTCTGATGGTCCCGCAGAGGGGACCATCGGGGCCGTCCGTGCCGATCTGCCCGAGGGTGCGACGTGGCTGTCCGACGTCGTCGTCTGCGAGGGGGCCGCAGCTCCGCTCGCGTCCCTGCTGGACGGGGTTGTCGCGTGCTCGCTTGAGGCCGCCGCTGACGTGCTGGACATGCCAGGCGTGCGCGCCGTCGTCACGTCGGGCGGCGACGTGCTGCGCTCCTGGTCGGTGGAGGGTGGCCGCCAGGCCTCCTCCGTGCTCTCCGTGCGCGCAGACTACGAGGAGGCCTACGCGCTGGCCGAGGCCGCTCGGGCCCGCATGGCCGAGGTCTCCGAGCAGCTCAGCGAGGCAAACGCCCACCTGGACCGCTGCATCCGCGAGGCAAACGACGCCCTGAAGGCCCTGCGCGAGGAAGACGCGCAGCGCGCCAAGGAAGCCCAGGAGCTGGCCCGCGCCCAGTCGGCCGCGCAGGCCGCCCGAGCCGAAGCAGAGCGCGCCCACGATGTGGCACGCCGCGCCGACGAGCAAGTGACCTGGGCCCGCGAGCAGGACGTGGCTGCGCGCGCACGCCTCGACGGTGCCGACACCGTCGGCCCGCCCGAGTCCCTCGAAGACGCCCAGGCCCGCGCGGATGCCGCCTCACGGGCGGCACGCGAGGCCCGCGAGGCCGAAAACGAGGCGCGCCTGAGCCTGCGAGCCCTCGAAGAGCAATCGCGGCGCGCCGCCTCCCGCGCCCGCTCCCTGCGCCAAGCAGCCGCCGCCGAGCGCGAGGAGCGCGCCCGCTACGCCCGGCGCGAGGCCGCGCGCAAGACGGAGCTGGCCACGGCCTCGGACGTGGAGGCCGCAGCCCGCGTCGCCCTCGAGGCCGCCGAGCGCGCCCTGGCTCAGGCTGCCGCCGAGCGCGACCGCCTGAGTGAGCGACGCTCCCAGGTCTCCCAGGAGGTCTCGGACGCACGCCGCGCCCTGGACCGGCTGAGCGCCGAGCTGTCGGAGGCCACGGCCTCGGCCCACCAGGGGCAGATAGCCGCCGAACAGACGCGCCTGCGTGTCGAGGATCTGCAACGGCGCGCCCTCGAAGAACTGTCTCTCGAGCCCGAGCAGCTGCTCGCCGAGTTCGGGCCGCAGATGCTGGTGCCGATGCTGCCGCTCGACCCCGACCAGGTTGAGAAGGCCGCAGCCGCCGAGCCGAGCGCCTACGTGCGCGCCGAGCAGGAACGAGCGCTCGCCAAGGCACAGAAGGACTTGGAGAAGCTGGGGCGCGTGAACCCCCTGGCGCTCGAGGAGCACGAGGCGCTGGCCTCGCGACACAAGTTCCTGGTGGACCAGGTCCAGGACCTCAAAGCTTCGAAGGCGGACCTGCTTCGCATCGTGCAGGACGTGGATCGCCTGGTGGAGGAGGCCTTCGCGTCGGCCTTCGCCGAGACGCGCGAGCAGTTCGAGCACGTGTTCGGCGTGCTGTTCCCGGGCGGCCAGGGCGACCTGGTGCTCACCGACCCGGACGACATGCTCTCGACCGGCATCGAGATCGAGGCTCGCCCCGCGGGCAAGAAGGTCAAGCGCCTGTCCCTGCTGTCGGGCGGCGAGCGTTCCCTGGCCGCGATCGCGTTCCTGGTCGCGATCTTCAAGGCGCGCCCGTCCCCGTTCTACGTCATGGACGAGGTCGAGGCCGCCCTGGACGACATGAACCTGACGCGCCTGCTGGCGATTTTCAAGGAGTTGCAGGAGACCTCGCAGCTCATCGTCATCACGCACCAGAAGCGCACGATGGAGATCGCGGATGCCCTCTACGGCGTCACGATGCGCGACGGCGTCACGACGGTGGTGTCCCAGCGCTTCGCGGACTAGGAAACTTCATTAAGGACGCAAAAGGAAACGAGCCAGTTATACAGAAGCCACTATTAACAATCGCCTAAGAAATAGCGATGTCGGGCAAGATCTCCTCAAGTGGCTGGACGTTGTTTGTGCCAAATAGTTCCTCGGCGCCGGCAATACTATCAGCTGTAGGATTCTTGTAAACGACGACAAGATTGTTCCGTGCGCGTGAAATTGCAACATAAAATAGTCTCAGTGTTCTTTCTTTACGAGCATCAATATGGTCGTCTGAACCAAATAGAGCTGAGACCCTGTACTGGTGTTTCCAAGTCTTATCATCAATGATGAGAATCACGTTGTCATATTCTGCTCCCTTTGTGCCATGCTCAGTGGAAAAAGGGCTTGTCTTATCCAGGTATTCGGAAAACTTGAGTAATTCCGAAAAAGGAATAGAATCAAGAGCGTGGATGAAGTTGTCGCGCCGTACCTTATGTTCCTCGTTCTGAAAGTCCGTTCGTTCCAGATATTGTGCAATTCGAAAATCCTGTTTGCAAATATCGTTATCCCAGGCAAAGTTGAGAATCGACGAAATGGAACATTGTGTAAGATCGCGTGATGAACAACGCGTTGTGAATTCGTCGAGAAGTGAGGACCAGTGCTGCATTTCGTCACTCGAACCGAACAACGTCCTTTCTCTCAGTGATCCGGGTGAATGGAATCTAAGTAAGTTGAGTGCTTCGAAGCCGTCATCGGCAGACCAGGCTCTGTATAACCTAGTTAAAAAAGAAAAAATACTGGAATAAATGTCGTCTCCTTTTCGAAAGTCGTCCAATGCGTAACGACTGCGATCGTTTATTGCGCTGTGAAGACTATTCCAGCCGGCTGTGCGTGAAATTGCTGAATGGGTCAGCTCGAGTATCTTGGTATCCATGCCGAGTATCCAGCCGAAATGTCTAGAAATGGATTCAAGCGTCGAATGAGTCACCTCGACGTTGTCGGTTGTGTAATATAGGGAACATCTGGAACTAGAGGGCTGATCGGGTCTTGTTGCGGTTTGGATCACAGGCATTGCTTCCTTGCTCCTTGCGCGAACCGCATTAATCAAGTTAACGATTGTGTCTGTTGAACGATGGTTGTCAGTTTTGGTGATTGTGACCGCGTTTAGGTCGGTGGGCTGCACGCTTCCGATTCCGGTGTTGTAAATACTCTGCATGGAATCGCCAAACAGTCCGACTAAGAATCGCGCGTATCCGAAGTCTGCTCTTGGTTCGAGCGTAAGGATATGTTTTAGCGTGTCGATAACAATTGGCTGAGTGTCTTGATATTCGTCTAAGAATACGATTGGATATCGGCACCTGGTAACGTGACCCAGGACCGGGTGATGTTTGAACATGTGATATGCAATTTCCAGCACATCATCGTGGGAAATTTCGCCTTTTGTTAGATCGGCGTATCCGTCGACGTATCGAATCTCGATGCCGTTGAGATCGAGGTTTGAGATGATCTTTTTCGCGGGCCTGTTCGGATCATTGTTTATGCTGGTGATGATGTCACATAGCTCTGATTGATAGGGCTTAATCTGATTCCAGAGGAAGCTGTGAATCGTCGACACCTGAACGACGTTAGAATCGTCATCGAGGCGCTCGATGATTTCGTTGGCAGCAACATTCGTAAACGTAATGCAAGCGATCTTCTGTTTCTGCGTGTTGATGGTGTCGCCGGGTTGGTCAAGTATCTTTCGTAGCGTTTGAATGAGTGAGGTTGTCTTTCCGGAGCCTGGCCCCGCTTCGAAAATAAAATTCTTGCCGCACCGAATTGATGCAAATATTTCGCTATTCATATTGGTATCTTCGTTAGTCATTGAGCGTTAACGGAGTGATTGTTAACACTTCTTCAAGCCATGTCAGTCCCTCTTTGATGTAAGGGGGAATCGTGAGATCGTCCATTAGGCTGCAATCGATAGCGAATGTCGTTTTTTGGAAGCGGTCGTCTGTCACAATGCTATAGGCTTCCTTAGCTATTCCTTTTGCGTTATGTTGTTCTTTTAGCTTCTCCTTCATTACTGGCTCTTCAAAATGGTCTTGAAAGCCTGTCGATGTGAACAGCTGGGCATTCGCGTATATCAAGGCATCTTCTAATGTGCGTGCGTATTTTCGTGGCGATTTGTAACTATCTGGTTCGGCTTGGTAGCATATGCGTATAAGTCCATTGTGTACTTTATCTACTGTGTTGAGAGTCAGAAGTTCCTTGATCGAACGGTTGGGTAAATAACGAGTGATGGTTGGATTTCCACATCGCTGTTTGGCTGATGGGTGTGGTTCGACTTTCTTTCCATGTTGCTTGTCTTCGACGCTGTCAATGTCCGTAATAACGATCGACGGGAGGCCGATCTCTTCCAATAAAGGAATGATATGTCGCGCGTAGGTTCCGCCAACTTCAATAATTGTGTAGTGGATCGAGCGGAGAATAGGGCAGCTGGTTTGAATCGCCTTAGGAAGTAATAGTCGTTCCGCTGCGCCTTCGACTAGGATCGCGCAGTCTGCAAAAAATAGGTCAGAGATTCTTAGTTGAACGTAGTTCGAAACCGTGGTGTAAGCTTTGATGTCGTCCTTTTTTAATTTGACTGCCCATTTTGAGATATCGTTGCATGTAACACTGGTGTTGATGCGTTTAAAGTAGCGTAGACTCTTGAGATTGCGTTCGCTCAGCACGTGTGAAGAGTGCGTGGTGACGATAAGTTGGCTGCCTCTGTCGAGGAGGTTGCTTACAAGGCGAATGAAGACCTCCTGCATCTGCGGATGGAGGTGTGCCTCGGGTTCTTCAATAAAAAGTATGTTGATCGGTGTTAATCGTTGTGCGTGCTTCCAACGTTCCTTGAAGGCGAGGATTTGCAGGATCGTGTACGTCAGTCTTGAGTATCCCAAGCCGTTGTGAGACTCGGGGTAGGTTTGGCTCGATGCATTATCGGTATATTTTACTCGTGTCGTCGAGTTAATCATTCGTGAAGTGTTCAACTCTGATTCAACTTTGAGTGTCAATGATCCTGCGCTCGTAACGCTTGTAAAGCGTTGGATTTGGTCGAGAGCTTCTTCGAAAAAGTTAGTATATGCTGTTGATAGCGTGGACTGCATGTCATCTATACGATCATCTAGACTTTGTCGTAGCTCGGTATCTTCTGCGACTTCTTTGTAAAAGCGTTCAAATGCGGACGATAAATGGTGACTGTTGTCTGTGGATGTATCGTCGAGGTTGATCTGAGCGTAGATGTACTCAGTATTCACGATAGCTCGCACTTCTTCTTTGGTGAGGACCCAAGCTTCGTTTGGCTTTTCTAATTCGGGATCGTCAAAGGTTGATTGAGCGCTGTATGTGGTCTTGTATTCTCCGTAGTTTTCAATGAGGCTCAAGATTTTATCTTCTTTATCCCTGTCTCTCATTGTTCGCACTTCGGATAGCGCGCGTTTTATAGACTCTTCATTAGAAGGTGCGTATCTACATACAATTTCGAGCGTTGTGCACGTGGTGTCGAGAGTGGTGAAGTATGGAGCGATGGTGGCAATGTCTTCAGCGGAATCTTCTTGGAGGCTGTAGTCGATACTGAGTGTCAAAGTGATTGTTGGAATGAGTTGTTCCGTTTTCGTTTTCTTACTTCTGTTGTGTACGTATTTAAATAGTTGAGTGCGTTGGTCTGCAGAAAAGTCCGTCGCGTGAATACCGTTTCTCTTATTTGCGCCGATGAACTTATCGATGATTTCGATGAATGATGTTTTTCCGGTATTGTTACGTCCGACTATGACGGTAAGGTCGTTGTCAAGCGTTACTGTTGTGTCTTTGTGGGCTCTGTATCCCTGTATCCGCACGGATTTTAGTTTCATGGTCGTTCCGTTCGTCGGTGAACTTTTCTGAACCGTAGCACTTTTAGTGTACGGATGCGCCGTAACTGTCAAACATCCTGCAGGTTTGCTTCAAATACAAGTTGGCGTGTGGACTTTGTTCCATTCAACATGGCTATGCGGTGCGGTCGTGGAGCGTTAGAGCATCTGATCTGATTGTTGTTTCCCGCGCTCTTGGGGTGTTCGAAGGGGCGTCATCGCTCACTAGATAGGTGTCGCGGCGGCATCGGTTCTTTCCAATGTCGTAGCTTCCCTGTGCATGGAGCGCTCGCCGCGCGCAGGCCTCGAGCTTGGTGCGCGTGCCGTGCGTGAGCTCGTAGATCGTGTCCACCTAGGGCAGGATCGGGCGATCGTGCGTCACGATGCTGGCGCTCTTGTTCTTGGACTTCACCTGCTTGCAGATCATCCGGGTGATTTCTTGAGTTCCATACGGGTCCAGTCTGAGGATCGGAGTCCAGGTCGAGGCCGCCCTGGACGACATGAACCTGACGCGCCTGCTGGCGATTTTCAAGGAGCTGCAGGAGACCTCGCAGCTGATTGTCATCACGCACCAGAAGCGCACG
Source organism: Schaalia odontolytica (assembly GCF_005696695.1). NCBI lineage: Bacteria > Bacillati > Actinomycetota > Actinomycetes > Actinomycetales > Actinomycetaceae > Schaalia > Schaalia odontolytica. The sequence continues at coordinate 1,390,512 of NZ_CP040006.1, read as the reverse complement.
ATGGAGATCGCGGATGCCCTCTATGGCGTCACGATGCGCGACGGCGTCACGACGGTGGTCTCCCAGCGCCTCGCAGACTAGGGGAGCGGCTTTCTCGGGCGATGGTCACCGTTCCTGGCTTCGATCGACCATTGATTGCATTGACCAGCACGCCCGTGAGGACAGCGTTAGAATTTTGTTAACGAAATTCCTGGCATGGTCGCAGGGGAGGTGAGGCGCCGATGGACGTGCCGGTTGTTGTCCATCCGCGCGTGAGCGCGCGACATCCTGAGATCGCCGACGAAGATGCGATTCACGCATGGGTGTATGCAGTCGAGTGCGCCGAACGCGTGGACTCACCGTACTGGCCCGCATACGCTGCGCTGGGATACGACAGGAACGGGCGGCTGTTAGAACTCCTTGCTGCTCTGCAAGAAGATGGCACGATTCTCATCTATCACGCGATGACACCGCCTTCAAAGAAAATGATGACCGAAGTATTTGGACCTGAGAGGAGAGGGCAATGAGCAAGAAACAAGAGGGGACCTACCGTCTCGCGGGAGGGATCACCGTTACCGACGCTGACCTTGAAGCAGATGCTCAGCGCTTCGAAGCGGGCGAATGCGACGGATCGTGGAAGGTCCTGCCGGGTCGTCCGCAGCTCTTCGGCGAGGACACGATGCCGGTCGGCACGCGCCTGCCCGAATCCCTAGTTCGAGAGCTCGACGAGGCTGCCGGGGAACTCGGACAAACCCGCAGTGAGCTTGTGCGTCGTTTCATTTCTGACGGCCTGCTAGCACTGAAGGCATAAAGCAGTGGGGACCCCCTGTGTGTCTTCTCAGGAGATCCCCACCGGTGCCGTTGCTGCTATGCGCCTGGAACGCTCGCCGCTCTCAGGCCTCGAGCCTGGTCAGCGTGCCGTGCGTGAGCTCGTAGATCGTGTCCACGTAGGGCAGGATCGAGCGATCATGCGTCACCATGATGGCGCTCTTATTCTTCGACTTCACTTCCTTGCAGATCAGCTGGGCGATCTCCTGGCCACGATCCGGGTCCAGGCTCGCGGTCGGCTCGTCGGCGAGGATCAGCTGCGGGTTTCCGATGAAGGCACGAGCGATCGCTGCGCGCTGCTTCTGGCCGCCCGACATCTGGCGCGGGTACTTGGCGTAGGAGGCCTCGATCCCCAGGTCCTCCATGAGAGCGCGGACCTCGGCCTGACGTGCGGCCTTGTCCTTCTGCCCCTTGAGCTTGGCGACGAGCTCGAGCTGATCGCCGATGCGCATGTAGGGGAGCAGCTGGTGGTCCTGGAAGATGAAGCCCAGGAGCTCCAGGCGCTTGCGCGTCCACTGCTTCTGGCTGAGCTGGGTCAGGTCCTGGCCGGCGATGGAGATGCACCCCTCGTCGGCCGACAGGAGTAGGCCTGCGATGGACAGGAGCGTTGACTTTCCGGAACCGGACGGCCCCAGGATTGCCACGAACTCGCCGGGGTCGACGCTCAGGCTGAGGCCACTCAGCACGCGGTGCGTCTGGTCGCCGTCGGCGTAGGACTTTCCGATCGAATCCAGTTCGATGATTGCCACTTTATTCTCCGTTTCCGCCGATGACTTCGATGGGATCCACCTTCTTGATCTTCAGCAGCGACAGCGCACCGCACAGGATCGAGGTCACGACGAAGCTGATCGCGACGGTGACGTTGTCCGCGAGCGTCATGATGGAAGGGACCGTGCTCGGTAGGAACGGCGCCATGGCGGCGGCGAGGCCGAGACCGATCGTGACGCCGATGATCGAGATGATCGTCAGCTGGGAGATCTGAATGTAGGTAATGGTGCGCATCGGCATGCCGATCGCCTTGAGGACGCCGAACTGGCGCAGCTTCTGCAGGGTGAGGATGTAGAAGAAGACACCCAGGATCGCGGACGAGGCCACGAGGAGCACCCAGGTGATCATCTTCAGCGTGAGGTTCTGGGCCTTGTAGCCGGGGATCTTATCGATGACCTGCTGGCGGTCCGCGGTCATCAGATGAGCAGGAAGAGCGTCCTCCGCGATCTCATCCGACGTGACGACCGTCTGGGCCTGCCACTCGTAGTTCGGAACGGTCACCGTGCGCATACCCGCGTAGGTCTGCGAGCTGACGAAACCGATGTCGCTGTAGCCGTAGTTGGCTCGCGAGGCGAAGGCGACGACCGTGAGCTCCTGCTCCGAGATCTTGTCGATCACCCGATCCCCGACGTGGATGCCCTCGTTCTCAAATGCGCTGTCGAGGATGACCTCGTCGTCTCCCAGATCGGAGATCGTCAGGTCGGAGTCGATGAGGGTCGGCTGGAGAACGTTACCGTCGTTGTGATCCGTCGCGAAGTACGTGATGTCCAGGGTGTTCGAGTCGTCGTTCTGAGTGATGGTCGCGCGCTGGATGACGAGGCTCGCGTAGTCGCGCATGCCGGCCGCTTCGAGGGCCTCGATGTCGTCGGAGGTCACCGACGAATAGGGGATGACACCCTCAGAGTCCGTCGACAGGACGTAGGTGAGGGGACCGTAGTTCGTGATCTGCGCGGACACGGAGGCTCCGAGGCCGTTGGTGAGACCCGAGAGGAACACGACCATGAACATGAGCGTGGCGATCAGGAACTCGATGAGAACGAACTTCTTTGGTTGATATGTAATTTCGTTCCACGCTATTTTCATGGCTTTGCTCCAATGCGGGCGACAGTGTGTCAGTTCGCCACCTTTTGTGCCCGAAAGCGGCTCGCAACTGTACCACGCGCTCTTTGACAGGCGCGCGGGGGAGAGGATCAAAAGTGCGGGTCAGGAGCGGTTTCGTGACGCAGGCATCGCAAATGGGTACAACACCGATGTGCGCAAGAAAAACGCGGGCGGGGACCCCTCGGTCCCCGCCCGCGCCTGCAAGCCGTGCGTCCCGCCGCTGCGGGAGGCTCGCTCTCAGTCGTTCATGAAATGACGCTCGTCCAGGATCTGTGCGCCGGCGCCCACCAGCGAGGGCAGGTGCTCGTTTGCGTGGTGGCCGCAGAAGTAGAGCTGGCCACCCGAAGGCATCGTCGCACGAACCCAGGCGCGAGCGCCGCAGGCGTCGCAACGATTAGCCGCGCTGAGCTGCGGCTCGTCCAGTACGGGGCGTTCAAGAGTCTGTGCGTTCATGCTTCCATCACACACCATCACCCCGCCCCGCGCACCCCTGTTCACCCGGGGCGCAATCGATCGCCCGCACGCCGACACAATGAAACGGGGGAGTGGAAATCGCTCCAACGACAGCCCCAACATCCCCGAAACGGTACGCCCCCAGCGCGATCTGGCCCCGGCCTCGTCAATCGTGGAAAGCATCCCAGAACCCGCGCCACGCGCACCGTTGGCCACAAACGAGCGTTGACCCACATATGATGCACATCGTGACTCCTACCGACGCATCCGACTACAACGCACGGCACCTCTCGGTCCTCGAGGGGCTCGAAGCCGTGCGCAAGCGCCCCGGCATGTACATCGGCTCCACCGACCATCGGGGCCTCATGCACTGCCTCTGGGAGATCATCGACAACGCGGTCGACGAGGCCCTGGAAGGCCACTGCGACACGATCGACGTGCGCCTGCACCCCGATCACTCCGCCTCCGTCGCCGACAACGGCCGAGGAATCCCCGTCGACATCGTGCCCGGACAGGGCCTGACGGGCGTCGAGGTCGTCTACACTAAGCTCCACGCCGGCGGTAAGTTCGGCGGCGGCTCCTACGCGGCCTCGGGCGGCCTCCACGGCGTCGGCGCCTCCGTCGTGAACGCCCTGTCGGCCCGCCTCGACGTGCAGGTCGACCGCGGCGGCAAGACCCACGAGATGTGCTTCCGCCGCGGCGAACCCGGCGAATTCGACGACTCCAAGCAGCGCACCCCCAACTCGCCGTTCAAGCCGTTCGTGGATGGCTCGACGCTCAAGACCGTCGGCAAGGTGAAGAAATCCCAGACCGGCACGCGCGTGCGCTTCTGGGCGGACTTCCAGATCTTCCCGTCGACCGAGGGGTTCTCGTGGGAGAACCTGCTGGCGCGCGCCCGCCAGACCGCGTTCCTCGTGCCCGGCCTGACCATCAACTGCTACGACGAGCGCGGCGAAGAGGAACTTCACGAGAGCTTCCGCTTCGACGGCGGCGTCGTCGACTTCGCGAACTGGCTGGCCTCCGACGGCCCCGTCACCGACACGTGGCACATCACGGGTGCGGGTACCTACAACGAGACCGTGCAGGCTCTGGACTCCGAGACCGGGCACCTGCGCGCCACCGAGGTCGAGCGCACCTGCGAGGTCGACATCGCGCTGCGCTGGGGCATCGGCTACGACACGACCGTCCAGTCCTTCGTCAACATCATCGCCACCCCCAAGGGCGGCACCCACGTCACCGGCTTCGAGCAGGCAGTCCTCAAGACCCTGCGTGCCGCGATCGACAAGAATGCGCGCAAGCTCAAGGTCGGCGCGAAGGACGGGCGCCCCGAAAAAGACGACGTCCAGGCCGGCATGACGGCCGTCATCACCGTGCGCTTCCCCGAGCCTCAGTTCGAGGGACAGACCAAGGAAACGCTGGGCACTCCCCAGATTCGCACCGTCGTCAACCGTGTGGTCTCCGACTGGCTGAAGGCCAAGTTCGCCTCCTCCAAGCGCGACGACAAGCAGCAGACCTCCCTCCTCATGGAGAAGGTCGTCGGCGAGATGAAGGCCCGCGTCTCCGCGCGCCTGCACAAGGAGATCTCGCGTAAGAAGAACGCGCTGGAAACCTCCTCGCTGCCCGCCAAGCTCGCGGACTGCCGCCTCGAGGACGTCGAGGAGACCGAGCTCTTCATCGTCGAGGGCGACTCCGCCCTGGGCACGGCCAAGGCCGCGCGCAACTCCCACTACCAGGCCCTGTTCCCGATTCGAGGAAAGATCCTCAACGTGCAGAAGGCCTCGACCGCGGACATGCTGGCCAACGCCGAGTGTGCCAACATCATCCAGGTGATCGGCGCGGGCTCGGGCCGTACCTTCGACCTGTCCCAGGCTCGCTACGGCAAGGTCATCCTCATGACCGACGCCGACGTCGACGGCGCGCACATCCGTACCCTGCTGCTCACCCTGTTCTTCCGCTATATGCGCCCCATGGTCGAGGCTGGCCGCATCTACGCCGCCGTCCCGCCCCTGCATCGCATCGAGGTTGCAGGCAAGGGACGCAAGAAGCGCGAGTACATCTACACCTACTCCGAGGACGAGCTGCATCGTAAGCTCGCCGCCCTGCGTCGCTCGGGCCGCACGTGGAAGGAACCCATCCAGCGGTACAAGGGCCTGGGCGAGATGGATGCCGACCAGCTGGCTGAGACCACGATGGACCGGGCTCACCGCTCGCTGCGTCGCATCACGCTGGCCGACGAGGAAGCCCTGCGTCAGGCGGAGGACGTGTTTGAGCTGCTCATGGGCTCGACCGTGGGCCCGCGCAAGGAGTTTATCGTCGAGGAATCCGCGGGGCTGGATCGTACGCGTATCGACGCGTAATCACGCGCAAAAATCCCCGCGCGCTGCACAAACGTTCACGCGCGTTGACCATATGTCAAGCGCCAGTGTGACTAAAGGCCCGAATAGCCGGTAGGATATCTGCCATGACAGGACTTGCGCAGCGACTCACGCCGCCCGGGTCCGTCCCGTACCCGGGCAATCACCTCGGGTTGCGCTGGCGGCCCATGATCGGCCGCGATGCCCCCGCCGTGTACGCGCTTATCTCCCTGATCGAAGACGACGACAACGCCATTCGACGCACCTCTGTCGACGACATCGCGGACATGATGGAGGGCGAGAACGGGCGCGACTGGGTGGACACGATCGTCGGCCTGGACGCGAAGCGAAACATCTGCGCCGTGGCGTCCGTGCGCGTGCTGCGCGGCATTCACGAGGCCGCCACCGCCGTCGTCAGCGCCTTCATTCACCCGCACTGGCGTGGCCGAGGCGTGGGCCGGGCTCTGCTCTACTGGCAGGACGGGCGCGCCCGACAGATGCTCGTCGAGGAATTTGGAGCCGATTCTGAGGTTCCTGCCTCGATTTCGAACCTCGTCGACGCGCACATGACCGATCGTCGCCGCCTCTACATTGCGGCCGGCTTCTTCGCTAAGCGCACGTACCAAGTCATGTACCGCGACCTGGCCGGCGGCGAGGTGCCCGTGCCCGCGCGTCACGGATACCGCATCCTGCCGTGGAACGAGGTTCCGCAGGACCAGGTTCGCGCCATCCATATGGAGGCCTTCCAGCAGTCGTTCCGTTCGCCGCTGCGCGCGCTGTGGTGGGACGACGCGATGAACCACTTCGACCCGCGTTGGTCGTTCGTGGCCGTGGATGCTCAGGGTGAGGTCGTTGGCTACGCGATCACTGGACGTCCCGCGCAGCGCTGGGTGGCTACGGGCCGTCCGGAGGCCTACATCTACCTGCTCGGCGTCGCCGAGGCGCACCGCGGACGCTCCATTGCAAGCGCCCTCGTCGGGCACGCCGTCGCCGCAGCGTCCGCGTCTGGCGCGTCGCGCATTGGCCTCGACGTTGACATGTCGAGCCCGGACGGAGCGCATAAGATTTACGAACATCTGGGCTTCGTGGATGAAGCCGCTGAGGTTTACTACACGATCGACCAGTAGAGACGGAAGGAGGCGAGCATGAGCATTCCTCTCGCGCAGCGAGCAAATGCCCCCGAGTTCGTCCCCTTCCCGGGCGAACATCACGGGATTGAATGGGAGTCGCTGACGGCCGCCCACCACGATGGCCTGTCCGCGCTTTTCGCCCGCATGGAGGCTCGCGATAACCCCCCGTATCGCACCAGCCCGGACGAGGTCGAGGAGATGCTTTCGGGTGCCTCGCAGTGGCGAGGCCTTGTCGGGATTGCCCGTAGGGGTATCGCAGCGGGTCGCATCGTCGCCTTCGCTCAGGTGGTCCTGCGTTTCCCGGGGCGTGTGGAGTGCGTGTGCGTCGGCGGAGTGGACCCCGACTTTCGGCGCATCGGCCTCGGCAATGCGATCGTCGACTGGCAGGAGGGCACTGCCCGACAGATGCTGGCTGAGGTCGAGGGTGACGCTCCCGCTCAGATCACCTGTCACGTCGAGACCGGCCAGGACGATCTCGAGGCGCAGCTGAAGGTGCACGGTTTCCGCTGGACGCGCACCTACTACGAGCTGCGCGCGTCCTTGGAGGGTCTTCCGCCGGTTCCCGACTTGGGCTCGTACATGAGCATCGAGGCCTGGGGTCCCCAGTGGGAGGAACCCGCCCTGCGCGCGGCGAACCGCCTCAACGAGTCCGAGTGGGGCCGGCCCCCGCTCACCCAGGAGCAGTGGATGCAGGGGCGCACGGCCTTTGCTCCCGAATGGTCTTTCGTCGCCGTCGACCGGAGGGGGGATCGCCCCCGCGTTGCCGGTTTCCTGCTGGCATCGCGTTACGAGCAGGACTGGGCGGCTCTGGGCTGGCGCGAGGGGTACATCGACCAGCTGGGCGTCCTGTCTCAGTGGCGCGAGAGCCGCGTTGCTGACGCGCTGATCCTGGCGTCGATGTGGGCGCAGAAGCGCGACGGCATGGATCGCGCGGGCACGGGCGTGGGGTCCGCGAACCACACGGGCGCTCTCGCCATCTACGACTACCTCGGCTTCCGTACGGTCGGCCAGACGAGGCTCTACGCGATCGAAATTTGATCGTCGTTTCGCATGGTGGATGTTTCCGCACATCCTCTTGTGTTACCGTCGTTACTTTTTTCTCTCAGATGGGATCATTTCCTCCCGTATTCTGTTCAGTTTTCATCTAACCGCTTCCTAAGTCCTAATTGTCCGACCAATTAAATTCTTAGGCTCGCGACAGAGGCAGAAACGGCCTCGGCGCCATGCGCGTCCCCTCCCCACAGTGCGGAGCCAGCATGACATCTCAGTCGTCAGCACCATCTCGATCCATTCCGCCCCTGGTCATTCGAAGTGCCATCGTCGCCTCTCTCGGCGGCTTGCTCTTCGGTTTTGATACCGCCGTCATCTCCGGTGCGGAAGAAAAACTTACCGAGCTTTATGCCCTGTCCTCCACGGGCGAGGGTATGCTCGTCGCGATCGCGACGATCGGCACGATTGTCGGCGCCATCATCGCCGGCAATCTGGCTGATCGCTTCGGCCGTAAGCCCGTCCTCTTCTGGATCGGCATTCTGTTTGGCCTCGGAGCACTCGCTACCGCCCTCGCCCCGCTGCCCTCACTGGTGAGCGCAGCGGATGGAACGGTGTCGGCCTCGTCCGCGTTCCCGATCACCTTCTTCATGATCTTCCGCTTCCTCGGCGGCGTCGGCGTGGGCCTGTCCTCTGTGGTGGCGCCCATCTACACCGCCGAGATCGCGCCCGCGCGTGTGCGCGGACGCCTGGTCGGCCTCGTCCAGTTCAATATCGTCTTCGGTATCCTCCTGGCCTACGCCTCGAACGCGATCATCCGCGAAATTGCGCACGAAGACACCGCCTGGCGCTGGATGCTCGGCGTCATGGCCGTGCCCGCCGTGTTCTTCCTGATCTTCCTGGCCACCGTCCCCGAGACACCGCGCTGGCTGCTCGCCCACGGCCGTGAAGAACTCGCCGTGAAGATTTCTGAACACCTGACTGCCTCTCAGGCCGAATGCGATGAACAGATCGGCGAAATGAAGGCACAGATCGCCGAGGACGCGGCAGGTGGCAAGGTTCCCTTCTTCACGCGCCGCTACCGCAAGGTCATCCTCATGGCCTTCTGTATCGCGATGTTCAACCAGCTATCGGGCATCAACGCGATCCTCTACTACGCGCCTAAGGTCATGAAGCTCGCGGGCGGTGCCGCAGTCCTGGGAGACGCCTTCCCCTACATCGGATCCGTCATCGTCGGTCTCATGAACCTGGTCGCTACGATGGCCGCCCTCACCGTCATCGACCGCATCGGCCGCCGCCAGCTCATGATCGTTGGCTCGATCGGCTACCTGATCTCGCTCGGCTTCCTGGCGGGCATGATGTTCGCCTACGAGGGCGGCTACTTCGAGGAGGGCAGTGCCGCTCCCGTCTGGCTGATCCTCCTCGGATTGCTCGGCTTCATCGCCTCGCACGCCTTCGGCCAGGGTTCCGTCATCTGGGTGTTCATCTCGGAATTTTCCCCAACCGCGTGCGCGCCCGCGGCCAGTCCCTGGGCTCGCTCACGCACTGGGTGTTCGCCTTCATTACCACCTACGCCTTCCCTGTGCTCACCGATAAACTCGGTGGTGGCTACGCTTTTGGAATCTTCTTCCTCGCGATGGTTGGTCAGCTATTCTGGGTGCTGAAGGTCATGCCCGAAACGAAGGGCATTCCGCTCGAAGAAATGGAAGAGAAGCTGGGGTTGACCAATGACTAGGATCGTGAACATCGGGGAAGCTCTCATCGACGAGATCACCCGCCCAAACAGTGAACCCGTCGAAGTTGTCGGGGGATCGATGCTCAACGTCGCAGCCGGCCTGACCCGGCTCGGCCACGAATCCGAGCTGGCGACGTGGTTCGCCCGTGACGCTCGCGGCGATAAGGTGCGCGCTCACGCCGAGGCCGCCGGTGTCACCCTGACGCCCGGCAGTGACGGCGCCGAATTCACCACGGTGGCCCACGCCGCCGTCGACGAGAAGGGGCACGCCACCTACGAGTTCGACCTCTCGTGGGACGTTCCCGCCGTCGAGGACCCGGACACCGTTGGGCACGTCCACACCGGCTCCTACGTGGTCGTCGTCGAGCCCGGCGCCGACAAGGTCCTGGCCGCTGTCAAGCGCCAAGCCATCCGCGGCACCGTGTCCTACGACCCGAACATTCGCCCCGCTCTCCTGGGTACGCCCGACGAGGCCCGCCCGCACATCGAGGCGATCGTGGCCCTCGCGGACGTCGTGAAGGCATCCGACGAGGATCTCGAGTGGCTCTACCCGGGCCGTCCCGTCGAGGACGTCATCCGCGAGTGGGCGCAGTCCGGCCCGTCGCTGATCCTGTGCACGCGCGGCCCCTGGGGCGTCTACATCAAGGCTGCCGCCGAGCGCGACATGATGGTTGTCGACCCGCTGGACGTTGAGCTGGTGGACACCGTGGGCGCGGGCGACTCGCTCATGGCCGGCCTCATCTCCGGCCTCGTGGACGCGGGACTCCTGGGTTCCGGCGAGGCGAAGCAGCGTCTGCGCGAGGCCTCGTGGGACCAGATCCTGCCCGCCATTCACCGAGGCATCATCACCTCCGGCATCACCATCTTGCACCAGGGCGCGTACTCGCCCACGCGCGAGGAGGTTGCCGGCATTCTGGCCGCCGACCCGACGCTGCGAGGCTGACGGGGGAGCGTTCCTCAACTGATGGGTGTGGGCCCGGCCGATTGGCTGGGCCCACAGTCATATCTGCACGATGACAGAGACAACGGTGGGGTGGCCGGGAGAATTCCCGGCCACCCCACCGTTATGACTAGAAGGACGCGTCAGCCGATCGATGCGATCGCAAAGGTGATCGGTACACCCGAGCCGTCGCGGCGCTCATCCTCAGCGGGAAGCTCCACAGGCGAACCATCCGCGGACGCGGCCCGTGCCGGCTTGGTGCCCACCCAAGCGATATCCAGGCGATCCTCGCCGCGCAGGAAGCGCTGGCAGCGCACGCCCTGGCCGCCTCGACCCTTCGTGGGGTAGCACTCGAAAGGCGTCACCTTCACAGTCGTCTGGCCCGTGCCCGGCAGCGCGCCGAGCGCCGCGGCCACCGTCACCACGACGGCGTCGATGGGAGCTTCGACCACCCAGAAGCCCAGGGCCTCGGCCCCAGGGTTCAGCTTCATGCCGGCCATGCCGCCGGCCGTGCGACCCTGCGGGCGCACCTTCGCGGCGGGGGTACGCAGCAGCTGCGCGTCCGACGAAATAAACACCAGGTCCGCCTCGTCCGAGCAGCGATCGAAGCCCACCAGGCGATCGCCGTCCTCCAGGGCGATGACCTCCCACTCGTCGCGCTGCAGCACGTCCGGGCGCAGGCGCTTGACCGTGCCGCGAGCCGTGCCCATCGCGACCACGTCGGTGCCTTCGGGATCGAGCAGGCCCACTGCGGGAACGTCCGTGTGCAGGAGGAGCGACGCAGGCATGGCGCCGGCGAGCGACAGGCCCGTCTCAAAGCGGGGGAGCGCCGGTAGATCCACGACGTCGATGCGGTGGGCGACGCCGTCCTCCGTCACCACGGCCACCTGCGAGCGGGCCGTCGACGGCAGCTGTACGCGCCAGCCGTCCGACGCCGCGCGCGGACCGGGCTCCAGCGGGTCCCCGCCCTCGACGCGGGCGAGAGCGCCCGAGGAGGACAGGACCACGACGCACGGGTCGTCCGGGATCTGCAGGTCAAGGCCCTTACCGGACCGCGACACCGACGGCAGGGCCGCCAGTGCGGCATCGTCGGACGCGGCTCCCACGGGCGTGCCCGTCGAGGCCAGCAGCAGCGTGCGACGCGGCGTGCCCAGGCGATCCGAGACCTCGCGCAGCTCCTTCTTCACGAGCGCGCGCAGCAGCTCTGGATCCTCCAGGATCTCGCGCAGCGAAGCGATCTTTGCCAGCAGCTCATCGCGCTCGGTCTCCAGCTCGATGCGCGAGAACTTCGTGAGGCGACGCAGGCGCAGCTCGAGGATGTAGTTGGCCTGGGCCTCGGACAGGTCGAAGGCCGTCATGAGGCGCTCGCGCGCGATCTCCGCGTCATCGGAGGAGCGAATGATGGCGATAACGTCGTCGATGTCCAGGATCGCGATGAGCAGGCCCTCGACCAGGTGCAGGCGATCCTCGCACTTCTTCAGGCGGAAGCGGCTGCGGCGTGTCGTGACATCCAGGCGGTGATCCAGGAAGACCTGCAGCATCTCCTTCAGGCCCAGCGTGCGCGGCTGGCCGCCCACGAGCGCCACCGCGTTGATCGAGAAGGAATCCTCCAGAGGCGTGCGCTGGTAGAGCTGCTGGAGCACGGCCTCGGGGTTGAAGCCGTTCTTTACTTCGATGACCAGGCGCAGGCCGTGGATACGGTCGGTGAGGTTCTGAACCGAGGAAATGCCCTTAAGGCGTCCCGCGTTCGCGTTCTCCTTGATCTTTTCGATGACCTTTTCCGGGCCGACCATGTAGGGCAGCTGCGTGACGATGATGCCCATCTTGCGGGCGGTCACGCGCTCGATCTGGACCTTCGCGCGGGTCTTGAACGCGCCTCGGCCGGCTTCGTAGGCTTCTTTGATGCCCTCGAGGCCGACGATGACGCCGCCCTCGGGCAGGTCGGGGCCGGGGATGTAGCGCATGAGGTCGGCGACGGACGCCGACGGGTTATCCAGCAGGTGGATAGCGCCAGCGATCGTCTCCGACAGGTTATGCGGGGCGATATTCGTCGCCATACCCACGGCGATGCCCGAGGCGCCGTTGACCAGGAGCTGGGGGAAGGCCGCCGGCAAGACGTCCGGCTGCATGAACTGGTTGTCGTAGTTGGGGACGAAATCGACCGTGTCCTCATCCAGACCCGTCACCAGGTCCAGAGCGGCGGGTGCCATGCGCGCCTCGGTGTAACGAGCGGCGGCAGGGCCGTCGTCCAGAGATCCGAAGTTACCGTGGCCGTCAACCAGGGGAACGCGCAGGTTGAAGGGCTGCGCGAGGCGCACCAGGGCCTCGTAAATCGCGGAATCGCCGTGCGGGTGGAGCTTACCCATGACCTCGCCGACGACGCGCTGGGACTTCACGTGTCCCTTGTCGGGGCGCAGCCCCATCTGATCCATCTGGAACAGGATGCGGCGCTGCACGGGCTTGAGGCCGTCGCGCGCGTCGGGGAGCGCGCGAGCGTAGATCACCGAGACGGCATACTCCAGGAAGGACCCACGCATCTCATCGGACACGTCGATCTCTGTGATGTTCTCGTCCTTCTCAGGGATGTCGACGACCTGGTCCTTCTTAGCCATACGCGCAATTATTGCGCGGCTTGGCGCTCATTTCGACTGGCGCGCCGCTTCGGGGCACAATTGGGGCATGGACACATGGACCCGTATCGAACGTGGGGGCTTCTACCCCAAGGCCGTGCAGCGTGCGCTGCGCCGCGCTCTGGGCGCCGCGGAGCCGCTGGCGACGCTGTGCCAGGTGGATACGGGTTTCGACCGCGGATCGGTCTTCCGACACCTGACGGTCGCCTCGCTGACGGACCGCGCCATCGTTCAGCTCCACGTCGACGAGATGGACGGCGGATCGGCGACGATCGCGACGGCCGTGCACCGCGTGGGCGACATCGCCGGGTACTCCACGATGGAGGTCTACACGGACCCCGAGAACGCGAGCGGCCTGTCCGAGATGACGATCGCCCTGGACCTGAAGGGCGCGCGCCGCCTTGAGCTCGAGCCCGCCCGCTGCGACGACCCGAATTGCATGGCCGACCACGGCCTGACGGGCACGTCCTTCCCCGACGACATGACCTTCCGCATCTCCGCGGCCGCCGACGGTCAGGATGCTCTCGACGAGGCAATGGTCTTCGTCGATCATCTCGCTCGCCTGATGGGGACCCGCAGTGAGTGAGCGTGAACTGACGCTGGACCTGCCCGGCGCCGACCTGCCCGGCGCGGGCGATCCGGTCATTACGGACGTCATCGCTGGTGCCCTCTCGTCGATCGATTCCTCTCTGCCCGGCGCCTCCCCGCAGGCGGGCGGCGCCCTCGGGATCGAGGCCGGGGCTGAGCAGCTGCTCCTCATCCTCGTGGACGGGCTCGGATACGAGCTGATCCAGGATCACTTGGGGCACACGCCGACGCTGCGCCGCGTGCGAGACGATATTCGCTCGATCCACACGGTCGTCCCCTCGACGACCGCCGCGGCCATCACGGCTTTTGGCACGGGTGCACGCCCCGGCACCACCAACATGGTGGGCTTCTCCGTCGCCTACGGCGGCAGCATCATGAACCTGCTGGCCATGGAGGGTGGGCCGGCGCCCACCGAGTGGCAGCCCACGCCCACCTACTTTGAGCGCCTGGCTGCGGTGGGCGTGTCCTCCGCCGTCATCTCGCCCGCGCGCTTTGCCGGTTCCGGGCTGACGGGAGCGGCGCTGCGCGGAGCACGCCACGTGCCCGCAGAGTCGCTCAGTGACCGCGTGAGCGCCGCGCTGCGCGAGCTGCGCGCCGGCACGCCCGTCGTCTACCTCTACTGGTCCGAGATCGACCACGCCGGCCACAGCTCCGGCGTCGGATCGGACGCGTGGATCGGCTGCCTCGAAGAATTCGACGCGGGGCTGTCCGCGCTGCTGCGCGGCCTACCCGCGGGCGTGCGGACCGTCATGACGGCTGACCACGGCATGATCAACGTGGAGCACTCCGCCCTCGTGGACGTGGCCGCGACGCCCGCTCTGCGCGAGGGCGTGCGCATCGTCGCCGGCGAGACACGAGCCGTGCACGTACACGCGCAGGAGGGCCACGCCGCCGACGTGGAGGCGCGCTGGCGCGACGTCCTGGGGGAGAGCGCGTGGATCCTCTCGCGCGACCAGATGGGCGCGCTCATCGGCCCCGGAGACGGTGCATCGATCATCGGCGACCTGCTGGTCCTCGCCCGAGGAAACGGTGGGATCGTGGATTCACGGACCCAGAGCGCCTCGGCGATCGCGATGCCGGGCGTTCACGGCTCGCTCACCTCGACGGAGATGCGCATCCCCGTCATCGTCCTGTCGTAGGACGACTACGGGACATACACGAAGCGGCCGCTCCTTAATGGGCGGCCGCTCGGCGTTTGCTCGGATTACGACTTCGAGCCGAACAGGATCTCGTCCCAGCTGGGGACCGACCGGCGGGTCTTCTTCGAGGAAGCGCGCGCCATCCTCGAACCCGTCACGCCCTGCGCGGGGACGGACCCGGTTGCGCTCTCCTCTGCCTCGGCAGGAGCGGAGTCAGTGGAATCGGACGGCGACACAGCCTTCATGGGGATCGCGGGGGTCGCCTGCTCTTCGGCCTTCGGCTCCTCGCCGCCCTTGTCCTCACCGGAGGACGCGGGGGTATCGGACAGCCACGGGAGCACGCCCGACGAGGCCGGGGCCTCGGTCTTGGGGGAGCGGGACGCTACCGGGATGGCGCCCGTTTGCGTCGGACGGGCAGACGGGATCTGACCGGTCGCGGGGAACAGCGTGTCCTCGGCGGGTTCGGACGGCGCCTCCGCCTTAGTCCGCGCCGACGCGAGGGAATAGATGCGCGCGGAAATCGGGCCCGTCGACGTGTCGGGCTCCGTCGTGGGAGCCTCCTCCTCGCCGGCGATAGCTGCCAGGTACTCGGCCTCCTCGTCGACCTCATCGTCCAGGTCTAAATCAATCTGCTGGCGCTTACCGCGCACGGCATTGAGCTGGTCGATGATGGCCTCGCGGTTACGCAGGTCCTCAGCGCTGGGATCGACGATGGGAGCTGGCGCGGTGCGCGGCATCGGAGTGAAGATCGACGCCGTCGGGGAAGCGGACACCTGCTCAGTCAGCCACTGAGCCTCCTGATCGATCGCCTCGAGCGAACCGGAGTTCGACAGGTGCCAGTGGGCGGCGTGCTCGGCCGCACCCTGCACGAAGGTCACGATGATCTGCCAGGGCTCCCCGGCCTCGCGCGTCGCGGTCCACTCCAGAGACGACGGGTCGACGCCGCGCGCCGCCAGTCGATCCAGAACGAGGTCGCCCATCGTAGGGCCGCCGTCGCCAATGCGAACGGCGCGGGCGCGCGTCAGCGCATAATCCTTCTCGGCCTGCACGGGAGCCTCAAAACGCTCAACCGCACTGACCTCCATGCCGTGCTGCTCCGCGATCTCTGCCGGTGTTGCGCCGGCGCGCAGGAGAGCCTGAATATCGCGAGGAGCGAGGGTCGGACGAGCGGGCGCC
The DNA here is from genome assembly GCF_005696695.1 of Schaalia odontolytica. Taxonomy (NCBI): domain Bacteria; kingdom Bacillati; phylum Actinomycetota; class Actinomycetes; order Actinomycetales; family Actinomycetaceae; genus Schaalia; species Schaalia odontolytica. The sequence goes on along the minus strand of NZ_CP040006.1, from coordinate 1,374,704 downwards.
AGCTCCACTCGCGGACGATCACGGCGCGTCGCGCCGCGGAGCTCATCGGAAATCAACACCGAATAGCGTTCACCCTGGGCATCGGTGAGCACCAGGGACTCGCCATCGGCGCTGGTCCCGAGCAATTCGAGCTCAATCATCACTTCCTCCTCAAACGTCTAGGTCGAATCGTCTCAAATAATGCGCAGAATGTCGCGTAGCTGGGCGCGTGTCACACATACGATGGCACATTACTCTCACAAGTGTTATCCTCCCTGCGCATAGACCACTCGCGCAAACCGGCTCGAGAGGCGAAAGGGGAGAACCATGGCAACCGATTACGATGCGCCGCGCAAGAACGAAGACGAGGTCGCAGAGGACTCGATCGAAGAGCTGAAGTCCCGTCGCAACGACGCCGGCTCCGCCGAGATCGAAGAAGACGAAAACGAAGCGGCTGAGAATTTCGAGCTTCCCGGCGCGGACCTGTCAAAGGAGGAACTGACGGTCCACGTCGTTCCCCGCCAGGAAGACGAATTCACCTGCTCGCAGTGCTTCCTCGTGCACCACGCGTCGCAGCTCGACCACGTGGACGCCAACGGCGCCCCCGTGTGCACCGAGTGCGCGATGTGAGGTAGGACGATGTTCGGACGCAAGAAGAAGACTGTCGAAGAAGAGATCGAAGAGGTCGAGGCCCTGCCTCGCCTGAGCGACGAAGACGCTGCGATTTGGAGCGAGCCCGGCCCGCGTAACTACGGGGAGGTCGACACCACCGACGGCTACGTCGATATGGGGTCCATCCTGTTCCCCGCGGTTCAGGGCATGCAGCTGCGCACCCAGGTCGCAGACGACGGCACGACCGTCCTGCAGATCCTCGTCGTGCTCGGAAACTCCGGCATCCAGATGAGCGTTGCAGCCGCACCCCGTTCCGGCGGCGTGTGGGAGGAGCTGCGCGAAGAAATCCGTAAGGGCTTCGAAGATCAGGGTGCCAAGGTCGCCGACTACCCGACGCGTTACGGCAACGAGCTGCTCGTCGACATGCCGATGCAGATGCCCGACGGCCGCTCCGCGACCTCGCGCATGCGCATCATCGGTCGTGAAGGCGACCGCTGGTTCGCGCGCATCGATATCCTCGGACCGGCCGCTGCCACCGCGGAAGCCGGTGCCGACATCGAGAAGGTCATCGACCGCATCGTCGTGCGTCGTGACGACTACCCGCGCACCCGCCTGGAGCTGCTGCCGGTGCACCTGCCCGCGGGTGCTCAGGATGCCTGACATGGCCTCGTGGTTCGCTAAGGTCGGCGCTGCGCTCGGCCTCGACAAGGACACGCGTTCCCTGGACGCAGCTCTTGACGAAGACTTGGCGCGCGCCGCCCGCGGTGTCACGCCGATTCGCGACGTGACCGACCGCTCTCACGCACTCGTGTTCGGCACGCTGCTGGGCATGACGTATCCGCCCGAGGAGGGTGCCCAGCGTGTCCTCGTCGCGACCCTCTACGACGGCACTGACACGCTCGAACTGCGCTGGCCCGGACGCTCCTCCATTCCGGGACTCAGCGTCGGCCAGCGACTCGAGGTCGAAGGCACCGTCGGACGCGTGGGTGAACGCCTCGTCATCATCAACCCGCTGTACCGCGTGATCGCGGGGGAGGGCTGATGCCGACTCCTCGCTGGATGGATCAGGCCACCTCTGAGGAATTCTCCTGGTCACGAGCCCTGGGCGGCACACGCGGCGTCATTGAAGCCACCGCGCCCGGACTCCTCTTCGTCATCGTTTTTGTGGCCACGCGCGCCCTCGTGCCGACGCTCATCGCGGCCTCGGCCGTCGCGTTGCTTGCCTGCGGGATCCGCCTCGTCCAACGCCAGGGGATGGCGCAGGCTCTCTCCGGCCTGTTTGGAGTCGCCATCGGTGTCATCTTCGCGGCGGCGACCGGGCGGGGAGAAAACTACTTCGTCTGGGGCATCGCCACGAACGTGGCCATGGCCCTAGCTTTCGCTCTGTCCGTCCTGTGCGGGAGAAGCCTCGTCGCCCAGTTTTACGGTCCGCTGACCGGCCTGGTGAAGGGCTGGCAGTCCGACCCCGCCTACGCGTCCCTGCGCCGCAGCTGCGCTGCGATCACGTGGATGTGGGCGGGAATCTTCGCGCTGCGCGTCGCCGTGCAGGCACCCTTGTGGCTCGCCGGCCAGGTCGCTGCTCTCGGTGTTGCCAAGCTGGCCCTCGGACTCCCGCTCTTCGCGCTGGGAGCCTGGGCCACCTGGTGGAAGCTGAAGGATTACTCCTCGCCTTCCTCGTCCTCGGACTCCTCCGAGACAGGGGACGCGACCAACTGACGCAGCTCCTGCAGCTCGGCGATGTCCGCATCGGGCACGAGGAGCAGGAGCTCATCGGAGGCCTCGAACACGTCGTCGGCGCTCGGCGTGATCGGACGGCCGTCGCGCAGCAGCGCGGCGAGGACCGAGCGTGCCGGCAGCTGCAGGGAATGGACGCGCTTGCCCACGACCGGGGAATCCTCCGGCAGGATGAGCGCGTGCATCGACACGGCCGCCGTGTTGAAAGAGAACAAGCGCACCGGCACGCCCACCGACACAGCCTCTTCGACGAGGGAGGTCATGATGCGCGGCGTCGACACGGACACGTCCACGCCCCACGCCTGATCGAACAGCCACTCGTTCTTCGGGTTGTTCAGACGCGCGACGACGCGGGGGACCGCGAACTCGGTCTTTGCCAGCAGGGAGATCACCAGATTTGCCTTGTCGTCGCCGGTCGCGGCGACCATGACGTCGGCCTCAGCCACGCCCGCGTCGCGCAGCGCGTCAGGCGAGCACGCGTCGGCGAGCACCCAGTCCGCGTCTGCCACGGACGAAATGCGCAGTTTCTCAGGCATGTTGTCGATCAGGGTGATGTCGTGGCCGTGAGCGAGCAGCTCCAGGGCGACGCTGCGGCCCACCGATCCGGCTCCAGCAATCACAATCTTCATGCTCACACCTCCGTCTTGGGCGGGTTAGCCAACTGGTCGCGCAGCTGCGCGGTCTCGGTTCCGTTGATCGCGAAGTACAGCTGATCGTGCTCCTGGACCACGAGGTCCGGCGACGCGGTGCGGATGGATCCCAAGCGCGACGTGAAGACGACGCGGCAGCCCGTGAGCTCCTCGACGACCTGGAAGCTCAGGCCGTACCAGCCGGGGGAGGGCGTCGCATTGACGAGGCCGACCTCTCCGGTCGGGTGAGACCAGATGAGCGACGCGTCCGGAGGAAGTAGGCGACGCATCACCGACTCGGCGGTGCGCTGCACCGAGGCGACCGTCGGAATGCCGAGGCGTTCGTACAAATAGGCGCGCGTGGGGTCGTAGATGCGTGCGACCACGTGCTCGACGTGGAATACCTCACGTGCGACGCGCGCGGCGATAATGTTCGAGTTATCACCCGACGAGACAGCCGCAAACGCGTACGCGTCCTTGATGTTCGCTTGACGCAGGCAGTCGCGGTCCATGCCCACGCCCGTCACGCGACGGCCGGAAAAGTCCGGCGAGAGGCGGGAGAAAGCCTTGGAATCCTGGTCAATAACCGCCACGGAATGACCCGCGGCGTCCAACGTCGATGCCAGGCGAGCGCCGACGCGCCCGCAACCCATGATCACAAAGTGCACGACTACCAAAGTACTCCGGTCCTCGCGTAATAGCCATGCGTGCGCTTCGGCGCTGCCAGTGTCAGGCTCGGTGGACTACGCTTAACATCCGTGACGAACTTGTTGGCCTACGCAAAGCGCGTGCTCATCGGGCGCCCGATGCGATCGGACGCGATGGGCCACCAGCTTCTCCCCAAACGAATCGCCCTGCCGATCTTCGCGTCGGACGCGCTGTCGTCCGTCGCCTACGCGCCGGACGAAGTCCTCCTCACCCTTGCGCTCGCCGGTTCGATGGCCGCGCTTCAGTCCGTGTGGGTGGGCGTCGTTGTCGCGCTCGTGCTCGCGGTCGTGGTCGCGTCGTACCGTCAGACGGTGCACGCCTACCCGTCGGGCGGCGGCGACTACGAGGTTGTGACCACGAACCTGGGCCGTTCCTGGGGCCTGCTCGTTGCCTCGGCACTGCTGGTCGACTACATCCTGACGGTCGCCGTCTCGATCTCGTCGGGCGCCAGCTACATTACGACCGCCGTTCCGGCTCTCCTCGGCCATGAGGTGCCGATCGCGGTCGCGCTCGTCGTCATCCTGGCGACCCTGAACCTGCGCGGCACGCGCGAGGCCGGTGGCGCGTTCGCCGTGCCCACCTACCTGTACATGGGTGCCATCGGCCTGATGGTCGTCGTCGGTTTCGCGAAGATGGCGACGGGACACCTCGGGGAGTCGCCCACGGCCGCCTACGACCTCGTGGCTGCTCCTGGCAACGCCGACGGCCTGGCGGGGCTCGCGGGAGCCTTCCTGCTCATGCGCGCGTTCTCCTCGGGCTGTGCCGCGCTCACCGGCGTCGAGGCCATCTCCAACGGCGTGCCCATGTTCCGTCGCCCCAAGTCCCGCAACGCGGCGACGACGCTGGCGATGCTCGGTCTGATCGCCGCCTCAATGATGATCTCGATCCTTGTGCTGGCGCGCGCGACCGGCGTGAAGATCGTCGACGATGCCGCAACCCAGCTGACTTACCAGGGCGCGCCCGTCCCGGAGAACACGCCGATCGATCCGGCGATCTCGCAGATCGCCTCCGCGGTGTTCGGTCAGGGATCGATCCTCTTCATCCTCATCACCGTCGTCACTGGCTTCATCCTGGTGCTCGCGGGCAACACGGCGTTCAACGGCTTCCCGACGCTGGCATCCGTCCTGTCGCGCGATTCCTTCCTGCCCCACCAGATGGTGCGCCGCGGCGACCGACTGTCGTACTCGAACGGTATCGTCGTCCTGACGGCCGCAGCGATCGCGCTGATCGTCGGCTTCCAGGCCCAGACGACGCGCCTCATCCAGCTCTACGTCGTCGGTGTATTCATTTCCTTCACGCTCTCGCAGCTGGGCATGATCAAGCACTGGAACCGGCAGCTGCGCACGCGCCAGTCCGGCCAGGAACGCATGTCCGTCCTGCGCTCGCGCGCCGTCAACATCGTCGGCTTCATGATGACCGGCCTCGTGCTCATCATCGTCCTGGCTACGAAGTTCACGCACGGCGCGTGGATCACCCTGCTGATGATTGCGATCGTCTTCGGCCTCCAGATTTCGATCCACCACCACTACGAGACGATCCGCTCGCAGCTGCGCGTGGACGACTGGAATGCGCGCCGCGCCCTGCCGACCCGTGTGCGTGCCCTCGTCCTCGTGTCCTCCCTGTCGCGCCCCGCCATGCGAGCGATCGCGGCAGCTCGCGCGTCCTCGCCGACGTCGATCGAGCTCGTCTCCGTCGTTGCCGATGACGAGGAAGAGAACAAGATCCTGCGCCAGTGGAAGGCCTCCGGTGTTCCCGTGCCGCTGACGCTCCTGTCCGCGCCCTACCGTGACATCGCCTCGGTCATCCTGCAGTACGTGCGTGGGCGTCGCCGTGCGATGCCCACCGAGATGCTCGTGGTCTACATGCCGCAGTTCCTCGTCACCCACTGGTGGGAGAACTTCGTGCACAACCAGTCGGCCCTGCGCCTGCGCGCCGCGCTCCTTGGCGTTCCCGGCGTGGTGATTACCGTCGTCCCCTGGCAGCTCGGCGAGGACGACGTTGTGGAGGGTCGCCAGCGCGTCAACGACCCGTTTGCGCGCGTTGCCCCGCCTTCAGATGAACCGAAGTTGCGTACCGAGCAGCCCGGCGACACTCGCAGCGATAGCGCCTCCGAGGAGAACTCATGAGCCCCCGTCCCTCCCGTCGTCGTCCCTCCCCGCGCCGTCGCACCGCATCCGCGCAGCCCCGCGAGGGGATCGGCGAGATCCTCCAGCTGAGCGTCGGCGAGCCCGCGCACGGTGGTGCGTGCGTTGCCCGCGACGAGAGCGGGCGTGTCGTCTTCGTGCGCCACGCGGCGCCCGGCGAGGTGGTTCGTGCGCGGGTGACCGCCGTCCAGAAAAAGCTCGCGTGGGCGGATGCCATTGAGGTCGTCGAGGCCTCGGCCGACCGCGTCGACTCCGTCTGGCCCCAGGCCGGTCCGGGAGGCGTCGGCGGCGGGGAGCTCGCGCACCTGACGCCCGCCGCACAGCGCGACTGGAAGTCTCGCGTCATTGCCGGTCAGCTGCGCCGCGTGGGCGGCGAGGCCTTGTCCGAGGTCCTGGACGCCCTCGGTGGAGTGCGTGTCGCTCCTGCGCCCGGTGACGAGGATCCGGGCGATTCGCTGACCGGCCGCCGCTCTCGCATTGACGTCGTTATCGATGCGGATGGGCGCGCCGGCATGCACGAGTTCCGCGGACGACGCGTGATCGCGCTTGAGGACATGCCGCTGGCTGTCCCCGCGATCCGCGAACTCGGACTCTTCGATGAGGACACGCCGTGGCGTCGCCTGTGGAAGCCGGGTGATCGCGTGCGCGCGGTGGCCCCCTCCGGCGGCGACCCCGTCGTCCTGATCGGCGATGACACGTACGCCGCCGACGGCGTGCGCATCGACGCCGATGTCTTGCGCTGGAATGTGCCCGTCGGCTCCGGCGTCGAGTCGTACTACGTGCGGCCCTCCGGTTTCTGGCAGACGCACGTGCGTGGCGCCGAGGTGCTCGCGAACGCCGTGCTGGCTGCTGCATTCGGCGCAGGCGAGGCCGCGGCTGGTCGCGCGGTCATGGAGCTGTACTCGGGTGCTGGCCTGTTCTCCGTGCCGCTCGCGCGCGCCGTCGGCGAGTCGGGCCGCGTTGTGACGCTCGAGGGTGACGAGGGTGCCGTGCGCGACGCCGGCGAGAACCTCGCGGCGTTCGACTGGGTGGACGCGTTCGCCGGAAACGTGGATCGCGAGGGTGTCGTTGACCTGTCTGGCCAGCTGGGAGCCGTGCCGGACGTTGTCGTGGCGGACCCGCCGCGCGCCGGTGCGGGAGCCGAGGTGTGCGAGGCGATTGCCGCCACCGGTGCCCCTCGTGTCGTCCTGGTGTCCTGTGACCCGGCGGCGGGCGCGCGTGACCTGCGCACCCTCACCGAGGCCGGATACGAGCTCGAATCACTGCAGGCGTGGGACCTCTTCCCGCATACTCACCACGTGGAGATGGTCTCGGTGCTGAGCCGCTAGCGGCTTCTCCTGCGTTCCTGCATGCGCGAGCCCCACGACGTCTGCGTGCGGGCCTCGATCGCGCGGCGCTGATCGCGGTACATGCGATCCACCAGGTCGCGCTCGGAGACCCAGCCGACGACGTGTCGGCCCTCATCCACGACGGGCAAAGACTGCAGGCCCGTGCGCCGCAGCGCCCCGAGAACCTCGGACGGGGGAGCGGAGGCAGCCACGGCCTCGTTGATGAGAGGCAAATCCGACAGGGGTGCGTCGAGTGATCCGTCCTCCTGCGTGAGCTCCGCCAGGCGCAGCGACGACACGAGACCCACGAAGCAACGGTCCTCGTTCACGACGGGCAGCACCGTCTCCTTCGTGCGGCGCAGGGCGGCAATCGCTGACGCGGCGCTCGCCACGCACGGGAGTGTCTCGGGAGCCTCCGTCATCCACTCGGACGCCGCGCGAGTGCCGAGCAGCGTGCCCTCGACCGGGTCGTCGAGGACGTCGCCGCGCCGGCGCAGCTTCTCCGTGTAGATCGTCGCGCGGGTGAGGAAACGCGAGGCACCCGTTGCAATCACGACCGCGAGCATCATCGGCAGGATCAGCGAGAACTGGCCGGTCATCTCCACGATGATGAGCACCGCCGTCATCGGGGCGCGCGCCGCACCTGCGAAGGCGGCTCCCATGCCCACCACGGCGAACACCCCGACGGGAGAATCCGACAGAGGCGAGACGACGTGTCCGAAGGCGGCTCCCGCCATCGCGCCGATGAATAGCGTGGGCGCGAAGACACCGCCCGAACCGCCCATGCCAATGGTGAACGACGTGAACACAGCGCGGCCCAGCATGAGGGCCAGCAGGAACGCGATCGAGTAATTCCCCGCGATCGCCTCCTCCTCAAGCGGATAGCCCGAGCCGAACATGTACGGGAACGCAACGAGAGCCGTGCCGAGGGCGAGGCCGAGCACGCCCGGACGCGCCCACTCGGGCAGATGGGTGCGTGCCCACAGCCAGTCGATCGCGTCCTCCGAGGCGTACAGGAGCTTGGAGAAGCCGAGGCCGCACAGCCCCGCGACGAGGCCGAGGAGCGCCACCCACCAGATGTCCGACATCGACGCGAAGGTCAGGTTGTCGGCGACGCGAATGACCATCTCGTCGCCCTGCAGGATGCGCGCGACCACCGAGGATGTGACGGCTGAGAGGACGACAAAGCCGAAGGTCTCGGCCGTGAACTCGACGAGGATCACCTCGAGGGCGAACACCGCGCCCGCGAGGGGAGCGTGGAATGTGGCAGCGATGCCGGCCGCCGACCCGCACGAGGCCAACAGGACCACGCGGGAGACGGGCATGCGCAGCCACGACGCGATGGTGGATCCCAGCGACGCGCCCACCTGCACGATTGGGCCCTCGCGTCCCGCCGATCCGCCCGAGCCGATGGTCAGGGCCGAGGCCAGGATCTTGACGATGGCGACGCGCCCCGGGATGCGCCCACCCTTACGGCGCACCGCGAGCATCACCTCGGGGATGCCGTGTCCCTTCGCGGAGGGAGCAAAGCGCTGGATGAGCGGCCCGTACAGCAGGCCGGCGATGGCGGGGGAGAGAAGCAGGAAGAGCCACGGAGCCCACCCCCAGACGCCGTGCGACTGGCCGATATGGGTCGTGTACTCGTCGAAGCCGGTGGACACCCACGTCCACGCGCGAATCGCGAGGTTAAAGACGACGGCTGCCGCGCCGACGACCGCACCAACGAGTGCGGCGGCCACGCCGAGCAGGGAACGATGCGCGGCGACCGTATGGCCGACGCGCAAGCGAGTCCCCGCAGCCGGTTCCTCTGGCTGCGGGGACTGACTCAGGGGTGTCACAGGTTTGCGATCTCCACGTGAATGGGGGCGTCGGTGGCGATGCCCCAGACGGTCCTGTAGAAGGCCAGCTCCGACTGCCACGCATCCTTGATGTTGATGGCCGAGCGGAAGAGGTGTCCCTCTCCCTGGTAGAGCTTGAGGGCGACCGCGTTACCGTTGGCACGCAGTGCCTCGTACATCTCTTGGGCCTGCGAGGCGGGAACGACCGGGTCGTCGGTGCCCTGCAGGAGCATGAGCGGCGCCTTAATCTCACCGACACGGTTGATGGGCGAGCGCTGCGCCCACACCGGGTCTGAGGTGTCATCGGTGCCGAGCAGAATTCCGTCGTAGTGCGACTCGAACTTGTGGCTGGTTTCCTTCAGCTTCACCAGGTCTGCGATGCCCGAGAACGACGCGCCAGCAGTGAACACATCGGAGGACGCAAGCGCGTTGAGCACGGTGAAGCCACCGGAAGAACGACCACGGATCGCGATTCGCTTCGGGTCGACGCGGCCCAGATCGATGAGGTACTGAGCGCCGTCGACGCAGTCCTGAACGTCCATGACGCCCCAGTTGCCGTTGATGCGCTCACGGTAGGGACGGCCGAAGGACGTCGACCCGCGGAAGTTCACGTCCAGAACCGCAAAGCCGCGGCTGGTCCAGTACTGGAAGGGAACCTGCAGGCCGGGGCGGGCCGCTTCAGTCGGTCCGCCGTGCACGTTGACGATGAGCGGGGGCAGCTCGCCCTCGGGGGCGGCGAACTCGGGGTTCACGGGCGCGTAGTAGAAGCCGTGAGCCTCCTCGCCGTCCGAGGTCTTCCAGGTGAGCATCTCAGCCGTGGAGACGAGGGCGGTGGGCACCTCGGCCTCCGACGAGGGACGCAGCACCTTGGTCTTGCCGCGCGACACCTCGATGATCGCAGGAGTGTGCGTCGCGGAATCCGCGAGGAACACGACGCGGCCGTCCGCAGCGGCGACGTTACCGATCGGCCACCAACCGGTCGCCCACTCCTCGGCCATGCCGTTGTCGATGCGCACGGTGCCGATGTGCCAGACCTGGTCCTCGGCCCACGAGCACACGAGGTAGTCGTTGTCGTAGTTGTCGTAGGAGTGCAGACCCAGCTGCCAGTGCGGGTGCGAGAATGCGTGAGGTCCCGGGTGCAGCGCGCGAGTGCGCAGACGCGAGGTCCAGGCGTTCGGGTCCTCGCCTTCCTGCCACACGAAGCCCTGGGTGCGGTACAGGTTTGCCCAGCCGGAGGAGTCATCCACGTGGATGAGATCGCCGTCGAGCGTCCAGCGCGGCTCGTAGACGCACACGCCCGGGCGATCCACCAGGATGACCTCCTGATCGATGGTGCCCTCGAAGGTCAGGGACGCGACGCGCAGCTGAGAGTATGTCCACGGCATGTTCGGGTGGTCCCACGTGATCCAGGCGATCTTCGTGCCGTCGGGGGAGACGGTCGGCGCCTGAGCGAAGTCCGTACCCTCAAACACCGTGATGATCGCGCTGTCGTCGCGGGCCGCGGAGCCATCGAGAGGAATAGCGACAATCTTGTTGACGGGCTCGCCCGGGGCAGAGTGGTCCTCGGCCACCGCGTACACGAGGTCGCGCACGTCGGCGATCCAGAAGTCACCGTAGCGGACCTTCGACAGGGTCGTCAGGGGCCGCACGACGCGGCGCGGATCGGCCGTATCAAAGGCGTAGACACGGCCGTCGGTCTGATCGGAGAACACGATGACGCCGTGGTGAACGGCGTATGCCTTGCCGCCGTACTCGTGCACCCGCGTGCCGACATCGGGCAGGCGGGAACCGTCGATGAGAGGCAGAACCTCGCCCGTTTCCCCCGTAGCGCGACGGCGCAGCAGCGTCCCACGTCCGCCCTGGCGCGGATGTCCTTCCACCCAGTAGGTGTCGGGTCCGTCGACGCGAACCTGGGAGAGCGTGACCGAACGGGCAGTGAAAGAATCGCCCGAAATGGGGGACTTCCACAGGCCGTGGGGTGCGACGGTGACGGACATAGTGCCTCCTTAAGCGGTACGGCGAGCCAACACCACCTATCTTAGTGCGCGCGCTTGTCGCCTGCGCGGGTCGAACGTACCTGACATGCACTTTGATCTGTAGATGAGACGCTTCGGCAACTACACTGGTTCTCATGTCTGGAACACGAGAGTCACGCGACCTGCTGTCGCGCTGCAGCGCACCGCGGGAGCTGCGTCGCCTGGAACGCGAGCAGCTGGACGAATTGGCGGCGGAAATTCGCGCGTTCCTGATTGACAACGTGTCGCGCACGGGTGGGCACCTGGGCCCGAACCTGGGCGTCGTCGAGCTGACGATCGGCCTGCACCGGGTGTTCCGCTCCCCGCAGGACACGATCATTTTTGACACCGGCCACCAGGCGTACGTGCATAAGCTCCTCACCGGACGTCAAGATTTCTCGTCGCTGCGTTGCCCGGGAGGCCTGTCCGGCTACCCGTCGCGCGGTGAGTCTGAGCACGACGTCGTCGAGTCCTCGCACGCGTCGGCGTCGATCGCGTGGGTGGATGGCATCTCCCGCGAGAAGCACCGCCAGGGGGATCGCACGTGGACCGTGGGTGTCATCGGCGACGGCGCGCTGACGGGTGGCCTCGCCTGGGAGGCGCTGAACAACATTGCGACGGCGAAAAACCGCCGCATCATGATCATCGTCAACGACAACGGTCGTTCCTATGCGCCGACGATCGGCGGTCTCGCGGCTCACCTGGATGCGCTGCGCACCTCCGCCAGATACGAGAAGGCCCTGGCGTGGGGCAAACAGCACCTGCTGAGCCACGGCATGCCGGGACGTGCGGCCTACGATGCGCTGCACGGCCTGAAATCGGGCATCAAGGACGCGCTGATGCCCCAGGTCATGTTCGAAGACTTGGGCCTGAAGTACATCGGCCCCGTGAACGGCCACGACATCGCGGCGGTCGAGACCGCTCTGCGCCGCGGTCGCTCCCTCGACGAGCCGGTCCTCGTCCACATGATCACCGAAAAGGGCCGCGGCTACACGCCGGCCGAGGAGGACATCGCTGACCGTTTCCACGCGGTCGGCCCGATTCACCCCGAGACCGGGCTCCCGGTCGCCCCCGAGCGCTTCGGTTGGACGGGAGTCTTCGCCGACGAGATCTGCGCTCAAGCCGCCACGCGCGATGACATCGTCGGCATTACGGCCGCGATGATGCGTCCCGTGGGCCTTGGCCCCATGCACGAGGCATACCCGGGTCGCGTGATCGACGTTGGCATCGCCGAGGCCGAGGCCGTCGCCTCCGCCGCCGGCATGGCCTACCAGGGCGCTCACCCAGTCGTGGCGCTCTACGCGACCTTCCTGAACCGAGGCTTCGACCAGCTTCTCATGGACGTCGCCCTCCACCGTGCGGGCGTCACTTTCGTGCTGGACCGCGCGGGCGTGACGGGCGCGGACGGCGCCTCGCATAACGGCGTCTGGGACATCGCGATGTGCTCGATGATCCCTGGCCTGCGTCTGGCGGCTCCCCGCGACGAACAGACGCTGCGCGCACGCCTTCGTGAGGCGCTCGACGTCGATGATGCTCCCACTGTCATCCGGTACCGCAAGGGATCGCTGCCCGAGCCCATGCCGGCGCTCCGCAGCGTCGGGGGAGTGGACATCCTCTTCGACGAGGCAGTGGCTGATTCATCCGCTCGGGTGCTCATCGTGGGTACTGGCGCGTGCGCGCCCGACGCGATCGAGGCCGCGCGCCGCCTGGCTGCTGACGGAGTCAGCGTCACTGTTGCGGACCCGCAGTGGATGATCCCTATCTGCCCGGATCTGGCGACGCTGGTGCGGGACTACGACTGCGTCGTGAGCGTCGAGGACGGTATCGTCCAGGGCGGTTTCGGCTGGTCGCTGCGCGACGCGGTCGCGGAGACGGGTGTTCCCGTGCGTTGCCTGGGCGTGCCGCAGGGATTCCCCGAGCACGGCGACCGCGCGGCCATGATCGCCCAGTTCGGCTTCGACGCCGACGGCATCGAACGCACGGCCCGCGAGCTCGTCGAGCGAATCGGCGAGCGCTAGATCATTCGAATCAGACGCCGAGCGCGTCGCAGATCGGGTCGAGCGTCAGATCGATCTGCCAGTCGCGCGCACCGCGATTGACCATACGCTCCTCGACCTCATCACCCGAAGGGCGCGACGGATCCAGGGGAGCCCACGCGATATAGCGCTGCACCTGGGGAGCGAGCACGACCTCGGGTGCCAGACCGAGACTCGACGCGACTGAAGCGACCGCATTACGCACCGTTCCCAGGCGCGCGGCCGAGGCCTCGTCAATCCGATTCCAGTGGCGCGGTTCCGGGATCGACCCGGGCTGCACGGGCTTGCGTTTGGGAGGCAGCTCGTCCTCCGTCATGGCGGCCACGCTGGCGAGGGCTCGCATCCACTCGTCCTCGTACTGGCGGGCGACGGGGGAGCGGAACTCGCTGATGCTCATGAGCGCGCGCTTGTTACGCGGAGGATTCGAGGCCGCGCGCACGAGGGCGGCGTTACGCACGAGGCGACCGGGGCTGAGGTCGATGCGCTGAGCGATCGACTCGCGCGTCTCCCACAGGGCCTTCAAAACCGCGAGGCCGCGGCGAGAACGGATCTTGCCCGCGCCGGGCACAGAACGCCAGCGATCGGGCTTCGGACCGGGAGGGGTGACCGACAAGGCGTAGGTGAACTCCTGCTGCGCCCACTCCCAACGGCCCATCTCATCGAGCCGCTTCGAGAGCCGATAGTAGAGCTCCGTCAACAGTTCGACGTCGAGGGCTGCGTAGCGCAGCCACTCCTTCGGCAGGGGACGCACCGACCAGTCCGAGGCCTGATGATCCTTGACGAGGCCCAGGCCAAGCACCTGCTCAGCGACGGCCGCCAGCCCGAAACGCTCCAGGCCGATGAGGCGCGCTGCGATCTCCGTGTCGAACAGGGCTGAGGGGCGCAGTCCAACCTGGCGCAGATTCGGCAGATCCTGCAAACAATCGTGCAGCAGCCACACGTCCTCCACTCCCGGCTGCAGCACGGACAGGTCCGGCAGCGCGTGCGTGTCGATGAGGAACGTGCCCACGTCCTCGCGGCGAATCTGCACGAGGTAAGGATCGGAGCCGTAGCGGAAGCCCTGAGCGCGCTCGACATCCAGGGCGATTGGGCTTGAGCCAGCACTCAGCGCGCGAGCCGCAGCCTCAAGATCTTTCTGAGTATCAATGACGGAGGGGGTCCCCCCACGCGGCTGCGCAATGAGCTCCGGATTATCCGTATCGCCCTGCGGCAAACCGCCGCCATTGTTGACCAGCACTCAGACTCCTTCGAGATGACGGGCAGGCATGATCCCTGCCGTCCGACGCATGACATCCGCCCAGCCGGACAGATGCTCACCAAGATACTCACTGTTGGGCGTCCACGAGGCGCGCACATCGACGAACAGAGATGATCCTCGCAGTTCAAGACCGCCGAAGGCCTCGCTCATTTCGCGCGTCACCGTGCCCGTGATGTCATGGAATCCGGCTCCCGCAGTCTCCAGGCAATCGAGCATCCAGCCCCACACGCCCTCCGACAGCAGCGGGTCGCCGATCATCTCGGCATCGACTTGCGCACGCAACTGACAGACGACTCGGAACGTGCCGTTCCAGCCGATCTGCTCCACGGGGTCGTGGAGGATGACCATGCGACCAGTCGACAGGGGCTGTCCGGCCTCGTCCTCGTCCGTGGTCCGCATCGCGAGCGCCGCCGTGAAGGGTGCCAAACGACGAGGTGGGGGAACCTCCTCGAGGAGTATGTGCGCCAGGTGGTCCGCCTGCCGCAGGGACAGCAGAGCCCGCATAAACTCCTCGGGCACCGCGTTTTCATTCACAAATCAAATCGTACGGGTGTCCATGCGCCTTTTGGTCTAGACGCGCCGCCAACCTTCAGGTCGATAAGTAGCGGGTACGCGTGCCTTGTCTCGGTCGATGTCGCTCCGGGGACTACAGGCCGCGCGGGTTGCGCAGGATGAACGAGGTACGTGGTCCGACGCGCACGATGTCGCCCGAGTGGTACTCGTCGCGATCATCGTCGCCCGCCGTGTCGACGACGGTGTGCCAGATGTGCCCATACTTCGCGTCAGGGAGCGTGAAGTCGACGGGTTCCGGAGCGGCGTTGAGCAGCAGTAGGAAATCGTCGTCGAGGATGCGGCGACCGTTCGCGTCAGGCTCGCGGATGGCGTCGCCGTTGTAGAAGACCATCGTCGAGCGAGCCCACGGCTGGTTCCATTCCTCTTCCGTCATGTGCGTGCCCGCCGGGGTGAACCATTCGATCTCGCCGAGCTCGGACTCACCGCCGCGCTGCGCGGGACCCTCCAGGAAACGGCGGCGGCGCATCACCGGGTGATCGCGTCGCAGGTGGATGAGATGGCGGGTGAAACGCAGGAGTTTGTAGTCGTGCTCATTCAAATCCCAGTTGATCCACGAGAGCTCATTGTCCTGGCAGTACACGTTGTTGTTGCCCCGCTGGGTGCGGCCAAGCTCGTCGCCGTGGGCGATCATCGGCACGCCCTGGGAAAACATGAGGGTCGTCAGGAAGTTGCGCTGCTGACGGTAGCGCAGCTCGATGATCTCCTCGTCATCCGTGTCGCCCTCGACGCCGCAGTTCCACGAACGGTTGTCGTTCGCGCCGTCCGCCCCACCCTCGAGGTTCGCCTCGTTGTGCTTCTCGTTGTAGGACACGAGATCGCGCAGGGTGAAGCCGTCGTGGGCGATGACGAAGTTGATGGACGCCATGGGCTTGCGGCCGGTCGTCCCGTAGAGGTCGGAGGAGCCGGCCAGGCGGGAAGCAAAGTCAGGGAGCGAGGAGAACTCGCCGCGCCAGAAATCGCGCACCGTGTCGCGGTACCTGCCATTCCATTCGGACCACAGGGGAGGGAAGCCGCCAACCTGGTAGCCGTCCGCACCCACGTCCCACGGCTCCGCGATGAGCTTGACCTGCGAGACCACGGGGTCCTGGTGGATGAGGTCGAAGAATGCGGACAGCCGGTCGACCTCGGCGAACTGGCGGGCCAGAGTGGAGGCCAAGTCGAAGCGGAAGCCGTCCACATGCATCTCCGTGACCCAGTAGCGCAGCGAGTCCATGATGAGCTGCAGGACCTGAGGAGAGCTCATGAGGAGGGAGTTGCCCGTGCCCGTCGTGTCGAAGTAGTGCTGACGATCCCCGTCGACGAGGCGGTAGTAGGAGGGATTGTCGATGCCGCGGAAAGAGAGGGTTGGGCCCATGTGGTTGCCCTCTGCCGTGTGGTTGTAGACGACGTCGAGGATGACCTCGATGTTAGCGGCGTGCAGGGCCTTCACCATTGCCTTGAACTCAGAGACCTGTGCGCCGGGGTCCTTCGTAGCCGCGTATGCGTTGTGCGGGGCGAAGTAGCCGATCGTGTTGTAGCCCCAGTAGTTCGACAATCCCTTGGCCTGCAGCGTCGTATCGTTCGTGAACTGCTGGATCGGCATGAGCTCGACCGTGGTGATGCCGAGCTTCGTCAGGTGCTCGATAATCGCCGGGTGCGCCATGCCTGCGTAGGTGCCGCGCAGCTCCTCCGGGATCTCTGGGTGGCGCATCGTCATGCCCTTGATGTGGGCCTCGTAGATGATCGACTCGGAGTAGTCGTGTCCCGGGCTGCGGTCCCCCTCCCAGTCGAAGAAGGGGTTGACGACGACGGAGTGCATTGTCGCGTCGGCGGAATCGCCGCCCTTGAGTGTGAGGGGATCGTCGGCCTGATAGGAGAGGAGGTCGAGAGAATCCTTCAGCTGGCCCTCGATCGCCTTCGCGTAAGGGTCAAGAAGGAGCTTCGCAGGGTCGCAACGCAAACCGTTCTGGGGATCCCAGGGGCCGTCGATGCGGTAGCCGTAACGCTGGCCGGCGCGCACCTGTGGGACATAGACGTGCCACACGTAGGCATCGACTTCCGTCATGGGGATGCGCATTTCGTTGAGGTCATCGTCCAAGAGGCACAGCGTCACAGACGTTGCGACCGAGGAGTAGATCGCGAAGTTCGTTCCGGTTCCGTCAAAGGTGGCACCCAGGGGGTAGGCCTTGCCAGGTCGCGTTTCCATACCGACAAGCCTCGCACGAATGTGTATCGATTGGGCGATAATCCGCCCGGAAATAGGCGTGTGACTTGGATAACGGGGCTTTGGTTTTGCGTTCTGGCCAGATCTTCTGTTAAGGTTTTACCCGTTGCGAAGAACGGTTAACGTTCTGAGAAACGCGGATGTGGCTCAGTTGGTAGAGCATCACCTTGCCAAGGTGAGGGTCGCGGGTTCGAGTCCCGTCATCCGCTCGGGCGATTGGCGCAGCGGGAGCGCGCTTCCCTGACACGGAAGAGGTCACTGGTTCGATCCCAGTATCGCCCACGGTCATCCTGGAAACAGGATTGGCGGGCTATAGCCCAGCCGCACAAGCGGTTCACGCGGATGTGGCTCAGTTGGTAGAGCATCACCTTGCCAAGGTGAGGGTCGCGGGTTCGAGTCCCGTCATCCGCTCTCAATCGGGAATCCACTCGATCCCATTGGGTGTGGTGGGTTGGCCGAGAGGCGAGGCAGCGGCCTGCAAAGCCGTATACACGGGTTCGAATCCCGTACCCACCTCGGGCGATTGGCGCAGGGGTAGCGCGCTTCCTTCACACGGAAGAGGTCACTGGTTCGATCCCAGTATCGCCCACCAGTAAGTCGGATCGGTTAGTCCGGCTTTTTTGTTTATCGAACTCTCGTCGAATGTCGGCGGGAGTTTTTTCTTCGTCTCCTGTTGACGGCGTTTGTGTGGGTCATACGACACTACGTGTTGCTGGAAGGGTGACTTTTCGGCGCCGATGGTGCGGTCACCGTACGCAACGAGGGGCGGGACCCTTCGGGGTCTCGCCCCTGTCGTCGCCGGGGAGGCATGGGGATCGTCGGGGGGCCTGCGAGCCCTTCAGGTCCATCTTCTGTTTCTGTGAACGCATCCTGCGCACGTGGGCCCCTTTGATGCGCACGTTAACCCGATAGGTGGTGGCCTGGGCGGGCTGCCCACCATGCCACCAATGGGGTTTAGCTGCGCATAGAAGGGTTAACACTGCCAGTAGGCGGGCCAATCTAGCAGGACCTCAGCACAACAAACTCGCCCGGCGGTATCCCACGACTGCTGGTCTGCGAAAAAACTCGACCAACACGGCCGCTCCAGCCGCGTTTCCACGAAAATACTTGCCCAGCTCGCCATCAAACGCGAATTTTTGACCATTGTGAGCACGTAGGGCAAACTTTTTCGCGCCCGCACCCACATCAGGCCGGGCAGGGCGACGAATGTCGCGCACGAGGCGCGACACGATGGCGACATTGAAACCAACAACACCACTGCACGCCCCCAACAAGGAACCACTGAAACCGCCATCGCCTCTGCACCCGAAAAGCGCCGTAAAAACGCCTATTTCTCACCCGCAAAGGCGATGGCGGTTTCACCCCCACGCACTCACCCGCGAGCAAAGGCGACGATGGTTTCAGACAACCGGGCCACCTGGCCAACAGGGCCAGGCCGCAGTGCCCGCGGGCCCTGAAGCTATGTCCAGCCCCGCCATTTCACACCTGGCCCCTCTCACTCGCACGTGGGCCCGATGATCCGCACGCGGGCCCTACAACTCGCACGTGGGCCTGATGACCCGCACGCGGGCAACGCCGCCCAGGCGCATGTTGAGGGGTTGACGTGCGTATCAAGGGGTTAACGCGCATGTTCAGGGGCTTACGTGCGAACAACACTCCACGACAGGCACCATTGTGCCCAAAACGTAGACCACCTCGCCCGAAACAGCTGTTTTCACCGGTTTTTGCCGAGGTGGTCTGCACTGTGGGCACCACACAACCTCAAACCGTGATCTCACCGTCACCAAACGGGGGGAATTGCACTACATGATGCTCCGACACGCCGTCAATACGCCGAAGAAGGGCTTCATGTAGTGCAAAACCCCCACCACCATCGGCATAGAGGGCGTCGCCGGGCCCGGCACCCAGAAAATCCGTGGGTCCACAAGCAACAACCAGTGCCATGCGGCAACACGTAGTGTCCTATAACCCCTTTGTGTCGCGTGGCGCTGGGGAGATGGTCGATCAGTGCGCGGCGTTGTAGCATCCTTCCATTTGCTGAACGACTGGTGAGTTTGTCGGCATTCTGGGTTGGTTGTTCGCCCATTGGGCGACACGCCCGGGCAACAAATTTTGTCAGTTTATAAATTAGTCCGACAAATCGGCGATGTTTGCTCTTGTCGCTCGTGTTATTTGTGGTGCCTGAGGAACTAATCCCTCTGATTCTTGACCAAATTGCAGGCGATTAGCATAGACTGAGCGGGTATGCGGCGACGTCGTCGCACATCCCGTTGACAGGAGTTTTCTATGGTTGCCCTGAAGCGCCGTCACTTCGGTGTTCTTCTTGCGACTTTCGCATTGGTTTTGAGTTTCTTTGGCCTGGCGCAGTTTGTCGGCGCTCAGGCTCCTGCGTCTGCGGCCCCCCTGAGCTGCCCCGAGCCGACCACGAATGTGAGCAACAAGGTCACCTTGGATTGGGACAATGCTCAGCTTGTCGACTACAGAGGTCGTGAGACAAAGGCCGTGGGTGACTGGTGGGACCTCGGCATTAAGCTGCCGTGGAAGACCGACGGTCGTGTGAAGGCTGGCGACTACTTCACCTACGACGCCTCGATCGTCAACGCCGCGACGGGGGAGAGCATGCTGCGCCCGAACGTTACTCGTAAGTTCGAGGTCATCTCCGACAATGGCGTCGTCGTCGGCTGTGGCACCTGGGGTGCTGACGGCATGGTGACCGTCGTCTTCAACGAGAAGGTCGAGTCCGCCGCGCAGTGGTACGGCCACGTGTCCACCAATGGTCTGACCCAGTACACCGGTCCCGGCGGTGAGAAGTACACGGTCAAGCTCGGCAAGAAGGTCCAGCGCGAGATTGACATGCTGCGTCGCACCCCCGGCGTTCCTCGCTACCAGAAGGATGGCTGGCTCAACCTTGCAGAGGATAAGGATGGCGACGAGAATAAGGCCATCATCTGGCGCGTCATTTTCCCCGCTGGCGACAAGGCCGTGACCGGCGCATCGATCGTCGACGAGGTGCCCGCGGGCTCCAACTGGAGCTTCAACTGTGACGTCGTCAACGACTACGCGAAGAACCATACCTACCTGGTGACCGACCCGACCACCTCCGAGGGGCTCCGCCAGGATAATGACACCTCGAACGGGGCCTTTGGTGCTGCCGCGCAGGTCGAGTGCACCTCTACCAAGGTGACTGTGACGCTCGCCGAGATTCCCGCGAACCAGTCCGCCATCATCCTGCTGCCCGGCCATGTTGATGGCGTGAAGCGAGCTGGCGATGTCGTGGGCGTCTTCTCCAACACCGTCAACTTCAACGTTGCTGGTGTTAAGGTGACCGAGCCTATCACGAAGACCATCCACTACGGCGCGGCTGCCGACGCATACGCCCACCAGACCTTCTCTGTGACCAAGAAGGTCGAGGGGGATCTGCCTGAGTCTGCTCAGGATCTCGAGTACCCGCTGACGATCACCCTGAAGAATGACGCCGATCCCTCGGTGAACAAGACCTTCGAGGCTTCCGTCAAGGCTGGCGAGACCTACACCTACCCCACGTCTCTGCCCCTGGGCACCGTTGTGACGGTGTCGGAGGGCGACCTGCCCGCTGGTGTGGGTATCACCTGGAACGATGGTGAGAGCCGCGTCTTCGAGTCCGCTGATGGCGTGACCCTCTCCGCGGATAACCGCGAGGCTACCTTCACGCTGCGCGATGATCGGGTTTACTCGCTGACCTTGACCAACGTTCTGGCCCCGACCCCGACCCCGTCGGCCACGCCTTCGACCCCTGCTCCGACGCCCTCGGCAACTCCTTCGCCCGCTCCGCAGCTGGCGAAGACCGGTACCGATGCGGCCGGCCTGGGCGTCCTGGCTGGAATCGTCGCGATCGCGGGTCTGTCTCTCGTGGCCGCGAAGCGTCGTAGCCACTGAGACGACGTGGCCCGCAGGTGCGTGAGTGCCTGAGGGGCGCAGTGGGCGGGATGAGCATTGCTCATCCCGCCCACTTCTTTGTAGGTGCTTCCAGGGCAGTGGTTTGGTTGTGTGGAGGGGGGATGTTGGGACCAGTACGGACAAAAGTCCTGTCAAAAGATGAGCGGGCGAGAATCCTGCTGTCGTTGGCGCTCAGGGACGGGGTGGGCTAGGTCGCCGTTGCGAAGCGTGAGCGGTTGCTGTTGTGGCCTATTGTGGCTCATCGGAGGCGTTTGTCGCTGCGCTGTGATGGAGGGCTTCGTGTCGAATGAGGACATGTAGCTGACGGTCGCGCGAGGCGGAAAAGGGTGATAATGCACAGAAATGTGATCAACGACATTATTTCTTGAAATCCGCGTTTTTGCTGGTCAAATACGTTTTACCTGCTGTGCAGAAATTAATTGGGTTCAATTACAGATGTGTTTTCTAGGCTGTGTATGTGCTGCTTAAACGCGTTTGACAGGGAATTTTAATTCAAATAGTTTTTCGCTAACGTGGCGGCTGCTAGCAATTTTACTCCGTTACTCTATAATTATGTGCTTGAGGCGATACCGTCTCATGTCCATCGACAGGAGTTTTTTATGGTTGCGTTGAAGAGCAGTCGGCTTAGCGCCCTTCTTGTAGCTTTCGCTCTGGTATTGAGCTTCTTTGGTGCTTTGCAGCTGTTGACGACCCGCACGGCGTCGGCCACGGCGCTTGCGTGCCCCGCCCCCACGACGAACGTCAACAACAAGGTTGACCTCGACTGGGATAACCTTCAGCTGGTCAATCCCCAGGGTGCAGAAGCGAAGACAATCGCGAACCTGTGGGACGTCGGCGTCAAACTGCCGTGGAAGACGAACGGTGCTGTGAAGGCCGGCGACTTCTTCACCTACGACGCGACCGTGGCCGAGGCAAACACGGGTCAGGTGATCCTGCGCCCCACAGCCGAGCGTACCTTTGACGTCCGTTCCGCAACCGGCGTTGTCATCGGCTGCGGCACCTGGGGGACCGACGGTATCGTCACCGTCGTCTTCAACGAGAACGCCGACTCGGCCGCCGAGTGGGCGGGCTCCGTGACGACGAGCGCCGCGATTCAGTACACCGGCCCCGCCAACGAGAACTTCGTGGTGAAGGTGGGCAACAAGGTGGTTTCGCGCAAGGTCAATATGGTCGTGCGCCCCACCGGTGAAGCTCGCACTGTCAAGGAGGGCTGGATTGGCCTGAACGACAGCGAGGATGGCGATGAGAACAAGGCCATCATGTGGCGAGTGATCCTGCCCGCCGGTGATACGGCCGTGAAAGGCGCGTCGATCGTCGACGAGGTTCCCGCCGGTGAAAACTGGAGCTACGACTGCGACACGGTGAACGACTACGTCAAGAAGCACACCTTCGTCGTCGTCGATCCGACCACGCCCGAGGGTAAGCGCCAGAGCAAGGACACCTCGAATGGTGCCTTCGGTGCTGGTTCAACGGTCGAGTGCACGCCCCAGAAGCTGACCGTGACCTTCCCTGAGATCCCCGCGAACCAGTCGGCGATCGTCGAGATTCCGACTCGCGTCGAGGGGGCCAAGCGCGCCGCTGACGTCGTTGGTAAGTTCTCCAACACCGCGAAGTTCAACGTGCCCGGCAAGAACGTTTCGCCCGTCACGAAGGTGGTGCGTTTTGGTGCGTCTGCGGATGCCTTTGCGCACCAGACGTTCTCGGTGACCAAGAAGGTCGACGGCGAGCTCCCCGACAACGCGAAGGACCTCGAGTACACCCTCAACATCACGCTGAAGAACGACGCCGATCCGTCGGTCAACAAGACCTACCAGGCGACCGTCAAGGCCGGTAAGCGCTACAGCTACCCGGGTACCCTCCCGCTGGGCACCGAGGTGACCGTCTCCGAGGGTGACCTCCCTGCAGCCGATGGCGTGACCTGGAACGAGGCCGAGAGCCGCGTGTTCGATACCGCGCAGGGCGTCACCCTCAAGGCCAACAACCGCGAGGCGACCTTCAAGCTCAGCGAGGATCAGCTCTTTGCGCTGAACCTGAACAACAAGCTGGTCCCTACGCCTAAGCCCACTCCGACGCCGACCCCGACGCCGACCCCGGAACCCACTCCGACGCCGACCCCGACGCCGACCCCGGAGCCCACGCCGACGCCGACCCCGACGCCGACCCCGGAACCCACTCCGACGCCGACCCCGACGCCGACCCCGGAGCCCACTCCGACGCCGACCCCGACGCCGACCCCGGAGCCCACGCCGACGCCGACCCCGACGCCGACCCCGGAGCCCACTCCGACCCCGGAGCCCACTCCGACGCCGACCCCGGAGCCCACTCCGACCCCCTCGGAGTCTCCGAAGCCCACCCCCACGCCTTCGGAGTCCCCGACGCCGGAGCCGACCCCGACGCCTTCGACGCCTCCGGCTCCGCGCCTGGCGAAGACCGGTGCTGATGCTGCGAACATCGGCGTCCTGGCCGGAATCGTGGCCCTTGCGGGTGGATCGCTCGTCGCAGTCAAGCGTCGTCAGCGCTGACCCGATGAAGGTTACTCTCGCGGCTCCGAAGCGATGACGCGAATGCACGAATCATGCGGAACACGCGGGTGGGAAGACTTGGTCTTCCCACCCGCGTGTTCTACGTGCGTGAAGCAGTTGTACTGAGACCGGAAACCACTAATCGTGCAAAAAGAACGACGGTCATTCGCCTATGGTCGGGTGCTGCTCACAGGGCGCAGCGGCAGCCTGCATTGAACCCGACGTTGCCTTGGGTTGCTCCTCGTGGCTCTATCCGGCGAGGAGATACACGCGAGCCTCCCACGGCTTCAATGGTGTGGCAACAGTGGGTTCGCTGCCCGGGTGATTGCCGGTCTCATCGGTCGTCGTCTGTGATGCTTCCGTGTTGCCCAAGTAGAGGCGCCACGGCAACGAAGCCACGGCCTCGTCCTGTCGGGAGAACAGGGGAGCGTGGCGTTGCCCGGACAGATTGACCATCACGAGAACCTCGCTGCCCGCCATCTGCCGACGATAGACGAAGAGCGCCGGTGAACTCACGTCGATACGCTCAAATGAGCCCTGCGTCAGCGCGGGAACGCGGTGACGAGCTTCGATAAGTGCCTTGTAATACGACAGGACCGATCCTGCATCCTCGATCTGTGCCGCAACGTTGATGGCAGCGGCGGACGGCGGAACATCGATCCATGGCTCGCTCGAGGTGAAGCCGGCAGCGGGGGAGGAGTCCCACTGCATCGGGGTCCGGCCGTTGTCTCGCGACATCGCGGCGAGTCCCTCGGGGACCTTATCGATCCCCAGACACTCCATGTACGACACGGATTCGACGTCACGGAAATCGGCTGCGGTCGTGAAATCACCGCCGAGCATGCCGATCTCTTGGCCCTGATAGATGAAGGGGGTTCCGCGCTGGAGGAAATAGGCGGTCGCCAGTGCGGTTGCCGATTCGTACCAGTAGAGCGATGGATCCCCGAAACGGGACACCGAGCGCGGCTGGTCGTGGTTCTCCAGGTACAGCGCGTTCCATCCGCGCGTCCCGAGCGTGTCCTGCCAGCGAGTGAGAACATCCGCCAGCTCCCCGGGCGCCAGCTGGCGGGGCGAAAACTTGCCGTTCTCGAGGCCGAGGTTGACATGCTCGAACTGGATGAGCATGTTGAACTCGCGGCGCTCGGGATCGCAAAACAGCAGTGCTGTCTCGGGGGATGCGTTCGAGGCCTCGCCCACCGTAAACGACCCCGGATGGTGAGCGAACGTCCGTTCGTGCATCTCCTGCAGGAATTCGTGGAGACGAGGACCGTCCGCGAAGCACTCGTGCCCGACCCCAAACGGCGGGCGCGGGGCGCCTCCATCAGGCAGGCCCGGTAGCTTCGAAATGACGTCGATCGCGTCGACGCGGAAACCATCAACACCCCGGTCAAGCCACCAGTTCATCATGTCGTAGACGGCGTCACGAACCTGCGGGTTCTCCCAGTTCAGATCGGGCTGCTCGCGTGCGAAAAGGTGAAGGTAGTACTGGCCGGTAGACGCGTCGTACTCCCACGCCGGCCCGCCGAAAAACGACTCCCAGTTCGTCGGCTCAGCACCGGGAGCACCAGGCTCGAAGCCAGGGCGTGGATCCCGCCAGTAGTACCAGTCTCGACGCTCTGAGTCGACGCTCGACGCTGACTCAACGAACCAGGGGTGCTCGATTGACGTGTGGTTGACAACGAGGTCCATGACGATGCGCATACCCAGGTCGTGAGCACGTGCAACGAGGGCATCAAAAGTCTCGAGATCTCCGAACAGCGGATCGACGTCGCGGTAGTCCGAGATGTCGTAGCCGTTATCCGCCTGAGGGGAGCGGTAGATCGGGGATATCCACACGATATCGACACCCAGCTCAGCGAGGTAGTCGAGGCGGCGGATAATCCCTGCAAGGTCTCCGAGTCCATCCCCGTTCGTATCCTGGAACGAACGGGGATAGACCTGGTACAGCACGGCGTTCTTCCACCAGGGCTGCGCTGCGTAGAGTTCGCCAGGAAGCAGCTCGGGGTGGATGATCATTGCGCTTGTCGGTTGTACGGTTTAGTAGGCGTCGATAGAAGCCCACGCCTCGTACAAGCCATTCTCCTGGTGGTAGACGACTGTGCATGTGAAGTCGAAGGTGCCGCTCTTGCCCGTGAGAAGAGTGCCGTTGAACTGGCCCTTCGATAGGTACTGAGGACGTCCGCTCGAATCCACGCCGTCGCGCTCGACTGTCCAGTTCTCAAGCTTGCCCTGCTGGACCGTCTGCGATAGTGCGGACTTGCATTCAGACTTGACGCCGTATTCCTCATCGGAGCTGACGCTCCCGGAAGAACCCGTACCCTGGGTCGGTGCCGGGCTGGGCTTTGTGTTGACGGGCGGCGTGGACTGGGTCGGTGCAGGGGCGGGAGTCATGGGAGCCGACGGGCTGGGCTCCGCGGAAGGAGCGGACGTGGGCGCTGCGCTGGTCGGAGCGCTCGGCGAGGCCGATGCCTTGTCGGTGGAGGAATCGTCCTTGGTCAGCGCCCAGATCGCGACGCCAGCGACTAGGATCACGACCACCACTGCTGCAATGATGCCGATGATCAGCCCGGTCTTTGACTTCTTCTCCGGCGCTCCACCGTACGGGGCGCCCGGGAACTGGCCCTGCTGGTAGTAGCCCTGCTGAGGCTGCTGGGCGTATCCCTGCTGCTGTGGGTACCCCTGCTGCTGATATCCGCCTGCGGTGGGCATCTGCTGGGTGTACTGCTGCCCGGCCGGATACTGGCCGTTTCCGCCAGCAGACTGCTGGTTGGGGTTGTAGGGGTTCGACATTGGTGCTCCCGTTTGTGGTTCGATAGGTTGAGCCGGTCTCCAAGGTGAACGCAACGTGCGTAGAAGGTAGCTCGTGAACGTGACGGCTTAGGCTTCTTTGTAGGTTATCCAGCCGGTGTAGTCGTTCATGTCTTTAATGTAGTAGCCGTTACATGTGAACGACCAACGTCCGCTCTTGTTCGTTGAGGTTTCGGTTCCGCTGACGATCCCGGTGTAGATTTGCTTCTGGCCGTTGGGGAGGACCTCCGGCTGCGTAAAGTTCTCATTCGAGATGTTGGCGTTTGAAAACTTCTTATTGATTTCCTCTTTGCACATCGAGGCAACCCGCTGCTGCATGTCACCTTGACCGCCGTTCCCATTCCCCGGAGCGGTCCCCTGCGACGGGTTGGTACCTACGGGAGGCTGCATCGGGTTGGTGCCCGCCGTAGGGCCGGAGCCCTGAGAAGGAACCCCAGGCATCGTGGGTGAATCAGCGACCGAGTCAGAGTCGTCCTTGTTGAGTGCCCAGATCGCGATGCCGGCGATGATAGCGACGACCAGGACTGCTGCGATGATGCCGACGATGAGGCCCGTCTTTTTCTTTTCCGGCGCTCCACCATAGGGAGCGCCCTGGAACTGCCCCTGGGGGTAGTAGCCCTGCTGAGGCTGCTGCCCGAAGCCCTGAGGCTGACCGTAGCCGCCCGCGCCAGTCATCTGCTGGCCGGGCTGCTGGCCGTAACTAGCACCAAACTGCTGGCCGGTCGGGTACTGACCGTTGCCGGGCATCGGCTGCTGGTTGGGGTTGAAGGGGCTGGACATGGGGACTCCCTCGGTCTATCAGAAGCTGTCAGCGCGTGTCAGTAGGTTTCGGGGATGACGACAGCGGAGTATTCCTTCGTGCTCGAGAAGTAGAACACGGAGCACGTGAACCGGGTCGTGACAGGCTTGTTCGTGATGGTGCTTGTTCCGGTGACGGTACCGGTGTAGTCCCACCACTTAGTCTCACCGTAGCTTTCCTTCAGTTCCAGCTTCGTGTCCGAGACGTTTGCGTTCGTGTAGTCGTCGTTGATTTCCTTCGTGCACTCGGCGATGGCCTGCTTCTCCATGTCAGGATCAGAGCCGGCGCCAGGACCCGTGCCTTTAGAGGGGGACGTACCCGCGGGAGGCTGCGAGGGGTTGGTGCCGACGGGAGGCTGCGAGGGGTTGGTGCCCACGGGAGGCTGCGAGGGGTTGGTGCCCACGGGAGGCTGCGACGGGTTTGCGCCTGCGGACGGGGCTGCGGCGCTCGGGGCACTCTGGGCAGCATCAGCGTCGGAAGAGTCGTCGCCGGACATGAACCACCAGATGGCGACGCCGGCGGCAATGAGCACGACCACGACGGCCGCGATGATGCCGATGATGAGGCCCGTCTTCTTTTTTGCCGGCTGATCGCCGCCCGGGGCTCCCTGGAACTGGCCCTGAGCGTAGTAGCCCTGTTGGGCCTGCTGACCGTAGCCCTGTTGGGCCTGCTGACCGTAGCCCTGAGACTGGCCGTAGCCGCCCGCTACGGGCATCTGCTGGGTGGGCTGCTGCCCGTAGCCGCCCATGGCGGGCATCTGCTGGGTGGGCTGCTGCCCGAAGCCACCTTGCTGGTATCCGCCCTGCTGTGGGTATCCACCCTGCTGGGGCTGGTAAGGCTGCTGATTCTCGGGAGAATAGGGCGTGCTCATGATGTACTTCCGTGTTGGTGAGAGAGGTCTCAGGGAACGTTCTGTATCCTACCAGGCGCTAGGCTTGTGGCATGACGATCGACTATCTGACTCAGACGCGACCGCTGATGCCCCGCGAAGATATCCTGCCCGTCATTATCGGAGGAGACTTCGGAGTATACGGAATTGGGCGTTGTTTCAACGAAGCGTTCGGTTGTCGGTGCATCTGCGTGGGATCGCAGCCGACCGAGTCGATCACGCGTTCGCACTTTTTTGATGTCCGCCACGTGAGCGCTCATGCGAGTGACGCACAGCTCCTGGACGTCCTTATGACCATTGCGGGTGAGCATTCGGATAAGAAGCTCATCCTGATGGCCAACCACGACATTTTCTCGGCGTTCGTTGCTCGGAACATGGAGACGCTCTCGCGCCACTACGCGCTGCCGTTCCCCACCGAGGAGGTCATGGATCGACTCACCGACAAGGCGGAGTTTGCTCGTGCGTGCGAGCGTGCCGGCATTGCCACGCCGGGTACGGTCGAGGTCGATTTCTCCGGAGCGGAGGACGAGGCCTGGGCCGCTCCCGAGATTCCCTTTAGTTTCCCGGTGGTTGCTAAGTCCGCGAAGGGCGAGCCCTATGACGTGCTCGAGTTCGAGGGCAAGCGCAAGATCTGGTTCATCGACACGGCTGAGGAACTCACTCAGCTGTGGGGGACCCTGAAGGCAGCGGGCTTCCGCGATACCTTCCTGGTGCAGGAGTTGATTCCTGGCGATAACACCGCGATGCGCTCGATCACGGCGTATGTGGACTCGCGCGGAGAGGTGACCCTGATCGGGTCGGCGCGTGTCCTCCTCGAAGACCACGCGCCCACGATGATCGGAAACCCCGTCGCCATGATCACCGAGGACTTCCCGACGCTGTGGCGCGATGCCTGCGCTCTACTGACCGAGAACGGCTACCGCGGTTTCGCGAACTTCGACGTGAAGATCGATCCCCGGGACGGGCGAGCGCTCTTCTTCGAGGTGAATCCGCGCATCGGCCGCAACAACTGGTACATGGCCGCCGCCGGTGCGAACCCGATGATCCCGATGGTCGAGGACCTTATTGACGGCAAGGCCTGCGAGCAGACCCAAGCGACCGACGAGATTCTCTACACCCTCGTGCCGGACTCCCTGCTGCTGCACTACATCACCGATGAGGATCTGCGCGCGCGCGTCAAGCGCATCATCCGTGAGGGCCGGCGTTTTGATCTGCTTCTCAATCCGACGGAGAAGGACCTGCGCCGTAACCTGACCGTGTGGCTCCAGAAGCAGAACCATAGGCGTAAGTTTGCCCGCTACTATCCGGAACCCACCGAGACGTCCTACTGACGTCACGCCCCTTCCCTGCCCGGCCCCGGCCTCGTCGGTGGGGGAGGAGGCCCTGATAGACTGACCCCCTACGCGACCGATAATTCCGACTAACGAGGACACCATGACGACAACCGCACTCGTGCCCATCTCTCAGGAAGACAAGATCGCCGCGGTCTCTGGCTTCCAGGACCGCTCCCTGCCCATCGAACAGACGTGCGTGTGGGAAGCGTTTGAAGAATCCCAGGGCCACGGAGTGTGGGGACGTTACGCCTGGTGTGAGGATGATTCCAAGATCGCGTTCATCACCCTCTATAAGTATTCGGTGCGTGGCGTCCATTACCTGTGGGCGAAGTGGGGACCCGCGTGGGTGAAGGAAGCCTCCCCGGAGCGCGAAGCTGCTCTGCGAGCGGACCTTGTGCGCGAGATTAAGGCAAAGGATAAGACCGTCGCCTTCGTGCGCCTGCACGCCATCTACCAGCACCCCGACCTGTGCATGCCGCTGCAGACGATCTCCTACGACCGCACCGTCGTCATCGACACGTCTGGCAAGACCGAGGAAGCGATCCTCGCCGCCATGCCCAAGGCCGGTAAGCGCTCGATCCGCTCCGGCCTGAAGAAGGGCAAGGCCGAGGGCGTGACCTTCCACGAGGACACCGCCAACGTCGATGCCGTCATCGACGAGTACTACGCCGTCATGGAAGAGACCGCTAAGCGTGACGGCTTCCGCCCTCACCCCAAGGAGTACTACCTCAGCCTGCTCAAGACGTTGGGCCCGAAGCACGCGCGCATCTTCTCGATGCGTGACGCCGACGGCAACATCCTGTGCTGGGACTTCTGCCTCGTCGAAGGAATCCGGGCGCAGGCCGAGTACGGTGCCTCCACCGAGGCCGGCCGTCGCCTGCGTCAGCCCCCGGTCCTGGACTTCCTGGCGGCCGAATTCCTCGCCCGCGATGGCGTGCGCGAATTCGACCTCATGGGCGCGCACTCGCCGCGTTGCCCCGATCTGTACAGCGTCGGCAAGTACAAGAGCGCCTTCGCCACGCATTTCACAGACGTGCCCGGCGGCTGGGACATGCCCATCAAGAAGGCCACCTACCGTGCCCTGAGCGCCGCGAAGGCCGTGAAGGACTGGCGCGCCCGCTCCTGAAGCGTTCGCGCCACGGGGCTAGAATTCTATTCGCAACACAATCTCGCGTATCTAACGAAACTAGGAGACACAGTGCCCGATATCTCGCTCGTCATTGACGGACACGAACAGACCGTACCGGCGGGGACCACGGGCACAACGTGGTTCGAGAAGTCGCGCGACGTCGTCGCCATCAAGGTTGACGGCACCCCGCGTGACCTCGAGACGCCTTTTGAAGCAGGAACGACCGTCGAGGCCATCACCCTGGCCAGCGAGGACGGCCTGAACATTCTGCGCCACAGCGCCACGCACGTGCTCGCGCAGGCCGTCCAGGATGTGTTCCCCGACGTGAACCTGGGTATCGGGCCCTTCATCACCGACGGTTTCTACTACGACTTCGGCAACATCGACGCGGTGACCCCCGAGCTGCTGCGCGACCTCGAGAAGCGCATGAAGCGCATCGTCAAGGAAGGCCAGCGCTTCGTGCGCCGCGAGTTCTCCGAGGAGGAAGCTGTCGTCGAGCTGGCTGAGCAGCCCTACAAGCTCGAACTCGTCACCACGAAGGGTAAGGGCGCCGAGGGTGCTTCCGTCGAGGTCGGCGGCGGCACGCTCACCATGTACGACAACGTGCGCCGCGACGGCTCGGTCGCGTGGAAGGACCTGTGCCGCGGTCCGCACCTGCCCTCCACCAAGCTCATCGGTAACGGCTTCGCGCTGACTAAGGCCTCGGCCGCCTACTGGAAGGGCGATCAGTCCAACGATCAGCTCCAGCGCATCTACGGCACCGCCTGGGCCTCCAAGGAAGACCTCGTCGCCTACCAGGAGCGCATCAAGGAGGCCGAGCGCCGCGACCACCGTCGCCTCGGCGCCGAGCTGGACCTGTACTCCTTCCCCGAGGAGATCGGCCCCGGCCTCGTTGTCTTCCATCCCAAGGGCGGCATCCTGCGTCACGAGATCGAGTCCTACGTGACTGACCGTCACAAGAAGGCCGGCTTCGACTTCGTGCACACCCCCGAGATCTCCAAGGGTGGACTCTTCCACACGTCGGGTCACCTGCCCTACTACGCGGACACGATGTTCCCGCCCATGCTCGTCGATGAAGAGCGCGACGAGGACGGCAACGTGACCAAGGCAGGCCAGGAGTACTACCTCAAGGCCATGAACTGCCCGATGCACAACCTGATCTTCCGCTCGCGCGGCCGCTCCTACCGCGAGCTGCCCCTGCGCTTCTACGAGCTGGGTCACGACTACCGCTACGAGAAGAGCGGCGTCGTCCACGGCCTGACCCGCATGCGCGGCTTCACGCAGGACGACTCGCACACCTACTGCACGCCTGAGCAGGCCTCGGAGGAGATCCGCACGCAGATCGAGTTCTTCCTGTCGATTCTCTCCGCTTTCGGCCTCAAGGACTTCTACCTGGAGCTGTCCACGCGCGACGAGGACGGCAAGAAGAAGGACAAGTTCATCGGCTCGGATGAGGACTGGGCGGCCGCCACGAAGGCGCTCGAGGATGCCTGCGCCGCGACCGGCCTCGACCTGGTTCCGGATCCGGGTGGCGCTGCCTTCTACGGCCCCAAGGTCTCCGTGCAGGTTAAGGACGCGATCGGTCGTACCTGGCAGATGTCGACGATCCAGTACGACTTCAACCAGCCCGACCGCTTCGACCTGGAGTACACGGCGGCCGACGGTTCCCGTCAGCGCCCCGTCATGATCCACTCCGCCAAGCTGGGCTCCGTCGAGCGCTTCATCGGTGTGCTCACCGAGCACTACGCGGGCGCATTCCCCGCGTGGCTCTCGCCCGTTCAGGTCCGTCTCATCCCCGTCGCCGAGGCCTTTGACGGCTACGTCAAGGACGTCGCCGCGAAGCTGCGTGAGCGCGGCGTGCGCGTCGAGACCGACCTGTCAGACGACCGCTTCGGCAAGAAGATTCGCAACGCCTCCAAGGACAAGATCCCGTTCACGCTCATCGCCGGCGGCGAGGACGTCGAGGCCGGGGCCGTGTCCTTCCGTCTGCGTGACGGCTCGCAGCACAACGGCGTCGCCGTTGATCGCGCGGTTGAGCTGATCGTCTCGCACATCGAGCAGCGCAACAACGCGGACCAGATCGACGGCCTCGACGAGGCGTGAGAGTCATGAGCCGTGACGCCGGTTCCGATTCGATCGGTACCCCGAACGGCCAGTTGCCGACCGAGGACGCCCGCTCCCTGGCGGGCGTCCCGGACGGCTTCGGTCGTTTCTGGACCCCTTACCGGATGGCCTATATCCGCGGCGAAGGCAAGCCCGTCGACGCCTCGGACGTGGGGTGCCCGTTCTGCACGGCGCCCGGTAAGGATGACGAGGCGGGACTGATCGTCTACCGCGGCGACACGTGCTTCGTGCTCATGAACCTGTTCCCCTACAATTCCGGGCACCTGCTCGTGTGCCCGTATCGTCACGTCTCCGACTACACGGAGCTCACCGACGAGGAACGCATCGAGCTGGGCAACCTGACGGCGACCGCCATGCGTGTTACCCGCGCCGTTGCCGCTCCGGCGGGCTTCAACTTGGGCATGAACCAGGGCGAGGTAGCCGGTGCCGGCATCGCCGCCCACCTGCACCAGCACATCGTTCCGCGCTGGCTGGGCGACGCGAACTTCCTGCCGATTATCGCGCAGACGAAGGCAGTGCCCGAGCTCCTGGAGGACGCTCGTGCCCGGCTCGCCGCCGCCTGGCCGAAGGAGGACTAATGCTCGGAAACCACGGACGTTCCATTACGAAGGCGATCTTTACGCCTCTCGCTCGCGTTCTCGCACGCGTGGGCGTCACCCCGAATATGGTGACGATCGCGGGCACCGTTGCGACGGTCGCGATCGCGGTTATCTGCATTCCTCAGGGATGGATTTGGCAGGGCGGCATCGCCCTGGCCGTCGTCATGTTCGGCGACTCTGTTGACGGCACGCTCGCGCGCATGACGACGGGCGGCACGCGTTTTGGCGCCTTCCTGGATTCGACGCTTGACCGCCTGGGTGATGGCGCCGTGTTCGGCTCCCTCACCGCCTACGCGGTCTTCCAGATGGACGACTCGTTCGTGCGTACATGGGCAATCATTGCCGGCATCTGCTCGATTGTCGGTGCTGCCGCCGTGCCCTACGCGCGCGCCCGCGCCGAATCCGTCGGCGTCGTTGCCAAGCTGGGTATTGCCGAGCGCACCGACCGCCTCATCATCGGCATGGGCACGGCGATCCTCATGAGCCTCGGTCTGCCCGAGTGGGTGTTTGCGGCCGGCCTGACCTGGGTGGCGTTTGCCTCCTTCGTCACCGTCTGCCAGCGCATCTGGTTCACTGCCCGCAACATCGACGAAGGAACGCCGTGAGTTTTTCGCCCCTGTCGCTCGCTTTTTCGATCGCCCCCCGTTTGCCGCTGCGCCTCGTCATGCGCATGGCGGACACTGGTGCATCGATTGCGGCCAGGCGCGGGGGAGCCATGATCGACCGGCTGCGCGCCAACATGGCGCGTTTAACCGGAAACGAGCCGTCCGCCCACGAGGTGCGTGACGCGGTCCGGTCGCACATCCGCAACTACGCTGAGCAGCTAATGCTCGGCTCGCGTCGTGGCGAGCCGTTGCTCGAGGGCGTCTCCTTCGAGGGCTTCGAGGCCCTGGCTGCGGCCAGCGAAGATGGCCCGGTCGTCCTCGCTCTCGGACACTCCGGCAGCTGGGATCGTGCTGGCGCGTGGGCGTGCGCACACGGTCGTGACATCGTGACCGTGGCTGAAAAGGTGGAGCCTCCCGCGCTGTTTGAACGTTTCGTGTCGTTGCGCGAAGGCCTCGGCATGGAGATCATCGGCGTCGCGAAGGGCGAGTCGGTCTTTTCTACCCTCATCGAGCGCGTGCGCGGCCGTAGCGTCATCGTCCCGCTTCTTGCAGACCGGGATATTTCGGGTTCGGGCATTGAGGTCGACCTGGGGACTCGGCGCGCACTTGTCGCCGCGGGTCCCGCTGCGCTCGCGACCAAGCTGGAGCGTCCGCTCTTTGCAGCCTGCATCACGTACGAGAACGAGACACCCGCAGGGGCCGATGTCCGAGTGCGTTGTGTCGGACCGATCAACGTGGATGGCCAGGAGCGCCCCGGCCTCAATCGCGTCGAGGCCCTCACGCAGGCGTGGGTGGACGAATTTGCCGCCATGATGGCGACCAAGGCGCAGGACTGGCACATGATGCAACGCGTGTATGTGGAGGATCTTGACCCCGAGCGCCTGGCGCGCGCGAGGGCCGAGCACGAGAGGAAGAATCGATGAAGATTGGAATCGTGAATCCGTACTCCTGGGACGTGCCCGGGGGAGTGGGCTTCCACATTCGCGACCTCGCGTTGAAGCTGCGGTCCCGCGGACACGACGTTCAGGTGCTGACGCCGTCGACCTCGGAGGACCTGCCTGAGTGGATTACGTCCGCCGGTTCGTCCGTGTCGATCCCCTTTAACGGATCGGTGGCCAATATTTCCGTGAAGCCGAAGGCACTCGCGCGTACTCGCCGTTGGCTGGCAGACAACGATTTTGACGTCGTGCACGTCCACGAGCCTGTCGTTCCCTCGGTGTCCATGGCAGCTGCGATGCTTTCGACTGCCCCCCTCGTGGGGACATTCCACGCGGCCCTCGGTCGGTCGGTCTCGCGCGCGATTGCCTCGGCGCCCATGCGCCTGTACATGGAACGCATCGGAGTGCGCATCGCGGTGTCCGAGGAGGCGCGCCGAACGCTGATCGAGCACCACGGCGGCGATGCCGTCATCATTCCGAACGGGGTCGAAACGGCCTCGTTCCGCACCGCGCAGCCCCTTGAACAGTGGGTGGCGACGGACGAACGTCCGGTCATCGTATTCCTCGGCCGCCTCGATGAGCCCCGTAAGGGCCTGAGCATTTTCGCCGGTGCCATTGCTGGTGTCCTTGAGCGTTTCCCGGGTGCGCGTTTCCTGATTGCCGGTCGAGGAGACGCTCCGGAGATTCGCCAGGCCGTCGAGCGTTTTGGTGATTCCGTGTCTTTCCTGGGTGGAATCAGCGATGAGGAGAAGGAATCCTTGCTCGCGGGCGCCAGCGTCTACGTCGCTCCGCAGACGGGCGGCGAGTCTTTCGGTATCGTCCTTGTCGAGGCGATGGCGGCCCATACAGCAGTCGTTGCCTCGGATATCCCAGCCTTCCGTGCGGTGCTAGAGGACGGGCGAGCTGGCGCGCTCTTCGAGACGGGCAACAGCGACTCGCTCGCACGTACACTCATCGACCTGCTGACAGACCGCGACCGCCTCGAGGAACTGTCCGCAGCCGGAGCGCGATCATCGGCGCAGTACGACTGGGAGGTTGTGGCGGATAAGGTCTTCGAGGTCTACAAGCTGGCGATCGCCATGGGAAGTCCCGCCGAATCGGGAACGCGTCGGGCACGTGACCTGATCCGAGGCCGCGGCGAAGAAGGGGAGGAACTCGCATGATCTCGCTGTCCCCCTGGCTGCTTGTCGCTATCGTATTCGCCGTTATCGCGCTCGGCGTTATCGCAGGATTCGCGATCACGCGAGCGCGCCGCCTGGACCGGCTCCATCAGCGCATCCTTGCTTCGCGAGACTCTCTCTCGCGACTCCTGCTGCGCCGGGCCTCCGAGGCAGACCTTCTGAGCCGCAGCGCCGGTCTGGAAAGCTCCGGCCTCGCCGACGCCGCACGCGCCTACATTCAGGACGGGGGAGACCAGCTCACCACCGATGGCCTCGACCGCCGAACCGCGGCGCAACGCCAGGGCGATCGTGTCGAGGTCGCCGCGCGTTTGGAGCGTGCGTCCGCCCTGTCTCGCGCAATCCGTGAGACTCTCACCCTTGAAGAACGGGCGCGCATTGTATCGGATCCCCAAGCCGCTGCGCGCTTGGAAGCGTTGGATGCGACGTGCTACCGCATCGAGCTCACACGCAACGTGCACAACGTGGATGTCGCGGGAGTTCGCGCCCTGCGTTCCGCACGAATGGTAAAATTGTTGCGACTGGCCGGGCATGCTCCGATTCCCGAGCCCATTGACTTTGACGATGACACGCAGACGGGCGGACGAGGTTACTGATATGCACGCGACCCACTGGGGAGGGCCCGGCGAGGACTATCGCCTCAGCAAGATCAGCAGCGCCACCATCGACTCCACCGATGGCGTCTCAGCACCGGCCCCCGACGATGCCGCTCCCGTCTGGCAGCCTCCCAAGGCCGCGCACTCCTTCCCCTGGTTCGAGGTTGTCATGACGACGATCGGCGTGCTGGGGACCATCGGCATCATCGTCTTCGGTCTGGCACCCGAGTCTTCGAGCGTGACGTCCTTCGTGAAGACGACGCTGCTGTCCCTGGTTGCCCTCGTGATCGTCGTCGGCTTCCTCCAGCGGATTGATCGCTGGGAGCCTGAACCGTGGACGACGAAGCTTGCGATGTTTCTGTGGGGCGGGGGCGTGGCGACCCTGTCGGCGATGATCATGAATACTGCACTGGGTGAGGACATTGCCGCCACAATCGGTGACTTCGACCGTGCGGAGGCACTCGCCGCGTCATTCATCGCGCCCCTCGTTGAGGAGACCCTCAAGGGTATCGGCGTTCTCATCATCGTTGTTGTACGCCGCAACTCCATCAACTCGGTGCTCGACGGTGTCGTGTACGCGGGATTCTCGGCGGCCGGGTTCCTTTTCTTCGAGGACATCCTGTACTTCCTGCGCACCGAAGGACAAGGAACAAAGACTCTCGTCTTGGTATTCGTTGTTCGCGCCCTGCTGGGACCCTTCCTACACGTCATGGCAACCTCGATGACGGGCATCGGATTGGCGCTCGCCCTCCTCAAGTTCAAGCGGGGCTGGTTGAAGACCGCTATCGTCGTCGTCTTCTGGTTCTTTGCGATGCTCATTCACTTCGTGTGGAATGGAAGCGCCGCATTGACCGGATCTGGATTTGCCTTCATTGCCATGTATGTCGTCGTGGGTATTCCTGGGTTCGTCCTCTGGTCGATTCTGCTGCTGCGAGCTGCGCGTCGGGAGGCTCTCCACATTCGCGATGGCCTCGTCCCGTACGTGCGCACCGGATGGATCCTTCCCGGCGAAGTCTCGATGGCGACCGATCGTCGCGCGCGTAAAGCCGCCTTCAAGTGGGCTGCCCAGGGTGGTCGGGATGCGAAGCGTGCCATGCGAGCCTTCTTGTCCGACCTGGCCTCCCTCGGCCTCGACCAGCGCCTCATGGCTCGCCATGGCGCCGATCCCTCGCGCATCGAAAACGATCGTCAGATGCTGGCCGATGCCGTTGAAAAGCGCCGTGAATTCCTGCGACTGACCTCTATCGCGGAGCAGCAAAAGGATGTCACGAACGCCGTCGCGGGTCGTGCGCACGTCGCCTGACACGTCGCATTGAACAGGGGCAATGGGGCGGAACCGAGTCAACGAGGTGAGATCAGGTTTCTCGGCGGCTCCCGCTACGGGGTCTGTTGCATGAGCGCGTTCTCACGGCCGTTACATCGCCCCCTCATAGGCGACGCATAGGAACAGCGGGCATGATGGGGGGC
Source organism: Schaalia odontolytica (assembly GCF_005696695.1). Classification (NCBI taxonomy): domain Bacteria; kingdom Bacillati; phylum Actinomycetota; class Actinomycetes; order Actinomycetales; family Actinomycetaceae; genus Schaalia; species Schaalia odontolytica. The sequence continues at coordinate 1,336,723 of NZ_CP040006.1, read as the reverse complement.
GACAGAAAGGAAATAACGTGACTCATGCTGTGTCTATGCGCCCTCGTTCGTGGGCGCTCGTCGTGTGCTCGCTCATCCTCGTTGCAGTGAGTGTTCGGGCGGCTATCTATGAATTGACGGAAGCTCTCGAGGGGGTCTCGTCATCTGATGCCTGGCTTGCGGTTGGTGCCTCGACGCTGAGCGCAGTTGTTGGCCTGGCGTTCCTCGCATGGGCCGCTCGCCTCAAGCCCACAGTGCTGTCCTGGTTGGCCGCATTCGGCTGGGGAACCGGTGGCGCGCTGATCTTTGCGGGATACGGCAACACAGTCATCGACTCGGCCGTAGCCGCGAGCAACCTGAGCGATGAAGCGGTTGATTTCGTGACGTCCGTGCTCACGGGTCCCATCGTGGAAGAGACGGGTAAGGGAATTGGTGTTCTGGCGCTGATTCTCGCTGCGCGTAAGGTGCTCGATCGCCCTGCGCAGGGCGGCGTTCTTGGAGCGCTCGTTGGTCTCGGGTTCGCCTGGGGTGAGGACGTGGGCTACTACGTGAGCGCCCTTGAAAACGGGATGAGCGGACTGTGGGAATCGTTCCTCGTGCGTGCCATCCTTGGCGCATACGCGCATGCCATCTTTACCGGCGTGTTCGGATACGCGCTGGCCTGGGCGGTGCTGCGAGCACAGAATGTGCTTACGGGCCTTCTCGTCGCGGTCGGCGGATACGGCGGAGCACTCGCGCTGCACGCCCAGGCTAACGGCGTTGGGTTCCTGGCCCCCGAAGACTCGTGGAACCTCACCTACGGCGCGATCGAGATCCCCGTTTTCGTCGTGAGCGTCGCTCTCCTCGTGTGGGGTCTGCGCCGCCAGCGGGCTACCCTGGAGGCATGAGCGCACTCGACTGGCCTGTGGACGCGGACGGCTATCCCCATCGGGAGGCCGCCCGCGTCCTCCTCTTTGACGACAGTGGACGGGTCCTCTTGGCCAAGGGCCACGACGAGGACCAACCGGAGCGGTTCTGGTGGTTCACGATCGGTGGCGGCATCGAAGAGGGCGAGGACCCGCGCGCCGCAGCCGTGCGTGAGGTCTTCGAAGAAACCGGTATCGAGCTGGCCCCTGACGACCTGGTGGGCCCCGTCCTCTACCGGACCGCCGAGTTCGACTTCCTGGCGGTCACCGCCAGGCAGGACGAGTGGTTTTTCGTCGCGCAGGCGCCCTCGACCGCCCTGAGCCGGGATGGATGGACTGACCTGGAACGTTCCGTCATCGACACCCAGGCCTGGTGGGACATCGACGAGGCCGCCGCCCAGATCGATGGAGAAATCTACCCCGCGCAGATCCTCGAGTACGCGCGCGCCTGGCGCGACGGGTGGGACGGGCGTATGATCCGCCTGACAGACACGCGCGAACCCTGACGTGTCCGGCTAGGCGAGGCCGAGGGGAGCGATCGTCAGAGACAGGTCCGGCGTGTTCAGCTGGACCGACACCTGCTCGCGCACGGCGGGCTTCGCGCAGAACGCGATACCGACCCCGGCCTCGTGCATCATGGGGATATCGTTTGCCCCGTCGCCGATCGCAACCGTGCGCTCGAGTGGGACACCGAGGGACGAGGCCCAGGAACGCAAGCACTCGACCTTCACCTGGGAGGTCACGATGCGGCCCAGCACGCGGCCCGTCAATATACCGCCGGCGACCTCGAGGCGGTTCGCCGCGTAGAAATCGATGTCGAGGGAGGCCGCCAGGGGAGCGACCACTTCCTCGAATCCGCCCGAGACGATGCCGAACTTTCCGCCGGCCCGGTGGACTGCGTCGATCAGCTCGCGAGCACCCTTCGTGGGGGTGATGGCGGACAGGACATCACCGAAGACGGATTCGGGGACCCCAGCGAGGGTTGCAACGCGCTCGCGCAAAGACTCCGCGAAATCAAGCTCGCCATTCATCGCACGAGACGTAATCTCGGCGACGCGCGCCCGCGTGCCCGCAGCTTCGGCGAGCTCCTCAATGACTTCCTGGCGAATCAGCGTCGAATCGACGTCGGTGACGACGAGGCCGGGTGCCCCGCTGGCACACAGCAGCGGAGCACCCGGCTCGTCGAGACGGTGAGTCATGCTCACTTGCGGACGACCGCGCCCTTGGGAACGACCGTAATGCCGGACTCTGTGACGGTGAAGCCACGCTCGCGATCGTGGTCAAGATCGACGCCGACGACGGCACCTTCCTCAACGACGACGTTCTTATCCAGAATCGTCTTCACGACTCGGGCCGAGCGACCGATGCGACAGCCGTGCATAACAACGGAATCCTCGATCTTCGCCCACGAGTGGACGTAGGTGTTCGGGGAAATGACCGAGCGCACGATCTCGCCGCCGGAGACGATGACGCCGGGGGAGACGAACGAGTCGATCGCGTGACCCAGACGATCCGCATCGCCGTACACGAACTTGGCCGGCGGCAGTGAGCCGTCGATCATCGTCATGGTCGGCCAATCGCGGTTGTACAGGTTGAACACCGGGTGCACCGAGATCAGGTCCATGTTCGCCTCGTAGTAGGCGTCCAGCGTACCGACGTCACGCCAGTAGTCGCGGTCGCGGTCGGTCGATCCCGGCACGTCGTTGTCCTGGAAGTCGTAGACGCCGCACTCGCCGCGCTCGACGAACCACGGAATAATGTTGCCACCCATGTCGTGCTTCGAATCGGGGTCGGCCGCATCCTCCCGCAGAGCGTTGACCAGATCCTTCGTGGTGAACACGTAGTTGCCCATGGAGGCGAGGACCTTGGTGGGATCGTCGGGCAGGCCCACGGCGTTCTTCGGCTTCTCGAGGAAGTTCTTGACGACCCCGTTCTCGCCGTCGATGACGCCGAGCGCCGAAGCCAGCTCGATCGGCTGACGGATGCCGGCGACCGTGGCGGGCAGGCCCGAATCGATGTGGTGCTGGACCATCTGCGAGAAGTCCATACGGTAGATGTTGTCCGCACCGATGATGACGATGTACTCCGGCTGCTCGTCGTCGACGATGTTCAGCGACTGGTAGATGGCATCCGCGCTACCCAGGTACCAGTGCGGGCCGCGACGCTGCTGAGCCGGCACAGGAGCAATGAAGTTGCCGAGTAGGGGAGACGTGTACCAGGTCTTTGTGACGTGGCGGTCGAGCGAATGGGACTTGTACTGCGTCAAGACAACAATCTTGAGGTATCCGGAATTCACGATGTTCGACAGCGCGAAATCGATCAGACGGAAGTGACCACCGAACGGAACTGCCGGCTTTGCACGGTCATCCGTCAGGGGCATCAGTCGCTTACCCTCACCGCCCGCGAGAACGATTGCCAGAACGTGGTTCTTTGCCATGTGGCACCTCTTCGTTGGTCGAGTGGACCCGCATCGGCGCGGATCCGTGGGAGTGGTCACACTGTATTACAAATGTCTATCGATTGCTACACTGTCTCGTTTTCGACCAGCGGTGACGTGAGATCGGATACGATGTGTCTCACACGCCGCTCCCGTCGGAAGGACCCCACCATGCGCGTTGATCTCCTTACCCGTGAATACCCGCCTCACGTCTACGGAGGAGCCGGTGTCCACGTGCTCGAACTGGCCAAGGTCCTGCGCGGCCTCGTCGATGACCTGCGTGTCCAGGCGTTTGACGGTCCGCGCGAACCGGGTACCGATGGAGCCGACCCGGGCGTGACCGGACATGCGGATTTGCCTCAGCTGGCCGGAGCGAACGCCGCGCTGCGCACGCTTGGTGTCGACCTCGAGATCGCTGCTGCGTGCGAGGGTTCTGACCTGGTTCACTCCCACACCTGGTACGCGAATTTTGCCGGACACGTTGCGTCGCTTCTCGGCGACATCCCGCACGTGATCTCAGCGCACTCGCTTGAGCCGCTGCGCCCGTGGAAGGCTGAGCAGCTCGGCGGCGGCTACCGCCTGTCCTCCTACGTGGAGAAGACGGCCTACGAGGCTGCGAGCGCGATCGTCGCCGTCTCGAATGGCATGCGTGACGACATTCTGCGCTGCTACCCCGGCGTTGATCCCGAGCGCGTGCACGTCATCCACAACGGCATCGACCTGAACAAGTGGCACGCCCCCGAGGGTGAGGCGGGCGAGGAACTGCGCGCCCGCGTTCTCGCCGAGCACGGTATTGACCCGTCTCGTCGCACGGTCGTGTTCGTCGGCCGCATCACCCGCCAGAAGGGCCTCCCGTACTTCCTGCGCGCCGCCCAGCTCCTGCCCGATGACGTTCAGCTTGTGCTGTGCGCCGGCGCTCCCGACACCCCTGAGATCGCGGCCGAGGTTGAGGGCCTCGTCGCCGAGCTCCGCGCTCGCCGCTCCGGCGTCGTTCTTATCTCCGAGATGCTCCCCCAACCCGAGGTGGCGGCGATCCTGTCCTCGGCGCAGGTCTTCATCACGCCGTCGGTGTACGAGCCCCTCGGCATCGTCAATCTCGAGGCGATGGCCCTCGGCCTGCCCGTCGTCGGCACCGCGACCGGCGGCATTCCCGACGTCATCGTCGATGGAGAGACCGGCTACCTCGTGCCGATCGAACAGATGCAGGACGGCACGGGAACCCCGCTCGATCCTCGCGCCTTTGAGGAAGCGATGGCTGATCGCCTGGTGCGTGTCCTCGACGATCCTGAGCTGGGCCGTCGTATGGGCGAGGCCGGCCTCGTTCGCGCCCGCGATCACTTCTCCTGGGAAGCGATCGGCGTGAAGACCGCCGAGCTGTACCGTTCGCTCGTTTAGGGCGCACGTCACCCGACAGACGACTAGGCTGGATACATGACTTACGTCCTGAATCTTTCTCACGTGTCCCTCCAACGCGGGGACACGCAGGTCCTGTCCGACGTCTCGTGGTCGACGCGCCCGCGCCAGCACTGGGTCATCGTCGGCCCGAATGGCGCCGGCAAGACCACGTTGGCGCGCGTGGCCTCGGGCCGTATCGCTCCCGATAGCGGAGAGGTGACGGTCTCGGAGACCGATTTGTCGCACGCCGACCCCTCAGAGATCGCCACGCGCGTGGGGCTCTCCTCGGCCGCGGTGGGGGCCAAGATCGTGCCGACTCAGTCGGTCCTCGACACGGTGCGCAGCGCTGCCTGGGGCCTTGCCGTCGCCCACGACGAGGAATACGAGCAGGTCGACGACGAGCGTGCCCACGCGCTCATGGACATCTTCGGTGTCTCGCACCTCGCCCAGCGTGAGTTTTCGACGCTGTCCGAGGGCGAGGCCCAGCGCGTGCTGCTGGCGCGCGCCCTCATGACCGACCCTGAGGTGCTCATCCTCGACGAGCCGACCTCGGGCCTCGACCTGGGTGCTCGCGAGCTGCTGATCGCCGCTCTGTCGGAGATCATGCAGGGTTCGAAGTCCCCGCAGGTCATCCTGGTGACGCATCAGATCGAAGAGATCCCCGCAGGCGTCACGCACTGCGCGATCATGTCCAACGGCGTGATCACTCACCAGGGGCCGATTGAAGACGTCCTGACGGGTGTCAACCTGTCCGAGGTGTACGGCATGCCGCTGCTCGCTGGCAACACCGACGGGCGCTGGTGGGCGCGCGGCGTGAGCGCGTGAGAATAGGAGCGTGAGCGGTATGTGGTGGCTGTGGATTCTCGGTGCCCTCGTCTGCGGAATCGTCGAGGTCATGAGCGTGAGCTTCGTCTTCCTCATGTTTGCGATCGGCGCGTTGGCGGCGGGCATCGCGGGCGCTTTCGGCGCAAACCTGACGGTTCAGGTCATCGTCTTCATTGTCGTCTCGATTGCTCTCCTGGTCATCCTGCGTCCCTTCCTGAAAGGGCGTATCGACCGGTCCAGCGGTTACGTTCCGAGCAACACTGACGGTCTGATTGGCAAGACCGGATACGTGACCGAGGCCGTGGGAGAGCGCCACGGGCGTATCCAGTTCTCGGGTGGAGAGTGGAGCGCGCGCACTGAGGGGCCCACGCTGCCCGTTGGCGCCGAGGTTCGTGTTGACCGCATCGACGGTGCAACCGCCGTCGTGAGTGCCCTCAACCCGGCCTCTGCGGCTCCGACGCATCCGTACGGAGACTCGATCTCCTGATCCCGCACATCTTGTATTTTCATCGACGTAAGAAAGGAAAGACGCCGTGAATTCAGGAAACATCATCGGCAACATCGCGTTCATCGTGGTGCTTGCTCTCGTCGTTTTCGTCGTGGTTTCGCTCGCCCGCGCAGTGCGGATCGTTCCGCAGTCGCAGGCGTACGTTGTGGAGCGTCTTGGTCGGTTCCAGGCGGTCATGCAGGGTGGTTTCCACCTGCTGGTCCCCTTCGTGGACCGCGTTGCCGCTCGTATCGATCTGCGTGAGCAGGTCGCGAACTTCCCGCCGCAGCCCGTTATCACCGCCGACCAGGCGATGGTCTCGATCGACTCCGTCATCTATTTCCAGATCACGGATCCGCGCAGCGCGACCTACGAGGTCGCTAACTTCCTGCAGGCGATCGAGCAGCTGACCGCGACGACGCTGCGTAACCTGATCGGTTCGCTGGATCTGGAGCAGACGCAGACCTCACGTGAGTCGATCAACAAGCAGCTGCGCGGCGTTCTTGACGAGGCCACGGGCCCGTGGGGCATTCGCGTGACCCGCGTGGAGCTCAAGTCCATCGAGCCGCCGCCGCGAGTCCTGGCCGCCATGGAGCAGCAGATCACCGCCGAGCGTACCAAGCGTGCGACGATCCTCACGGCCGAGGCCGAGCGTGAGGCCCAGATCAAGAAGGCTGAGGGTGCCAAGCAGGCCGCCGTTCTGGCCGCGTCTGCCCAGCAGGAGGCTCAGGTTCTTCAGGCCAAGGGTCAGAAGGAAGCACTGATTCTCCAGGCCGAGGGTGCCCGCCAGGCACAGATCCTGCGCGCACAGGGTGAGTCTGAAGCCATTCAGACGGTCTTCGCGGCCATCAACGCCGGTAAGGCCACGCCCGAGCTCCTGTCCTACAAGTACCTCGAAATGCTGCCGAAGATCGCAGACGGCCAGGCGTCCAAGCTGTGGATGCTGCCCTCGGATCTCACCGGCGCACTGGAATCCATCTCGAAGGGTTTCAACCTGGGCAAGTAGACTGAAGCCATGCCGGGCCGACCGCAGTCCCTGCGGTCGGCCCGTTCTTTTCTCAACGGGAGGATACCGGTGGATTCGCATCAGGAATACGTGCTGCGCGAGGTCGCGCAGAAGAACATTCGCTTTATCCGTTTGTGGTTCACGGATGTTGCGGGCGTCTTGAAGTCGATCTCGATCGACCCCGGTGAGCTCGAGGAGGCGTTCAGTGAGGGGATTGGCTTCGACGGGTCGGCCGTCGAAGGCCTGACGCGCGTCTACGAGTCGGACATGCTACTCAAGCCGGATGCGTCGACGTTCCAGCTGCTTCCGTGGCGTTCTAACGAGGACCCGGTTGCCCGCATGTTCTGCGACGTCCTCATGCCTGACGGCCGCCCGGCTCCCTCGGATCCTCGAGGGGTTCTCGAGCGCGCCGTGGAGCGCGCCGCCGACGCCGGGTTCCGGGTCATGATTCACCCGGAGATCGAGTTTTACCTCCTGCGTCAGCCTGTGACGCCCGATCGCATGATCCCCGTCGATCAGGCTGGCTACTTCGACCACGTGGCGCGCGGCGATTCGAACGACTTCCGCCGCCGCGCCGTGCGCATGCTCGAGGACATGGCGATTCCGGTCGAGTTCTCGCACCACGAGGGTGGGCCGGGGCAAAACGAGATTGACCTGCGAGCCGTTGATCCCGTGCGCGCAGCGGATAACATCATGACTGCCCGCACCCTCATTGAGGAGGTCGCGCTACGCGAGGAGCTTGTTGCGACGTTCATGCCCAAGCCTTTCATTGAGCACCCCGGCTCGGGTATGCACACGCACCTGTCGCTGTTCGAGGGCGAAGAAAATGCGTTCTTCTCTCCTGCGGGCCAGTATCGCCTGTCCACGACGGGGCGTCAGTTCATCGCTGGCCTTCTCGCGCACGCCGAGGAGATCGCGGCCATCACCAACCAGCATGTCAACTCCTACAAGCGCCTGTGGGGCGGGGGAGAGGCTCCCTCCTACGTGTGCTGGGGCCACTTGAATCGCTCGGCTCTCGTGCGCGTTCCGCTCTACAAGCCGAAGAAGGCCGCGGCAGCGCGTATCGAGTACCGTGCCCCCGATCCGAGCGCGAACCCCTACCTGGCGTTCGCCGTCCTGATCGCGGCTGGGCTCGAGGGCATCGAGAAGAAGATGGAGCTGATGCCAGAGGCCGAGGACAATGTGTGGGACCTGTCGGATCGCGAACGTCAGGTTATGGGCATTCACGCCCTGCCTGCCTCGTTGGCGGACGCCGTGCGTGCCATGAAGGGTTCCGATCTGGTGGCCTCCACGCTCGGCGAGCAGGTGTTCGACTACGTCATCCGAAACAAGCGCAAGGAATGGACGGAATACCGCCAGCAGATTACTCGCCAGGAGCTCGAGCAATTCCTGAAGGTTGTTCCCCGGTGACACCTGACGAACTTCGGTTTGCCGGATTCCTGGACCCTCGCCGAGCCCTCGACTTTTTCGAGGAGCTTCCGGGTGGAGCCGAGGTATGGGCGGCGGACCTGGGAGCCAGTGCCGACCCCGATCAGGCCTTGCTGGCAGCGATCCGTCTGCACGAGGCGGACTCCGGCCTCGTGCGGGGACTCGTCGATGATTCGCGTGCGCGCGCTCGCCTGTGCGCCGTCCTGGGTGGCAGCCAGTGGCTGGGCGATTACATCATTGCCCAGCCCGGCCGTGCTCGATCGACGTGGGAGGATCCCGGCGAGGCTGCGCGCGTGATGCTCGCGTCCGTGGCTGCGACGCGAGGGGAGCGCGGCGCCTTCGTCGCCTCTGAGGACGCCCGGGTGGACGATCTGCGCGGCGCGTATCGCCAGGTCCTGCTGTACCTGGCCGCCGATGACCTGACGAGCGATGATCCTGAAGGCTTCATGCCCGAGGTCGGTCGGCGCATCGCCGACCTGGTCGACGCCACGCTTGAGGCCGGTCTTGCCCTGGCGAGGCGGGACATCGACCCGCAGGGGCGTATCCCCTTCGCCATCATCGTGATGGGTAAGACGGGGGCACGGGAACTCAACTACATCTCCGACGTCGACGTCGTCTACGTCGCCGAGGCCGGGGCAGACGGGGATGAACGCGTGGCCCTCGAGGTCGCGACGCGCCTTGCTGCGGCGACGGCATCCGCCTGCTCGGGACCCGGAACCGAAGCGCCGCTGTGGACGGTTGATGCGAACCTACGGCCCGAGGGGCGCAACGGAGCGCTCGTGCGCACCGTCGAGTCCTACCGCCAGTATTGGGACAAGTGGGCGCAGACGTGGGAGTTCCAGGCGCTGCTCAAGGCGCGCGCCTGTGCGGGGGACGAGACCGTCGGGCGTGCCTTTGAGGAAGCCGCACAGCCCTACGTGTGGAGCGCTGCGACGCGCGAGGGATTCGTCGAGGCGGCGCGCGCGATGCGCCGTCGCGTCGAGGACAATATCTCGCGTTCGCATGCGTCGCGTGAGCTCAAGCTCGGGCGCGGGGGCCTGCGTGACGTTGAGTTCACGGTTCAGCTGCTCCAGCTTGTTCACGGTCGCACCGATGCCTTCCTGCGCGTGAGGTCGACGCTCGAGGCGATTGAGGCGTTGCGCGAGGGTGGCTACATCGCGCGCAGTGACGCGCAACAGCTCGCCTCGTGCTACCGCTTCCTGCGCGCTGTCGAACACCGCACTCAGCTGCCCCGCATGCGTCGCACGCACCTGATTCCCGATAAGGACCGGGAGCTGCGTGTCCTCGGGCGTGCGATGGGGACCGCTCGCTTCGCGGATGCGGAGTCGATCAGTGCTGCTATCGACGAGGTGCGCACTCGCGTGCGCGCTTTGCACGAGGACGTCTTCTATCGCCCGATCATCGCCGCGACTGCGTCGCTGAGCGAGGACGAGGTGTCCCTGCACGCGGATGGTGCGCGCGACCGACTGGCTGCTATCGGCTACCGGGATCCGGCGGGAGCGCTCACGCACATTGGAGCCCTCACACAGGGAACGAGCAGGCGCGCCGCGATCCAGCGTCACCTGCTTCCGGTGTTCATCTCGTGGCTCGCCGGAGGGGCCGACCCCGACATGGGCCTGTTGAACTTCCGCATCCTGTCCGAGGATATCGGAGACTCGCACTGGTACCTCGCGCTCCTGCGCGACTCGGGCGTCGCCGCCCACAGGCTCACGACCATGCTTCCGAACTCCCGCTGGATTGCAGAGGCGCTCGCCAAGCGTCCCGAGGCCGTAGCCTGGCTCGACGACGATGGTGAGCTGGCGCCGCGCGAGCCGCATCGGCTCGCTCGTGAAGTGGCAGCCCTCATTGATCGCCACGACGACGCGACGGAGGCCGCCGCTCGCGTCCGCGCCGTGCGCACCCGCGAGTTGACGCGCTGCGCGATGAGCGACCTGCTGGACGGCGTCGATCCTCGTGGGAACGCGATCGCCGACGCCACGGATGCGGCAATTCTCGGAGCCCTCGCCATCGCGCAGCGGGAGGAAGCTGAGCGGTGGGGCGAGCAGCGGGCGGCCGTCGTGTTCGTCGCGATGGGCCGCTACGGCGGACGCGAGTGCTCGTACGCCTCGGACGCCGACGTGATTGCCCTGCACGAGGCTGTCGGGTGTACCACCGAGGCGGAGGCGGCAGCCAGCGCGACGACGATCGTCAACCGCGTGAAGAACCTCCTCGGCTCGGCGACCAACCAGCTGGGCATTGTCGTCGACCTTGACCTGCGACCCGAGGGTAAGAACGGCCCGATGAGCCGCACGATCGAGTCGCATCGTGAGTACGCGCAGCGGTGGGCCTCCACCTGGGAGCGCCAAGCGGCGGTGCGTGCGCGCCCGATCGGTGAGGGAAGCCTCGCCGATGCTGCACGGGAACTTTTTGATGAGCTTGCCTATGGGGGAGTGAGCGAGTCGGATGTGCGAGATATTCGCTTGCTGAAAGCCCGCATGGAGAACGAGCGTTTGCCGCGCGGCATCGAGCCCTCTCGCCACGTGAAGCTCGGCCCCGGTGGCCTCACGGACGTGGAGTGGACGATCCAGCTCATCCAGATGCGTGCCGGAATGAACAACCCCGCACTGCGTACGCCCTCGACGACGCAGGCGATCCTGAGCGCCCGGGAGCACGAGCTGATCAGCGCTCAAGACGCGCAGACTCTTCTTGATGCCTGGGACATGGCCACTCGCATTCGCGCGGCCAACACGCTGGCGAGCGGGCGCATGAGCGGTGTGAAGCTCGACGTCTTGCCTCGTGACAGCGCGGAGCTACGTGCCCTCGCAGCCATCCTCGGGTACGGTAGCGGCGGGCTGAACGCCCTCGAAGACGACTGGCTGCGCGCTGGACGCAAAGCGCGCGCCGTCATGGAACGACTTTTCTGGGAGCAGCAGTGAAGATTGTGCTGGTACGGCACGGACAGACCCCCGCGAATCGCCTTGGCGCGCTCGATACGGTGCGCCCCGGCCTTGGGCTGACTCCCGAAGGACTCCTCCAGGCCCAGCGCCTCGCGGATCGATGGGAGTCTGAGGTTGCGCCGCCTCCCACCGTCATCGCGCTATCCGGGTTGCATCGCACGCGGCTGACCGCGGCCCCGCTGGCGTGCGCCTACGGGCTGACCCCGCAGGTGCACCCCGGCATCCGCGAGCTCCGCTCTGGCGACCTCGAAATGGCGGCCGACCCGGCATCGCAGTCGCTCTACGTGCGCACGACCCTGTCGTGGTGCGCCGGGGATTTGGATAATCGCATGCCCGGCGGCGAGAGCGGGCGCGAAGCCCTGGCCCGCTCGCTCGAGACCGTTCGCCGCGTGGGCCTGGCCGCACGCGAGCAAGCGGGGGACGAGGCCGTCGCGGTGTTCGTCATCCACGGTGCACTCACGCGCCTGCTGGCCACGTGGCTGTCCACCGATATCGACGAGGAACTCGTCTCCAAGCACTTCATGTCGAACACGGGCACGTCCACCTTCGAGTGGGCGCCCGACTTCACCCCGGCCTGCGCCGACGAGCTGGCGAAGGGGCTCCGTGCCCTGACCTGGAACGACCTGCCTCTGGATCAGTGGTCCTGAGAGGGATCCTGATCGGGTGCGATGAAGGCTGACACCTCGAAAGGGAACGAGCGGTATTTGAAGTAGTTCTCCAGGTACGACAGGTGGTCCTCGCACGCGAGCCACGTCTTCGTGCGGGCGTGGTGGATCGCAGGGTTACGCCAGTCGATCCGGTAGCTCGCGGCGTTCGTGCATTCACGCGCCGAGCAGATGCCCGATGCGGCTTCGACTCCCAGTGCCATGGTGTCCTCCCCTGCGGTTACGCTTGGAAGTATGCCAACCCTCGTTCTCGTTCGCCACGCGCAGGCCGCATATTCATACCCCGATCACACTCGACCCCTCACGCATGCGGGCGTCGATCAGGCCGCGCGTCTCGGCGGTGTCTTATCCCGTGAGATCGGCGCATTCGATGTCGCGGTGTGCTCGGACGCGACGCGCGCCCAGCAGACCTTCGCTCAGATCAACCAGCACGTGTCAATTCGTGATAGCTGGTTCGACCGCGGTGTCTATAACGCCGACGAGGAGGACATCCTCACCCTGGCGCGCACTTTCGAGGGGACCAGCGCACTCATCGTCGGTCACGAGCCCACTATCTCCGGCGCCGGTTACGTGCTGGCGCGCGAGAATGATCGGGGAGAGGCAGCCCGAGGCGTACCGACCGCGACGGCTCTCATCCTTACCTTCGACGGAACCTGGGAGGATCTGGCCCCTTCGAACTGCGCTCTGCGCACGGTGCTGACCCCGCCCACCCGGTAGGTCACGTGCCCGCGGATGAGGCCCCGGCCTCGTTCATCGTTCCTGTGAGTGTGTTTACGTTTGTCCATGTGACGCCCGCCCGGATGCGGATGGGGGCCGCAGACGCGTTAGAATATGGCGGTATCTATCCACCCAACAGGGAGAAGTGATGTCGGGACACTCTAAGTGGGCGACCACCAAGCACAAGAAGGCCGCTATTGACGCCAAGCGCGGCAAGCTCTTCGCGCGCCTCATCAAGAACATTGAGGTTGCAGCTCGCACGGGCGGCGGCGACCCCGCTGGCAACCCGACCCTGTATGACGCCATCCAGAAGGCGAAGAAGAACTCTGTTCCCGCCGACAACATCGACCGCGCCGTCAAGCGCGGCTCCGGTGCCGAGGCCGGTGGCGCCAACTACGAGACCATCATGTACGAGGGCTACGGCCCCAACGGCGTCGCCTTCCTGGTGGAGTGTCTGACCGACAACCGCAACCGCGCCGCCTCCGACGTTCGCCTGGGCTTCACCCGCCATGGCGGCTCGCTGGCCGACCCCGGTTCGGTGGCCTACCTGTTCTCTCGTCGCGGCATCGTTGAGGTGCCCGCCGCCGACGGTGTGGACGAGGAATCCATCATGATGGCCGTCCTGGACGCAGGCGCCGAAGAGGTTGAGGACGCCGGCGAGCTCTTCATCGTCGAGTCCGACCCCAAGGACGTCGTTGCCGTGCGTACCGCCCTGCAGGACGCCGGCATCGACTACGACTCCGCCGAAGTCCAGTTCGTCGCCTCCACCGAGGTCGAGCTCGATCTCGAGGGCGCCCTCAAGGTCAACAAGCTCATCGACGCCCTCGAGGACTCCGATGACGTGCAGAACATCTACACGAATATGTCCCTGTCGGACGAGGTTCGTGCCCAGCTGGAAGAGCAGGAGTGAACATGAGCGATTCGACCGCTAAGCGCGAGGTCGGTACCCCGCAGGTCAAGCGCGGTATGGCCCAGATGCTCAAGGGTGGCGTCATCATGGACGTCGTCACCCCCGAGCAGGCGAAGATCGCCGAGGACGCGGGCGCCGTGGCCGTCATGGCCCTCGAGCGCGTCCCCGCCGACATCCGCGCCCAGGGTGGCGTGGCCCGCATGTCCGACCCCGACCTGATCGAAGGCATCATCGAGGCTGTGTCCATCCCCGTGATGGCCAAGGCCCGCATCGGCCACTTCGTTGAGGCGCAGGTTCTGCAGTCCCTCGGCGTCGACTACATCGACGAGTCCGAGGTCCTGACCCCCGCCGACTACACCCACCACATCGACAAGTGGAACTTCACCGTTCCCTTCGTCTGCGGTGCGACCAACCTCGGTGAGGCGCTGCGCCGCATCAACGAGGGCGCGGCCATGATCCGCTCCAAGGGCGAGGCCGGTACCGGCGACGTCTCGAACGCGACGACGCACATGCGTAAGATCCGCGACGAGATCCGCCACCTGACCTCCCTGCCCGAGGACGAACTCTACGTCGCGGCCAAGGAACTGCAGGCCCCCTACGAGCTCGTCGCCGAGGTCGCCCGCGAGGGACGCCTCCCCGTCGTGCTCTTCACGGCCGGTGGCATTGCCACGCCCGCCGACGCTGCCATGATGATGCAGCTGGGCGCCGAGGGTGTCTTCGTTGGCTCGGGCATCTTCAAGTCCGGCGACCCCGCCAAGCGCGCGGCCGCCATCGTCAAGGCCACGACCTTCTATGACGATCCGTCCGTCATCGCCGAGGTCTCGCGTGGCCTGGGCGAGGCCATGGTCGGCATCAACGTCGACGACCTGCCGGTCGATCATCGCCTCGCGGAGCGCGGATGGTGACCATCGGCGTTCTCGCCCTGCAGGGCGACGTCGCAGAGCACGTGCGGGCGCTGGAAAACTCCGGCGCCCGCGCGCTGCTTGTGCGCAGGGTTTCTGAGCTCGACCAGGTCGACGGCCTGGTCATCCCGGGCGGCGAGTCGACGACCATGTCGAACCTGCTGCTCTCCTTCGGTCTGTTTGACACGCTCAACGACCGGATCGCCTCCGGCCTGCCGGTCTACGGCACGTGCGCGGGCATGATTATGCTCGCGTCGTCGATCCTGGATGGACGTGAGGACCAGCGTTCTTTCGGCGCACTCGATATGGTCGTGCGTCGTAACGCCTTTGGTCGTCAGGTCGACTCCTACGAGGAGGACCTGGACGTTGAGGGCGTTGAGGGAGGTCCCTTCCACGCCGTGTTCATTCGCGCCCCGTGGGTTGAATCGGTGGGCGAGGGCATCGAGGTCATCGCGCGCGCCGGCAACAGCGCCGAAGGCCCGATCGTCGGCGTGCGC
This sequence comes from Schaalia odontolytica, assembly GCF_005696695.1. Taxonomy (NCBI): domain Bacteria; kingdom Bacillati; phylum Actinomycetota; class Actinomycetes; order Actinomycetales; family Actinomycetaceae; genus Schaalia; species Schaalia odontolytica. The sequence continues at coordinate 1,321,634 of NZ_CP040006.1, read as the reverse complement.
AGCGGCAACGTCATGGCAACATCCTTCCATCCCGAGGTGGGCGGAGACGATCGTATTCACGCGATGTTCGTCGATATGGTGGGCCGCGCCTGATGCGCGTCATGGGCATCGACCCGGGCCTGACGCGCTGCGGCCTCGGCGTGGTTGACGTCGATGCGTCGCGGCGCGCCTCGCTCGTGTACGTCGGTGTCGCCCGTACCGATAAGGACCTGGCGACGCACTTCCGGCTGCGCACGATCGCGGACGCGATCGACAGCGTCATCGAGCGCTACGAGCCAGAGGTCGTCGCCATCGAACGCGTCTTCGCGCAGGACAATCTCCAGTCGGTGACCACCACGATGCAGGTCATGGGTGCGGCGATGACATGCGTCGGTCGTGCCGGCCTGCCGATGGCTGTCCACACGCCCTCCGAGGTGAAGTCCGCCGTTTCTGGTAACGGAAACGCGGACAAGGCGCAGGTGCAGGCGATGGTCGCACGCATCCTTGGCCTCGCCAAGGCTCCTAAGCCCGCGGACGCCGCAGACGCTCTTGCCATTGCGATTACGCACGCGTGGCGGGGGACAGGCTTGCTCGGCGCCCCCGAGGACTCGTCGGTCGCCGTTTCGATCTCGGGTCGCCTGACCGCGCGCGGATCCATGACGCCTGCCCAAAAGGCATGGGCCGAGGCCCAGGCCGCGCAACGCCGAACGGGTGCCGTCGATCCGAGGCGTAGGCGCGGCTAGAATCGTACATATGTTCGCCCGCATGCGCGGGTGACCCATGAACGAAAGGAATGCAGTGATCTCCATTCTGCGCGGTACAGTCGCGAGCGTCGGCCTCGACCACATCGATATCGTGGTGGGAGGCATCGGCTTCCGCGTGCACGTGACGCCCGCTTTTGCGCAGGGCGCCTCGCGCGATCAGGAGATGACCGTGTTCACGTCGATGATCGTGCGCGAAGACTCGATGACGCTGTACGGTTTTGAGTCTGCGGACGAGCGTGATGTGTTCACGAAGCTGCTGTCGGTGTCGGGCATCGGACCGAAGATCGCGCTCGCCGCATTGGCGGTCCTGCGTCCCGATGATCTGCGCCGCGCTGTGCGCGACCAGGACCTCACGGCTCTCCAGCGGATCCCCGGTGTGGGAAAGAAGTCAGCTCAGCGCATGGCCCTCGAAATCGGCGACAAGCTGGGCACCCCGGCAGCCCTGCCGAGTGGAGAAGCCGCCACTGCTTCCGCGCCCACCGAGGACGCCGTGGCTTCCGAGGTCAGCGCTGCCCTGGTCGGACTGGGTTGGTCCGAGGCTCAGGCTGCCAAGGCCGTCGAGAAACTCGCGGGCAGTGGTCTTGGCGCATCCGACATGCTGCGCGCCGCCCTCGTGACGCTGGGAGGCGGACGTGGCTGATCAGATGGATTCCGGTTTCGACGTTGATGCGATGCGCATCGTGGCCCCCGACGCCGGGGAACTCGAGCGGGCAGCCGAGGCCGCGCTGCGCCCCAAGAAGCTCTCGGAGTTCGTGGGCCAGCGCGTCGTGCGAGGCCAGCTGCAGCTCGTGCTTGACGCCGCGCGGATGCGTTCGGCCAGCCCCGACCACGTCCTGCTTGCGGGCCCTCCGGGACTCGGCAAGACGACGCTGGCAATGATCATCGCCGCCGAGATGGGAACGTCCCTGCGACTGACCTCCGGCCCCGCGATCCAGCACGCTGGTGACCTTGCCGCGATTCTTTCCGGCCTCCAAGAGGGCGACATCCTCTTCATTGACGAGATCCACCGCCTCGCGCGAACCGCCGAGGAAATGCTGTATCTCGCCATGGAGGACTTCCGTGTGGACGTCGTCGTGGGTAAGGGACCCGGCGCGACGTCGATCCCGCTCACCCTTCCGCCCTTTACGGTCGTGGGCGCGACGACGCGTTCGGGCCTGCTCCCCGCGCCGCTGCGCGACCGCTTCGGCTTCACAGCCCATCTCGAGTTCTACGAGACCGATGAGCTGCAGTCGGTGGTCACCCGTTCCGCCTCGCTGCTGGGTTCGCCCATTGACGCGCAGGCCGCCCACGAGATCGCCTCGCGTTCGCGTGGAACGCCTCGTATCGCGAACCGCCTGCTGCGTCGCGTTGTCGACTACGCCCAGGTGCACGGCGACGGGCAGCTGACCCTCGAGGCTGCGCGCGGTGCCCTCGAGCTCTTCGAAGTTGACCCCTCCGGCCTCGACCGCCTTGACCGCGCGGTCCTCGAGGCCATCTGCCGTCGTTTCGCCGGTGGTCCCGTCGGCCTGACGACCCTGTCGGTGACGATCGGCGAGGAAGCAGAAACCGTCGAAACGGTCGCGGAACCCTACCTCGTGCGCGAAGGCTTCCTCGTGCGCACCAACCGCGGACGCATGGCAACCCCCAAGGCATGGGCCCACCTCGGCCTCACTCCGCCGGCGCCGGACGGTGGCCTCTTCGACTAGGGGAGTGAGCCTCGTCCCCATCCGTGCAGGCCGCGGGCACGTGCCGAGTGTCAAAACGGCTCCGGTGGCGTCTCGCGCCGCGCCACACCTTGATCGCTTAGGCTAAAACCTTGCTCGGGCATTAGACTGGCAAAGTGCGCTCGAAGCGCTAGACCGTCATCGAAAGTGAATCAGCCTTTATGAACAACTACATGCTCCTGATCATGGCAGCTTTCCTCATCGTCTTCATGATGTGGAGCTCGCGCTCCCGCAGGCAGCAGATGCAGAAGCTGGAACAGGAAAAGCGTGACCAGCTCGCAGCCGTCACCCCCGGAGAATGGGTGCGTACCCGCGTGGGCTTCTGGGGTCGTTTCGTGGACCTGGACGGCGACATCGTCGTCCTGGAGACCTCCGACGGACATGAGATGTACTGGGAACGTGAATTCATCGCCGAGATCGGTGGCCAGCCGCCGCTCGCTGACGCGGAGCAGGCTGAAGCGGACGCCGACGAGGCAGAGACCGTCGAGGAGGACGCATCCGTCCTCGGCCTCGATCAGGAAGACGCCCAGTCTTTTGACGTGCGCGACACCGACGAGCAGCAGAAGTAACTCAAGGCTGAACGGAAAGTAGAACCGTGGCATCACACAAACGACGCCCCGTGCGCGCGCTCGTGACCCTGACCGTCGCCATCGTGGCGGCGTGCGCGGCACTTGCGATCGGGCACCTTGCCAAGGGCGTATCCCCATACCCTGACCTGGCCCTTGACCTCAAGGGTGGTACCCAGCTGATCCTGACCCCGACCCCGACGTCGGAGGGGCAGCGTGCGATCACCGAGGAAGACATCACGCAGGCGATCTCGATTATTCGTAATCGTATTGACGCCTCCGGCGTGTCCGAGTCCGAGATCTCCTCGATGGGTAGCTCCAACATCATGGTGTCGATTCCCGGCACCCCGTCCCAGGAGCAGCTGGATCTGATCCGTTCGTCCTCGCAGATGAACTTCCGCCCCGTGCTGCGCATTGGGCCCGCGCAGGGCGTTCTCCAGAACCAGCAGCAGCCCAAGGTGGATAACCCTCAGTCGGGTGCGCAGAGCGGTGCTCAGTCGGGTGAGCAGTCCGGTGCTCAGTCGGGTGAGCAGAGTGGCACCGGCGCGGCTGATGCTGCTCAGTCTGGTGTCCAGTCCACCGCCCTGGATGAGGCGACTGCGCGCGGCGCTGCCGACGCGGACGGCGACGGCGTCCTGTCCGACACCCCCGCGACGACTCCCGAGAACGCGTCGGATCTCGCCTGGGTGACCGAGCAGGTCATGTACGACTTCCTGACGCTCGATTGCTCGGCATCCGCCGATGTGAAGCGCGTCGAGGGGCCCGCCGACAAGCCCTACGCCGCCTGCGACGAGTCCGGCCAGGTCAAGTACATCCTGGGCCCCGTGGCCGTTCCCGGCTCGGATCTGACGACTGCTGCTGCGGCCATCGCACGCAACAATAACGGTCAGTCGACCGGCCAGTGGATCGTGTCGCTGCAGTTCAACCACGACGGCACCGAGAAGTTCAAGGACACCTCCACAATCCTGTACGGCTACCACGATTCGGACCCCCAGGGGGCGTCCTATCGTGGCACTCCGGACCGTAACTCGTTCGCGGTCGTTCTCGATGGAACCGTGATTACCGCTCCGTCTATGCAGGCCATCATCCCCAACGGTGAGGCGCAGATCAGCGGTAACTTCACTGCGCAGTCCGCGACTGCTCTGGCTAACCAGCTGCAGTTCGGCTCGCTGCCGCTGAACTTCGAGGTTGAGTCCGAGCAGCAGATTTCTGCGACGATCGGTACGGACCACCTGACCGTCGGTCTGTGGGCGGCTCTCATCGGCTTCCTGCTGGTCATCCTCTACCTGATTTGGCAGTACCGCGGCCTCGCGATCATTTCCGCCGGTTCGCTGGTCGTTGCCTCGGTCATCACCTACCTGGTGATCACGCTGCTGTCGTGGGCGATGGGCTACCGCCTGTCGCTGGCAGGCGTCGCCGGTCTGATTATGGCCATCGGCGTCACCACGGACTCGTTCATCGTCTACTTCGAACGTGTTCGAGACGAGGTCCGAGACGGACGACCGCTGCGCGCCGCCGTCGAAGAGGGCTGGGATCGCGCCAAGCGCACCATCCTGGTCTCCGACGCCGTCAACCTGGTTGCGGCCGTGGTCCTCTACCTGCTCGCCGTCGGTGGCGTTCAGGGCTTCGCCTTCACCCTCGGTATCACGACAGTTATCGACATCGCGGTGATCTTCCTGTTCACCCACCCGATGATGGAGCTGCTGATCCGGACTCGCTTCTTCGGCGAGGGCCACAAGCTGTCGGGTCTGGATCCCGAGCACCTGGGTGCGAAGAATGCTCTCGTGTACGCGGGTCGCGGACGCGTGGTTGTGCGCGGTGAATCCGCGACGGCGAAGGACAACGACGACGAGGCTGGCGACGGTCTGTCGATTGCCGAGCGCCGCCGTGCCGCCCGCCTCGCCGCCGCGAAGGCCGAGGAAGAGACCGTCGACGACGCTTCAGCCGAAACGACGGATGGCGCCGCAGGCGTGACCGAGGAAGAGGAGAACTGACATGATGAGTTTTGCTCAGTGGGGTAACGCCCTGTACTCGGGCGACAAGTCCTATGCTGTCGTTCCCAAGCGTAAGGTCTTCGTCGGCCTCGCCGCCGCGGTGCTCGTTCTCGGTTTCGCGCTCGTCGCGATCCTGGGCCTGAACCGCTCGATTGAGTTCACCGGAGGCTCTCAGTTCGATGTCGCTCACGTGAGCGACCAGAGCGAGTCTTTCGCCTCGCACGCAGTAACCTCCACCGGCCTCGTCGAGGGTGCCCCGAAGGTGACCCGCGTGGGTTCGGATTCGGTGCGCATCCAGACGACGTCCCTGGATTCCGCGCAGACCGCTCAGATGCGTGACGCGCTGGCCAGCGCCTACGGCGTGGATACGACCGAGGTGCAGTCCTCTTCGATCGGCCCCTCCTGGGGGTCCTCGGTCACCACGAAGGCCGCTCAGTCGCTCGTCATCTTCATGGCGCTCGTCGCCCTGCTGATGACGGTGTACTTCCGCTCGTGGCGCATGGCAGCGTCTGCGCTGCTCGCGCTTGTGCACGACATCGCCGTCACCATCGGCGTGTTCGCGATCCTGCAGGTCGAGGTGTCGCCCGCGACCGTGATCGGCTTCCTGACGATTCTGGGTTACTCGCTCTATGACACCGTCGTCGTCTTCGACAAGGTGCGTGAGCTGACCTCGGACGTCTACGAGCAGAAGCACTACACCTTCGCCGAGTACGTGAACCTCGCAGTCAATCAGACGATGGTTCGTTCGATCAACACCTCGGTTGTGGCGCTTCTCCCTGTCGGCGCGATTCTGATCATCGGTTCCGTGGCCCTTGGCCCGGGTACCCTGGTGGATATCTCGCTGGCCCTGTTCGTCGGTATGATCGCCGGTACCTACTCGTCGATCTTTATCGCGTCGCCGCTTCTGGTCACCTTCCAGGAGCTGTCGCCCAAGACCCGCGAGCACAACGCGGCCGTCGACCGGGCACGTCAGGGCCGCCACGCCGCTGATACGCCGGGCGCCTCCGCATCGGTGAAGGTGGCTCCTATCAAGCCCGGCAAGCGCCTGGGCAACGAGAACCAGCCCCACAGGAAGAAGAATCATCGATGATCGGTGAGCTTGGCGAGCGCATCGCCACTCTGGTGCGAAGCAACATGCTGGAAATCCCGGATTTTCCGGAACCTGGCGTCCTGTTCCGCGATATCACGGAGCTGTTTGCGAACGGCCCGGCATTCAAGGAACTGGTTGAGCTGATCGGCGCTCGCTACGAGGGTCGCATCGACGCAGTCGCGGGTCTTGAATCGCGTGGCTTCATCCTCGGCGCCCCCGTGGCCGCCGAGCTTGGCCTCGGAATGCTGACGATCCGCAAGGCCGGCAAGCTGCCCGGCCACGTGATCGGAGTCGATTACGAACTCGAGTACGGCACGGCGCGCATGGAAATGCACCCCGAGTCGGTCCACGAGGGCCAGCGCGTCCTCATCATCGACGACGTGCTCGCGACGGGCGGCACCGCGAACGCGGCGGTGAAGCTGTTGCGTCAGTGCGGTGCGTCCGTCGAGGCCGTGGCCGTTCTCCTGGAACTCGATGCGCTGGGCGGTCGCTCGGTGCTGACGGACGTCACGGTGGAGAGCGCGCTACACCTCTAAGCGTCGTTTCTTGACAACGAGCGGGTCCCGGGATCGCCACGATCCCCGGACCCGCTCGTTCGTCGCTATCATGGGGCCATGAGCAGCGACGACATGACTTCAGGATCCGCACTTCCCGCGGCCGGTTCCCGAGTGCGCTCTGGCCTCGTTTGGTTTGGCTCACGCGGACGCGCCACAATCCCCGAGATTGAGCCGCTTGTGCGCGCCTTGCGGGCGAACCATCCGAAGGCGGATATCAGTGTCGTCGAGCGGGCCTACCGCACTGCCGAGGAACACCACCGCGGGCAAATGCGCAAGTCCGGTGAACCGTATATCACCCATCCGGTCGCCGTTGCGACCATCCTGGCGGAGATGGGCATGACGACCCCGACGCTTGTCGCAGCGCTGCTGCATGACACGGTTGAGGACACGGACTACACGCTCGAACAGCTCGCTGCCGAGTATGGCGAGGCGATCGCCAACCTCGTTGACGGTGTCACCAAGCTCGATAAGGTGCACTATGGGGCCGCTGCCCAGTCCGAGACGCTACGCAAGATGCTTGTCGCGATGAGCCGCGATATTCGCGTTCTGCTCATCAAGCTCGGCGATCGCCTGCACAATGCCCGCACGTGGCGTTTCGTGCCTGCCAAGTCGGCGGCAAAGAAGGCGAAGGAGACGCTGGAGATTTACGCGCCCCTGGCTCATCGCCTCGGCATGAACATGGTGAAGTGGGAGCTTGAGGAGCTGTCGTTTAAGACGCTGTACCCGGAGATCTACGAGGAGATCGACCGCCTCGTCACGGAGAGGGCACCCCAGCGCGAAGAATACCTGCGAGATGTCATCGACCAGATCGAAGAGGATTTGCGTCGTTCGGGCACGAAGGGGACGGTGAGTGGCCGTCCGAAGAGCCACTACTCGATCTACCAGAAGATGATCGTGCGCGGAAAGGCCTTCGATGAGGTCTTCGATCTGGTGGCTGTGCGCGTCCTGGTGGAGTCGATCAAGGATTGCTACGGCGTGCTCGGGGCACTGCATGGGCGCTGGAACCCGATTCCCGGCCGCTTCAAAGACTACATCGCGATGCCGAAGTTTAATCTCTACCAGTCGCTGCATACGACGGTCATCGGACCCGGTGGCAAGCCGGTGGAGATCCAGATCCGTACCTTCGACATGCATGAGCGCGCCGAGCACGGCGTCGCCGCGCACTGGAAGTACAAGCAGAACCCCAACGCCTCGAGTGGCGATGCGGACCGCATGAGCTCTGACGAGCAGGCGAACTGGCTGCGCGCTTTGGTCGAGATGGAACGCGAGACGGGCGATCCTGAGGAGTTCCTCGATTCGCTGCGCTACGAGATCGCCGGTGACGAGGTCTACGTGTTTACGCCGAAGGGCCAGGTCATCGTGTTGCCGGCGCGTTCGACGCCCGTCGACTTCGCGTATGCGGTGCACACGGAGGTCGGCCACCGCACGGTGGGCGCGAAGGTCAACGGCCGCCTCGTCTCCCTGGATACGCGCCTCGAGTCGGGCGAGACGGTCGAGGTCGTGACCTCCAAGTCGGATAAGTCCGGACCTTCGCGCGACTGGCTGGCCTTTGTCGCCTCTCCGCGTGCGCGCTCCAAGATCAAGGCGTGGTTCTCGAAGGAGCGCCGCGAGGAAGCTGTGGAGGCCGGAAAGGAGGCGCTTGCCCGCGCGATGCGCAAGCAGAACCTGCCGCTCCAGCGCCTCATGAGCCACGAGTCGATCCTGTCGGTCGCGACGTCTTTCGGCTATCCGGACGTGTCCGGCCTGTACGCAGCTGTCGGCGAGGGCCATATCTCCGCGCAAAACGTCGTCTCCAAGCTCGTCGACAACCTGGGTGGGGGAGACGGCACTGAGGAGACGCTGTCCGAGGCCGTGACCCCCGGTTCTCAGAAGCCACGCTCCGAGGCCTCGGGCGATGCGGCGATCACCGTCGCCGGTCTGAGTCCGAACGAGATCTGGGTCAAGCTCGCCAAGTGCTGTACGCCGGTGCCCGGAGACGACATCGTCGGCTTCATTACCCGAGGCCAGGGTGTCTCGGTGCATCGCAGTACGTGCGCGAACGCTGTGCGTCTCGGACAGCTGCAGCCCGAGCGCTTCGTCGACGTGTCCTGGAACGAGAAGGGGCTGGGCGCTCCGTTCCGCGTGCAGATTGAGGTGCGCGCCCTTGATCGCGGCGGACTGCTCTCGGATCTGACGCGCGTGCTGTCCGACTATCGCGTCAACATTCTTGCCGCCGCGCTGAAGACCGACGGTGACCAGGTCGCCTCGGGTAACTTCTCATTCGAACTGGCCGACCTCGGACACCTGAACGCGGTCCTGTCCGCCCTTCGTCGGGTCGACGGAGTCTTCGAGGCGGTGCGCATCGGCGCCGATTCATAGACGAGGCGCGGGCGGCTTACGTCGATTCGCGCGAAAAGGGTGTTACATCCGTCCCCTTTTGTGTGATGAGCTTTCCCCTGCTCGTTAGATGTGACACACTAGCTGTGTGTGTCACATCGGCACGCACCCGCGCCGGGCGTAAGCCCTCGTCTCAGAAGGAATATCGTGACCACGACGCCGATTCCGAATAACGAAACCGCTCCCGAAGCTGCCCCGTCGACGATTGAGGAGGCCGCGGTCTCGACGACGATCGCTGCTTCTGAGGTGCCCGAGCACCCCTTCGCCCGTATCGGCGAGGACGGCACTGTGTATGTCAAGGATGGAGACGAGGAGCGCGTTATCGGCGGCTTCCCCGAGGGCATTCCTGCTTCTCCCTACGCTCTGTACGAGCGTCGCTACGCAGACCTCGAAGCCACCATCAAGCTTTTTGAGGATCGCCTGGGCACGCTGAGCCCGCGCGATATCGACCAGACTCTCGCAACGCTGCGCGAGCAGGTCGCCTCCCCGAACGTCATCGGAGATATCCCGGCGTTGCGTGAGCGCGTTGCGGCGGTTGAGAAGGCCGCCGAGGAGCGCAAGGAAATCGCCCGCGAGGAGCGCAAGGCCGCCAAGGCTGCCGCTCTCGCCGAGCGCACCTCCGTCGTTGAGCGCGCCGAGGCTATTGTTGCCCAGGATCCCGCCAAGACCCATTGGAAGCAGTCGGGTCAGACCCTGCGCGACCTCCTCGACGAGTGGAAGAACCTGCAGCGCCGCGGTCCGCGCCTGGAGAAGGCCATCGAGGATGAGCTGTGGAAGCGTTTCTCCTCCGCTCGCACCCAGTTCGACCGTCACCGCCGCCAGTTCTTCTCGCAGCTCGATCAGGCCCAGTCCGAGGCTAAGCGAGTGAAGGAAGCCCTGATCGCTGAGGCCGAGGCTCTGTCCTCGTCCGTGGACTGGTCGCGTACCTCCGGTGCGTACCGTGAGCTCATGAACCGCTGGAAGGCCGCCCCGCGCGCTTCGCGTAAGGAAGACGACGCGCTGTGGGCTCGTTTCCGCGCCGCCCAGCAGGTGTTCTTCGACGCTCGCCGCGCCAAGGATGAGGCCACCGACGCGGAGTACCGCGACAACCTCGTCGCGAAGGAAGCGATCCTCGTTGACGCTGAGGCCATCCTGCCGGTGACCGACATTGATCGCGCGAAGGCTCAGCTCCGTCAGATCCAGGACCGCTGGGAAGAGGTGGGCCGCGTGCCGTCCGCCGACCTGCACCGCATCGAGGGGCGTCTGCGCGCCGTCGAGGCCGCGGTCCGCGAGGCCGAAGAAAAGGAATGGCGCCGCACCAACCCCGAGACGCGCGCACGCGCGGCTGGCATGGTCGGTCAGCTTGAGGAGCAGATCGCTCAGCTCGAGCGTTCCCTGTCCGAGGCCGAGGCCAAGGGTGACGAGAAGGCCGCCAGGAACGTGCGCGAGGCTCTCGAGACCAAGCGCGCCTGGCTCGCGCAGATCTCCTCTTCCATGGAGTGACATGCGTCTTCACGTCATTCCGTCGCCTTTCTACGCGGCGAATGGGCTTGTGCTCGTCCCTTCCGGGGCGGGCACTGCCCTTGTCGTCGACCCTTCAGCGGGAATCCAACACCTGATCCGCGAGGTCCTCGAGCTTGAGGGTGTCAGCGTGGGCGCGGTGCTTCTGACACACGGACACCCCGACCACGTCTGGGACGCAGCCGCGGTGTCCACTTGGGGCGCGGACGGAGGCACCGTTCCCGTGTACGTGCCGGGACCCGACATGTACCGCATGGATGACCCGGCCTCGTTCCTGCCGATGCCCCTGCCCGACTTCGTGGGGCAGTGGGTCAAGCCCGCCGACCTGCGTGAGGTGCCCTCAGATTCGTTTGAGATGTGCCCCGGCGTGTGGCTACGCATGGTTCCCGCACCCGGCCATACCGAGGGATCGGCCGTCTTCCTGGGGGAGAGCCCGCTCGATATCCGGGTCAACAACCAGTCCTTCTACTCTTCCGACGAGGCGGTTCCGTGGGCGATGAGCGCAGACGTGCTGTTTAAAGACAGCGTCGGGCGCACCGACCTGCCCGGGGGCGACGAAACTCAAATGCGACATTCTTTGCGCACGATTTCCAACGCTCTTGATCCTCGCACCGTCCTTGTTCCCGGACACGGCCCGGCGACGACGCTCGCAGATGAGATACGCTCAAACCAGTATCTGATTCGCGCTCGTCGCATCGGCTAACCACCTTCCTCATAGAAAGAACGCTCAATGGCTCGCACGTCCCTGTCAGGTTTCCCCGAATGGCTCCCGGAGGGCCGCATCATTGAGATGCACGTCCTCGACGAGCTGCGTCGCGTGTTTGAATTGCACGGCTTCGCGGGCATCGAAACCCGTGCGGTCGAGACCCTCGAGCAGTTGGAAGCAAAGGGCGAGACCTCCAAGGAGATCTACGTGCTCGACCGCCTGCAGGCCCTGAAGGCTGCGGCGGCGGGCGCACGCGCTCCCAAGGACAAGGGCATGGGTCTGCACTTCGACCTGACCGTTCCCTTCGCCCGCTACGTGGTCGAGAACGCGAACGAGCTGGATTTCCCGTTCAAGCGCTACCAGATCCAGAAGGTGTGGCGCGGCGAGCGTCCCCAGGACGGTCGCTTCCGCGAGTTCACGCAGGCGGATATCGACGTCGTGGGTAACGGCGAGCTGCCGTTCCACTTCGAGGTGGACCTGCCGCTGGTGATGGCCGAGGCTCTGAACAACCTGCCGATCCCGCCCGTGCGCGTGCTCGTGAACAACCGCAAGGTCGTTCAGGGCGTGTGTGAATCCCTCGGGGTCACGGACGTTGAGGCTGCCCTGCGCGGCCTGGACAAGATCGACAAGATCGGCCCGGAGGGTGTGGCCGCCGAGCTGGCTCAGTCCGGCATCGACGGCGACCAGGCATCCGTTCTGCTCCAGATGGCGCAGATTCGCACGTCTGACTCTTCCGAGGTGCGCGCGCGTCTGGCCGAGCTCGGTGTGGGCGGCGAACTGCTGGACGAGGGCCTGAAGGAGCTGACCGAGCTCCTCGATACCGCGAACAAGCGGATGCCGGGTGCGGTCGTCGCGGACCTCAAGATCGCTCGTGGCCTCGACTACTACACGGGCAGCGTGTACGAGTCGGAGATCGAAGGCCATGAGGACCTCGGCTCGATCTGCTCGGGCGGACGCTACGACTCCCTGGCGAAGGACGGCAAGCGCACCTACCCGGGCGTCGGCCTGTCTATCGGCGTCTCGCGCCTTGTGTCGCGCATGATTTCTGCGCCGATGGTGAGGGCCTCTCGCAAGGTGCCTACGGCGGTCGTCATCGCGGTCATCGCGGAGGAACAGCGTGAGCGCTCGGAGGCGATTGCCGCTGTGCTGCGTTCGCGCGGCATCTCAACAGACGTTGCTCCCAGCGCTGCAAAGTTCGGCAAGCAGATCAAGTTCGCCGATAAGCGCGGCATCCCCTTCGTCTGGTTCCCGGGCGAGGAGGGCAGCGCTGACACGGTGAAGGACATTCGCAGTGGCGAGCAGGTGGAGGCCGATCCGCACACGTGGGTCCTACCCGAGGCCGACGCGGTCCCCACTATCGAGAAGGTGACCGACTGAGTGTCCCTCACGGCGGTTGAAGCAGCTCGCTCGCTGGCGCATGCCCTCGAGGAAACGCTCCATGCCATTCCGGACGGGAGTCGTGGCGACGCGGAGCGCGCGCTGCGACGCCTGCAGGACGTCGTGTTGCCGCGCCTCGAGGACGCGGATGCACCTGTGCTCGTGGTCGTCGGTGGCTCGACGGGGTCCGGTAAGTCGACGCTCGTCAATTCGTTGCTTGGCCGAAACGTGAGTCGGGCGGGCGCGGTGCGTCCGACGACTCGGCGCCCCGTGTTGGTCTGCGCGCCCAAGGCACGCGACTGGTTCATGTCGGACCGAGTGCTGCCGAGACTGGCGAAGAGCGAGGGCTCGGGTGGGGATAGCCTCGACGCGATCACGATCGCTGTCGAGGAGACGCTGTGGCCCGCCGTAGGTATTGTGGACGCCCCGGACATTGATTCCGTCGAGGACGAAAACCGTCGCCTGGCTGCGGAGCTGCTCGACGGTGCAGATCTGTGGGTGTTTGTCACGACCGCGGCCCGCTACGCGGATGCGGTGGCGTGGAAGCACCTGGAGGAAGCCGCGAGCCGCGGATTGCGTGTCGCCATCGTGCTCAACCGCGTCCCCGCCGGGGCAGCGCAGGAAATTCGCGAGGATCTGGCCTCGTTGGCTCGCCGGCGTGGCCTGGGTGAGGTCGCGATTCATACGGTCGAGGAACAGCCGCTCAGCGACGGGCGCCTGCCCGCGGAAGCAATCGCGCCGATCGGCTCCTACCTGGAGGAAATCGGACGCGATACCGAGGAACGTGCCGCTATCGTGCGTCGATCGCTGTCCGGGGCCGTCGCCTCGTCGTTGGAGGAGACGACGCGCGCACTGGAGGCTGCGAGGCAACGCAACCGCGAGTTCGAGGCCGCAGCCGGCGATATCGAGCAGCTCGTTTCTTCCTATGCCCGGGAAGTGTCCTCCTCGTCGAGTGATGACGTACTGCGCGGTGAAGTAAGCGCACGCATCGCCGAGGTACTGGGCTCGTGGGATATGTCCAAGACCGTCTCGCGTGTGTTTTCTGGTTTGAGCTCGCGCGTGATGGGTGCACTCCGTGGACAGGCAGCGCCGGACGTTCAGGTGCAGCGCGATCTGACCGGAGGCCTTGCGCAGCGTTTGGCGGACCAATACCACCGGGCGTGGGGTGAGTCCCTGCGCAGGGCGCGTATCGTCGTCGATACGTCTTCGTTCGATGAGCTGCTCGACGTCGATGCTGCGGAGCAGCGCGCACGCACAGTCGCGCAGGAGTGGACACGCGAGGTCACGCAGATCATTCGTGGCCAGGCCGAGTCCTCGCGCGTCAGTGGGCGCATGCTTGCGGGCGGCATCAACGTCGTGACGGTCTCGCTGATGGTGGCCGCGTTTACGATGACCGGTGGTCTCACCGGTGTTGAAGTCGGTATCGCCGGGGCATCGGCCGCCCTGTCCCAGACAATCCTGGAAGCCTATTTCGGCGAACGCACGGTTCGATCGCTGGCCGAGCAGGCTCGTGCGGCGCTCGAACGCCTCGCCGCAGAGTCTCTGTCGGATGTCGTTGCCCCGGTGAGCGCGAGCCTCGATCGGGCTTCCGACAAGGTTCTCATCGACAAGCTGGCGGCGGCCGAGGAGAGAGCCCGGGAGGTGCTGGCGTGAGGCGAGCATCGAACCCCGTGGCTTCGGCTGCCCAGCAGCTTGACGAGATGTGCACCCTGGCAGCACCGGACCTCGATCAGCAGACTCTGGCGCACATTCGCGATCTCATTGACGTGACGGCCGAACGCAGCGAGGTCGACCCGTCCTGGTGCGTTATCGGCATGCTGGGAGGCACGGGTGCCGGCAAGTCCTCCCTCGTCAACGCGCTGAGTGGGGGAGAGGTCGTCACTGCGGGTGTTCGGCGCCCCACGACGAACGAGGCGTGCGCCGTGCTGCCGCGAGGCCGAGAACCGCAGGAATTGCTGGGGTGGCTGGATATCGGTCGTCGGGTGGAGGCGCCGCAAGCGCTGCCTGGCGACACCGTCGTCGTTGATTTGCCGGACATTGATTCGGTTGATGCACGTCATGCGGACATCGCCGATCGTCTGGCGTCGCGCGTCGACGCGCTCGTCGTTGTCGTCAACCCGCAGAAGTATGCGGACGCGCGTCTGCACGACGAGTGGCTGGTGCGTCTGCGCTCGTCGCATGCCTCGGTGACGGTCGTCCTGACGCACATCGATACCATTTCCGTGCCCGAGCGTGATGCGATCGAGCAGGATCTGCGTCGTCTGCTGAGCGAGCGCGGCATGGCTGACGCCGAGGTATTCGCGGTGTCGGCGACGTCGGGCGAAGGGATGCGCACTCTCATCAAGCACCTGACGCGCGAGGCCGAGCGGGTCTCACGCCAGGCGTCGCGCGCGCGTGCTGCGCTGCGTGAGGCCTCCCGGATACTGCGCGAGTCCTTGGAACTGACCGGCACGGTCCGTGGCCTCGAGACCGAGGGTCTGGCCGCCGAATTGGCTGGCACGGCCGCCGATCTCGCGGGTGCTCCGATCATCGCCGAGGCCGTGGCTGACTCGACGCTGCGTGCCGGACGCCGGGCGGGCGGCTGGCTGCCGTTGCGCTGGCTGGCGCGTACGGGTGTGGACCCGCTGCGCCGCCTACATCTGGACGATGAGTCGCGTGCCGAGGGGGCGACGACTCCGACGTTGCCGACTCGGTCCGCCTCCGATGAAGCTGCCTTCGTCAACGCTGTTCGGGGGGCGGTTGGGGAGCGCGCGCAGGCGCGTCCTGCCCGTTGGCGTGCGGCGCTGGTCGAGCGTGCGCTTAGCGGGGCGCGAGAGGTCCCGGACGCAGCGCATCGTGAGGTTGCGGAGCACATTCGCGTCTCGACCGGAGCCCCGGCGCTTTGCCGTGTGCTGGGTGGTGCCCAGCTGCTCGCCTGGCTGGGCGTTGTTATCGGTGTTGCGTGGATCGTCCTCGTGCACCTGGGCAGGGCTGTCCTCATCGATGTCCGGGTCCCCGCGCTCGGGCCGATTCCGCTTCCGACGGCACTGGTCGCGCTGTGCCTGTTGATCACGGTGCTCTGCGCGTGTGCGAGCCGGGCGTTCGCCCGGTGGACTGCGTCGCGGCGTCGGCGCGTTGTGATGCGTGACCTGCGGGGACTGTGCCGCGATGCGGTCGATCGACTCGTCGTTGCTCCCCTGCGTTCCGAGGACAATCGACAGGTGACGATCGCCTCGTTCCTCGCTCGCCTGCCCCTCTGAGTCTCGTCCTGTCGCAACGGGCGGACGATTCGCTGACAGTGAGTTCGCCGACCACGCGCCTCTGTCAGCTGCCTGCGAGGGTATGCTGGTTGTAGCGATGAGGCGCTGCCCCTTGTTATGGTGCCCGCGGGATGCGGGATTTGTTGTTATGGGTGAGGCCGCGCCGAGGAGCCGAGTAGGCCCGCCCCGATGGTTTTGCTGACACCGATTGCACCACGCAAGGATGAATTATGCCCTCTGACGATTTCACGGAACGCGCTGACGACGAGCGTGAGATGACGGCGATTGCCGACGATATTGACGACCTCGACGATGATCGTGACCTCGACGATGACCGCGCGGACGAAGAGGACACGGATACCGTGACCTTCGCGAGCCTCGGCCTGCCCGAGGAGATCCTCGCGGCCGTCACCGACATGGGATTCCGCGTCCCCACCCCGATTCAGGCAGCTGCCATCCCGCCGCTGCTGGAGCTGCGCGACGTTGTCGGCATCGCCCAGACGGGTACCGGAAAGACCGCTGCCTTCGGCCTGCCGCTCCTAGCGATTGTTGACGCGGACGAGCGCAACGTGCAGGCTCTCGTCCTGGCCCCCACGCGCGAGCTCGCGATGCAGAGTGCCCAGGCGATCGAGGATTTCGCCGCACGTACGGCCCGCCTCGACGTCGTCCCCGTCTACGGTGGCTCTCCCTACGGCCCGCAGATCGGTGCGCTCAAGCGTGGCGCTCAGGTCGTCGTCGGCACCCCGGGTCGCGTTATCGACCTCATCGAGAAGGGCGCCCTCGATCTGTCGCACGTGCGTATGCTGGTCCTCGACGAGGCCGACGAAATGCTGCGTATGGGCTTTGCCGAGGACGTCGAGACGATTGCGTCGAGCGCCCCGGATGATCGACTGACCGCACTGTTCAGTGCGACGATGCCCGCTGCCATTGAGAAGGTTGCCCGCGAGCACCTGAAGGATCCGGTCAAGGTTGCGGTTTCCACCGAGTCCTCGACGGTCGACACCATCCATCAGACCTACGCGGTGGTGCCCTACAAGCACAAGATCGGTGCGCTTTCGCGCGTGCTGGCTACCCGCGCCCAGCACATCAAGGAAGGCCAGGAAGAGGCGGACGCCGCCATCGTCTTCGTGCGCACGCGCGCCGATGTCGAAGAGGTGTCGCTGGAGCTCTCGGGCCGTGGATTCCGTGCAGCCGGCATTTCCGGCGACGTCGCTCAGACCGAGCGCGAGCGCATGGTCGAGCGCCTCAAGAACGGCTCGCTCGACGTGCTGGTCGCGACCGACGTGGCCGCCCGAGGCCTCGACGTCGAACGTATCTCCCTCGTCGTCAACTTTGACGTTCCGCGTGAGCCCGAGGCCTACGTCCACCGCATCGGTCGCACCGGCCGTGCGGGCCGTGAGGGCCGCGCGCTGACGTTCTTCACCCCGCGTGAGCACGGCCGTCTGCGCCGCATCGAGAAGCTGACGGGCACCGAGATGGAAGAGGTCGAGATTCCCTCGCCTGCAGCCGTCTCCGAATTCCGCGCCAGCCGTCTGCTCGAGGGCCTGTCCGCTCGTATTGAGCGCGGCCGTCTCGACATGTACAAGCGTCTGCTCGCCGACCTCGGCGATGAGATCTCCGTCGAGGACATCGCCGCCGCCCTCATGGCGACGGCCGTCGGCGACGAGGGCCCGGCCCCGCGCGTCGAGAAGGATCGCCGTGGCAACGGGAAGATCCGCCGCGAGGAACAGCTGGACGAGTCCGGCGAGTTCGTCGGCGCCACTTTCGAGGCTGGTCGCGACAAGGACCGCCCGCTCAAGGGCGGCGCGAACGGAGCTCGTCGTCGCGGTGGCGGCCGCCCGGCACCCGGCTCCGGTACCCGCTACCGCATCGAGGTGGGCAAGAAGGACCGCGTCAAGCCCGGTTCGATCGTTGGCGCCATTGCTGGCGAGGGCGGCATCGACGGCCGCGACATCGGCAACATCGAGATCTACCCGACCTTCTCACTGGTCGACATCACCGCGGACCTGTCCAGCGAGCAGCTGTCCCGTATCTCCAAGGGATACGTGTCTGGCCGCCAGCTGCGCATCCGCGTCGATGAGGGCCCCGGCGGCCGTTCTCACGGTGACCGCGACGGATTTGAGCGCCGTGAGCGCCGCGACTTCGACCGAGATCACCGAGGCCGCGGTGGCTACGGTGATCGAGAGGGCCGCTTCGGAGACCGTGATGAGAAGCGTCCGCACCGCTTCGAAAAGGGCGACGGATCCCGTCCGCGCCGCAGCGTTCGCACCGAGCGTTGGGAGAAGGACATCAAGCGCGCCCGCCGCGAACGCGAGGGTGGCCGCGACGGCGCTTGGGACCGCGACGGAAGCCGCGACGGCGGACGCCGCCACTTCGGCAAGCGTCGTTACGACGACTGAGCGCTAGCCGCCTCACCCGTGGCGCGTTCCGATGAGGGACGCAGCCGCGTCACCGCGACCACGGTGAGGATCGCAAGCACAGCAGCAATCACCCAGTAGGGAGCGTAGGCTGCCCCGCCCACCGTGGCGGTGGCGGCCCACGCGCTCATGGCGACGGACACGAGGGCGAGTTCGAGGGCTGGTCCTGCCGAATCCGCGACCTGCAGCCAAGAGGCCACGCGCCCGTGCTTGGCCTCGGGGGTCACCTCGAGTGCCATAACGGACAGAGGCGCGTGAACGAGACCGACGCCGAGGCCGACGAACAGCCAGCCGATGAGGGCGACCCAGACCGGTATCGTGGGGAACAGGAGGGCTCCGACGGGGATCGCGCCGATGGCCATCAGCGCGCCGCCGATGACCGGGAGCCGGCGGCGCAGGTGTGCATCGTGAACGCGTGCCTGGCCGACCGCGCCGATAGCCCATGTGATCGACCCGAGTGTGACCCACCAGGCGGAGGAGGCCTCGGACCATCCGTGCACGCGCTGGAGGATGAGCGGGATCATGACTGCGAGGCCGACCTGCGAGGCCATCGCGCTCAGCCTTGCAAGGATCGCCGAGGGCATGCCGCGGCGGGACATGAACGTTCCGCGCGGCAGGAGGCGGGGCAGTGCCCAGGCGGTGATGCACGCGCCGAGGGCGAAGACCCCGAACTGCGCGAAAGGCGAGGACAGGGCGCCCGCAAGCTGGAGCAGCATGACGCCAATTCCGACAAGCCCGGCGTCTCGCGAGAGGGACGCGAGCATGGGGGAGCGCTGGCCCTGTGCAGTCGGGATCGAGCGCAGGACGTAGGCAATCGGGACCGCTGCGATCACAACCAAGAGCGGAACGACGCCAAAGACGTAGCGCCATCCCCACTCCTGGGTCACGTGGCCTGCGATCGCGGGGCCGACCAGCGAGGGGAGAACCCACGCCAGCGAGAAAGACGCAAAGAACGAGGGACGGTGACGAGGGGAAGCGACCGCACCGACGAGGACGTAGAGCGGGACGATGAGCAGGCCGCCGCCGAGCCCCTGAAGCGCGCGGCCGACAACGAACATGACCACGTTTGTGCCCGCGGCGCACACCACCAAACCGACAGCGAAGAGAACCAATCCCGCGAGCAGGACAAAACGGGGTCCCTTCCAATCCGCCAGCGCGCCCGCGACCACGGTGGCGCTCAGCTGCGTCGCCAACGCCGCGCCCGAGGCGATCGGGTACCAGGCGGCAGCGTCAAAAGACTGGACGACTGCGGGCATGATCGTCGTGGCGGCGAGCTCCTCGAAGGCCACGAGCGTAATGAGGAGAACCGACCCGATGGCCAAGCCAATTTCGGACGTCGTCCAGGAGGTACGGGAAGGAGAGGCGGGCTCGGCGGTTGGCATGTTCACTATCGTACTCGCGGCACGCGCGACTCTTCGGAAGGCAGGCGTACAATGACACTGCCGCCGCCTGTCTCGCGGATGGTAACTACGAAAGGAATCACAGTGCTCCGCACTCACAACATTGGAACCCTCGGCACCGACCTTGTCGGTCAGACTGTGACGCTCACCGGTTGGGTGGATCGTCGTCGCGACCACGGTGGCGTGGCGTTCATCGACCTGCGCGACGCGTCCGGCATCGCCCAGGTTGTCGTCCGCGACGAGCGTGTCGCCCACGAGCTGCGCTCCGAGTTCGTCCTGAAGGTCACCGGCGAGGTCTGCGCTCGCCCCGAGGGCAACGAAAACCCGCACCTGGCCACCGGCGCCATCGAGGTGATGGGCGACGATATCGAAATCCTGAACACCAGCGCACCCCTGCCGTTCCAGGTGTCCTCCAATGCTGAAGATTCCGGCAACGTGGGCGAGGAAACCCGCCTGAAGTACCGCTACCTCGACCTGCGTCGTGAGCCCGAGCAGTACGCGATCCGCCTGCGCTCGAAGGTCTCCCGCGCTGCCCGTGAGGCGCTCTACGCCCGCGACTTCGTCGAGATCGAGACACCGACCCTGACCCGTTCGACCCCCGAGGGCGCCCGCGACTTCATCGTCCCGGCACGTCTGTCGCCCGGCTCCTGGTACGCACTGCCCCAGTCGCCCCAGCTCTTCAAGCAGCTGCTCATGGTGGCTGGCATGGAGCGCTACTTCCAGATTGCGCGCTGCTACCGCGACGAGGACTTCCGCGCCGACCGTCAGCCCGAGTTTACCCAGCTCGACATCGAGATGAGCTTCGTGGACCAGGACGACGTCATTGAGGTCGCTGAGGACGTCCTGAAGAATGTGTGGGCGCTCATCGGTTACGACCTGTCCACGCCGATCCCGCGCATGACCTACAAGGACGCGATGGAGCGCTACGGCTCGGATAAGCCTGACCTGCGCTTCGGCCTCGAGCTCACCGAGCTCACCGAGTACTTCAAGGACACGACGTTCCGCGTGTTCCAGGCTCCCTACGTGGGCGCCGTCGTCATGCCCGGTGGCGGTTCGCAGCCGCGTCGTACCTTCGACAAGTGGCAGGAGTGGGCCAAGGCGCGCGGCGCCAAGGGCCTTGCTTACGTCACGATCGCCGAGGACGGTACACTGGGCGGCCCCGTCGCCAAGAACATCACCGAGGCAGAGCGCGAGGGCCTGGCTGCCGCGACCGGTGCCAACCCCGGCGACTGCATCTTCTTCGCCGCCGGCAAGCCCACCCCCTCGCGTGAGCTGCTCGGCGCGGCCCGCCTTGAGATCGGCAAGCGCTGCGACCTGATCGACCCCGACGCCTGGGCCTTCACCTGGGTCGTCGACGCTCCGCTCTTCAAGCCCACCGGCGACGCCGAGGCCGAGGGCGACGTCGCGCTGGGCCACAGCGCCTGGACCGCCGTCCACCACGCGTTCACCTCGCCCAAGCCCGAATGGGTTGACTCCTTCGACAAGGACCCGGGTAACGCGCTGGCCTACGCCTACGACATCGTCTGCAACGGCAACGAGATCGGCGGCGGCTCTATCCGTATCCACCGCCGTGACATCCAGAACCGCGTGTTCAACGTGATGGGCATCGGCGAGGAGGAAGCCCAGACGCAGTTCGGCTTCCTGCTCGACGCCTTCAAGTACGGCGCCCCGCCGCACGGTGGTGTCGCTTTCGGTTGGGACCGCATCGTCTCCCTGCTGACGAAGTCCGACTCGATCCGCGACGTGATCGCCTTCCCGAAGTCCGGTGGCGGTTTCGACCCGCTGACCGAGGCTCCGGCCCCGATTACGCCCGCGCAGCGTAAGGAAGCTGGCGTCGACGCGAAGCCGAAGAAGCGCGGTGAGGAAGCCTCCGAAGAATCGGAGAAGTGATTCCTCGTCCGTGACTTTGTCCACGGAACCCCCATCGGTTACCGACCGGTGGGGGTTTCGTGCACAATGGGTACATGTCGTACGTCGAGATGCACCCTGAGAATCCGCAGGCACGTTTGGTCAACACGGTCGTTGACCTGCTGGAACGCGGCGGTACGATCGCGCTGCCTACCGACTCCGGCTATGCGATCGCCACGAAGGCGGGCAACAAGGCAGGTATGGACACGATCCGTGCCATCCGTAAGCTCGATGACAAGCACAACTTCTCGTTGCTGTGTCACTCGTTTGCGCAGCTGGGCGAGCTCGTGATCATCGATAATCACGAGTTCCGCACCATGAAGGCGCTCACCCCCGGACCCTACACGTTCATCCTGCGGGGGACCAAGGAGGTCCCGCGCATCATGCTGAACAAGAAGAAGCACACGGTGGGCGTGCGTATCCCCGATCATGTCATTACGCAGACGATCGTCGAGGCGCTGGGTGAGCCCCTGGCCTGTTCGACGCTCATCATGCCGGGCGAGGAAGAGCCGCTGACGGACGGCTTCGACGTGGATGATCGCATCGGACACCAGGTTGATCTGGTGGTTGTGGGTCCCGTGGGCGTCGCCGAGCCGACCACGGTCATTGACTTTGCTGGCGGGGACGCTGTCGTCGCGCGCGTCGGTGCGGGCGACATTTCGCTCTTCGACTGATCGCGTGGCATTCGAGCAGGCGTCTTTTTCGCGCACCGGTTTTTGCCGGCTGCGCTGGGAGGCGTCGGACGGCATCTATCGTTACGCCGACGGGCTTCCGATCGTCGGACCTCGGCTCGTCGTCGATGGGGTCGACGCCGTACGCGTGACCTTCCAGTGGGGTGCCCAGGCTGCGGCTGATTGCTACGTCATCCTCAACACGATTACGGATCGGGCGCGCGAGCATCTCGACGACTTTCGCATGTCGGTGGGGTCCGGGCACGGGGATGCTCGGGCGCTCGTGTGCGCGCTTCCCGCGGATGCGATCCTCAGCTACCAGAAGGTGATCGTCGGTCCGTCGGGCCTCGACCCCGCGGTGCTCAGGGACATGGGGGAGTGGATACGATTCCTTGAGGAAGCATCCCCGGATGAATCGAATCCCCTGAGAGTCGTGAACGGGCGAGGCGCTGCCGCCTCACTCTTCGTTGGGCCCGATGCGCGGGTGGTGTGGCCGTCGGAGGACCTGTCAGCGCCTTGGATGCGTGCTCCGCGAGAACATGAGATTGGTACGCGTATCAGTGCCCGGCTGGGGCACACACGGCAGCGGCGGATCGTCATGTATGACGGCGAGGCGGATCCGACGTGCACGCTCATCCTCTTCGATGGCGAGATTTGGCGGGGTAACGGCGTCGGCTGGTTGACTCGGCGTTATCCCGGCCTGCGCGTCGTGACGATCGACGCGGGAGATCTGGACGAGCGCGAGGCGGAGTTGACCGATGCGGATCGCGTCGGTGCTCTACTGCAGGCAGTGTGTGATGAGGCGGGTGCGGGGCCCGTAATGGTCGCAGGCCAGTCCTACGGCGGTCTGGCTGTGTTGGAAGCGGCGCTACGCAGTGATCTTCCCCTCGATTGTGCGGTCGCCCAGTCTCCGTCACTGTGGTGGGGAGGCGCGCGACGAGGCATTGGTGAAGGAATGTTGATGGGTGACCTGCGTGCGGGGTCGGTGGAGCCGCGCCGGAATGTGCGGCTACGGCTGCAGGTGGGCACGCTGGAAGAGACGATGCGTCCGGTGGTGGACGACTGCGTCGAGCTCCTGCGGAGTCAGGGCACAGCCGTGGAGCTCGACCATTATTGCAGTGGGCATGATGTGGCATGGTGGCGCGAAGGCCTCGTCCGCGCCCTTGATGAATGGGACCCTCTCACATGCTGACCAGCAGTGAGACAGCCCAGGTCAATGTGCGGTCTATAGGTTAGGCTTACCTATGCACCTGATAAGATCGACTGAATTGAGACACCTGTGCACCTGTCGACGCGAATTCGCGCCATCGTTGGCGTCGCTCTGACCGCTCTCGCTCTGGGAGCTTGCTCGTCCAACCAGCCCGCTCCGGCCTCGTCCCCCGAGGCCTCCGCGATGTCCGAGAGCTCTGCGACGCGCACCGTCACCGACGCGTCCGGCCAGGAGGTTACCCTGCCGTCGCACCCCAGCCGTGTTGTCACGCTCTCTGAACCGACGACCGACAACGCGCTCGCTCTGGGTGTGACCCCGATTGGTGTCGTCTCGGGCCGTGGCCAGCAGACGGTTGCCAACTACCTTGTCGATCGTGCGGGTGACATCCCGATTCTGGGCTCCATCGGTACTCCCAACCTCGAGGCCATCGGTGCGGCGCACCCTGACCTGATTCTCGTTGACGGCACGTCGGTGAAGAACAACGATACTGAAACGCTGAACGCGCTGAGTCAGATCGCGCCCGTCTTCTTCACCACGCAAAAGGGCGGCGACTGGCGCGAGACTTTCACCCTGACGGCCGACGCGCTCGGCCTTGCCGACCAGGCTGAGACCAAGCTCGCGGAATTCGACAAGCACGTTGCCTCCGTCAGCGCCCGCCTGAAGGACGCCGGCTACCTCGATCAGACCTACTCGGTTGTGCGTTGGCAGGGCGATAGCGCCGGCCTCATCCTCAAGGAGCTGCCCGCCGGACAGGCTCTCACCGCGCTCGGCATGAAGCGTCCCGCGAACCAGGATCGTGACGGCGAGGGCCACTCCGAACCCGTCTCGCTGGAAAACATCGATCAGATCGACGCCGACTGGATCTTCTTCGGCACGCTGGGCAAGGCCTCGGTGAATAACCCCTCCGCCGGTGGTAACACGGGCGTCGAGGCCTCGGCCGCTGCCCTCGAAGAGGCGAAGAACACCGTCGGTTTCGACTCCCTCGGCGCCGTCCAGGCGAACCACGTCATTCCCGTCGACGGGTCCCTCTGGACCTCCACCGGTGGTTACCTCCTCATGGACGGTATCATCTCGAGTATCGAGGCCCAGTTTGTCCCGGCCTCCTGAGGTCGATGGACAAACACACCGGGTCGATGACCTAACATGACGACACGTCGCATCACCAGCGTCGCCATTGCCTGCGCAGTGGCGACGCTGGCGCTTGTCCTCGTCACCCTCGCGTCCCTTGCTCTGGGGTCGCGCCAGATTGCTCCCGACGTGGTGTGGGATGCGCTCGTGAACGGCGGAGCCAGCCAGGACGCACAGGTGGTCACGCAACTGCGTGTTCCTCGCACCGTCGCCGCGCTCGTGATCGGCGGGGCGCTGGGGCTGGCAGGTTCCATCATGCAGGCGATGACGCGAAATCCTCTCGCCGATCCTGGGGTACTCGGCATCAATGCCGGTGCTGCTTTCCTTGTTGTAACGGTGACGGCTGCGAGTGGCGTCGCCACCCGCGCGGCGACGCTCGGCGCTTCGCTCGTCGGCGCGGGGGTGGCCGCCGGTCTCGTCTTCGCTATTTCCGGTAGCGGGGGAGGATCCCGATCGCGCCTTGCTCTGGCAGGCATTGCTGTATCGGCCGCTCTTGCATCACTCACTCAGGCTGTTCTCGCCGCGAACCAGTTTGCGTTCAACGAATTCCGATACTGGGCATCGGGATCATTGGAAGGCGTTGACATGGCCTCGGTGGCGAGCGCGGGTGCAGTGATCGCCGTCGGCGCAGTGGTTGCGCTTCTCATTACATCGGCACTGGGTGTCCTTGCACTCGGCGACGACGCCGCGGTAAGCCTCGGAGTGCGTGTGCGACTCATCCGTGTGCTCGGGGTTGTCGCAGTGACGGCACTGGCTGGGGGAGCGACTGCTCTGGGTGGGCCCCTCACGTTCGTCGGCCTCGCGGTGCCGCTCATGGTGCGGCGTGTTGTCGGAGCCCGACAGGGCGCCATTGCCCTCTGGTCTATCGTGGTCGGAGCCGCTTGGGTGTGCGGTGCTGATGTCGTCTCACGCCTCGTGCTCGCCCCGTCCGAGGTTCCCGTGGGTGTCATCGTCGCTCTGATTGGTGCTCCGTTCTTCATCCTGGGCGCGCGCGGAAAGGGCATGTCATGACGCCAGCTCCCTCGCGCTACAAGACCGTTTCGCTGCGCCGTTTGTCGGTGCGCGTGCACCGGCGCAGCGCCGCCGTCGTGCTCATCGGATTTATTCTCCTCGCCACGTTAGCCGTTTATTCTTTGACTCTGGGGGACTACGGACTCAGTGCCGGTGACTCGTTCCGTCGTCTTCTGGGAGACGGCGGGCCCCGGGACGATTTCCTGGGTGTCTACTTCGTACAGTCGGTGCGCCTGCCGCGCATGCTCGCAGCGATTGCTGTCGGCGCAGCGCTTGGAATCGCCGGGCGTATCTTCCAGACGATTTCGGGCAACCCGCTCGGTAGCCCTGACATCGTCGGTCTGTCGACGGGGTGCGCGACCGGCGCCCTGATTGCGATCATCATCCTGGGCTCGAGCCCCACGGTCACTGGGGTGGGGGCGTTGCTCGGCGGACTCGTTTCGGGTGCGGTCATTCTCGCATGCGCGGGTGGTATGCGAGTCACGGGTATTCGCGTCGTGCTCGTCGGCATTGGCTGCTCGGCGGCGTTGCGTGCTGTCAATTCGCTGCTGATCGTCAAGGCTCCGCTGGAAGCAGCGCAGCGTGCCCAGCTCTGGAGTGCCGGCTCATTCTCCGGCGTCACTATCACGCGTCTGATGCCTTTGCTGATCGTGATCGGTGCTGTCGTTGTGGTGTGCGCCGTCTTCGCGGTGCCCCTCGGTCTCGTCGCGATGGGCGACGACGTTGCGACGGGGCTTGGCGTGCGAGTACGTCGCACCCGTATGCTCCTTATCGTCGTCGCGATCCTACTCGTCGCATCCGCAACATCGGTGGCGGGGCCTGTTGCTTTTGTTGCTCTCGCCGCTCCTCATGTCGCGCACCGGCTGTGTGGCGGCGGGGGAGTCGGATTTACATCGTCCGCCCTCGTTGGTGCTCTACTTGTGCTGGTCTCAGACGTGTGCGCACAGAGGCTCGTCGCTCCGGCCGAGCTTCCCGTTGGCGTCGTGACGGGCGTTGTTGGAGGCGTCTACCTTCTCTGGTTGTTGATTCGTGAGGTGAGATCGTGAGTGAGAACGCTGTGTGCAGTGGGCTGAGTGCTCGGGACATTGTTGTCGGCTATGGAAAAAATGCCCCGATCCTCGAAGGACTTTCTCTGGATGTCCTGCCAGGCGAACTGACCGTCATCGTTGGCCCGAACGCCTGCGGAAAGTCGACGCTCCTGCGTTCGCTGGCCCGCGTGCTCGGCCTGCGACGCGGTGCGGTTGCGCTGGATGGACGAAGCGTTGCCGACATGAATCAGAAGGCTCTTGCGCGTCGATTGGGTTTGCTTGCTCAGTCGTCGGTTGCTCCGGGCGACATGTTTGTCGAGGATTTGGTTGCTCGTGGCCGCTATCCCTATCAGTCGGTGCTCCATCAGTGGAGCACTGAGGACGACGAGGCGGTGGCTCGCGCGATGAAGGACGCTGGGGTCGCCGACCTGGTGGGGCGACGCGTCGGCGAGCTGTCGGGTGGACAGCGTCAGCGCGTGTGGATCGCGATGTCTCTTGCCCAGGCGACGGATATTCTGCTCCTTGATGAGCCAACGACGTATCTCGACCTCAATCACCAGCTGGAAGTCCTGCGTTTGGCGCAGCGCCTCCATAGGGATGGCGTGACGGTCGTTGCCGTCCTGCATGACCTGCATCTGGCATTCCGCTACGCGACGCACCTCGTGTTCATGAAGGACGGTGAGATCGTGGCCCAGGGTGCGCCGCGCGACGTTGTGACGGCAGATCTTATTGAACGCGTTTTCAGTGTGCCGTGCAGGATCATCGATGACCCTGAGACGGGATCGCCACTGGTGATTCCGACTCGATGACCAGTGTGTTGTGATCCCCAATATCTCAAATGTTGACCGGCGGGTCACGCAGGCCCATGATTGTTGGATAATATAAGTCACAACAGGTTGCTAGAAGGCCGATATTTCCTGATAAAAACGTGTTTTGACTGCATGTTCCGGTAATTTGCTTGTTGTTCGCAATTGCGGAACAGTCATCAGGCAATAGTATGGTGTCTGTAGCTAGTGGTTACTCGGACACTGACATATTGATTCTGGGCCTGGTGAAGCCAATTAGCGCGCGATATCCCGTCGAGATAGAAAAGGACACAGATGACGACACAGATGCGATCGCACGGTAGGGGACTGCGCATGCCTCTACTGGCTCTGACCGCGTCTGCTTCCATTGTTGGTGGAGTGTTTGTCGCTGCGCAGCCCGCATACAGTGTTGACGGAGTTGTCGGCGTGGGCGGACAGTGTCTCACCGCTGCTGATGAGGGTGCATCCATCGTCGTTTCGTCGGTCATTCCTGTTGGATCTCCGCTTCATGTGGAGGGGTCTGGCTGGGGCGCTAGTTCTGAGACATCTCGCGGCTTTGTCATCGTCACGCTCGACGATGGGCAGGAAGTTCGCCCCGACGGCGTCACTCTTCCCGCCTGGGTTCCCGCGGCTGTTGCTCGTAATAAGGCTGCGTGGAGCGTCGCCGAAGTGTCGACCGCCGGCGCATTTAGTGCCGACATTGAGCTGCCGTCGACGTGGGCGGTTGGGTCCGAGCACTCGATCATGATCGGCGACGGCGTGACCGGCACCTACGTGCAGGTGTCTGTGACGGTCATTGAGGCCACTGCGCAGGCACATGTGTGCTCTCTGACGCCGACGGACGAACCTTCTCGCGAGCCCGCGGATGAGCCGTCGACTGAGCCTGATGGTCATGCGCCCTCTGATGTGGTCACTGACGGACCGACGGAGTCTCCCTCGGACAATGCGGCAGATAATGCTGCGAAGCCCGATGTTGATATGACCGATGATGCTTCTACGGATGCGGCAAGCGACGCGTTGGCCAGCGCCCCCTCGACTGTGGCTGCATCGCCGTCCCCTCGCGCGACCCCCTCAGCAGATGCATCGGATACCTCGCGCTCGTCGGTGATGCCGACGCCCTCCGCCTCGGCCTCGTCTGCGGCTTCCTCCGGCGGCAACGGATCTTCTTCGAGTGCTAGCGGTGACGCAGGTTCGAACGCTGACGCCCCGTCCCCCTCTCCGTCCGCGGAGCAGGAGAGCGTGTCTGCGTCGCAGATCGGCCCCAAGGCTCATTCGGAGCAGCAGGCCACGAACCAGGCTGTTCGCGAGCAGGAGTCTCGCCTTAACGGTTGGATCCTCGCAGGTGGCGGTCTCCTCGCCCTTCTCGGAGCGATCGTGACGGTCAGCATTGTTCGCCGCTCGCACGGACTGCTGCGCTAAAGGTCGCACACCTGCGGCAATGCACTGGGAATTTGTGCATTAACCACATGGTGTGTGTTGGGATTTAGCATTTGCGCGTTACGCCTGTTACTCTTGATCCGATACAATAGTTTCTGCGGATTAAGTCACTAAGGAGAACGGTATGCAGCACGGACGAGCATCGTCTGCCATAGCCGCTCGGAGCTTCGTCGGTCGCAGTCGGGTCATGAGCCTGCTCATGGCGTTGTTCCTGTTTGCGGGCATCGGTCTCGCGATCCCCGGTTTCGCCGCGCGCGCCGATGACGCAATACCGCACTACGCCCTTCGGGCGGGGGACAAGATCAAGGTCAATATCGCGAACAATGCTGATTTCGCGGCCAAGTTCGCCGAAACCGGGCACTGGGGACTCATCCTCGATCATGGGGGTGTCACCCCGCTCACCCGTCCGACTTTCGAGCGCGATGGCGAGACGGTGACGCCTTCGGACCCCGATCTGTGGGCTGCTCAGTCGTTGAAGGAATGGGATATCTACGCGCCTGTGCCAGACGGCACGAACAACGTTGAGGGCGTGAAGTGGCTGCCGGGGGAGACGCACTGGATTACCGTCGTGTTCTACCGCAGTGATACTTCGGGTGTCGAGCCCAACCCCATGTATGGCACGGTGAGCATCTACACGCCGTACACGGACAATATCGACGATCCGACACCCGCTCCCACCGCGGACCCGACCGCTGCGCCTACCGATGGTCCGACGGCTCCGCCCGCTCGCACGGACGAGCCGACGGCCGAGCCTGCCCCCACGACGGATCCCGAGCCCGCTCCGACGAGCGAGCCGACCGCTGATCCCGCTCCGGTGCCCGCACCGGACCCGGTCGTTGAGCCCACGACGGAGCCTTCCGCCGCTCCCGCACCGGTGCCCGATGACCCGCAGCTGCCGGCCGTGCGCCCGATCCCGACTCCTTCCGAGAGCGCGTCCCCCACGCCCACTCCGTCTGCATCTGCGACCGCTTCGCAGCCGTCTGAGACCCCCGTCTCGCCGATTAGTGACGTGTCCCAGCTCAACGACTCGAATAAGGGTGGT
Source organism: Schaalia odontolytica (assembly GCF_005696695.1). Classification (NCBI taxonomy): domain Bacteria; kingdom Bacillati; phylum Actinomycetota; class Actinomycetes; order Actinomycetales; family Actinomycetaceae; genus Schaalia; species Schaalia odontolytica. Next base: position 1,291,725 of record NZ_CP040006.1, on the reverse strand, counting down.
GTCAGCGCAGCCTTCACGGCCGGCCAGCTGACGATCAACGTGCCGTCGGAGAAGGCTGCCGTCGGCGACTGGGTGAGCGCCAACATCATGCAGACTGGCGAGGCCCGCTGGCTGCAGGTCGAGGACTCCAACAAGGTCACCATGGACCTCACGGGTCTGCCGACCGGTGAGTACAAGGTCGTTGTCGCAAACCGCTCGCACGAGCTCGTCGGATGGGCCGAATTTAAGGTTGCTTCCGCTGTCGGTGCAGCAGCGAATGGTTCGTCGGTTGACGCATCGGGCGCCGTGAAGCTTCATGCGGAGATGCTGTCCTCCTCGCTCGCTGGCGATGAGTCCGAGGGACTCAACGGATACCTGCTCGGTGCCGGTGCCTGCATGCTGATCCTCGGCGGCCTCGTGGTTGTCCAGGTTCTCTCTGGTCCTAAGATCGGCTCTTCCTCGAGTGGAGTCACTCTGTCCTAAGCTAGGTTTCATGGATCTGTTTGATTCTGAATCTGTCGACGAGTCGGGCGTGCCTGCTTTCAACGCGGGCGCGCCCCTCGCCGTTCGTATGCGTCCGACGACCCTCGACGAGGTGGTTGGGCAGTCTCACTTGCTCGGTGAGGGGGCGCCGCTCCGCCGCCTCCTGTCGCCCGGTTCGAGTGACGGTGTCGCGGTTTCCTCAGTGGTGCTGTGGGGGTCGCCGGGCACGGGTAAGACGACCCTCGCCTATCTGATCGCGCGCGCGTCGGGGCGACGTTTCATTGAGCTGTCCGCCGTTTCTTCCGGTGTGAGCGACGTTCGGCGGGTCGTGGATGATGCGCGTCGAACCCTCGCCAGTGGGGGAGAGGAGACGATTCTGTTCGTCGACGAGGTGCATCGCTTTTCTAAGTCGCAGCAGGATTCCCTGCTTCCGGCGGTTGAGAATCGGTGGGTCGTTCTCGTCGCGGCGACGACGGAGAATCCGTCCTTTTCGGTTATTTCGCCGCTGCTTTCACGCTCGCTCCTGCTGACGTTGCGTCCCCTGGACGCGGATGCAATCGAGGGGCTGATCCGGCGTGCGCTGGTCGATGAGCGGGGTCTCGCGGAGCGTTTCTCCATTACGGACGAGGCCGTGGCCGGCCTCGTGCGTCTGGCGGGCTCGGATGCGCGCAAGTCGTTGACTCTCCTCGAGGCGGCGGCAGGTGTTGCCAGTGATGACGGCTCTGGCGAGATCACTGTCGCGAGCGTCGAGGCTGCGGCGAACCAAGCCCTGGTTCGATGGAGCAAGGATCAGCATTACGACGTAGCAAGCGCGTTCATTAAGTCGATGCGCGGGTCCGATGTGGACGCCTCGCTGCACTATCTCGCCCGCATGATCGAGGCCGGGGAAGACCCGCGCTTTATTGCGCGGCGCATCATGATCGCCGCTTCCGAGGAAATCGGGATGGCGGCTCCCGAGGTTCTCACGATGTGTGTGAGTGTCGCGCAGGGCGTTGCTCTCATCGGTATGCCCGAGGCGCGTCTCCTTCTCGCCCAGGCGGTTGTCGCCGTGGCGACAGCCCCAAAGTCGAATGCGACGTACCTAGCGATTGACCGCGCGATCGCCGACGTGCGCGCCGGACGTGGGGGAGCGGTACCGGAGCATCTGCGTGACGCGCACTATGCCGGTGCAAAGTCTCTCGGGCATGGCGACGGATACCTCTACGCGCACGATCAGCCGCACCACGTCGCCGCGCAGCAGTACCTCCCGGATGACCTGGAAGGCGCCCGTTACTATGAGCCAACCGAAAACGGACATGAGGCGATGCTCACGAAGCGGCTCGGTGTGATTCGCAATCTGCTGAAAAGACGCTAGGATGGAACAGTTGTCCGCACCAGCGGGCACCTGGGGCCTTAGCCGACGGATCGAGGTGATCCTGGAGTTGGCCCCATGCTGGGATTCCCGGCATGACATGAGAAACAGGAAGAAGAAACATGGCAACGAATCGTTCCCGCAAGCAGGTGCGCGAGTCCCGCGCCCTCGGTCTGGCTCTGACCCCCAAGGCCGTTCGCTACTTCGAGAAGCGCCCCTACGGCCCCGGTGAGCACGGTCGCACCCGCCGCCGCCAGGATTCCGACTACGCCGTTCGTCTGAAGGAAAAGCAGCGTCTGCGCGCTCAGTACGGTATCCGTGAGTCGCAGCTGCGCCGCGCCTTCGAGGAGGCCCGTCGCACCGCCGGCCTGACCGGTGAGAACCTGGTCGAGCTGCTCGAGATGCGTCTCGACGCCCTCGTTCTGCGCGCTGGCTTCGCCCGCACCATCCAGCAGGCCCGCCAGTTCGTTGTGCACCGTCACATCCTCGTTGATGGCAAGATCGTCGACCGTCCGTCGTTCCGCGTGAAGCCCGGCCAGACCCTGCAGGTCAAGCCGAAGTCGCAGACCACGGTTCCCTTCGAGATCGCCGCTGAGGGTATTCACCGCGACGTGCTGCCCGCCGTCCCCGAGTACCTGGACGTTGACCTCGCCCGCCTGAAGGCGACCCTGGTGCGTCGCCCCAAGCGCGCTGAGGTCCCCGTGACCGTCGACGTCCAGATGGTCGTCGAGCACTACTCGCGCTGACACTAGTCAACTCCGCGCCCCCGAGCGACGCTCGGGGGCGCGGTTTTTTCTTTCATTCCACTGTCCGATTGCGCGCGCCGATGTGCCGCGAGCGGCGCCAACCGTCTAACATGGGGGACTATGCGTACGTCTGAAATCCGCACCCGCTGGCTCGACTACTTCGAGAAGCAGGGTCATGAGATTCGTCCTTCCGTTTCTCTCGTCTCTCCGGAGCCCTCGATTCTGTTCACGATCGCGGGCATGGTTCCGTTCATCCCTTACATCACGGGCGTTGAGCCCGCGCCGTGGCCGCGTGCCGCGTCGGTTCAGAAGTGCATCCGCACGAACGACATCGACAACGTCGGCAAGACGACCCGTCACGGCACGTTCTTCCAGATGAACGGCAACTTCTCCTTCGGCGATTACTTCAAGGAAGGTGCGATCAACTACGCGTGGGAGCTACTGACTGGCTCGCGCGACGAGGGCATGTACGGTCTGGATGGCGATCGCTTCTGGGTGACCCTGTGGGATCAGGACGACGAGGCTTTCGACGTGCTGACGAAGCAGATCGGCATGGACCCCAAGCACATCGTGCGTCTGCCGCGCGAGGAGAACTTCTGGGACACGGGCCAGCCCGGCCCGGCGGGTCCGTGCGCCGAGTGGCACTACGACCGCGGCCCCGAGTATGGCCCTGAGGCCGTGGGCGGTACCGTCGACCCGGGTGGCGACCGCTACCTCGAGGTGTGGAACCTGGTGTTCGACCAGTACATGCGTGGTGAGGGTTCCGGCAAGGACTACCCGTTGCTGGGTGAGCTGGACAAGAAGGCGATCGATACGGGCGCCGGCCTGGAGCGTCTGGCTTTCGTTATGCAGGACAAGCCCAACATGTACGAGATCGACGAGGTCTTCCCCGTCATCGAGGCCGCCATGCAGATGAGCGGTAAGCGCTACGGTCTGGGCGCCGCTGGCCCCGAGGCCGGCGCCGCCTATGACGACGACGTGCGCATGCGTGTCGTCGCGGACCACGTGCGTTCCTCGCTCATGCTCATTGGCGATGGAGTGCGTCCCGGTAACGATGGCCGCGGCTACGTGCTGCGCCGCCTGATCCGCCGCGCCGTTCGCTCGATGCGTCTGCTGGGCGTCGACGAGGCAACCATGCCGACGCTGCTCACCGCCTCGAAGGACGCGATGAAGGCGTCGTACCCCGAGCTGGAGACCAACTGGAAGACGATCTCCGAAGTTGCTTACGCGGAGGAAGACGCGTTCCGTCGCACCCTCAGCGCCGGCACGACGATCCTGGATGCAGCGGTTGCAACGGCGAAGGAATCGAAGGGCGCCCCCGTGATTTCTGGTGCGTCGGCGTTCTCGCTGCACGACACCTACGGCTTCCCGATCGATCTGACCCTCGAGATGGCCGCCGAGCAGGGCGTGTCGGTCGACGAGGAAGGCTTCCGCACTCTGATGGCCGAGCAGAAGGAGCGCGCACGCGCCGACGCTCGCTCGAAGAAGACCGGGCACACCGACGTCCGCGTCTTCCATGACATTGAGAAGGCGATGGGCGGCGGCTCGACGTTCCTGGGCTACACGGAGCAGGCTGCTGAGGCCACCGTTGAGGCTCTGCTCGTCGATGGTGTGGCGGCTCCTGCTGCCAGTGCTCCTGCCGAAGTTGAGGTCATCCTCGATCGCACTCCGTTCTACGCCGAGATGGGTGGCCAGCTGGCAGACCACGGTACGATCCGTCTCGCTGGCGGCGGTGTTGTTGAGGTCCACGACGTCCAGGCTCCCATCCGTGGTCTGAGCGTCCACCGCGGCACCCTCACCGAGGGTGGCATGACGGTGGGCGAGAAGGCGTACGCCGAGATCGACGGCCAGCGTCGCCTCGCCATTGCGCGTGCTCACACTGCGACCCACATGGTGTACGCGGGCCTGCGTAACGTCGTGTCGGAGGACGCAACCCAGGCGGGTTCGGAGAACTCGCCGTCGCGCCTGCGCTTCGACTTCCGCCACGGCTCCGCTCTTGAGGGCTCGCAGCTGAGTGATATTGAGGCCCTCGTCAACGAGAAGCTTGCCGAGGATCTGGCCGTGACCACCGAGGTCATGAGCATCGATGCCGCGCGTGAAGCCGGCGCGATCGCGCTGTTTGGCGAAAAGTACGGTTCCGAGGTTCGCGTCGTGACCATCGGTGATGGGTTCGACCGTGAGCTGTGCGGCGGCACCCACGTTCCCACGACCGGTCACATCGGCCGCATCACGGTGCTCTCCGAAGGATCCGTCGGCTCGGGCGTGCGTCGTATCGACGCGCTGGTGGGCGACGGCGCATACGAGTTCCAGGCCAAGGAACACGCGCTCGTCAACCAGCTCTCCCAGCTCGTGGGCGGCCGCGCCGATGAACTGCCCGAGCGCATTGAGTCGCTGCTGACCAAGCTGCGCGAGTCGGAGAAGGAGCTCGAGAAGATCCGCACGGCACAGGCTCTGAGCCAGGGCGCCGATCTGGCAGCTTCCGCGAAGGCTATCGGTCCCGTGACCGTCGTCGCCTCCGCAGTCGGTGAGATGCCGTCCGCGGACGCTCTGCGTACCCTCGCGCTCGACGTGCGCGACCGCCTCGGCAATGAGCGCGGGACCGTCGTTGCCCTTGCTGGCGTCGTCGGTGGCAAGCCTTCGCTCGTCGTCGCGACGAACGAGGCAGCGCGCGAGGCGTCGGTGAAGGCCGGTGCGCTGGTTCGCGCCGTCGGTAAGTACATGGGCGGTGGCGGCGGTGGCCGTGACGACATCGCCCAGGGCGGCGGCACCAAGCCCGAGGGTGTTGCCGATGCGATTGACGCGATCCGCAAGGAAATCGAGGCTCTGTGAGTATTCGTCGGGGGATTCGTATCGGCGTGGACGTCGGCACCGTGCGTGTCGGCGTCAGCCGGTGCGACCCCGACGGTATTCTCACGATGCCCGTCGAAACCCTTCACAGGGCTCCCGATCTGTCCGATCTTGATCGCTTAGCCGACATTGTACGTAGTCACGATGCAATCGAAGTGATCGTTGGCCTTCCTCGGCACTTGCGTGGGGGAGAGGGGATCTCAGCGAAGGGGGCGCGTAAGTATGCGCGCCGCATTAAGAAGCTTGTTCCCGATGTTCGCGTGGCTATGGTCGACGAACGTATGACGTCCAACCAGGCGCACGCGCGTCTTCGCGCATCCGGGATTCCTGAGATCGAGCATCGCAGCATCATCGACCAGGTCGCGGCGCAGATCATTTTGGAACAGGCACTCGAGCTCGAACGGATGGGCGGTCGAGCTCCCGGTGAGGACATCATCCTCGAACCAAGCGAAGGAGCGCACGCATGAGTACGCCTCCCCCTTACCCCTTCCGTTCTCGTCGAGAGATTCATTCCGGCGAGCGAAAGGTCTATTCGGATGCCGAGCTACACGAGCAGCACGCATCGCAGGACGCGACAGCGACGCCCGCTCAGGGAACCGACTTGCGTGGCGCTTCCTCTCGTGACGAGGCCGTGGCGCCCGTCCGAGCGACGGCTCAGGGTGAGCGCACGCTTCCCTCTTTCGACGAGGTGACGGATACGGGCGCGACTCCTCGCGTGTCCGGTGCAGCGCTGCGTCAGCGCAGTGCAGCGCAGGGAGCGGAATCGCCTTCAGAGACCACGGGCATGCGTTCTCGCCGCCTCGCCAGTGAACGACGAGCGGCACGCAAGCGCAAGCGCCGCCGTCGGGTGCGGTCCTTCTTCATTATCGTTCTGGTGCTCGGCCTGCTGGCCGGTGCCAGCTACGTCGCCTACGATCAGCTCTTTAACTCGTCGACGACTGCATCGGATGACTTCCCCGGGCCGGGCACCGGCTCGGTCGAGGTGACGATCGTAGAGAATTCGTCCGGTCGCGATATCGGCCAGACGCTCGTGGATGCGGGCGTCGTGAAGTCCGTCGGTGCCTTCGTGCGTCAGTTCGAGAAGACGCCGGCATCGATGTCCATTCGCCCCGGTACGTATCGTCTGAAGCAACAGATGAGTGCAGCCGGTGCGCTTGCAGGCCTGTTGGATGAGACGAACCGCGTCGATTCGACGATTACGATCACGTCGGGTCAGAAGATGTCCGAGGTCAAGAAGCGGATCGTTGACATCATGGGCGTCACCGAGGAACAGGTGGACGCTGCTTTCGCCGACACGGAAGCGATCGGCCTGCCGTCTGAGGCCGGTGGAAACGCCGAGGGATGGCTGCTGCCCGGTTCCTACGAGGTCTCCGAGGATGACACGCCGACGACCGTCATCGCGCGGATGGTGAAGGGAACCGTCGATGAGCTTGATCGTCTCGGCGTTGCCCCCGCGGATCGGCAGACCGTGTTGATTAAGGCGTCGATTGTGGACGGTGAAATGAACATCGACAAGTACATGCCGATGGTCGCTCGCGTCATCGAGAATCGCCTCGCCGACACGAATGGTGAGACGAAGGGGTACCTCGGCATGGACTCGACCGTCCTGTACGGCGTCGGAAAGACCAGCGGCGTTCCGGACCAGGCGGACCTGGACAACGACAATCCCTACAACACGCGCCTGCACGCAGGTCTGCCTCCGACCCCGATCGGACAGCCGAGCGAGAAGGCCGTCAAGGCAGTCCTGAACCCGGCTGAAGGCAACTGGCTGTACTTCGTTACGGTCAACCTGGACACGGGTGAGACTCTGTTTGCCTCGACTCTCGAGGAACAGGAGAAGAACCGCGAACAGTTCAAGGCGTACTGCAACGCAAACCCGAAGGTCTGCACCGCGTCATGATGTGGGCCGGTGTCATCGGTTCCCCGATTGAGCACTCCCTGTCCCCGGTGATCCACCGGGCGGCATGGGAAGACCTCGGAATTGAGGGATGGGAGTACCGCCGCATCGAGCACGATGAGGCGAGCCTGCCCGAGTTCATCTCAGGGTTGGACGATTCCTTCCGTGGTCTGTCGGTCACGATGCCCTGCAAGCAGGCGATCATTCCGCTCCTGGACGCGATCGATCCGCTTGCCACTGGAGTTGGCGCCGTCAACACGGTGGTTCCTTCCTCCGGCGTGCTCGCTGGCTTCAACACGGATGTCACGGGGATCGCGTCGGCGATTCGGCGCGCGTGCTCGCAGGCGGACCGAGCGCTCCCCACAAGTGCCGTCGTGCTCGGGGCGCGAGCCACGGCCTCGTCTTCGCTCGCCGCCCTCGGTGAGCTTGGCATCGTGACCTCCACCGTTGCCGCGCGCCGTTTCGGGGGACCCGGTTCCGTCGTCGCTGCATCCACTCGACTGGGCGTCAGCATCGAACAGGTGCTCTGGTCGGATCGCGACGCGGTTCTTCGTGCGGTCAGCGGTGCTGACCTTGTGATTTCGACGCTGCCTGCTGGCGTTGCTGACCCGCTTGCCGAGGAGATGACAGTTCGAGAGGACCAGGTTCTCCTCGACGTTGTCTACTCTCCTCGCGAGACGGGGCTGCGCAGCGTTTTTGAAAGGAACGGTGGCATCGTTGCCGAAGGTACCGACATGCTTATCTTCCAGGCGGCAGCGCAGGTACAGCTCATGACGGGGCGCAGCCCGAAGACCGAAGTCATGCGTGACGCTCTGGAGGCAGAACTTGCTCGACGCGCGCGGGTGGGTGGGGAAGGGGCTGCCTCGTGATCGTGACGTGGCTGCCGTCGTGGCTGAACACCGATCTGTCGTTGATCTCAGGTTTTCTCACCTGGATTGTGGTTCTTTCGTGGCTGTGGCGGTCGGGATGGAAGATTCAGCGCCGCTACTTCATCGAAGCGACGCAAAAGCCCCTCACACGCAATGCGATCGTGTGGAGCGCGGGCATCGTCGGAGCAATCTTCTTTGTCGCGGCGCAGATGCGTCCCGGTATGCCCGGCGTGATGACGGTTGCGATGATCGGTGCGCTGAGTGCTTACGTCGACGCTCGTACCCATCGGTTGCCCAACGCTTACACGGTCGCAATGGGCATCGGTGTCGTTCTCGGCGTGATCGTCGGCGGCGTGATGTCGCCGCTGTGGCAGGAACGGCTCTTCGGCGCACTCATCGGTGCGCTCATTTGGTTCGTCCCGGTTGCGTTGTTGAATCGCTTGCCCGGCGGGATGGGCGGCGGTGACGTCAAGCTGGCTCCGGTCTTGGGAGCATTGGTTGGTTCCGTGGGACTGCACGCTGCGATTTTTGCCCTCGCGCTCTCCTTCGTGTCCGCGGGCGTCGCGGCACTGTGGAAGATCGTCGTCGGATCCGCTGGCACGAAGACACGCGTTCCGATGGGCCCCTGGATGATCGGGTCAGCGCTCGTTGGCACCATTGCATGGGGCGTTGTCCCCGACTGGCTGTAGGGATAAGCGCAGGTCTTATCGTGGACCACGCCGGGACGAGTGCGCGTCCGGATGGGACAATAGTGCGGTGAGTATTTCGACGCCTTCGTATCAGTCTGAGTCTGTGAGCCTCGAATGGGGCCAGACGTGGCCTCCGCGCGACGTCTTTGTTGATCTCGCTGCGAAGCGCCGCGTGATCCCCGTGGTGCGCCGTGTGCTCGCCGACGAGCTGAGCGCGGTGGGTGTCTACCGACAGCTTGCGCACGGTAACTACGGCAGCTTCATCCTGGAATCCGCTGAGCACGGTGGTTCGTGGGGACGCTGGTCGTTCGTTGGCGCATCGAGCGCCGGTGCGATCGTCGCGCGTGACGGACGTGCGCAGTGGATCGGTTCGCATCCTGAGGGTGCCCTGGAGGAGGGAACCTTCCTTGAGGTCGTGCACTCTGCCCTTGAAGAGCTCGCCGCGCCTGCGATTGAAGGAATGCCCCCGCTGACGGGTGCTCTCGTTGGTTCTCTGGGCTGGGGCATCATCCCCGAGTGGGAGCCGACGCTCGCAGCGACCGCGCCGAAGGAATCCGACATCCCGGATGCGACGCTCGTGCTCGCCACCGAGGTCGCCGCGCTCGACCATGCGACTGGTTCGGTTTACCTCATGGCTATCGCCTGGAACCTGAACGGCTCGGCTGACGGTGTTGACGGGGCGTACGACCGCGCGATTGAGCGCCTCGACGCGATGACCGCGCAGCTTGCGACCCCGATCGCCCCCGCGGTTCTGGGCGCCAGCGGTGCCACGCCGCCCGAGGTGCGCGAGCGCACGGCGCGTGCAGATTTTGAGTCTTCCGTCAACGCGGCCAAGCGGGCGATTGAAGACGGCGACGCCTTCCAGATCGTCGTTTCCCAGCGCCTCGACGTGTCGACACCGGCCAGCGGCATCGACGTCTACCGAGTGCTGCGCACGGTCAACCCCTCGCCCTACATGTACTTCCTGGATCTGCCCGACGAGCGGGGCGGTCATTTCGAGGTCGTCGGCTCGTCCCCCGAGACCCTCGTGAAGACCGAGCGGCGCCGCGTCTGGACGTACCCGATCGCCGGCTCGCGCCCACGCGGAGCAGATTCGGCCGAGGACCATCGCCTGGCGGCCGAGCTTCTCGAGGACCCGAAGGAGCTGTCGGAGCACGTGATGCTTGTGGACCTGGCTCGTAACGATCTGTCGAAGGTCTGTGATCCTGCGTCGGTCGAGGTCTCCACGCTCATGGAGCTCAAGCGTTTCTCGCACATTCAGCATATTTCCTCCACGGTGACGGGTGTGCTGCGCGAGGATGCCGACGCGCTCGATGCGCTGGTCGCGACGTTCCCCGCAGGAACCCTGTCGGGGGCGCCCAAGCCTCGTGCGATCCAGCTGATCGATGATTTCGAACCCGCGGCCCGCGGCGTCTACGGCGGCGTCGTCGGCTACTTCGACCTGTCGGGGGACGCGGATCTAGCGATCGCTATTCGCACTGCTTCCTTGAAGGACGGTGTGGCCTCGGTGCAGGCGGGTGCGGGTCTCGTTGCTGACTCGGTTCCTGCCCTGGAGTACGAGGAGTCGCGTAATAAGGCCGCCGCGGCGGTTGAGTCCGTCGTGCGGGCGTCGACTCTCGTTCCTCTGTCCTGACCCGTAGTGCGGGATGGCTGACTCGTTGGCGGCCATTTTTCGCTAGCCTAGGTGAGGATTGATCATTTCTGCCTGAAAGGTGAGCGTCGTGAGCGTTCTCGATGACATTATCGCTGGGGTCCGCGAGGACCTGAAAGAGCGTGAAGACCGCGTCCCTCTGGCTCGAATCAAGGAGATGGAGACCCAGGTCCCGGAGGCGAAGGATGCTCTCGGAGCTCTGCGTAACCGCGACGGTGCCGTCAAGATCATCTCCGAGGTCAAGCGATCTTCGCCGTCCAAGGGGGCGCTCGCAGCGATCCCGGATCCTGCCGCTCTCGCGTCGACGTACGAGGCCGGGGGAGCGTCGGTCATCTCGGTGCTCACCGAGCAACGTCGCTTCAACGGCTCGCTCGCGGATCTTGACGCCGTGCGCGCGGCCGTCGACATTCCGATTCTGCGCAAGGACTTTATCGTTACGCCGTATCAGATCCACGAGGCGCGTGCTCACGGCGCTGACCTCGTGCTGTTGATCGTCGCCGCGCTCGAGCAGAATGTGCTGGTGTCCCTGCTGGAACGCACTCGTTCGCTCGGCATGGAGGCACTGGTGGAGACTCACTCGCGACTCGAAGCCCTGCGCGCAATGGAGGCCGGCGCTTCGATCATTGGCGTCAACGCTCGCAATCTGAAGACGTTGGAAGTGGACCGCTCGACCGTCGAGCAGGTCATCGACGTGATTCCCCAGGATGTTGTCGCCGTCGCCGAGTCCGGCGTCGCAAATGCGCATGATGTTTTTGAATACGCCAAGTGGGGCGCGGACGCTGTGCTCGTCGGCGAAGCGCTCGTGACCTCGGGCGACCCCCGCGCGAGCATCCAGGACATGGTGAGTGCCGGGCAGCATCCCGCTCTGCGAACGGATCGTAAGGCTCGCGTCGCCGCGGCGCGTCAGGAAGGACAGTGATGGTTGCTGAGAACTTTGCGCAAGGACCGTACTTCGGTGATTTCGGTGGACGCTTCGTCGCCGAGTCCCTCATGGGTCCCCTCGAAGAGGTTGAAGCCGCGTGGAAGCGCCTGTGGCGCGACAAGTCGTTCCAGCGCCGTCTGCGCGACCTGTTCCTGAACTACGCGGGCCGTCCCTCGCTGCTGACCGAGGCACCGCGTTTCGCAGCCGACCTGGGCGGTGTGCGTGTGTTCCTGAAGCGCGAGGACCTGAACCATACGGGTTCGCACAAGATCAACAACGTGCTTGGCCAGGCCCTGCTCACCAAGGAGCTGGGCAAGACGCGTGTCATCGCCGAGACCGGCGCCGGTCAGCACGGCGTGGCCACCGCGACCGCAGCTGCTCTCCTCGGCCTCGACTGCACGATCTACATGGGACGTGAGGACACCGAGCGCCAGGCGCTGAACGTCGCGCGCATGCAGATGCTCGGCGCCGAGGTTATCGCCGTGACGGCCGGATCGGCGACCCTCAAGGACGCGATCAACGAGGCCTTCCGCGACTGGGTGACCAACGTGGAGACGACCAACTACATCTTCGGTACGGCCGCCGGCCCGCACCCCTTCCCGGAGCTGGTGCGTGACCTTCAGCGTGTCATCGGCGACGAGGCGCGCGCCCAGCTGCTCGCCTCCGAGGGACGCCTGCCCGACGTCGTCGTGGCCTGCGTGGGCGGCGGCTCCAACGCCATCGGCTCGTTCACCGCTTTCATCGATGATCCCAGCGTCGAGCTGCTCGGTTGCGAGGCGGCCGGCGACGGCTTTGAGACCGGGCGACACGCCGCGTCGATCACTGCTGACGAGGTGGGCGTGCTGCACGGTGCACGCACGTTCGTGCTGCAGGAACGCGACGGTCAGACGAAGGCCTCCCACTCGATTTCCGCCGGTCTGGACTACCCGGGTGTCGGCCCGCAGCACGCGTGGTTGGCGCGCACCGGTCGTGCCTCGTACATGCCCATTTCGGACGCTGAGGCCATGGACGCTTTCCTGCACCTGTCGCGCACGGAGGGCATTATCCCCGCGATCGAGTCCTCGCACGCCCTCGCCGGCGTGCGCGCCTGGGCCCGCGCGAAGTCCGAGGCCGAGGGCCCGTTTGCGCCGGGTGAGGAGCCCATCGTGATCGTGACTGTGTCGGGTCGCGGCGACAAGGACGTGGACACGGCATCGCGGTGGTTCGGCTACGGACACGCGAAGCTGCAGGTCATCGACCCCAGCGCCGGCCCGTCGGGCGTTGCCGTCCTGGACGAGAACGAGGAGAAGTGACATGACGCGTGCACCCCATTCAGCTGTCGCGATTGACGCCGCCCTCCAGCGCGGCGACGCTGCGCTCATCGCATACCTGCCCGTTGGATTCCCGTCGGTCGAGGATTCGATCCGCGCGGGTAAGGTCCTGGCGGACTGCGGCGTCGACGTCATCGAGCTCGGCTTCCCGTACTCGGATCCGGGCATGGACGGCCCGACCATCCAGCGTGCGACCGTCGCCGCCCTCGAACGAGGCACGCACCTTGAGGATCTCTTCCACGCGGTGGACGAGCTGACCTCGTACGGTATTTCGACCTGCTCGATGACCTACTGGAACCCCGTCGAGTGGTGGGGCGTTGAGCGCTTCGCTAAGGACTTCGCCGCCGTCGGCGGCTCCGGCCTCATCACGCCGGACCTGCCGCCTGAGGAGGGCGCGCAGTGGGAGGCGGCGTCGGACAAGTACGACCTCGAACGTATTTATCTGAGCGCTCCTTCATCCCCTGAGCATCGCCTCAAGCTCATCGCCGAGCACTCGCGCGGCTGGGTCTACGCGGCCTCGTCGATGGGCGTGACGGGTGCGCGTGCAGCGGTCGGCGCTCACGTCGCTGACGTCGTGGAGCGCACCCGCGCCGCCGGAGCCGAGCGTGTGTGCGTGGGCCTCGGCGTCTCCAACGGCGCTCAAGCCCGCGAGATCGGCGCCTACGCGGACGGTGTCATCGTCGGATCCGCGCTCGTCAAGACTCTGTTCGACGAGAACATCGACCGTGGCCTGAAGGCCCTGGGTGAGCTCGCCACCGAGCTGAAGTCCGGCGTGAGTGGGGCACACGCGTGAGCGCCCTCATCGCGGCCGGTATTCCGTCGCCTTCGCAGGGCGTCTGGTACCTAGGGCCGATTCCGCTGCGGGCCTACGGCATCATCATCGCCGCAGGCATGATCATCGGTGTCTGGTGGACGGCACGCCGTTACCGCGACCGCGGCGGAAACCCGGACACGCTGTACGACGCCGCGCTCTGGGCGATCCCGCTCGGCGTCGTCGGCGCGCGCATCTACCACGTCATCACGTCCCCGGATGCTTACTTCGGTCCGGGCGGTGACCCGATGCTCGCTTTCCAGATTTGGCGTGGAGGCCTCGGCATTTGGGGCGGCGTCGCCTTCGGCGCGCTCGGCGTGTATATCGCGGTCAAACGTGCGGGTGTTCGACTCGGACCCATCGCCGACTCCCTGGCCCCGGCCCTGCTGATCGCCCAAGCGATCGGCCGTTGGGGAAACTGGTTCAACCAGGAGCTCTTCGGTGCTCCGACGACCATGCCTTGGGGCCTCCAGATCGATGCCGCCCACATGCCCGCCGGCTACCCCGCGGGGACGCTGTTCCATCCGACGTTCCTCTACGAGTGCCTGTGGAACCTCGCCGCCGCCGCGCTCATCGTGTGGCTCGACCGGCGTCACCGCTTCGCCGGGGGACAGGTGTTCGGCTTGTATCTGATGGCTTACACGTCCGGCCGATGCTGGATCGAGATGCTGCGCATCGACGATGCGCACAGAGTCTTGGGCCTGCGCCTCAATGTATGGACGTCCCTCCTCGTGTTCGCACTCGGAGTACTGGTGTTCGTCCTCGCCGGCCGGCTTGGGCGTCCGACGCGCGTTGTCGCTGAGACGACTGCGGAAAACGCGGACGAAGACGCCCAAGACCTGCAGACTGACGCCGGTGAATCTGATGCTGACGATGTCGTGGGGACCAGCGTGAGTGAGGATGAATCTGCTGAAGAGAGCACTCTCGAGCAGTTTTAGACTCGCTCCGTGCGCGCAATCCGTGTGCCAGAGGTCCCACCACAGGTGGATTCATGGGAATGATCACGTCGCCCCGCTGCTGATCTTCCTCGTCTGAACAGGGGTTGGAAGGTAAACTTTTACTTATGCGTCGAGCTAAGATTGTCTGCACTATTGGACCTGCCACTGAATCTCCTGAGCAGCTCCAGGCACTGGTGGACGCCGGCATGGATGTCGCGCGTATCAACCGGTCGCATGGAAAGGCTGAGGAACACGAGGCCGTCATTTCGCGCGTGAGGAAGGCGTCTGCGACGTCCGGCCGCGCGATCGCGGTTCTCGTCGACCTCCAGGGCCCCAAGATCCGCCTGGAGACGTTCCAGGACGGCCCCCAGGAGCTGAAGATCGGTGACACCTTCACCATCACGACCCGCGACGTTCCCGGCACCAAGGAACTCGTCGGTACGACTTTCAAGGGCCTACCCGGTGACTGCGCTCCCGGCGACCGCCTGCTGATCGACGACGGTAACGTCGCGGTCCGCGTCGTCGAGGTCACCGATACTGACGTCGTTACCCGCGTCGAGGTTCCCGGCATGGTGTCGGACCACAAGGGCCTTAACCTGCCTGGCGTCGCCGTCTCCGTCCCCGCCCTGTCCGAGAAGGACAAGGAGGATCTGCGCTGGGGTATCGAGCAGGATGCCGACTTCATCGCGCTGTCCTTCGTGCGCTCTGCCGAGGACATCAAGGACGTCCACGAGATCATGGACGAGATGGGCAAGCGCATCCCGGTCATCGCCAAGATCGAGAAGCCGCAGGCTGTTGAGGCGCTGGAAGACATCATCGAGGCCTTCGACGGCATCATGGTCGCCCGCGGTGACCTCGGTGTCGAGATGCCCCTCGAGGCCGTCCCGCTGGTGCAGAAGCGCGCGATCGAACTCGCTCGTATTGCCGCCAAGCCCGTCATCGTCGCGACCCAGGTCATGGATTCCATGATCAAGAACCCGCGCCCGACGCGCGCCGAGGCCTCCGACTGCGCCAACGCGATCCTCGACGGCGCCGATGCGGTCATGCTCTCCGGCGAGACCTCGGTCGGCGCGTTCCCCATCGAGACGGTGCGAACGATGGCCGCGATCATCGAGTCGACGGAAGAGAACGGCGGCGAGCGCATCGCCTCGATCCCCGGCTTCTACGCCGACCGCGCGGGCGTCATCTGCGAGGCCGCGGCGCGTATCGCCGAGCACATGGATGCTCGCTACCTGGTGACCTTCAGTCAGTCCGGCACCTCCGCGCGTCTGCTGTCGCGCATGCGTCGTCCGATTCCGATGCTTGCCTTTACGCCGCTCGAGTCCACGCGTCGCCGCCTTGCCTTGTCGTGGGGTATCCAGGCCTACCGCGTGCCCGAGGTGCAGCACACCGATGACATGGTGTGGCAGCTCGATCAGGTGGTTCAGTCTGCGCACCTGGCGGACATCGGTGATCAGCTGGTCATCGTTGCTGGTATGCCCCCGGGCATCGCCGGCTCCTCGAACATGCTGCGTATCCATGAGGTCGGAGATGAGGCCGACTACGCGATTGGCGGAACCCGCCACGCGTGAGATGCGTGAGTAGCGGGGGTGCCGGCGGCAAGCCGGTGCCCCCGCTCTTTTTGTGTTTGTTCACGTGGACAAAATGAAATCCGTGGAATAAAGTACTCGGATACACGTTGAGACACGTGGACGCCGCACCAACGACGGCGCGGCAGTGCAGCAGATCGCTGCCCGGCGTGATCAGGAATGCCTGTGCGAACAAAGCATGTTTTCTGGCGCGCCCGAATTGAAGAGGAGAAAGAGAAATGAATACGAAGATCCGGACCGTGTCGGTCCACGACACTCTGTTTGGCCGCGTGGCCAACAACCTGGAGGTCGGCCAGCTCTCACGTGCCGTTGAGCCGTGGTTCGCTGACTTCCACGACTCGAGGGTCAAGCAGGCGATTGCCGACCTTGACGAGCCGGCCCGCCGGGGCGCGGCTGCCGAGTACCTCGGTCTCGAACTGAGCGTCGTGGCCTGAGCCGTGACAAAGGGGCCGACAAGCTTTGCTTGTCGGCCCCTTGTTCGTCTGCGATTTTGCTATATCAATTTGTGCTACGCACGTCGCACACGTGCTGAATTGCCGGTACCATTAGGAGCACGTACTCCACTGGCGGTACCCCGAGTGGGATTCGAACCCACAACAAGCCGGGTTTGAGCCGACCGCCTCTGCCAGTTGGGCTATCGGGGCTTCGCGTGTGCGTGTCCCACAATAGAGCAGCTGAGCAAACCGATCAAACTGAGGAATATGACAATGAGTGAAGAGCAGGCTGAACCGCGTCGCGTCCTCGTCGCAGAAGACGAGGGGTTGATTCGTCTCGATATCGTTGAGACGCTCACCCAGGCGGGGTTCGAGGTCGTTGGCGAGGCTGCCGACGGTGAGGAAGCTGTCGAGCTGGCACTCGAGCTCGAACCCGATCTGTGCGTGATGGATGTCAAGATGCCGAAGATGGACGGCATCACCGCTGCGGAGAAGATCCTGCAGGAGCTGTCCTGCGCTGTCGTCATGCTGACGGCTTTCTCGCAGACGGAGCTCGTTGAGCGTGCACGCGACGCCGGTGCGATGGCATACGTCGTGAAGCCCTTTAGTCCCGCTGACCTGATCCCTGCCGTCGAGATCGCTCTGTCGCGTCACGCAGAGATCGAGTCTCTCGAGGATCAGATCGCCGATCTGTCGGATCGCTTCGAGACCCGCAAGCGCGTGGACCGCGCGAAGGGTCTGCTCATGAAGAACATGGGTATGAGCGAGCCCGAGGCCTTCCGCTGGATTCAGAAGACATCGATGGATCGTCGTCTGTCCATGCGTGAGGTTGCCGACGCGGTGATCAACCAGGTCGACGACTGAGTCATAGACGAGCGAATGGGGAGGGTCAAGTGACCCTCCCCATTGCTGTGCCCTGGCAACTCAGTCGTGGCTCGAACGCACCAGGATGCGGTTCGCCACGCGCGCGATGGAGATTAGTCGATCGGCCTCGTCGCGAATCTCCACGGTGTGGACGGTCGAGCTGCGGCCGAGGTGAACGGCGGTCGCGGTTGCAGTGATAATGCCCTCGCGTCCTGCACTGATATGGGAGGCGTTGAGTTCAGTCCCGACGGCGTAGGCCTGCTTGCCCGGGTTAGCTTCACGCGCATGAATCTGTGCGGCAAACGACGCCGCGGTCTCCGCGAGGGCAGCGGATGCGCCACCGTGGAGGATTCCGGCGCTCTGGCGGTTTCCATCGATGGGCATGGAGATCACGGTGCGTGACGCGCTGTGCTCCAGCACTTCCATGCCGGTGGCTTCCATCAGGGTGCCGGGCCAGTGGGCGCCGACCCAGCCGCCGCGTGCGAGCGGATCGGGTGAGGAAGAATGCGTGTGTTTCGTCTGGTGATCGTGTGTCATGGCATCTAGGGTGGCATGTGTGAGTGACACTGTGCTGATTATTGACGGCCATTCGATGGCTTTTCGTGCGTTTTATGCCCTTCCGCCGGATAACTTCGTGACGGCCACGGGCCAGCACACGAACGCCGTTTACGGCTTTGTCTCAATGCTGACGAGGCTGCTTGAGACCGAACGGCCGACGCATGTCGCTGTTGCTTTCGATGTGTCAAGGCACTCATTCCGTACCGAGGAGTATCCGGAGTACAAGGGGACACGTGATGCCACGCCCGAGGAGTTCAAGGGCCAGGTAGAGCTGATTCGCGAGGTGCTCGATGCGATGGGGATCGTGTCGCTCTCACGCGAGGGCTTCGAAGCGGACGACATTCTCGCGACGCTCGCCTACCGCGCCGGCAACGACGGTGCGAACGTGCTCGTCGTATCAGGCGACCGCGACTCCTTCCAGACGGTGACTGACAACGTCACGGTGCTGTATCCGGGGACGGGTCCCGGCGATCTGCGCCGCATGACTCCGCAGGCGGTGGAGGAGAAGTACGGAGTGCCGCCGCACCGCTATCCCGAGATTGCCGCAATCGTGGGTGAGACCTCGGATAACCTGCCCGGCGTTCCGGGAGTCGGTCCCAAGACCGCCGCACAGTGGATCAATAAGTACGACGGCCTGGACAACCTTTTGGCGCGTGCTGACGAAATCGGCGGTAAGCGCGGAGCGGCCCTGCGCGAACACATGGATGACGTCGTGCGCAACCGTCGCCTCAATCGCTTGCTCACTGACATGGACCTTGAGGTGTCGCCCAGTGATCTGGCCCGCCGCCCCACGGATGTCGCCGCCATCGATCGTCTCTTTGATTCTCTCGAGTTCGGCCGCCTGCGCCAGAAGGTGCGCGAGGTCGCAGGTATCGGCATGGGGGAGGGGCACGTCGACGAGACGCCCGAGGGTGTGGCCGAGGTGGAGATCTCGGTGTCGCTCGCGGATGCTTCCTGCGGCATTGCTCAGTGGGCTCGCGCTCATTCGACGCTCGCCGTGCTCGTTGAGGGAGATATGCGACCGACTCGCGGCGACGTCACCCGCCTTGTCCTCGCCTCCGAGAACGAGGCGCTCGTGATTGATCCCGTCGAACTGAGCCCCAAGCAGGAGGAAGCACTAGCCGAGGTACTCGCCACGGCCTCGTCCCTCATCGTGCACGACGCGAAGGGGACGCGCCATGCCCTTGCGTCGCGCGGCTGGACTCTCGGCGCCGTCGAGTGCGACACGATGCTGGCGGCGTACCTCGCGCATCCCGATCAGCGCTCCCACAAGCTGGAGGATGTGCTCTCGCGTGTGCTTGGCGTCGTGATCGAGGAAGAGGAGGGTGACTCTGAGGCTCTCTTCGATCTCGGCGACATGGGAGCTGGCCCGAGCGCCGCCCAGGTACGCGCCGGGAAGTTGGCCGCCCACCTTCACCCGCTCGCCTCGACTCTGCGCTCGCGCCTGGAGGAAAGCTCCGAGGGTGCGCTGCTCACCGACATGGAGATGCCGCTGTCGGTCCTGCTCGGTCAGATGGAAGACATCGGCATCGCTGCGGACACGTCCGTGCTGGACGGTCTATCCGACGAGCTCGGCAAGGCCGTCGACGCCGCGCGCGAGGGCGCGTGGGCTGCCGCCGGCCGCGAGGTCAACCTCTCCAGCCCCAAGCAGCTCCAGGAGCTCCTCTTCGACCATTTCGGCCTGCCCAAGACGAAGAAGACGAAGACCGGGTACACCACAAACGCCGAGGCCCTGGCAGACCTGCACGCGAAGACCGCGGACGAGGGGGGAGCGGGGCACGACTTCCTCGGATTCCTGCTCACCCACCGCGACCGCATCAAGCTCAAGCAGATGGTCGACTCCCTGTCCGCGACCGTCGCCTCCGATGGACGCATCCACACGACCTTCTCCCAGGTCGCCGCGGCCACGGGGCGCCTCGCGTCTTCCGATCCGAACCTGCAGAACATTCCCGCGCGCAGCGCCGACGGTATGCGTATCCGCGGCGCCTTCGTCGCTGGTGAGGGATTCGAGTCGCTCATGAGCGCCGACTACTCGCAGATCGAAATGCGCCTCATGGCGCACCTGTCGGGGGACGAGGCGCTCATTGAAGCCTTCAATTCCGGCGAGGACCTGCACCGCACGATGGCGTCCATGGTCTTCGGAACCCCGGTTGCCGAGGTGAGCGCCGAGGAACGGTCACGCATCAAGGCGACCTCCTACGGCCTCGCGTACGGCCTGTCCTCCTACGGCCTCGCCGCTCAACTTGGTATTCCCGTGCCCGAGGCCGCCGCCCTGCGCGATCGCTACTTCGAACGCTTCGGGAAGGTGCGCGACTACCTCGAGGGGCTTGTCGCCCAGGCGCGCGCCGACGGCTACACCCAGACCATGTTCGGGCGCCGCCGCTACCTGCCCGACCTGCGTTCCTCGAACCGTCAGCGGCGCGAGATGGCCGAGCGCGCCGCTCTCAACGCGCCCATCCAGGGCAGCGCTGCGGACATCGTCAAGATCGCCATGATGAACGTCGTCGACGCCCTGTCCGAAGCCGGCCTGAAGTCGCGCCTCCTCGTGCAGATCCACGACGAACTGCTCCTCGAGGTCGCGCCGGGCGAGGCGGCCGCCGTTGAAGCGATCGTCCGCGACAAGATGGCGACGCCCGTGGAACTCTCCGTTCCACTCGATGTTGCTGTCGGCATTGGCGCGTCCTGGCAGCTCGCCGCTCACTGACCGGCGGGACGACGCGACGCACGCCACGGAAAGTGTCGCCAAATTCGTCACATTTGCCCGTTAAAGGCTGCTAAACTGGTTCACGGTGTCTGGGGATGAGTGCATCCGCATTCGTCTCGGGGCGCCGGAACTGTCCATCTACTATCCAGTCCGTTTCGGAGAAACTACTACATGACCACCAACACGCCGCAGGTCGCTATCAACGACATTGGTTCGGAAGCAGACCTGATCGCAGCCATCGACGAGACCATCAAGTACTTCAACGATGGCGACATCGTCGAGGGCACTGTCGTCAAGGTCGACCACGACGAGGTCCTCCTTGACATCGGCTACAAGACCGAGGGTGTCATCCTCTCTCGCGAGCTGTCCATCAAGCACGACGTCAACCCCGACGACGTTGTCGCCGTGGGCGACCAGATCGAGGCGCTCGTCCTCCAGAAGGAAGACAAGGAAGGCCGCCTCCTCCTGTCGAAGAAGCGTGCGCAGTACGAGCGCGCGTGGGGCCAGATCGAGAAGGTCAAGGAAGAGGACGGCGTCGTTACCGGTACCGTCATCGAGGTCGTCAAGGGCGGCCTGATCCTCGACATCGGCCTGCGTGGCTTCCTGCCCGCCTCCCTCGTTGAGATGCGTCGCGTCCGCGACCTCGCCCCCTACATCGGTCGCGAGATCGAAGCGAAGATCATCGAGCTCGACAAGAACCGCAACAACGTGGTCCTGTCCCGCCGCGCATGGCTCGAGCAGACCCAGTCCGAGGTCCGCACGAACTTCCTGCACACCCTGCAGAAGGGCCAGGTGCGCTCCGGCGTCGTTTCCTCCATCGTCAACTTCGGCGCGTTCGTCGATCTCGGTGGTGTCGACGGCCTGGTTCACGTCTCCGAGCTGTCCTGGAAGCACATCGACCACCCGTCCGAGGTCGTCGAGGTTGGCCAGGAAGTCACCGTCGAGGTTCTCGACGTCGACATGGATCGCGAGCGCGTCTCCCTGTCGCTCAAGGCCACCCAGGAAGATCCGTGGCAGGCATTCGCCCGCACCCACGCCATCGGCCAGGTTGTGCCCGGCAAGGTCACCAAGCTGGTCCCCTTCGGCGCGTTCGTCCGCGTCGAGGACGGCATCGAGGGCCTCGTCCACATTTCCGAGCTGGCTCAGCGTCACGTCGAGCTGCCGGACCAGGTCGTCAAGGTTGGCGAAGAGGTCTTCGTCAAGGTCATCGACATCGACCTCGAGCGTCGCCGCATCTCCCTGTCCCTCAAGCAGGCCAACGAGGGCGTGGATCCGACCTCCGAAGAGTTCGATCCTTCGCTCTACGGCATGGCTGCCGAGTACGACGAGAACGGCAACTACAAGTACCCCGAGGGCTTCGATCCGGAGACCCAGGAGTGGATGGAAGGCTTCGACGCTCAGCGCGAGGCTTGGGAAGCCCAGTACGCCGAGGCTCAGGCCCGCTGGGAGGCCCACAAGGCTCAGGTCCGCAAGGCCCTCGAAGAGGACGCCGAAGCGGCTCCCTCCATCGAGGAGCAGGCCTCCTACTCGACCCCGGTCGACAACGAGGGCACCCTTGCTTCCGACGAGGCCCTGGCCGCGCTGCGTGAGAAGCTGACGAACAACTGAACCAGTCTTTCGACTGAGCTTCGACTCGTCAGTTCACGCAAGTGAACGCATGAGTGGTGGTCCCCAGGTTTTCCTGGGGGCCACCACTTTTTTGTGTGGTTGTTGCGCCGCCAGATCTCCGGCTGCCGCGAGGCTCTCCCGCTGGGTGCGGGGCTGCTTGTGGCCCCACGGGTGTTCCGGGCGCCGGAGGCCCCGGCCGCCCGCGAGGCTAGGCGTCCTCACTTCGTTCGGAGCCGCGCCTCGAAGCCCGCCCGTGCCCTCCGGTCCCTCCGGCGCCCTCCACACCTGTGGGGCCAGGCCCCGCCGCCGCCCACGTGCGCCTCAGCCAGGCTCTAGCGGCCCGTGGGCCGTACACTCGTTGCGCTTAGGTAGCCGAACGCTTCATCACTGCCACATCGATGCACGCGCCGATCGCCGCCGCGATGACCGTGGGGAGGATCCAGCCAAGCTGGTTCGCCTGGAGCGGGCTCCACATGAGCACCGCATTGATGTGCTCGGGGTAAACGCTGACATGAGCCAGCGTCGTCGCCGCCGACCACGCCGCCGCCATCCAGGTGCCCAGTCGGAACGTCCACAGCGCCGGGGTGGCCAGACGCAGCGGGTGGGTTGCGATCGTCAGGAAGACGATGGTGATCGCGATGGGGTAGAGGAACGTGATGATCGGTACCGCGATGGCGAGCACCGAGCTCAGTCCCGCCGAAGCCAGCACGAACGAGATAATCGTGAAGACAATCATCCACGCGCGGTAGGAGATGGCCGGGAGCAGGCGGTGGAAAAATTCGGAGGTCGCTGCGATCAGGCCGACCGCCGTCGTCATGCAGGCCGTCAGCACGATGAGGCCAAAGACGATCTGCCCGGGCCATCCCATCGTCATCTGGGCGGCATCCGCGAGAAGCGTCGCGCCGTCACTGTAGCTCTGAGCATTCGGGATCACGTGACCGATGAGTCCCAGGCCCACGTAGACGACGGCGAGCAGCGAACCCGCGATAATGGCCGCCGTCGAGGTCCGGCGCACGACCTTTGCCCCGATACCGCCCCCGGTGTGTCCGAGCGATGTGACGACGATGATGCCGAAAGCCAGAGCGGCGATCGAGTCCATCGTCATGTAGCCCTCGAGTAGGCCCGCCGCCAGGGGATTGGCAGCGTACTCTCCGGTCGGAGCGTCATGCGAAGCAGGCAGCGACGCCAGGCACAGGAAGACGAGGAGGACGAGAAGCCCGAGCAGGATTGGGGTGAGGATCTTGCCGAGGTTGTCGATGATTGTGCCGGGATTCCAGCACAGATAGAACGCGATGCCGAAGAAAATGAAGCTGAAGATGATCGACGCGGTCAGTGACTTCGTGCCGATGAGAGGTGCGACGGCGGTCGAGAACGATACCGCACCCGTACGCGGGAGCGCGTAGAAGGCACCGATCGACAGGTACACCATGACGGAAAAGACGATCCCGAAAGATGTGCCGGCGCGGCTCACGAGGTCGCGCATGTCGGTGCCCGACAGTGCGATCGTGATGATGGAGATGACCGGCAGCGCGACGCCGCCGATCAGGAAGCCGATCATCGCGGGAGCTAAGTTTGTTCCTGCGGACGCGCCCATGATCGGCGGGAAAATGAGGTTACCTGCGCCGAAAAACATTGAGAAAAGCGTCAGAGAGGTCGCGATGAGGACGGCGGTGCTGCTTGAGCGTCCCGCGGAATCGTCATTGACTGTCTGCGTCACTGCTACTCACTTGATGGTGTGGGTTCTATAACAGCCCCAATTCTTGCATGACGACCACAAAAAGCAACAATTGGCGAGCTACCCTGTGGGTGTGAATACGACTCTGAGTTGTGGGGCTTGCACGGCGACCCTCATTCGTCCGATCGGTGCGCCTCACACGCAGGGACCGCGCCGAATTATTGCGGTCAGCGGAGGCATCGGTTCAGGTAAGACCGCCGTGACGCGTGTCTTCGCATCTCGGGGTGCGGTGACTGCGGACGCCGATGCTATCGCACGGCAAATCCTCGAACCGGGCGAGCCAGCGCTGAGCGAGGTCGCGCGCGCCTTCGGAGGCGACCTGTTGAAGGAAGACGGGAGTCTGGACCGGGCGCTCCTGGCCTCCCGGGTCTTCGGAGGCGAAGGAGCCTCTGAGCGCGTCGCTCGGCTCAATGCCATCACCCACCCCCTCATTGAGGCGCGCGCGTGGTCGATCCTGCGTGGAGCCCCGGAAGGAAGCCTCGCGGTCTACGACATTCCGCTTCTTATCGAAGGGGACCACGCGGATCGCTTCGACGCGGTCGTCATCGTGGACGCACCCATCGAGGAACGTGTTAAGCGTCTGGCGGGCAGGGGAGTTGCGCCCGAGGACGCGCGTGCACGTATCCGCGCCCAGGCCTCGTCGGAGGAGCGTCGGGCCATCGCCACGATCTGGATCGACAATGAGGGTAGCTCCGACGACCTCGAGGCAGTCGCGCGCCTCGTTTATGAGCGTTGGCTGACCCCGGACGCTCCCGTCACTGATTGACGAGGCCGGGGCACTCCACGCTCGTCGCGAACCCGTGCGCTTTGTGCGCGCAGCTCCAGTGCCTGGGCGGTAGCGTAGGAGCGTGAGCAATAACGTCGTGACCCGCCACAACAAGCCTTTCGAGGCCATCTCTCCCTATACGCCGTCGGGCGACCAACCCAAGGCGATCCGGGAGCTGGCTGCGCGCATTCGAGACGGCGAACAGGACGTCGTCCTCATGGGCGCGACGGGCACGGGTAAGAGCGCGACCACCGCATGGCTGATCGAGGAGCTGCAGCGTCCCGCTCTTGTCCTTGAGCCGAACAAGACGCTTGCCGCCCAGCTCGCGGCCGAGTTCCGCGAGCTGCTTCCGAACAACGCCGTCGAGTACTTCGTCTCCTACTACGACTACTACCAGCCCGAGGCATACGTGCCCCAGACGGACACCTTCATCGAGAAGGACTCCTCGATCAACGACGAGGTTGAGCGGCTGCGCCACAGTGCCACGAACTCGCTGCTCACGAGGCGTGACACGGTCGTTGTCTCATCGGTGTCCTGCATCTACGGCCTCGGTACTCCCGAGGAATACGTGGCCCGCATGATCGAGCTCGAACGCGGCATGATCATCGACCGCGATGCGCTGCTACGCCGCTTCGTGGCGATGCAGTACGTCCGCAACGATATGGCGTTTACGCGCGGTACCTTCCGCGTGCGCGGCGATACGATCGAGATCATCCCCGTGTACGAGGAACTCGCGATCCGCATCGAGATGTTCGGCGACGAGATTGATTCCCTCGCGGTGCTACACCCCCTCACGGGCGACGTGATCGACCAGGTCGACCACACCTACCTGTTCCCGGCCTCGCACTATGTGGCCGGCGAGGAGCGTATGAAGAAGGCGATCGCCTCCATCGAGGACGAGCTCGATGATCGCCTCGCGTGGTTCCGCGGCCAGAACAAGCTGCTCGAGGAGCAGCGCCTGCGCATGCGCACCACCTTCGACCTGGAGATGCTCAAAGAAATTGGCTCATGCTCGGGCGTCGAAAACTACTCTCGCCACATCGACGGGCGCGGACCCGGCACGCCTCCGCACACGCTGCTGGACTACTTCCCCGACGACTTCCTGCTCATCATCGACGAGTCGCACGTGACCGTCCCGCAGATCGGCGCGATGTTCGAGGGAGACATGTCGCGTAAGCGCACCCTCGTCGACTACGGGTTCCGCCTGCCCTCCGCGATGGACAACCGTCCTCTTAAGTGGGATGAGTTCACCGAGCGCATCGGACAGACCGTCTACCTGTCGGCGACCCCCGGCCCCTACGAGCTCGAGCGCTCCGATGGTGTTGTCGAGCAGATCATTCGCCCGACGGGCCTCGTTGACCCGCTCGTCGTCGTCAAGCCCACCGAGGGCCAGATTGACGACCTGCTGGAACAGGTGCGCGTGCGGGTCGAACGCGACGAGCGCGTCCTGGTCACCACCCTGACGAAGAAAATGGCCGAGGAGCTCACGACCTACCTCGCCGAGCGCGGCGTCAAGGTCGAGTACCTGCATTCCGACGTCGACACCCTGCGCCGCGTCGAGCTGCTGCGCGAGCTGCGCCTGGGCACCTTCGACGTGCTGGTCGGCATCAACCTGCTGCGTGAGGGCCTCGACCTACCCGAGGTCTCCCTCGTGTCGATTCTTGACGCGGACAAGGAAGGCTTCCTGCGCTCCACCCGCTCGCTCATCCAGACGATCGGCCGCGCCGCCCGAAACGTGTCCGGTGAGGTCCACATGTACGCGGACAACATGACGGATTCCATGAACGAGGCCATCTCGGAGACGATGCGTCGTCGCGAGATCCAGATCGCCTACAACAAGGAACACGGTATCGACCCGCAGCCACTACGCAAGAAGATCTCCGACGTGACCGACATGCTCGCCCGCGAGCAGGTCGATACGCAGACCCTCCTTGAGGGCGGGTACCGCAAGGAGAAGAGCAAGAGGGAGCGTAGTGACGCGACTGGTGGCGGCCGTGCCGTGACATCGGGTCAGCGCGCCGAGGCCGAGCTCGCCGAACTTATCGAGGAGCTGTCCGCCCAGATGATGACCGCCGCTCAGCACCTCCAATTCGAGGTCGCGGCGCGTCTGCGCGACGAGATCGAAGACCTGAAGAAGGAACTGCGCGCCATGAAGCGCGCCCACTGACGCCGAACCCGCCCCGGTTGCCTGTCGGCGCGGGGCAACCACGGCCTCGTCATAAGCGCCCGGTGGGAATCGCGACCGACGCCACGTCGCACGTGGGGACGTGACACGAGGTGCACCGACTAGGATGGAAGCGTTAGCGGAGGGGAGTACTCCCACCAACAGTGGCGTCGTCATCACGACGGCCCGCCCACGCGGCGCGGCCTCCGGCGTCACCGGCCAGGATTTCCTGGCGGGAGGAGACCTCCGGTACCCGACTCGTACCGGAGGCCCCACGTATGCACGTGCACGCCCTTGCCTGGATCGTCCTGGCTGGCATCATCCTGACCATGATCGTTGTCGACACCGTCGGCCATGTCCGCACACCCCACGAACCCACGCTTAAGGAAGCGACCTGGTGGTCCGTCGCCTACATCGCGATCGCCCTTATTTTCGGCGCCATCGTCTGGGCGGTCTGGGGACCCCAATACGGCCAGGAATACCTCGGCGGTTACATCACTGAAAAAGCGCTGAGTATCGACAACCTTTTCGTGTTCGTCATCATCCTGTCCACCTTCCGCGTACCCAGGAAAAACCAGCAGGAGGTGCTGCTCGCCGGCATCATCATCGCCCTGGTTCTGCGCCTCATCTTCATTCTGGCGGGCGCCGCGCTCATCGAAAACTTCTCGTGGGTCTTCTACCTGTTCGGCGCGTGGCTGCTGTGGACAGCGATCAGTCAGGTCCGCGAAGGCTCCAGCGATGACGACGACGAGGAGTACCGCCCGCCGTCAATCGTGCGCTGGGTGTCGAAGGTCGTGCCCGTCACCGACGGCTTTATCGGCTCGCGTATGCTCTACCGCCACGGCGGCCGCACCTACATCACGCCGATGCTGCTGTGCGTCATCGCGATCGGTACCGCCGACGTCATGTTCGCCGTCGACTCGATCCCCGCGATCTACTCGCTGACCTCCGAGGCGTACCTGGTGTTCGCTGCCAACGCGTTCTCACTGCTCGGCCTGCGCCAGCTCTACTTCCTCATCGATGGCCTGCTCGACCGCATCGTGTTCCTCCACTACGGCCTTGCCGCGATTCTGGGCTTCATCGGCTTCAAGCTGATCAACCATGCGCTGCACACCAACGAACTGCCGTTCATCAATGGCGGCCACGAGGTATCCGCGATCCCCGAGCCGTCCATCGCGTTCTCCCTGGGCTTCATCGTCGTGACGATCCTGGTCACGGTCGTGGCTTCCCTCGCGGTTTCCAGCAAACGGCGCGCGTGACGTGAGTGGACCGTGGGACAGCGGTAAAATTCCATGGACGGATAGTTAAGAGGTACTCATGGTTGTTCACCCGTGGGCGTGGGGCATTCTGGCCCTCGTTGCCATCGGTCTGGTCGCGCTCGATTTCCTCGGGCATGCCCGTAATCCCCATCCGCCGACGGCTGCCGAGGCGGCTCGCTGGACGCTGTTCTACGTGGGATTGGCAGCCGTCTTCGGCGTCGGAATCTGGCTGACGAACGGGTGGCTGTACGCCCAGGAGTTCTACGCGGGATGGGCGATGGAATGGTCGCTGTCCGTGGACAACCTTTTCGTGTTCATCCTGATCCTGAAAGCGTTCCGGGTGCCGCGAGAGAACCAGCAGAAGGCGTTGCTTTTCGGCATCGTTATCGCACTGCTGCTGCGCCTTGTGTTCATTCTGCTGGGTGCTGCGCTGGTGGCGCGCTTCTCCTGGGTGTTCTTCATTTTCGGCGTGTGGCTGCTGTGGACTGCTTTCTCGCAGATCAAGGAGACCGTGACAGGTGGCGGCGACGACGAAGAATACGAGGAGAACGCTTTCATCCGCGTCGTACGCCGAGTCCTGCCCATCACGGACGGCTTTATCGGCGACCGCATGCTGTACCGTCACGGTGGTCGCACGTACCTCACCCCGCTGTTCGTCGTCGTGCTGGCCTTGGGATCCGCCGACCTCATGTTTGCCTTCGACTCGATTCCCGCGATCTTTGGTATCACCTCGCAGGCGTTCCTGGTGTTTGCGTGCAATGTGTTTGCACTCATGGGGCTGCGACAGCTGTTCTTCCTGGTGGACGCGCTCCTCGGAAAGCTCGTGTACCTGGGTTACGGCCTCGGCGTCATTTTGAGCTTTATCGGTATCAAGCTGATTCTTGAGGCCCTGCATGCCAACACGCTGCCGTTTATCAACGGCGGCCGCGGGCTCGAGTGGGCGCCGGAGATTTCGGTGTCAGTGTCGCTGGGAGTCATCGTCGTGACTCTCGTGGTCACCGTGATTGCGTCGCTGGTGCGCAGCGCGATGGACGAGGAGGGTGCCGATGAGCGCTGACAGCCTGACGATCGATGAACATGGCCTGAGCGCCGCCGAGGTCGCTGAGCGCGTCGCGCGCGGAGCGGTCAACCGGGTGAAGGACCGTACGTCCCGCTCGGTGACGTCGATTATTCGAGAGAACGTGCTGACGCTGTTTAACGCGATCATCGTCGCGGCGTCGGTCATCGTGCTGCTGTTCGGCGACCTGCGTGATGGTATTTTCGGCGGCGTGATGATCATCAACGCGGTGATCGGCATCGTGTCTGAGCTGCGTGCCAAGCGAACCCTCGACTCGCTCGCTATCGTCGATGCTCCGCAGGCGACCGTCCTGCGTGACGGCACGCTGTCGGTCGTCCCAGCACGTGACGTCGTGCTCGACGACGTCATCGATCTGACGCTTGGCGATCAGGTGAGCGTGGACGGTACGGTCCTGTCCTCGGCGGGCCTCGAAATCGACGAGTCGCTGCTGACCGGCGAGTCGCGCCCCGTGAAGAAGAAGCAGGGCGACCAGCTGTTGGCCGGCACGAGCGTCGTCGCGGGTGCTGGCCGCATGGTGGCCACGGCTGTGGGTGAGCGCGTTTACGCGCAGGGCCTGTCCGAACAGGCGCGCGCCTTCACGCGTACGGTCTCGGAGATCCAGACGTCGATTAACCGGGTGCTGCAGGTTGTCTCCGTCATGCTGCTTCCGATCGTCGTCCTGACCTTCTACTCGCAAAATCGCATCGCCGGCGGACACGGGGGAGACTGGCGCGAGGCCCTCGTGCTCTCGGTCGCCTCGGTGATCGGCATGATCCCGCAGGGCCTGGTGCTCCTGACGTCCATGAACTTCGCGATCGGCTCGGCGACGCTGGCACGCCGGGGCGTGCTCGTCCAGGAACTTCCTGCCGTGGAGGTCCTTGCGCGCGTGGACTGCCTGTGCCTCGACAAGACGGGCACGCTGACGACCGGCGGTATTCGAGTGCGTGGCGTTGAGGTCGTTTCCGGTGACGAGGCCGTGGTCCTCCGGGCGCTGGCAAGCGCAGCGAGCGACCGCACCAACGCGACGGCGGAGGCCATCTGGGAGCACCTGGGCGAATCTGAGTGTTCCGGCGCGTCCGAGCGGATCGAGTGGTCCGTCCCCTTCTCCTCGGCCCGCAAGTGGAGCGCGTGGGGGAGCGGGAGCGAATCCTGGATCCTCGGCGCCCCTGAGTTCGTCATCGACGAGGCCTCGGCCGCCAACGCCAAGCTCCTCGCGAAGGTGCGCGGCATCGCCCAGGAGGGCTCCCGCGTGGTCGCCCTTGTCCACGCCGACGAGGCTGTGGTCGATGACGAGCTTCCTGCACGCCGTTCGGTTGCCGCCCTCGTGGTCCTCGAGGAGGACCTGCGCCCCGACGCTGCAGAGACGCTCGACTACTTCCGCTCGCAGGACGTGCACGTCCGCGTTATTTCGGGTGACAACCCGACGACGGTCGGCGCGCTGGCCGCGCAGGCAGGCCTGACCGCGCCCGACGGCACGCCCGCGCGCCTCATGGACGCGCGTGACCTGCCCGAAGACCTGACCTCTGAGGCATTCATTGACGCGATCGAGAACCACGACGTGTTCGGTCGCGTGACTCCCGAGCAGAAGCGCGCGATGGTCGGCGCGCTCCAGGCACGCGATCACTGTGTGGCCATGACGGGCGACGGTGTGAACGACGCCCTCGCGCTCAAGGACGCCGACCTGGGTATCGCGATGGGCAACGGTACGCAGGCCACGAAGGCGGTCGCGCAGATTGTCCTCGTGGATTCGAAGTTCTCGGTGCTGCCGGGTGTTCTCTCGGAGGGGCGCCGCATCATCGCCAACATGGAACGCGTGTCCTCGCTGTTCCTGGCCAAGACCACGTATGCCGCCGTGCTCGTCATCGTGACGGCCCTGGTCGGCTGGCGTTACCCGTTCCTGCCCCGCCAGTTCAGCTACATCGACTCGCTGACCATCGGCATTCCCGCGTTCTTCCTGGCCCTGTGGCCGAACCCGCGCCGCTACGTGCCCGGATTCCTGAAGCGCACGCTGTCGCTCGCGATGCCCACGGGCATCATCCTCGCGTCGGCCGCCCTCACCGCCTTCGGCATCGTCGACGGACCCCCGCAGGCGCGCGAGTCCACGGCCGCGATCCTCTCCCTCATGCTGGGCGCCATCTGGCTTCTCGTCATCACGTCGCGCCCGCTCTCGACCTGGAAGTGGGTGCTCCTGGTCAGCGTCATCTCCGCGACCGTGGGCGGCGTGCTCATTCCGCCCGTGCGCCACTTCTTCTCGATGGTCGCGCCGAGCGGATACGAGTGGCTCGTCATCGCGTGCGTCGGTGCCTGCGCGGCCCTCCTCGTCGAGGTTGCTCAGCGCATCTTCTACGCGCGCCAGTTCGCCCGCTCACTCGAAGGCTGAGAGCGCTCGATACGAGTTGAGGCCGGTGCCGGGTGCGAACCCGGCCCCGGCCTCGAACGTTTACGTGAATCAGAACGCCCGGATGACGGGGTTCCACTCGCGGATGAGGCGCGCCTGGATGACCTCGGCGACGTAGAAGGGATCCTCGTTCAGGATGCGCTCGACGTCGGCCTGGCTCTCGGCGTTGATGAGGATCAGGGCGCCGGGGATCTCGCCAACGAGGGGGCCGGACGCGATGTTGATCCCCTGCTCGAGCAGGCCGGACAGGAACGCGCGGTGCGTTGGGCGAACCTCGTCCATGGTCTCGGTCATCGAGGGGTTGTACACGTATTCAACTGCGTAGAATGCCATAGCCCAACACTAGCCCTGATCCGCGTTTTTGCCTAGAGGGCAGCTAGGATCGAGGGGTGCATGACAAGCTAATCATCCAGGGTGCTCGCGAACACAACCTCAAGGACGTGAACCTTGAGCTGCCCCGCGACTCCATGATCGTCTTCACCGGCCTGTCCGGATCCGGTAAGTCCTCCCTCGCCTTCGACACGATTTTCGCCGAGGGACAACGCCGCTACGTGGAGTCACTGTCCTCGTATGCGCGCCAGTTCCTCGGACAGATGGACAAGCCCGACGTGGACTTCATCGAAGGCCTGTCGCCCGCCGTCTCCATCGACCAGAAGTCGACCTCGCGTAATCCGCGCTCGACCGTCGGCACGATCACGGAAATTCACGACTACCTGCGTCTGCTCTACGCCCGCGCGGGCGTGGCGCACTGCCCCGAGTGTGGGGCACGCATTCAGGCACAGACGCCTCAGCAGATCGTCGACCGTGTGCGCACGATGGACGAGGGAACTCGCTTCCAGGTGCTTTCCCCGGTCGTGCGCGGCCGTAAGGGCGAGTACCAGGACCTCATCGACGAGCTGCGCTCCGAAGGCTACACGCGCGCGATCATCGATGATGAGTTGGTTCGTCTCGAGAACGCACCCAAGCTCGAGAAGAAGCTCAAGCACACGATCGAGGTCGTCGTCGACCGTCTCGTCGTTCGCGAAGGCATGCGCCAGCGCCTCACCGACTCCGTCGAGACCGCCCTGCGCCTGTCGGATGGACTCGTCGTCATCGACTGCGTCGACCTGGACGCCGACGATCCCGAGCGTCGCCGCCGCTTCTCCGAGAAGCGCGCGTGCCCCAACGACCACCCGCTGATGCTCGACGAGATCGAGCCGCGCACCTTCTCCTTCAACGCGCCCTACGGTGCCTGCCCCGACTGCGCGGGCCTCGGCTTCCGCCTCGAGGTCGACCCCGACCTGGTCGTGCCCGACGAGGAACTCTCCCTCGCCGACGGCGCAGTCATCCCCTGGAACTCGAACTTCAAGTACCACAAGAAGCTCCTCGAATCCCTGTCCAAGGAACTGGGCTTCGCGATGGGCACCCCGTGGAAGTCCCTGCCCAAGAAGGTCAAGGACGCGGTCCTGTACGGCAAGGACTACGAGGTCACGGTCAAGTTCCGTAACCGCTGGGGTCGCGAGCGCTCCTATACGACGGGCTTCGAGGGCGCCGTCAAGTACATCGAGCGCAAGCGCGAGGAAACCGAGTCCGCGGCAGTGTCCGAAAAGCTCGATTCCTACATGCGCGAGATCCCGTGCCCGACGTGCCACGGCGCGCGCCTCAAGCCCGAGGTTCTCGCCGTGCGCATCGGCGACAAGTCGATCGCGGAACTGTCCGACATGTCAATCGCGGACGCTCGCGCGTTCCTCGCAGACGTCGAGCTCGAGCAGCGTGCCCGCTCGATTGCCGCGCCTATCCTCACGGAGATCGAGGCCCGCCTGGCCTTCCTCGTCGACGTTGGACTTACCTACCTGACGCTGTCGCGCGGAGCGGGCACTCTTTCGGGCGGCGAGGCGCAGCGTATCCGCCTGGCCACGCAGATCGGCTCCGGCCTCGTCGGCGTCCTGTACGTCCTCGACGAGCCTTCGATCGGCCTGCACCAGCGCGATAACCGCAAGCTCATCGCCACCCTCGAGCGCCTGCGCGACCTTGGCAACACGCTCATCGTCGTCGAACACGACGAGGAGACGATGGAAGCCGCCGACTGGATCGTCGACATCGGCCCCGGTGCCGGTGAGACCGGCGGCTGGGTCGTGCACTCGGGCCCGCTCTCGGAGCTGCTGAACAACCGCAAGTCGCTGACCGGCCAGTACCTGTCAGGCAAGCGCCGCATCGTCCTGCCTCCGACCCGACGCCCGATCGACAAGAAGCGCGTCGTCACGGTGAAGGGCGCACGCGAAAACAACCTAAAGAACGTCGACGTGTCCTTCCCGCTCGGCGTGCTCACCGCCGTCACCGGCGTGTCCGGTTCCGGCAAGTCGACGCTGGTCAACGGCATCCTGTATCGCACCCTGGCCTCGCGCCTTAACGGCGCGCGCATGGTGCCCGGCCGCCACCGCACGATTACGGGCATCGAGCAGCTCGACAAGGTCGTGCACGTGGACCAGAGCCCGATTGGCCGGACGCCGCGCTCGAATCCGGCGACCTACACCGGCGTGTGGGATCAGATCCGCAAGCTCTTCGCTGAGACGCAGGAGGCGAAGGTGCGCGGTTACGGTCCGGGACGCTTCTCCTTCAACGTCAAGGGCGGGCGCTGCGAGTCCTGCAAGGGCGACGGCACCCTGAAGATCGAGATGAACTTCCTGCCCGACGTCTACGTGCCCTGCGAGGTTTGCCACGGCGCCCGCTACAACCGCGAAACCCTCGAGGTCGAGTACAAGGGCAAGACCGTCGCGGATGTCCTCGACATGCCGATCGCCGAGGCCGCGCAGTTCTTCGCACCGATCTCGCGCATCGCCCGCCACCTCAACACGCTCGTCGAGGTCGGCCTGGGCTATGTGCGCCTCGGCCAGAGCGCGACGACCCTGTCGGGCGGCGAGGCCCAGCGCGTGAAGCTGGCCTCCGAGCTGCAGCGACGCTCGACCGGGCGTACGGTGTACGTGCTCGACGAGCCCACGACCGGCCTGCACTCCGAAGACATCCGCAAGCTCCTCCTGGTGCTCCAGTCGCTCGCTGACAAGGGCAACACGGTCATCGTCATCGAGCACAACCTGGATGTCATCAAGAGCGCCGACTGGATCATCGACATGGGTCCCGAAGGCGGCGCTGGAGGCGGCACGGTCGTCGCGCAGGGTACGCCCGAAGAGGTCGCGAAGGTTGAGGAATCCTTTACCGGCCAGTACCTCGCCGAGGTTCTCGCGAAGGAGGCCGCGCGCGACGCAGCTGCCCAGTAGCGTGAACGGTTAGGATGGGCCTTATGCTTCCTGGTTACCGCTATTTCGGCCACATGTACTTCTGGCCAGCATGGGTCCACCTGATCGTCATTGCGCTCATGGGCGTCGCAGCTACGCTCACGATCTCCGCGCTCATGGCACGCGGGGTCGGTCGATCGCGGGTCTTCGGCCTGAGCTGCGGCTTCGTGGCGGGCATCGGAAACCTGAGCTTGTGCGTTCTCGTGCAGGCCGAGGCCCGGCACACGTGGCTGATGGGCATGGTGGGCGCGCTCTATACGGTTGCGTTCGTCTTCTTGCTGATGACGCTCGTGTCTCTGTGGAGCGGTGGATCGAGCGGATTCCTGTGGTCGAGGGCCTTCCACCTGTTCCTGGTGGTCGCGATGGCGATCGCCGGCATCATGGAGTTTGCCTACCGTCTGGCGTACTGGATTCCGCTGCCCGTCGCGGGCGTCGCTGTCCTCCTCGCTCTCTTCTGCGCATTCGTCGCCGGTCGCAATAGCCGGGATTAGGAGGCATCAAAGCACGAAGTGGCCCCGACCTCGTCTATGAACGAGGCCGGGGCCGCTTTGTTGGTGCGTAATCACCGGTCAGGTTGCCGGGTTACTCCTGGTTCTTCTCCGCCTCGCCAGACGCGTACAGGGCGTCGACCTCGTCGGCGTAGTCGGCCAGGACGCGGCGGCGCTTGAGCTTGAGGGAGGGCGTCATGTAACCATTCTCCACGGTGAAGGCAGCATTGACGATGCGGTAGCGGCGGATCGACTCGGCGCGAGAGACCGCCTTGTTGGCGCGGGCGATCGCCTTCTCGAGCGAGTCGCGCACCTCGGGAAGGTTCGCGGCCTGCGCCGCGTCCACGACGGGCAGGCCGTGGGCCGCGAGCCACTCGGGCAGCATCTCCGTGTCCAGAGCGATGAGAGCGCCGATGTACGGCCGGTTGTCGCCAACCACGATGATGTTCGCAATGAGTGGGTGCGTCGACAGGGACTCTTCGAGGATCTCAGGGGAGACGTTCTTGCCGCCCGCGGTGACGATGAGTTCCTTCTTGCGGCCCGTGATCCGTAGGTGGCCGCGATCGTCGATGGAGGCGAGGTCGCCGGTCTTAAACCAGCCGTCGACGTAGGCCTCAGCCGTGGCCTCGGGCAGGTTGTGGTAGCCCTTCGACACGGAGATACCCTGGACGAGCAGCTCGCCGTCGGGAGCGATCTTCATGCGGTTGCCCGGCCAGGGGAAGCCCACCGAGTCCGGTGGGAAGTCCTGGGGCGTCTCCACGGAGATCGGGCCGGTCGTCTCGGACAGGCCGTAGCCCTGCAGCAGCGTGATGCCCAGGCCGCGATAGAAGTTCGCCAGGTCGAGGGCCAGGGGAGCACCGCCCGAGATGATCGTGTGCAGGTTGGGGCCCAGGATCGCGCGGACCTTCGACAGGACCAGCGCGTCGGCGACGCGGCCGCGCAGCTTGAGCGCGGTCGACGGGCCGGGGGAGGGCATCGCCGAGGCGTCGGGAATGGGCGTCGTGTCCGGGCCGGGACCCGCGACGGCGGACTCGGGCAGGGGAGAGTCGATGTAGGCGGTCGCCTTGGACAGGGCGCGCGCCTGGTTGGCGGCCCAGGAGAACAGACGGCCCTTCATGCCGCCGCCGGCCTTAGCGGCGGCGGCGTTGTAGACCTTTTCCATGACGCGCGGGACAACGAGGAGCATCGTCGGCTTGAAGGTCGCGATGTCGTTGACCAGGTTGCGCGTGTCGGGGGAGAACGCGGTGACACCCTGGCCTGCGAGCAGGCAGTACATGACGAAACGCGCGAGCACGTGGGCGACCGGCAGGAAGAGTAGGGAACGCGACTTCGGGTCGTTGATGAGGAGAGGCAGGAAGTCGTAGGCCTGCAGCATCGGCGAGATGAAATTGCAGTGCGTGAGCACGACGCCCTTGGGCATGCCGGTTGTGCCGGAGGTGTAGATGACCGTTGCCTCGTCGCTCAGCCTGACAGCGTCGGTGCGCTCTCGCACCTGTTCGACCGTGACGCCCTGTGCGGCGCCGGTCAGGACGCGCTCGGCGCCGCGGTCCAAGGAGAGGATATGGCGCACGCCCTCGGTACGCACGGACTCAACCAGCTCGGCCTGCTGCGTGGTGGCTGTGATGACGATGCGCACGTCGGCGTCGGCCAGGATGTGCGCGATCTGCGAGGCGGAGTCCGTCTCGTAGATGGGCACGGTGATGGCACCGCAGGACAGCGCGGCCACGTCGATGAGTGCCCACTCGTAGGAGGTGGGGGCCAGGATCGCCAGGTGGTCGCCGGGCTCGAGCCCGATGCCGATGAGGCCACGCGCAATCGAGTCGGCCTCGCCGAGGAAGGTCTCCATCGTGACCGGGCGCCACGCGCCGACGTTGGAGCGGCGCTCGATCGCGATCTGCCCGGGGTGAGATGCCACGCGCTGGTGGAGCATCTTCGGCAGGTTCATGTCCTCGGTGGCTTCTCGGGTCGCGATCGACTCCCATGAGCCGTCGGCGAGCCTGCGTACCGTCATTGCGGTCCTTTCGTGGGGTGGGCGCTGTGCGCCGTGCGTGGTGGGATCAGTTCTTCTTGCTGCGGCCGAAAAGCCCGCGCTTCTTCGCCGGTTCGGCGGAGACAGGGCCGCCGTACAGGGCGTCGACCTCGTGGGCGTAGTCGGTGAGAACTTTGCGGCGGCGCAGCTTCATCGACGGCGTCACGTAGCCGTTCTCGACGGTGAAGGTGGCGTCGATGATGCGGAACTTGCGGATCGACTCGGCGCGGGAGACGGCCTTGTTGGCGCGTTCGACGGCCTTCTCGAGGGACTCACGCACGGCGGGCAGCTCGGCGGCCTCGGTGGGCGAGCACTGCGGCAGGCCGTGCTTGGCCAGCCAGTCGGGCAGCATGTCGGCGTCGAGGGTGAACAGCGCGCCGACGTAGGGGCGCTGATCGCCGACGACGATGACGTTCGCGATGAGCGGGTGCGTGGCCAGGGAGTCCTCGAGGACCTCGGGGGACACGTTCTTTCCGCCCGCGGTGACGATGAGTTCCTTCTTGCGGCCCGTAATGGTCAGCTGGCCCTTGCGGTCGATCGAGCCCAGGTCGCCGGTGTGGAACCACTTGCCGTCGGGCATGACCTCGGCGGTCTGCTCGGGCAGGTGGTAGTAGCCGGGCATGACGGACTGGCCGCGCACGAGGATCTCGCCGTCCTTGGCGATCTTGATGAAGTTGCCGGGCAGGGGCAGTCCGACGCCGCCGACGGGGTTCTTGCCGATGTGCTGGACGGAGATCGGGCCGGTGGTCTCGGACAGGCCGTAGCCCTGGATGAGGGTGATGCCCATGCCGGCGTAGAAGTGGGCGAGGTCGGTGGCCAGGGGAGCGCCGCCGGAGACGATGTAGCGCAGGTTGGGGCCCAGAACCGAGCGGATCTTCTTGAGGACGAGCGCGTCGGCGATGCCGTGGCGCATCTTCTTGAACAGGCCGGGGCCGAAGGTCTTCTCAGAGGCCACGGAGAACGTGCGCGCCTGCTTGGCGCTCCACGCGAACATGCGGCCCTTGATTCCACCGCCCGCCTTGGAGGAGGCCGCGTTGTAGACCTTCTCGAGCACGCGGGGGACGACCAGGAGCACGGAGGGCTTGAAGGCCTGAATGTCCGGCAGCAGGTTCTTGATGCTGGGGGAGAAGCCGAGGACTCCCTGGCCCGAGAGGATCACGTGCATGACGAGGCGAGCGAGCACGTGGGCGACGGGCAGGAAGAGGAGCAGGCGGGTTTCGGGGGAGTCGATGACGTCGCCGAGGACCTGGCGGGCGCCCTCCGCGGTAGCCACGAAGTTCGCGTGCGTGAGGGCCACGCCCTTGGGGTTTCCGGTCGTTCCGGAGGTGTAGATGATGGTGGCGATGTCAGAGGAGGAGATGGCTGCGCGGCGCTGCTCGACATTTTCGATGGTGATACCGGTGGCGGCGCGCGCGATCATGCGCTGGGCACCGCGGTCGAAGGAGTCGACCGCCACGGTGTACTCGGGAGCCACGGAGTGCACGAGTTCGGCCTGCTGGGTGGTGGCCGTGAAGACGCGGGTCACGTGCGCGTCGGTGAGGATGTGCTCGATCTGGGCGGCGGAGTCGGACTCGTAAATCGGGACGGTGATAGCGCCGATGGACAGGAGCGCGAGGTCGAGGAGGAGCCACTCGTACGAGGTCGGGGCCAGGATCGCGACCGCGTCGCCCGCCTGTACGCCGAGGCCGATGAGGCCGCAGGCGGTGTACTCGACCTGGCGCTGGAGCTCAGACGTGGTGAGAGAACGCGTGGAGCCGACGGAAGTGCGCTGCTCGACCGCCACCTGGTCGGGGTGCAGGAGCGCGCGCTTGGCCAGCATGTCCGGAACGATGTCGTGCTCGCCGACCTTGTACGTCGGCTTAATCGTGTACGAGCCATCACGCATGCGCTTCATCGTGTCCTCCGGGATGTCGGTTCAAAGACTGAACAACAGGTTCGATGTGAGTCTACTGGTTGTGGCGCGGCCCCCGCCCCTTAATCGGGGTGGGGGCCGCTGAGTGACGATTAGATCACAGATCGTAGTAGAGCTGATATTCGAAAGGATGCGGGTAGGCGCGCATCGGGGCGACCTCGTTGGTCTCCTTGTATTCGAGCCACGTGTCGATGAGGTCCTGCGTGAAGACGTCGCCCTCGGTGAGGAACTCGTGGTCCTCGCGCAGTGCGTCGAGGGCGGCCTCAAGGGAGCCGGGCAGCTTCGCGATGTCCTGGTACTCGGCCGGGGGCAGCTCGTAGAGGTCCTTGTCGATGGGGGCTGCCGGTTCGATGCGGCGCTTGATGCCGTCGATGCCCGCCATGAGGCACGCGGAGAACGCCAGGTAGGGGTTGGCGCTCGGGTCCGGCACGCGGTACTCCACGCGCTTGGCCTTGGGCGACGTGCCCGTCACGGGGATGCGGATGCATGCGGAGCGGTTGCGCGCCGAGTACACGAGGTTGATCGGAGCCTCGAAACCGGGAACCAGGCGTCGGAAGGAGTTCACCGACGGGTTCGTGAAGGCGAGGAGCGCGGGCGCGTGCTCGAGCAGGCCGCCGATGAACCAGCGGGCCGTGTCGGACAGGGAGCCGTAGCCGCGCTCGTCGTAGAACAGGGGCTCGCCGTTCTTCCACAGCGAGATGTGCGTGTGCATGCCCGAGCCGTTGTCGCCGAACAGGGGCTTAGGCATGAAGGTTGCGGAATGACCGAACTCGAGGGCGGAGTTCTTGATGACGTACTTGAACTTCATCATGTCGTCGGCCGCGGTCTGCAGCGTCGCGAAGCGGTAGTTGATCTCCTGCTGGCCACCCGAGCCGACCTCGTGGTGGGCGCGCTCGATCGTCAGGCCAACCTCTTCGAGAAGGCGGCTCATCTCGTCGCGCACGTCCGCGTACTTGTCGGCGGGGGAGACGGGGAAGTAGCCGCCCTTGATGGGCACCTTGTAGCCCATGTTGCCGCCCTCTTCGGCGCGACCGGTGTTCCAGTACGCCTCGGGGGAGTCGACGGAGAAGAAGGTGTTGTGCGGGGTGACCTGGTAGCGCACGTCGTCGAAGAGGTAGAACTCCGCCTCGGCGCCGATGAAGCACTCGTCTGCGATGCCGGTCGAACGCAGGTAGGCCTCGGCCTTGGCGGCCACCTGGCGCGGGTCGCGCGAGAAGGGCTCGTCGGTGAAGGGGTCGACGATCGAGAAGTTCACGACCAGGGTCTTGCGATCGCGGAACGGATCGACGAACGCGGAGGAGATGTCCGGGATGAGCTTCATGTCGGACTCGTGGATGGCGGTGAATCCTCGCACCGAGGAGCCGTCGAACATCAGGCCGTCCGACAAAGCGGCGTCCAGGAACTCGCTCACGGGGATCGTAAAGTGCTGCTGAACCCCGGGGACGTCGCAGAAGCGCACGTCGACGAGTTCAATGTTCTGCTCGGAGATAAAGTCTGCGACCTCTTGGGTGGAGGTGAACATGAACGTCCTTCTTTGTGGGAGAGCTGTACTCAAAGGTCAAGAATCGGTCAATTCGCAACCAAGTCCAGTATATGCCCACAGGTGGCGGCTGCGCGTATTGGTTTCATTATTCAAATGTTTCATGACATACAGCACGCCCGAGGTGGGCGCCGGGCACTCCCAGCCCCGGCCTCGTACCCTGGGAGCGTGGCAGATCCTTCGACGTACCGACCCCGCACGGGAGACATCCCGACCTCGCCGGGCGTCTACCGATTCTCAGACCCGCAGGGCCGCGTCATCTACGTCGGCAAGGCCAAAAACCTGCGCAATCGCCTCACCAACTACTTCCAGGACCTCGCGAACCTGCACCCGCGCACCCAGCAGATGGTGACGACCGCGAGCGCCGTGCAGTGGACCGTCGTGCGCTCCGAGGTCGAGGCCCTGACGCTGGAGTTCACGTGGATTAAGGAATTCAATCCGCGTTTCAACGTGATGTTTAAGGACGACAAGTCCTACCCCTACCTGGCGGTGTCGATGGGGGAGCGTTTCCCGCGCGTGCAGGTGACGCGGGAGCGCAAACGGGCGGGGTCGCGCTACTTCGGCCCGTACACGCAGGTGTGGGCGATTCGCGAGACGATCGATCAGCTGCTGCGTGTCTTCCCGATGCGCTCGTGTTCGGCGGGCGTGTTTCAGCGCGCGAAGGCGCAGGGGCGTCCGTGTTTGCTCGGCTATATCGACAAGTGTGCGGCCCCGTGCGTGGGTCGTATCTCGATGGAGGAGCACCGCGAGCTCGCCGACGGGCTGTGCCAGTTCATGGAGGGGCGCACGGGCCCGGTGATCCGCGACCTGGAGGAGCAGATGCGCCAGGCCTCCATGGAGCTGAACTTCGAGCGTGCGGCGAAGCTGCGCGATGACGTCAAGGCGCTGCGCACGGTGCTGGAGCGCAACGCGGTTGTGCTCGACGACGGGTCGGACGCGGACGTGTTCTCACTGGTGAGCGACGACTTGGACGCTGCGGTGCACGTCTTCCACGTGCGCGGTGGGCGCATCCGAGGCACGCGCGGCTGGGTGATTGAGCGCGTGGACGGCGCAGACGACGCGGCGCTCATGGCTCGCCTCCTCGAGCAGGTGTACTCGTCGGCGTCGACGGACGAGGCCGGGGCCGGGAAGACGGCCAAGGTGGCGGCGGTGAGCGTGGACGATGTCGCGCACACGCCGACCTCGGCGATCCCGCGCGAGGTGCTTGTCTCCGTCGAGCCCGAGGAGAAGGAGACCATTGCGCGCTGGCTTGCCGAGATTCGGGGCGCGTCCGTGTCGGTGCACGTGCCGAAGCGCGGCCCGAAGGCCCAGATCATGGACACGGTCACGGAGAACGCCCGCCAGGCCCTCGCCCTGCACCGCACGAAGCGCGCGGGCGATATTACGGCGCGCTCGAAGGCGCTCGAGCAGCTTGCCGAGAACCTCGATCTGCCGGGTGCACCCCTGCGCATCGAGTGCTACGACGTCTCGCACACTGGTGGTGAGAACCAGGTCGCTTCGATGGTGGTCTTCGAGGACGGTATGCCGCGCAAGGACGCCTACCGCACCTACAACATCCGCGGTGAGGATGGAAACGGGACTCCCGACGACACGAGTGCGATGAACGAGGTTCTCACGCGCCGCTTCTCGCGGCTGCTCGCCGAGGAGGCCGGCGTCGACGGTGAGGACGAGGACGGCGTCGCCTACGCTTCCGGCCCGATCGACGCCATGACGGGACGCCCGAAGCGATTCTCCTATCGTCCCGACCTGGTCGTCGTGGACGGTGGCCTGCCCCAGGTGAACGCTGCCCGAGCCGCACTGGACGCGGTGGGCGCTGACGTGCCCGTCGTGGGTCTGGCCAAGCGCCTCGAAGAGGTGTGGATCCCCGGTGACGACTTCCCGCTGATCCTCCCACGCACGTCGGAGGCTCTCTACCTCCTGCAGTATTTGCGCGACGAGTCCCACCGCTTCGCGATCACGAAGCACCGCAAGCGCCGGTCGAAGGCGCAGCGCCGCTCTGTTCTCGATTCCATCCCAGGGCTTGGACCCGCACGCCAGGCCGCGCTGCTCAAGCATTTCGGCTCCGTCAAGCGGATTCGAGAGGCCACGCCTGAGCAGATCGCCGAGGTCAAGGGCGTGGGACTCGGCCTTGCACGCACGATCCGCGATAGGCTAGCGACATCGTCGAGGGAGGACACACCATGACAACGACGCTTCCCGTGCCGCTGCCGGCACGCGTGCTGCTGCTGGGATCGGGCGAACTCGGTAAGGAAGTCGTGATCGCCCTGCAACGCTACGGATGCACGGTGATCGCCTGCGACTCCTACGGCAATGCTCCCGCCATGCAGGTCGCGGACGAATCCCGCGTTTTTGATATGAGCGACCCGCAGGCTCTGCGTGAGGTGCTCGACAGCGTCGATGTTGACCTCATTGTTCCCGAGGTCGAGGCCATCGCGACAGACGAGCTGAGCGCCTATGAAGAGCGCGGCGTGCGCGTCGTCCCCAACGCATTCGCGGTCCAGGCGACGATGGACCGTCAGCGCATCCGCAACCTCGCTGCATCCCTGCCCGGCGTGCACACGTCGGCCTTCCGCTTCGCGCGCAGCGAGGCCGAGCTGGCCGCAGCTCTCGACGAGGTCGGCTACCCTGCCTTCGTCAAGCCCACGATGTCCTCCTCCGGGCACGGTCAGTCCCGCGTGACGGGACCCGAGCAGGCCGCCTCCGCCTGGGCGCACGCCGAGGAAGACGCGCGCGCCACGACCGGCGTCGTCATTGTCGAAGAGGGTGTTGACTTCGACTACGAGATCACGCTGCTCACCGTGCGCTCCTGGGATGCCGCCTCCGGCAGCGTCGTGACGAGCTTCTGCGCTCCGATTGGACACCGCCAGGAGGGCGGCGACTACGTTGAATCCTGGCAGCCCATGGCCATGAGCGAGTCCGCCCTCGAGGGTGCGCGACAGATGGCCAAGGCTGTGACCGATGCCCTGGCTGAGGCCGGAAATGGCCCGTGCCTCGGCATCTTCGGCGTCGAGTTCTTCGTGAAGGGCGACGACGTCTGGTTCTCCGAGCTGTCGCCCCGC
This sequence comes from Schaalia odontolytica, assembly GCF_005696695.1. Lineage (NCBI taxonomy): Bacteria > Bacillati > Actinomycetota > Actinomycetes > Actinomycetales > Actinomycetaceae > Schaalia > Schaalia odontolytica. The sequence continues at coordinate 1,247,796 of NZ_CP040006.1, read as the reverse complement.
CCCCACGACACCGGCATGGTCACGATGGTGACCCAAGCCCAGTCCGAGTTTGAGCTGCACGCACGAGCCATCCTCGGCCTGCCCGTCTCGACCGCCCAGTCCACCCCGGGTGCGTCGGCGGTCATCAAGTCGACGAGCGCCGTCGATATCCCCGTCTACAACGGCGTCGCTCGCGCCCTCGAAACTGCCGACATCGTGCGCATCTTCGGCAAGCCGGTGAGCCGCGCCGGCAGGCGCGTCGGCGTCGTCGCCACCACCGCGAGCACGCCGAAGGAAGCGCGAGTCATCGCCAGGCGCGCCGCCGCCGGCATCACGATCGACGACGCCTCCGCACCTTCCGCCTAACAGCTCCCATTACCCGACCAGCCGACCCGTCAGGAGGACGCCATGCCCGACCACACACCCACGGACGCTCACGACGCAGACGAGGCCCAGACCTCGTCGATGAACGAGGAGAACCCTCCCACGGTCCCCGAGGGCATTGCCGTGCGTGACATGGCCCGTGTGAAGTACGAGCCGCGCGCCTCCAACGAGGTTCTCATCATCACCGGCTACTCGGGAGCCGGCCGCACTGGCGCCGCCCGCGCGCTCGAAGACCTGGACTGGTACGTCGTCGACAACCTGCCGCCGACGATGCTGCCCGCTCTCGTCGGCATGATGTCGAACGACCCGGCTGCGGGCGTGCACCGACTGGCTGTCGGCGTGGATGTGCGCTCGCGTACCTTCTTCCGCACGCTCGATGCCACGCTCGAGCAGCTCAAGGGAGCGGGCATCGCCTACCGCGTCATCTTCCTCGAGGCCAGCCCCGAGACTCTGGTGCGTCGCTATGAATCCAACCGTCGCCCGCATCCCCTCCAGGGCGCCGGCACCCTCATGGACGGCATCAAGGCCGAGATGCGCCTGCTTGCGCCCCTGCGTCGCGCGGCCGACGAGGTCATCGACACCTCCACGATGAGCGTCCACGATCTGACGAGGCGCATCCGCGACATCGTGGCGGGGGAGGAGCGCCCCCTGCAGGTCACGGTTGAGTCTTTCGGATTCAAGCATGGGCTCCCGCTCGACGCCGATCATGTCGTCGACGTGCGTTTCTTGAAGAACCCGTACTGGGTGGACGAGCTGCGCCATCTGACGGGCAAGGACCAGGCAGTTGCCGACTACGTGCTCTCTCAGCCGGGCGCGCGCGATTTTGCTCTCGGATATGCCGACCTTCTTGCCCCCATGCTCAGCGGCTATCTGGCAGAATTGAAGCCATTCGTCACGATTGCCGTCGGATGCACGGGCGGAAAGCACCGCTCCGTCGCGTCTTCCGAGGCTATCGCCGAACGCCTGCGCTCACACGGATACACGGTTCGCGTGATGCACCGTGACATTGGGAGAGACTGATGCCCTATCTTGATGCAGCCGGCTGGGTTCAACGTGGAGAATCCGGCCAAAACATTGTCGCCCTCGGCGGCGGACACGGCCTGTCCGCAACCCTGCGGGCCCTGCGCCATATCACCCGCGCACTGACGGCTGTTGTGACTGTCGCCGACGATGGCGGAAGCTCCGGCCGACTGCGCGAGGAGATGCCGATCCTGCCTCCCGGCGACCTGCGCATGGCGCTGGCATCCCTCTGCGAGGAATCCGAGTGGGGCCTGACCTGGCGCGACGTCATGCAGCTGCGCCTGGATACGAGCGGGCCCCTCAACGGGCACGCACTCGGCAACCTGCTGATCTCCGGCCTGTGGCAGCTCCTCGATGATCCCGTCGAAGGCCTCGACTGGGTCGGTCGTCTCCTCGGCGCGCAGGGCCGCGTCCTGCCCATGTCGTCGACGCCGATCGACATCGAGGCGGATATGAACGACGGTGGCCGCCGCTACGTCGTGTCCGGTCAATCCAAGGTCGCCGTCGCTCCCGGCACCGTCGAGCACGTACGCATCACCCCTGAAGCGCCCGAGGTGCCCGCCGCGGTCACTGAGGCTATCTCCGAGGCCGACTGGGTCGTCCTGGGACCCGGCTCGTGGTACACCTCCGTGATCCCGCACCTGCTGGTGCCAGAGATTAACCGCGCGCTTGCCACGACCGACGCCCACCGCGCGCTTGTGCTGAACCTGGCGCGTCAGCGCGGCGAAACCGATCTCATGTCGACCGCCGACCACGTACGTGTTCTGCGCGAGTACGCACCCATGCTCAAGCTCGATGTGGTGGTTGCGGATCCGACGGCGTGCGACGACATCGACGAACTGATCGTGGCCGCCGAAGAACTGGGTGCTCGCGTCCTGTTACGGCAGGTGCGCACGGGTGACGGCGCCCCGCATCATGACCCGCTGCGCCTCGCCGCTGCGCTGCGTGACGCATTTGACGGTTTCCTTGGTGAGGTCGGACAGCCCGAAACGTGGTTACCTTAGAACCTGTTGCATGCTGACAAACGACATGACATATCTGGAGAAGCCGTGTCCCTGACATCTGACATGAAGGACGAGCTGGCGCGCGCCGTCGTTACGACGCCGTCCGAGGTCGCCGCTGAGGTGAGCGCGACGCTGCGTTTCGCGGGAGGCCTACACCTCGTGGGTGGGCGTATCCTCGTCGAGGCCGAGCTTGACTCGCCCGTGGCCGCGCGGCGCCTGCGCACCTACCTGCAGGCCCTGTACAACGCCGAGTCCTCCGTCGTCGTGGTGTCTGGTTCTTCCCTGCGACGTGGCAAGCGCTACGTCGTGCGTGTCGTCCATAAGGCTGACGAACTTGCGCGCCTCACCGGCCTCGTCGATTCCCTGCGTCGCCCCGTGCGCGGCCTGCCCCCGGTTCTTGTCGCCTCCGGAACCGCGGAGGCCGCGGCTATCTGGCGCGGTGCCTTCCTCGCGCGCGGCTCGCTCATGGAGCCCGGACGCTCTTCTTCGCTCGAGATCACGTGCCCCGGTCCGGAGGTGGCTCTTGCGATGGTTGGCTGTGCGCGCAAGCTCGGCGCCTCTGCTCGCTCCAAGGAGGTGCGTGGCACCGACCGCGTCTCCGTCCGCGATTCGGACGCGATCGGCACGCTGATCTCCGCCATGGGCGCCCCGCAGACCTTCGAGGCATGGCAGGAGCGGCGCGAACGCCGCGAGGCCCGGGGCAGCGCCAACCGACTGGCTAACTTTGACGACGCGAACCTGCGCCGCTCCGCCCGCGCGGCCGTCGCCGCGGGTGCCCGCGTTGAACGTGCCTTCGAAATCCTCGGAGATGACGTCCCCGCCCACCTGCTTGAGGCTGGCACGCTGCGTTTGCAGTACAAGCAGGCCTCCCTCGAAGAGCTCGGCAAGCACACGAATCCGCCCCTCACCAAGGATGCCGTCGCCGGTCGAATCCGCAGGCTTCTGGCTCTCGCGGACAAGGTCGCGCACGAACGAGGTATCCCGGACACGGAATCTGCGTTGACCCTCGACATGCTCGAAGAGGACTGAGGTCCCTTTTTCCTGCCGCTTCGTCTCAATCCAAACGAGAATTACCCCACGTGCAGATTTTCTAATTGGATTGTGACTGAGTCCGCTTTTAGGTGTAGATTAGGAACTGCTGGAACCGCAGACATCTGCGGGCCGGGCAGGCAACCCGCACGCCCGGTTGCATCGAAGACCGTGTCCCGTGTGGGCACGAGCAGGAGGAACATAGTGACCACCCGCGTTGGCATCAACGGCTTCGGCCGCATTGGCCGTAACTTCTTCCGCGCCGCTCTCGAGCAGGGCGCGGATATCGAGATCGTTGCCGTTAACGACCTCACCGACAACAAGACCCTCGCTCACCTGCTGAAGTACGACTCGATCACGGGTCGCTTCCAGGGCGAGGTCTCCTACGACGACGAGGGCATCATCGTCGACGGCAAGCACATCAAGGTGCTCGCGCAGCGTAACCCCGCCGACCTGCCCTGGGGCGAGCTCGGCGTCGAGGTTGTCGTTGAGTCGACCGGCTTCTTCACCGACGGCGAGAAGGCCAAGGCTCACCTCGACGGTGGCGCCAAGAAGGTCGTCATCTCCGCTCCCGCGAAGAACGTCGACGGCACCTTCGTCATGGGCGTGAACGAGGCTGACTACGACAACGCCACGATGAACATCGTGTCGAACGCCTCCTGCACGACCAACTGCCTCGCCCCCCTCGCCAAGGTTCTCGAGGAGAACTTCGGCATCGAGCGCGGCATCATGACCACCATCCACTCCTACACGGGTGACCAGCGCGTCCTCGACGCCCCCCACTCGGATCTGCGTCGCGCCCGCGCCGCGGCCCTGAACATGATCCCCACCAAGACCGGTGCTGCCCAGGCCGTTGCCCTGGTTCTGCCCGAGCTCGAGGGCAAGTTCGATGGCCTCGCCGTCCGCGTCCCCACCCCGACCGGCTCCCTGACCGACCTCACCTTCATCGCGAAGAACGAGGTTTCCGTCGAGGCCGTCAAGGCTGCCGTCAAGGCCGCCGCCGAGGGTGAGCTCAAGGGTGTTCTGAAGTACACCGAGGATCCGATCGTCTCCTCCGACATCGTGGGCGACCCGCACACCTCGATCTTCGACGCCACCGAGACCAAGGTCATCGGCAACCTCGTCAAGGTCCTGTCCTGGTACGACAACGAGTGGGGCTACTCGAACGCTCTCGTTCGCCTCACCGCCCTCATCGGCTCCAAGCTCGCCTGAGCACACAGCTGATACAACAGCCATGAGCTGATCAGCGAGATGCCCGTGCACGCTCGTGCACGGGCATCTCGTACATCGCCACCGCCTTCAGACCGAAAGGACTCCTCGTGAGGACCATCTCCACCCTGGGCGACCTGCGCGGCAAGCGCGTCCTCGTCCGCTCCGACTTCAACGTTCCGCTCAAGGACGGCGTCATCACTGACGACGGCCGTATCCGCGCGGCGCTGCCGACCCTCAAGACCCTCACCGACGCCGGTGCCAAGGTCGTCATCATGGCCCACCTCGGCCGCCCCAAGGGTCAGGTCGATCCCGCCTTCTCGCTGGCCCCCGTCGCCACGCGCCTCGCCGAGCTGTCCGGCGTGAAGGTCACGCTGGCCTCCGACGTCGTTGGCCCGTCCGCCACCGAGACCGTCGCCGCCCTGGGTGAGGGCGAGATCGCCCTGCTCGAGAACGTCCGCTACGACGCTCGCGAGACCTCCAAGGTCGACGAAGAGCGCGAAGAGCTGGCCCGCGAGTACGCCAAGCTCGGCGACGCGTTCGTCTCCGACGGCTTCGGCGTCGTCCACCGCAAGCAGGCCTCCGTCTACGACATTGCCAAGCTGCTGCCCTCGGCCGCTGGCCTGCTCGTCCTCAAGGAGATCGAGTCCCTGTCCAAGGTCACCGGCGACCCCGAGCGCCCCTACGGCGTCGTCCTCGGCGGCTCCAAGGTCTCCGACAAGCTGGGCGTCATCGCCAACCTGCTGAAGAAGGCTGACATGCTCTTCATCGGCGGCGGCATGGTCTTCACGTTCCTGGCCGCTCAGGGCTACTCCGTGGGCAAGTCCCTCCTGGAGGAAGACCAGATCGACACCGTCAAGGGCTACATCGCCGAGGCCGCAGAGCGCGGCGTCGACCTCGTCCTGCCCGTCGATGTCATCGTCGCCCCCGAGTTCGCGGCCGACGCGCCCGCGACCGTCGTCAAGGTCGACGCGATCCCCGACGACCAGATGGGTCTGGACATCGGCCCCGAGTCCGCGAAGCTCTTCGCCGACAAGCTCGCGACCGCCAAGACCGTCGCCTGGAACGGCCCCATGGGCGTCTTCGAGTTCGACGCGTTCGCCGGCGGCACCCGCGCCGTCGCCGAGGCCCTGTCCAAGGGCTCCATGTTCTCCGTTATCGGCGGTGGCGACTCCGCCGCAGCCGTTCGCCTGCTCGGCTTCGACGAGAACACCTTCTCCCACATTTCCACTGGTGGTGGCGCCTCCCTCGAGCTCCTCGAGGGCAAGGTTCTGCCCGGTATCGCAGTTCTGGAGGACTGACTCATGGCACGTACGCCCCTGATGGCCGGCAACTGGAAGATGAACCTCGATCACCTCGAGGCCAACCACCTCGTCCAGGGCCTGGCGATGGCCCTGTCCGACGCTGGCCACGACTACTCCAAGTGCGAGGTCCTCGTCATCCCGCCGTTCACCGACATCCGCACCGTTCAGACCATCGTCGACGCCGATGATCTTCAGATCAAGTACGGCGCCCAGGACGTCTCGATCCACGATAACGGAGCCTACACCGGCGAAATCTCCACCGAGATGCTCACCAAGCTCGGCGTCACCTACGTGGTCATGGGCCACTCCGAGCGTCGCGAGTACCACGGCGAGTCCGACGAGCTCGTCGGTGCCAAGGCCCGCAAGGTCTTCGACGCCGGCATGACCCCGATCCTGTGCTGCGGCGAGGCCCTTGAGGTCCGCAAGGCCGGCACCTACGTCGAGTTCGTGCTCGGCCAGTTCCGCGCCGCCCTCGCCGGCTGGAAGGCCGAAGAGGTCGCCAAGATCGTCATCGCCTACGAGCCCATCTGGGCCATCGGCACCGGCGAAACCGCTTCCGCCGAGGACGCTCAGGAAGTGTGCGGCGCCATCCGCGCCGCCCTGGCCGAGGACTTCGGCGCCGAGACCGCCGAGTCCACGCGCATCCTCTACGGGGGCTCCGCCAAGCCCGACAACATCAAGGAGCTCATGGCTCAGCCCGACGTCGACGGCGGTCTCGTCGGCGGCGCGTCCCTCAAGGCTGACTCCTTCGCCGCCATGGCGACGTTTTACGCCTGAGAAGCCGTGACGCGCCCACTCCGCCTGGCCACTTAGGCTGGGTCGGAGCGGACGCGAGGTGGGGCCAACCGGTGTGCCGGTTGGCCCCACCGGCATTCTCAGTTAGACTAAAGCTATATGTGCCCCGATCCGGGGCGAACTGCGATAGAAACTGGATTGACCGTGACCATTCTGAACAACGTCCTGATCGTGCTGATCTTCCTGACCAGCATCCTGCTGACCCTGACCGTCCTCATGCACAAGGGACAGGGCGGCGGTCTGTCGGACATGTTCGGTGGCGGCATCTCCTCGTCGGCCGGCTCCTCCGGTGTCGCCGAGCGTAACCTGAACCGCATCACCCTGGGCACGCTGCTCATCTGGCTGGTGTGCATCATCGGCTACGCGCTGCTTGCGAAGTTCGGTGGCTGATTGGTCGTGATCGACATCGTGCTATGGCTCCCCACGCTCGTGTGGGGGGCCATTTTCATTTGGTCGTACCGTCGCGAACCTCGTCAGTTCCGGAACGCTTTCTTCTTCTTTTTCCTTTGTGCGTCCGCTCTGGGAGCGTTGTCATCCCAGCTTGATCAGTGGTGGATCACGCTTCCGATCGGCCTCGCTGTCGCTCTGGCACCATTCGTCACCATTATTTTCATGCTCGTCAACGAGGTGCAGTTGGTGCGCCGCGAAGGCTTTTCGCTGTCGCACGCGCTGCCGCTGCTGTTTGCATGTGCGATTGTTGCCTGGTTCCTTGCGGTTCCGCTGGCGCTCGTCGTTGAGGCTCCCGGACTCGTCCTCGGATTCCTGTTCGCGCTGACGCTATGCGGGGCTTGGTTTTTCCTGTCGTTTACCGCGCTGCTGCTATATTCCTGGCTGTACCGCTCACTGCCGCGCAAGCGCCAGTATGACTTCATCGTTATCCACGGAGCCGGGTTGAACGGCACGGACCTGACGCCGTTGTTGCGTGGGCGTGTCGATCGGGCTTACGACCTATGGGTCAAGCAAGACAAAAAGGGCGTTTTTGTTCCGTCGGGCGGACGAGGCACCGATGAGGTGATTTCGGAGGCTGAGGCCATGGCGCGGTACCTGCGCTCGCGTGGGGTACCGGATTCGGCCATCGTCCTGGAAGATCGATCCACGACGACGTGGGAGAACCTGACGTATTCACGGGATCTGATCACGCGCCTTAGTAGCGCCACCCCGGAGCGAGCCGCGTTGGTGACGAGTGACTATCACGTGTTCCGCACTGCGATGTACGCACGTGCAGTGGGTTTCAACGCGGATGGCCTGGGCTCAAAGACGGCGAGCTATTATTTTCCAACTGCCTTTATTCGTGAGTTCATCGCGATCTCACGGCGCTACTGGTGGCCGTATGCGCTCATCATGGGGCTGTGGGCGCTGGCGACGGTGGCCATCTACGCTCTATCGGCGGTGTCCTGATCCTTGTTGTTACGCGATCTCGATGGCAGAGGCGGCCGCCTCGTCGAGGTAAAGGCGCGTCGTGGGCGAAAGGATGCCCGCGACCGGGAGGTCGAGGGGAGACGCGCCCGCAAAGGCTCGCCCGAGAGCATCCGCCTTCGCTGCACCCGCTGTCGTCAGCCACGCCTCTGCGCACGCACGCATGACGGGCATCGACACCGTGATGCGCTCGGGCGGGGGCTTCGGAGAATTGCGGATCGCCAGAATGGGGGAGGCCTCGTCCATATCGACGCGTCCCGGGAAGAGTGAGCAGATGTGCCCGTCGGGACCCATGCCGATCAGTGCGATGTCAAAGGAACCCTCGCCCATGAGATCGCGCCACGTGTCAGCGAACGCCGCGGTCGCCTCGTCGAGAGAACCCGCGCCGGGAGCGGACGCATCCGAGGTCGGCATACGCATGAACTCAACGCCCGCGGCCGCGTGGAGGAAACCCTCCCACGCCTGATCGTCGTTGCGATCCTTGTCTCCCGCCGGCACGTAGCGTTCGTCGACCAGCCACACGCGCACGCGTGACCAGTCGACCTCACCCACGTGGGGGAGCAATGACGGCAAGAGACTTGTCGTGATGGCGCCCCCCGAGATGGCCAGGTTGACGCGCGAGTCAGCTCCAGCCTCGTCGATAAGCGTGTTGAGACGAGCAAGGAACGCACGGCCCACGGCCTCGTTCAGTTCCTCGACGGTTGGGTAGACCTCGAACGTGTGGACATCCGCCATTGTCACTCACCCTCAGAGCATGCAGCCAGCCGCGGGAGCTCTTTGGTGAGGAGCTCGCCATAGTAGACGTCCGGATCCATGCGACGCAGATCCTCCATGAGGGAGTCCTGCACGGAGCGGCGGGCGAGGTTCACGGAGCGATCTTCGAGGCCCGGGCGCGACAAGCGCGCGACCGACGAGGAGGCGCTACGCGACAGCGAGACGGTCGTGCCGTCGTCGAAGAAGAACGTGATGTCCGTGATCGTGTGGGCATCGGGATCTACGACTCGCTCGACGGGCACGCCCAGCTGGTGATGCAGCCATGCGGCCACGAGGAACGGCGAGGGATGCGTCGCATTACCCGCGACGCGGATCGACGTCGGCAGACGGTCAAAGTCCTCGGCGATAGCCGCGAGCAGCGCGCGCCACAGCGTGACGCCGGCCCACGCGAGATCCGTGTCGCCGGGGGTGTACACGGCCGAGAGGGCCGACAGGGTATCCATGGGGCATTCGGTTGCGCGCGAATCGGTGATGCGCTTGACCGCGAGGCGACCAAGCGGGTGCGCGCCAGGATTCTGCGGGGGAACGACCGGCCAGTACGTGACGACCGGAGTATCCGACTGGAGAAGCGGCATGACGAGCGAGTCGATGTTCGACGCGGCCTCACCGCGAGGCTCCAGGATGATGATGTCGGACAGGCCCGCTGCGTCGCCGACGCGGATCTGTGCGTTCAGACGCGCCGTGCCCTCGGTGGACTCGGGCTCGACGATGACGATCACGCGGCAGGGATGCTCGCGCGAGACCGCGTCGGAGACCTCGATGGCGTTGTCGACGTCGATGAGGTCGGGCACGCAGATGAGCAGCGTGAGGACACGGCTCAGGGCGGCGGAACCGCGCTCGTCGCGCAGCTCCACGATGCGGGAGGCGACCTCGGCCGACGTGGTGTTCTTCAGGGTGATGATCACGGGAGCCTCCAGAAACGGCCGTCGCGGGCCAGCATGTCGTGCGCGGATTGGGGACCCCACGTGCCGGGCGCGTAGGGCTCGGGCTGACCCTGGGTCTCCCAGAAGGACAGGATCGGGTCGAGGATCTTCCACGAGGCCTCGACCTCGCGCTGGTGTGGGAACAGGGGAGCGGAGCCGACGAGCGCGTCCAGGATGAGGCGCTCGTAGGCCTCGGGCGAGTCCTCGGTGAAAGCGTGGCCGTAGGCGAAGTCCATGGTCACGTCACGTACCTGCATGGAAGTGCCGGGAACCTTCGCGCCAAGCTTGAGGGTCAGGCCCTCGTCCGGTTGGACGCGAATAACGAGCGCGTTCTGGCCTGACTCGCTGAGGTCGGAGTTGCCGAAGGGCACGTGGGCCGAACGCTTGAAGATGACGGCGATCTCGGTGACGCGCTTGCCGAGGCGCTTGCCGGCGCGCAGGTAGAAGGGCACGCCCGCCCAGCGGCGCGTGTCCACGAAGAGCTTGATCGCGGCGAAGGTCTCGGTGGTCGAGTCGGCCGGAATGCCGTCCTCCTCGAGGTAGCCGCGCACCTGGTCGCCGCCCTGCCAGCCGCCGGCGTACTGCCCGCGAGCCGTATCGATGGCCAGGTCCTCAGGTAGGCGCACCGCGGAGAGCACCTTCTCCTTCTCCGCCCGAATTTCCTCGGGCGTGAAGTGGACGGGCTCCTCCATGGCGGTCAGCGCCATGAGCTGAAGCAGGTGATTCTGGATGATGTCACGGGCCGCGCCGATGCCGTCGTAGTAGCCCGCGCGCGTGCCGATGCCGATGTCCTCGGCCATCGTAATCTGCACGGAATCAACGTAGTTCGCCTTCCACAGGGGTTCGAACATCGCGTTCGCGAAGCGCATCGCCATGATGTTCTGGACGGTTTCCTTGCCCAGGTAGTGGTCGATGCGGAAGACATCCTGCTCGTCGAAAATCTGCGAGATGACGTCGGAGAGCTCTTGCGCGGATGCCAGGTCGTGTCCGAAAGGCTTCTCGATGATGACGCGACGCCATTCGCGGCCCTGACGCTTGTTGAGGCCTGTGTCGGACAGGTGCTTGGCCACGACCGGGAAGTATGAGGGCGGAATCGACAGGTAGAACGCGTGGTTGCCGCCGGTGCCGCGCGAGTGGTCGAGCTCGGCGACGGTGTCGGCCAGCTGGCGGTAGGCATCGGGGTCGTCGAAGGTGCCCGAGACGAAGCGCAGGCCCGAGCGCAGCTGGTTCCAGGTTCCCTCGTTGAAGCCGGTGCGGGTGTGTGCCTCGATGGATACGCGCACGTATTCCTCGAAGTCCTGCGGGCTCCAGTCCCTGCGGGCGAAGCCGGTCAGAGAGAACGCAGGGTGGAGGAGGCCTCGGTTGGCGAGGTCGTAGATGGCGGGAAGGAGCTTCTTGCGCGCAAGGTCGCCCGTGATACCAAAGATGACGAGGCCACACGGCGGGGAGATGCGCGGAAGCCTGCGGTCCTGGGGATCGCGCAGGGTGGGAATCTCGTTGGTCACGAGTGGTCGCTCCGTTCGCTAGGGGTGAGGACGAGGCCGGGACCCGAACGCTTCGCCCGCAGGGGGGACATGGAACGGGACCGAGGACCCACACATGTGTAAGAGAATAGGGCTGCTGGCACGCCCCCGCGCGCCAGCAGCCCTATCTTCAGTTCGGTTGACTATAAAGTCACGAACGTGCGGCCTCGATGGATTCCTTCGCGGCTGCGGCAACGTGCTCGGCGTCGATGCCGTACTCCTTGAAGAGGAGTTCACCCGGCGCGGAGGCGCCGAAGTGCTCGATGGAGACCGCGCGGCCGGCGTCGCCGATCCAGCGGTACCACGGCAGGGCGATGCCGGCCTCGACGGAGACGCGGGCGCGCACTGACGGGGGCAGGACGGAGTCGCGGTACTCGCGGTCCTGGGCCTCGAACCAGTCGAGGCAGGGCACGGACACGACGCGGGCGGCGATGCCGTCGGCGGCCAGGGCTTCGCGTGCCTCAAGGGCGACGGAGACCTCGGAGCCGGAGGCCAGCAGGATCACGTCGGGCGTGCCCTCGGTGTCGGCCAGGACGTAGGCGCCGCGCGCCAGGTCCTCGGTGGTGGCCAGGCCGGTGCCTTCGCCACGTGCCGGGTTGGGCAGGTTCTGGCGCGACAGGATGATGGCTGCCGGGTGGGACTGCTCGAGGATGGCCTTCCAGGACGCGGCGGTCTCGGCGGCGTCGGCGGGGCGCACGACAGCGAAGTTCGGGATCGCGCGGTAGGAGGCCAGGTGCTCGATCGGCTGGTGGGTCGGGCCATCCTCGCCCACGCCGATGGAGTCGTGGGTCCACACGTACGTGACGGGCAGGTCCATGAGGGCGGCGAGGCGCACGGCGCCGCGCATGAAGTCGGAGAACACGAAGAACGTGCCACCGTAAGCGCGGGTAAAGCCGTCTGCGGCGATGCCGTTAAGGGCGGCACCCATCGCGAACTCACGCACGCCGAAGTGGAGGTTGCGGCCGAACTCGTCGCCGCTGAAGGACGAGGAGGAACGGTGCGCGGGCAGGAACGAGGGCTCGCCCTTCAGGAAGGTGTTATTGGAGCCGGCGAGGTCGGCGGAGCCGCCCCACAGCTCGGGCAGGACGGGGGCGATCGCGTTGAGGACCTGGCCGGAGGCGGCGCGGGTCGCGATGGCCTTGCCCTCTTCGAAGGTGGGCAGTGCTGCTTCCCAACCCTCGGGGAGGCGGCCTTCCAGGAGGCGCTCGAGCAGGGCGGCCTGCTCGGGGTGAGCGGCCTTCCACGCCTCGAAGCGTGCGTCCCAGTCCTTGCGGTACTCGGCGGCGCGGGCGGCGGCGCGGGCGCGGACCTCGTCCACGATGGCGGCGTCAGCGTCGAACATCTTCTCGGGGTCGGCGCCCAGGGCTTCCTTCAGGCCCTTGAGGGCCTCGGAGCCGAGCTTGGAGCCGTGGATGCCACCGGTGTTCTGCTTGCCGGGGGTCGGCCAGCCGATGATGGTGCGCAGCGCGATGAGCGAGGGCTTCTTGGTCTCGGCCTTGGCGGCGTCGAGGGCGTCGTTCAGGGCAGCGGTGTTCTCCTCGTAGGAGCCGTCCTCGCCGAGCCAGTCGACGCGCTGGACGTGCCAGCCGTAGGCCTCGTAGCGGGCCAGGACGTCCTCGTTGAAGGCGATAGAGGTGTCGTCTTCGATGGAGATGTGGTTGTCGTCCCAGATGACGGTGATGTTGCCCAGCTCCTGGGTGCCGGCCAGGGACGAAGCCTCGGCGGAGACGCCTTCTTCGAAGCAGCCATCGCCGGCGATGACGTAGACGTTGTGGTCGAAGACGGACTCGCCGAGCGGGGTCTCGGGATCGAGCAGGCCGTGGACGCGGCGGGCGTTCATGGCGAAGCCGACGGCGGAGGCGATGCCGGTGCCCAGCGGGCCGGTGGTGATTTCGACGCCCTTGGTGTGGCCGTACTCGGGGTGGCCCGGGGTCAGGGAGCCGGCGGTGCGCAGGGTCTTGATGTCGTCGAGCTCGAGACCGAAGCCGGACAGGTAGAGCTGGACGTACTGGGTCAGCGACGAGTGGCCGGCCGAGAGGATGAAGCGGTCGCGACCGATCCAGCGCGGGTCGGCCGGGTCGACGTTCATGACCTTGTTGTAGAGGAGGTAGGCGGCGGGGGCGAGCGAGATAGCGGTGCCAGGGTGGCCCGATCCGGCCTGCTCGACGGCGTCGGCGGCAAGGAGCTTAGCGGTCTTGACCGCTTCGTCATCGATGTGATCCCAGTGTAGTGACACGTTGGTCTCCAGTTGTTGGGCCCCTGCATTGGGGCGGAAATGGTTTACCGCGTCACAGTCTAGCGAAAATGTGCGCATGCCGATAGCGCTCACGCACATATGTTGCATAGTCGCTTACCCTGTCACCATGACATCCCTCGAAGCTCTCGTTCGCGACTGGGTGGACTATCTGCGCGTCGAGAAGGGGGCGTCTGCGCATACAGTTTCAAACTATCGACGCGACGTCGCCCGCTACGCGTTTGACATGAAGCGCCAAGGGAAGCTCAACGTCGAAGACATCAGTCCCAGGGACATCGAGGACTACACGATGCGCCTGGCATCTGGGCAGGTCACAGGAACTCCGGCGGCAGCATCGTCGGTGGCGCGCGCGTCCGCGGCGATCCGCGGGCTCCACAAGTACGCGCTGACCGAGGGGGCGGTCGGAAACGATGCAGCTGCGCAGCTACATGCCCCGCGTCAGGGGCGGCACCTCCCCAAGGCCCTGTCCGTCGACGAGGTGGGACGACTGCTGGACGCCGCCCACGCCGACGACTCTCCGATCGGCCTGCGCGATGCCGCCCTCCTTGAGCTCCTGTACGCGACGGGGGCCCGGGTCTCCGAGGCCGTCTCGCTCAGCGCTGATGACCTCGACCTGGACGGAGACGTTCCTGTCGTGCGCCTGTTCGGAAAAGGGCGCAAAGAGCGGATTGTTCCCGTGGGGTCGTTCGCCGTGGACGCCCTCGACGCGTACCGGGTGCGCGCCCGCCCAGCGCTCGCCGCACGAGGCCGGGGATCCACCGCGTTTTTCCTGAACTCCCGGGGAGGCGCGCTGTCCCGGCAGAGTGCGTGGACCGCGATCCGGCGCGCGGCGGAGGCCGCGCAGCTGGGGGAGCGGGTGTCTCCGCATACGCTGCGGCACTCTTTTGCGACGCATCTGCTTGAGGGTGGTGCATCCGTGCGCGAGGTGCAGGAGCTTCTCGGGCACGCGTCGGTGGTGACGACTCAGATCTACACGCAAGTGACTGCCGCCGCGCTGCGCGAAGTCTTTACGCTCTCGCACCCTCGGGCGCGTGGCACCGACGCATCCGCGCGGTGATGAATTAGGATGGGGGCGTGACCACGAACTCGCACCCTACGCTGACGCCCGACCTGCACGAAGAGCCGGTCGATTTTCCCGTGCCCGCGCCGCTGTCGGGGCATGGTCCCGCCCGTGTGATCGCGATGTGCAACCAGAAGGGTGGTGTCGGTAAGACGACGACCACCATTAACCTGGGCGCCGCACTGGCTGAGTACGGGCGCCGTGTGCTGATCGTGGACTTCGACCCCCAGGGTGCCGCTTCTGTTGGCCTGGGCATCAATGCCCTCGACATGGAGCAGACGATCTATACGCTGCTCATGAACCCGAAGGCGGACGTTAAGGCGACGATCTGCCACACGTCGACGGAGAACCTCGACATTATCCCCGCGAACATTGACCTGTCTGCGGCCGAGGTCCAGCTCGTCAACGAGGTCGCCCGCGAGAGCGCCCTGGCTCGCGTCCTGCGTCACGTCGAATCCGACTACGACGTGGTCCTCATCGATTGCCAGCCCTCCCTCGGTTTGCTCGCGGTCAATGCTCTGACCGCCGCTCACGGCGTCATCGTTCCGGTCGAGGCAGAGTTCTTCGCGCTGCGTGGCGTGGCCCTGCTGGTTGAGACGATCGAGACGGTGCGCGATCGCATCAACCCGCGCCTGAAGATTGACGGCATCGTCGCCACAATGGTCGATTCACGCACGCTGCACTCGCGTGAGGTCCTGCAGCGCCTGCATGAAGCTTTTGGCGACCTCGTGTTCGATACCCGTATCGGTCGCACGATCAAGTTCCCGGATGCTTCTGTGGCCACCGAGCCGATCATCTCCTACGCTCCCAACCACGCGGGCGCCCACGCGTACCGTCGACTCGCGCGGGAAGTCATCGCCCGTGGCGACGCGGCCTGACAGTCTCGAGGTTCAGGGGGAGTTCGACCTCTTCGCGGTCTCGCTCCCGGTTTTTGAAGGTCCTTTCGATCTTCTCCTGTCGCTGATCGCCCGTAAGAAGCTCGATATCACCGAGGTCGCACTCGCGCAGGTGACCGACGAGTTCATCGCCTTTATGAAGGCGTCCCCGGATCTGTCGCGCACGACCGAATTCCTGGTAGTCGCGGCGACGCTACTCGACATGAAGGCCGCTCACTTGCTGCCCAGCGTTGACGAGGAGGATAACGCGTCCGAGGCTGACCTGGAGGCCCGCGACCTCCTGTTCTCGCGCCTGCTGCAGTATCGGGCTTTCAAGGAAGCCGCGAAACACATCGACGCGCGGATGGGGGAGTACGGCTCGTATATCGCCAGGGACGTGCCCCTCGAGCCGCATTTCGCGAGCCTCTTGCCCGATCTCCGGTGGCTGACAACCCGCGAAGACCTTGCTCGTTTGGCTGCTGATGCCCTGTCATCGACGAGCCCGACGGTTCAGGTCGCCCATCTGCACGATCCCGTTGTTCCGGTCCGCGAGCAGGCTCTGATCGTCTCATCGATGCTCGCTGAAGCAGGCCGAATGACCTTCCATGAGCTCGTCGCGGATGCGCCCACGCGAGCCGTCGTCGTCTCTCGCTTCCTTGCGCTTTTGGAGCTCTATAGGCGTGGAGCCATCGAGTTTGAGCAAGACGGGGCGCTTGACACGCTGACGATTCAGTGGACCGGCGACGAGGGAAGCATCGACATCGATGTGGACGACTATACGGGTGCCGGTGACGCGCACTCAGCCACGGCCTCGTCCCCGTCCGAGGCCGTGATTGACACAGAAGGAGATGACGCCGATGAGTGAGACCACGCTGCGCGGTGCGATCGAGGCGATTCTGATGGTGGCCTCGGAGCCGGTTGCCGCGTCCGATCTTGCTGATGTCCTCGGCGTGAGTAGCGCGGACATAGAACAGCACCTGCGCGCTCTCGCCGCCGAGTACCTGGGCGAGGGACAGGAACGCCCGCGCGGTTTCGAGCTGCGCGAAGTGGCGGGCGGTTGGCGCATCTATTCCGCACGGGCATACGCCGATGTGGTCGGGCGCTTCGTTGTCGGATCCTCGCACGCGCGCCTGTCTCAGGCTGCTCTCGAAACGCTGGCGGTCATTGCCTACCGTCAGCCCATTTCGAGGGCGCGAATCTGCCGTATTCGTGGGGTGAACGTGGACGGTGTCGTGCGTACGCTGCTCGCCCGAGGCCTCGTGGAAGAGACGGGACTGACACCGTCTGGCGCGCGCCTGTACGGGACGACCGGGGAATTTCTTGAGAAAATGGGATTAACGAGCCTGTCGGAGCTGGTACCGTTGGCACCCTACCTGCCAGACGCCGACGCGCTGGATGAATTGGAGGAAGAACTATGAGGGCTAACCCCTACACAGAGGGTGGAGTGCGCCTGCAGAAGGTGCTCGCCCAGGCAGGCGTCGCATCCAGGCGCGCGTCCGAACAGATGATCGCCGACGGACGTGTGAGCGTCGATGGCACCGTGGTCCGTAACCAGGGCGTGCGCGTGGACCCGGCGAAGCAGGTCATTCACGTCGACGGCGAGCGCCTCATCCTGGATGAGACGAAGCACATCGTCCTGGCCGTCAATAAGCCGATCGGCACCGTGTCCACGATGAGCGACCCGGAGGGCCGCCCCACGATCGCCGACCTGATCGCCGACTACCCCGAGCGTCTGTACCACGTGGGCCGCCTCGACATCGATACGTCCGGCCTGCTCCTGCTGACCAACGATGGCGAGCTGGCGAACCGTCTGACGCACCCCAAGTACGAGATTCGCAAGACCTACGTGGCGCGTCTGCACGGCGAGGTCAAGCCCGGCGTCAAGCGCACCCTCATGAACGGCATCGAGCTGGAGGACGGCCCGATCAAGGTTGACTCCTTCCGCATCGTTGACACCTACGGCGACATCACGACCGTCGAGATCGTCGTGCACGAGGGCCGCAACCGCCTCGTGCGCCGCATGATGGAGGCTGTTGGCTACCCGGTGCGCGAGCTCGTCCGCACGGGCTTTGGTCCGATCTCTCTCGACCATCTCAAGCAGGGAACGACCCGCCGCGTGAAGGGCAACGCGCTGAGCGCACTGTACGGGGCCGTCGGACTGTGAACACCTCGGACGGCGTCGGCGCGCGCGTCGTGCAAACAGCGGGCCCGGTCCTCATCATCGGATCGGGTCTGCTGGGTGCGTCCCTGGGCCTCGCTCTGCGGGCCGGGGGAGTGCGCGTCTATCTCGACGATGCCTCGCCCACTTCGCTACGCCTGGCCTCCGACGTGGGCGCCGGGCAGGCGTTCGGCGATGTTCTCGCCGAGGCCGGGGTGCGCCCAAGCGAGTGTGGCTCGGATACGCCTTCGTATCAGGCGCCGTCTATCGTTGTCGTCGCGACGCCGCCGGATGTCGCTGACCGTGTGATCGTCGAATCGCTGCTGCGTTTCCCCGACGCGATCGTCACCGATGTTGCCTCCGTGAAGGATGCGGTTGTAGCCGATGTGCTGCGCGGCTTGGAGCGTGAGGGACGTCTCGAGGAAGCCTCGCGTTACGTCGGATCGCATCCCATGGCAGGTCGTGAGCGCAGCGGTGCGGGTGCCGCAGATGCCGATCTGTTCTACGGACGCCCGTGGGTGATCGTTGCGCACGAGTCGACGTGGCCGCGCGCGGTGCTGGTAGCTCGCGCGTTGGCGACGGACGTCGGAGCCGTGCCTCTCGAGATGAACGCGGGCACACATGACCATGCCGTCGCACTCGTGTCGCACGTTCCTCAGCTGGTGTCGTCGATGCTTGCTGCGCGTCTTGTGGACGCCCCAGCCCAGGCGCTCGGGCTTGCGGGGCAGGGGCTTCGAGATACCGCTCGGATTGCGGCCTCCGATCCGCGCCTGTGGACAGCGATTTTGGCCGGCAACGCCGGTCCGGTTGCAGACATCCTGCGTGATCTGCGCACCGACCTCGATGACTTGCTCACGCACCTCGATGCGGCTGCAGAACTCGGCCCCCTACGCGGCGGTTCCGTGGGCGCGATCAATCGGGTCATGACCGCGGGTAATCAGGGCGTCGCGCGTATTCCCGGCAAGCACGGTGGTGCTCCTTCCCGGTATCGCGAGATCGAAGTGCTCATCCCCGACGAGCCGGGCGCTCTCGGTAGGCTTTTCAGCGAGCTCGGCGAGGCAGGGATCAACATCGAAGACTTGGTTCTGGAACACTCTGCGGGTGCGCAGGCGGGCGTCGCCCGCGTCATGATTGACCCGGCGGTCGCTGACCGCGCTGTCGCCGACCTGCAACAGCGGGGTTGGCGACTCATCACCCACTAAACGACCTCGGTGAGGAGAACGTTTTGATGAACGATACGCAGCGTCGAGATGCGATTTCCCGCGTCGGCATCACGATAGCCATCGACGGGCCGGCCGGTTCGGGCAAGTCCACGGTCTCGAAGGCTCTGGCGACCCGTCTGGGCATCGGCTACTTGGACACGGGCGCCATGTACCGTGCGCTCACGTGGTACTGCCTGGATGAAGGCATCGATCTGGAGGATACGGCGGCGGTCGCCGCAGCAGCGGCTCGTATGCCCCTGCGCCTCGTGTCGGATCCGTCGGACCCGCACGTGTGGATCGGCGATTCAGAGATCACCCTTGAGATTCGCGAGCCGCGTATCGCCTTAGCGATCAAGCACATCTCGACGAACCTTGACGTGCGTGCGTGGATGGCGGCCGAGCAGCGTCGCCGAATGATGGAGGCCCGTGAACAAGGCTCCGGCATGATCGCTGAGGGGCGCGATATCACGACCGTCGTCTGCCCCGATGCGGATGTTCGTGTTCTCCTGCTCGCCGATCAGGAGGCCCGCCTGCGTCGCCGGACCCTCGAACTCTACGGAGATGCCACTGAGGAGCACATGGAGATTGTGCGGGCCCAGGTCGAGGGCCGTGACAAGGCCGACTCGCAGGTCTCTGAGTTCATGGTGGCAGCCCCCGGTGTCGAGACCGTGGACTCCACAGGACTCGACATCGAAGGCGTGTGCGAGGCGGTCCTGGTCTTTGTCGACCGCGATCTCGAGGTCCGCGACGCTTCGCGCTGAGGCTGCGTATCAATACACGTGAGTGCCCCGTACCTATTGGTACGGGGCACTCACGGTGAAGGTCTCAGAATCCTGTTCCGTAGGGTCCCTGCACGCCCTGCTGATTGCCGTAGGCCCCGGTGCCGTATGCCGGGGAGCCTGGCTGTGCCGCGTCCGCTGCGGTTCCGTATCCGGCTCCAGCGGCGCCGTATCCGGTTCCTCCGGTGCCATATCCGGTTCCCCCGGTGCCGTATCCCGTTCCCGCGGTTCCGTATCCGGTTCCCCCGGTTCCGTATCCGGTTCCCCCGGTGCCGTAGTTGCTCCCTGTCACGCCGTACTGCGGCCCATTGGGGCCATTGAATGCCGTCGGCGGGGTTGAGTTGCGCTGAGTGGCCTTGAAGATCGCGTACCGTACCAGGATTCCGCCACCAACAATGAGGATCGCCAGGATCCAGGAGATGATTGTGATGGTGGGATTGTTGGAGTGCGAGCGGATTCGGATGCGCCTCGCCGGCATCGTCACGGGCTGTGTCTGTGCTCGCGTTCCTGCAGTGACGGCGGCATGGGCAAATGCGGGAGCGCTTGAGGACACGCTCACCATCGGGCTCGCCACTGCAGGGGACCCCTGCGTGACGAATGTGGGTGCAATCAAGCCTGCGGCTGCCAGAGCAAGGCTCGCCGTGACTGAGAGGAGGTGTCGACTGGTCATCAAAAGAAGCTCTCGTAGATGCAGGGGATACGGACGAAGGACAGTGTAGTCACCTCATGAGCGTCTATTCATCTGTTCCGGCTTCTGACACGTGCCTCGGGGGGCGAGCTGCGTATCAGCTCGATCTGATGAGGGTGTGGCGCGGCGCACTGCGGTCGGCTTGCCTGACTTCGTCAAGGTGCGCTATAGTTCTACAGGTCGCCACGGCGACGAACTGAATACGGGCTGTGGCGCAGCTTGGTAGCGCACTTGACTGGGGGTCAAGGGGTCGTGGGTTCAAATCCCGCCAGCCCGACGAAAAGAACCGCGAGGACATGCTCCTCGTGGTTTTTTGTATGTGCTGACGAGGACTTTTAGTCCCGTGGATCAGTGGGGACCTCGGTCCCTGATCCCTGGAATAACTTCGCTTTGTAATCGAAATGTGACGCAGTATTTTGCGGTTTTATTTCGACTGGTAAACGCGGGTTTTCGGCTAATCTTTCACGTAATTTCGCAGGTAGAAGCGGCGGGATTTGCCCGTTGCAACGGACACATTTCATTCAAGGACTGCAGTAAACTGTTTCACAGGTCGAAGTCGTCAACGGGGATGATTTCGACCTGCTTATCTATGCGGCCACGGTGATGGTCATGCGCGGTTGCGGCGCATTCACTCGGCTTCCAGTGCACACACCGATATGCGCACGAGCCGCGTGAGCTGGCCCGAAGTACAGCCCCGGCCTCGTCCAAAGAAGAACGAGGCCGGGGCAGTGCTGCGTCGGGGGCTAGAGGATGCTCACTCGGAAGTCCCAGCGCCTGTGTCGGTGTTATCGGCTGCAAACTCCTCGAGGGTGGGCGCCTGCGAATCGGGGTTCAGGAACTCAGTCACAGTCGTGACGACGTTGACAGTGGGATCGGTAATACTCATGGCCGTCGTATTGCCGGACTCGTCGACAATGTTCAATCGGTTATCGGGAGTCAGTTCCACGATGAAGAGGTCTTCCAGTTCACCGACACCGGCCTGAGAAATTTCGTGTCGCAGCCAATCCTCGTCTCGGTGGGCGAGGTTGAGGTTGTCAGCTACGATCTGGCCATTGGACACCAGGACGTAGTTGACGCCGCCCTCGCCCTTGCGCCGTACCGTCAGCGAGCCGTTGGCTTCGCGTTGTACGAGGCTGATGTCGCTCAGTGAAAAGATGCCCATGCCGCGTAGCTCTGCGAGAAACTCGACTGGGTCGAGCTTGTTATCCGTGTTGTCGAGCGCGTCCTGAGTAAATCGCCCGCCCTCGATGATCGTGTACGCCTTTCCCATCACGAGAGAGCGGGTCGACATGAACTTCGACATCAGGTAGTTCAGGCCGGAGATGATTCCAAAGGTGACGAGCAGGAAGCTGATGTACTCCGCGAACGAGATTGCGTGGTTGTAGATGACGCCGCCGATAATGCCGCCGAGGATAAAGTTCCCGATAAAGTCGATCGGTGTCAGCTGGACCGTCCGCTGCTTGCCAGTGAGGCGCAGGTGGAGGACGATCAGGGTGATACCGATCAGGAGCTTAAAGACCGTCATCTCGAAACCGTGAATATCGAACATGAGAGCAGTCTATTCGCATGTGGGGACGCGGTTTGGCGTGGTGTGATCAACTCGTCGGATCCGCGTCGATAGCTCCCTGGATGTCGTGGAAGAGCAGATTGGAGATCTCGACCTGCACCGTCTCAACCTTCGGCACGTCGCGCAGCAGCAACGGATCGTCAGCGGAGGTCTGGAGGGCGAGCGTGCCGCAACCGAAGATCCGGTCGTCGAAGTCCTTTTCGATCTGGATGTCGGAGATGCGGGTGAGCGGCAGGTCGTGACCGGTGCGCTTGATGATGCCCGTGCGGGTGATGACTCGCTTCGTCGTCACCGTGTAGGTCGTTGTAATCCACTTGATCCAGGGAACAAGGATGAGTGGAATCGACAGGAGGAGCACTGCGATCCAGATGGTCGCAAGTGCCCAGTAGCGCGCGTTCTCTGGGACGTAGAACGAACCGACCGCCGCTGCGATCACGAGGATCGACTCCACGATGATCGCGGGCAGCAGGGTCTTGATGTGCGTGTGCATGTGGCGGACGACAACCTCGTCCTGACTGAGAAGCTTCTGTGACAGTGCCATGGCACCATCATGCCAGATTCTGCGGCCCTGCGAGGAAGCCAGCCACGGTGGCTGCGTGCTTCACCGAGGCCTGCGGTGCGTTCCCACGATATCGGTGTTCACGATGCCGATCGCCGCCATCAGTGCGAGCATCGTTGTTGGACCCACGAAGCGATAACCGCGGTTCTTGAGGTCGGCCGCGAGGGCTATGGATTCCGGCAGGTGCGTTGGTACCTCGTCCTTCGAACGCGGAAGCGGATCGAGCGTCGGCCGATACGACCAGACCAGTTCGCCCAGATGTGTCGGGCCGTCTGCCGCGGGAGAATCGTTCCTCATAGCAACCGTTGCGCGAGCGTTGCTGATCGCCGCCTCGATCTTGCGGCGATTGTGAATGATCCCGGGTGTGTACACGAGGCGATCGACGTCATCGCTTGTGAATGCGGCGACGCGATCGGGAATGAATCCTTCGAAGGCCGCGCGGAACGCCTCGCGTTTTGCCAGGACGGTGCGCCATGAGAGACCTGCCTGGAAGCCCTCCAAGACGAGGCGTTCGAAGACGCCGGCCTCGTCGTGGACGGGCAGCCCCCATTCGGTGTCGTAGTAGCTGCGTAACAGCTCGTCATGGGAGGCCCACGCAGGCCGGACGAGGCCGTCATTGCACAGGGTGAGGCCCGAGGCTAGGGGAGCAACTGCGGATTGGGCGAGTGTTGTGTCCATGTGTCGATCCTGCGCGCCCAGCGTTCAGCGGTCAAGGGACATCCGCGATGCCTGTGGATAAAGGTGCCGCACGAAAACACCCTGTGGATACACGACGGGGGAGTGGCGACTACGAGTGTGGCCCGCCTCCAGGGGGAAGCGGGCCACGCGTCGGAGGGTTCTCACCTGCGTCGCTTCTCGCGCACACGCACCGAAATCTGAATCGGCGTGCCGGCGAAGCCGAAAGTCTCGCGCAGTCGCCGTTCGATGAAGCGGCGG
This sequence comes from Schaalia odontolytica, assembly GCF_005696695.1. NCBI lineage: Bacteria > Bacillati > Actinomycetota > Actinomycetes > Actinomycetales > Actinomycetaceae > Schaalia > Schaalia odontolytica. Next base: position 1,224,358 of record NZ_CP040006.1, on the reverse strand, counting down.
TATCCGGGATCGAGGAAGCCCGTCGTGAACAGCACGAAGCGCGGGGGCTTGCTCGAGGCCTGGGTGCCGAAGAGAATACGGGGCTGCTTACCGCCACGCAGTGGGTGGGGGTGCGCGGCAACGAGCTGACCGAGGAACGCGTTGAGCTGTCCGGTGGGGATGCGGGTCTCCCAGCCTTCGAGCGCGGTGTCGAGGGCGCGCACGATGCGGTTAGTGTGCCAGCCGGTCTTCGCGGCCAGGTTGATGCGCGGCGCCCACTGGATCTGAACCAGCTCGCGCTCGAGCTCGTTCTTGATCTCCTTCTGGCGGTCCTCGTCGACGAGATCCCACTTGTTGGTGACGACGACGAGCGCGCGGCCCGCGTCGATAACCTGCTGGACGACTCGCACGTCCTGCTCGGTCAGCGGCGTCGAACCGTCGATGAGGACGAGGGCGACCTCGGCCTTCTCGATGGCGGCCTGGGTGCGGATGGAGGCGTAGTAGTCGGCGCCTGTCGTCCGGTGCATCTTGCGGCGGATACCCGCGGTGTCGACGAACCACCACGAGCGGCCATCGAGCTCAATGAGCTCATCGACGGGGTCACGTGTGGTGCCGGCGAGTTCGTTGACGACGACGCGCTCGCCGCCGGCCAGCGCGTTCAGCAGGGACGACTTGCCAACGTTGGGGCGACCGACGAGGGCGACACGACGCGGACCGCCGGACGGCAGGGCCGAGGCAACGGCCGACTCGGTCGGGAGGACCTCCATGACGACGTCGAGGAGATCACCGGTGCCACGTCCATGCAGGGCGGAAATGGGATAAGGCTCGCCCAGGCCGAGGCTCCACAGGTAGGCAGCGTCGGCCTCCTGCAGGGGAGAGTCCACCTTGTTAGCGGCCAGGATGATCGGCTTCTTCTTGGCGCGCAGCATCTCCACGATGCGCTCGTCCGAGGCTGTGACGCCGACGGTCGCGTCTAGGACGAGGACGACGGCGTCAGCGAGGTCGACGGCGATCTCCGCTTGCTCGGCGACGGAACGATCCAGACCTTTGACGTCGATCTCCCAGCCGCCCGTGTCGACGAGCGTGAAGTCGCGACCCGCCCATTCGGCGGGGTACGAGACGCGATCGCGGGTGACGCCCGGCGTGTCCTGTACGACCGCTTCGCGGCGACCAAGGATGCGGTTGACCAGCGTGGACTTGCCGACGTTGGGGCGGCCGACGACTGCAAGAACGGGCAGGCCGGCCGCGACGTCGTCAGAGTCCGCGAGCGCAGACTCGCCGGCCAGGAGCGCCAGGTCCTCCTCGTCCAAGTCGAATTGGTCGAGGTTGGCGCGCATGAGACGGGCGCGAGCCTCGGTCTCTTCGTCGCTCAGTTCGATCGCGTCAGGCGCGGCGCCGGCTGCGTCGGCGATGTAGTTCTCGGCCGCGTCCGCGTCGAATTCGGCGGTCACGTCGGGCTGGTTGTCAAAGTCATTCACCCGCCCAGTCTACGGCGTGGCGCGCCGCAAAGGCCCGATGGGAGCCTGTGCGGCGCGCCAGTTCACAGCTTCGCAGCTTTTATTCGTGCGAGCGCACGTCGCCCACGAGGACCTCGGCGGCGACGGGCACGTCGTTGTATCGGTGGTGGATCCCCTGGATTTCCTGGTACCACTCGGCTCCCTTACCCGTGATGATGACGGTGTCGCCGGGCTCAGCTGCGAGGATCGCGCGTCGCACGGCGTCGCGGCGGCAGGTTGTTACCTCGGTGACGTCTTCCATGCCCGGACGCACGGATGCGATGCCGCGCAGCAGGTAGTCGCGGATTTCCTGCGGGTCCTCGGTGCGCGGGTTCTCGTCCGTCACCCACAGCACGTCGGCTTCGCGCGCGGCGATCTGCGCGAGGTGTTCACGCTTGGTGGCATCACGATCGCCGTCCGTTCCAAAGACGACGACAACACGGCCGGGGGTCAACTCGCGGGTTGAGCGCAGGGTCCATTCGAGGGCCTCGGGCGTATGGGCGTAGTCGACGATGACGAGCGGCTGTCTGCCGGGCGTCGGGTTGACCTTCTCCATGCGTCCCGGGATCTGGGGAGCATCCTCGATTGCCGAGATCACATCCGCAGGGTCGATGCCGAGGCTCACTGCGCTGACGATCGCGACGGCAGTGTTTTGAATATTGACCTCACCCAGGATCGGCATGGCGACGCGGTGCCCGGTGCCTGACGGGTCGACAAGGGAAAATACGGTGCGTCCGATCGTCTGATCGGGCGTAACATCTCGGACCTGCCAGTCGGCGGCCTCTTCGGTCAGCGCGGACACCGTCGTGACCGGCACGGTCGCCTGCTGAGCGAGGCGGCGACCCCATTCGTCATCCACGCAGACGACGCCGTGGCGGGAATGCTCGGGGGTGAACAGGAGTGCCTTCGCCTGGAAGTAGTTCTCCATGTCACCGTAATAGTCGAGGTGGTCATGCTGCAGGTTCGTAAACGCGGCTACGTCGAAGACGATGCCGTCGACGCGGTGCAGGGACAGTGCGTGTGCCGACAGCTCGATAACGCCGGCGCCGCACTCGTACTGTTCGGTGGCCGTCAGGAAGCGTGCGACGACGGGAGCCTCGGCGGTCGTACGCACGGCCTCGAACGAAATGGGGCCGACGTGCGTTTCCACCGTGCCGCACAGCGACGCGTTGGGGAATCGTGACGCGATGGCGGCGCGCATCAGGTAGGAGGTTGTCGTCTTCCCATTCGTGCCAGTCACTGCCATCGTCGTGAGGTGAGTGGCGGGGGATGCGTAGATATTCGCACACAGCTGCGGAACGATGGCGCGCGGGTCGGCCACCTGAATGACGGGCACGCCCAGGCCTCGTTCAAAGGCCTGCGTGCGGCCCTCCTCGTCCGTGAGAACGACACTCGCCCCGGCCTCGATCGCCGCGTTCGCGAAACGAATACCGTGCTGCTTAAGGCCCGGAATTGCGACGAACAGCCAGTCGGCCTCGCAGTCGTCGGACGACACGGTGATGCCGCGCAGGCTGAGGGGGGACTCTGCGATCTGCGCGAGCTGGCCGTCGGCGGCGTAGAACCCCTGGATGTCCAGGCCCGCCAGGGCAGTCTTCAACGGGACCGGCGCGATCGTGGGACGAATATCAGTCACTGAAGTCATGGGTCTACTCTAGTTCGTCGCGACGGCGGCGCGCGCCACACATACCGGCCGTGACACAGTAGGATAGGTGCCATGCAGATTTTGACACGCAACGAAGCAAACCATCGCGCTGCCCATCTTCACGTCTCCGCCATCGACGTTGTTGTCGATATTCGAGGCGCCCAGGACACCACGAATCCGACTTATCCGGTGACGTCGACGCTGACGTTGACGTCGGATGAGGAACGCACCTTCATCGACATCGCTGGTGAGGTCACCGAGGTTCTCCTCAATGGTGAACCGCACGCTTTCGAGGACGACGAAGATCGCGTGTGGGTCGGAGGCCTGCCGGTGGGGGAGACGATCACCCTCGAGGTTCGCGCCCTGGCGAGCTACTCGCGCAGCGGCGAGGGCCTGCACCGCTACACCGATCCCGAGGATGGCGAAGTCTACCTTTACACCCAGTTCGAGCCCAACGACGCTCACCGTGCGTGGCCGTGCGTGGACCAGCCGGATGTGAAGCCCGAGTGGACGTTCCACGTCATTGCTCCCGCAGGCTGGGTCGTCTCCTCCAACGGAGTTGAGACTGCCGTCGAGGCCGTGGATGACTCGGGTGCGCTGCGCCATGACTTCACGGCGACGCGCCCGCTCTCGAGCTACATCACGGCGATTGTTGCCGGCCCGTGGGCGGTCATCGACGGCGGCACGTGGAGCGGCGGAGCGTTGGATGGTGGCCATGCTGAGCTCGAGCTGCGCCTGCTGTGCCGCCGTACGCTCGCGCGCTACCTCGACTCCGACGACGTGTTTGAAGTGACTCGTGCAGGACTCGACTTTTTCCACGAGCGCTACGGAGTGACCTTCCCGTGGGGATCTTACGACCAGGTGTACGTGCCCGAATACAACCTCGGCGCCATGGAAAACCCGGGATGCATTACCTTCAACGAGAACTACATTTCGCGCTCGACGCCCACCTTCTCCGAGCGCCAGCGCCGCGCGAACACAACGCTGCACGAAATGTGCCACATGTGGTTTGGTGACCTCGCCACGCCCTCCTGGTGGGATGACCTGTGGCTCAAGGAGTCCTTCGCTGAGAACCAGGGCGCCAGCGCGATTGCGACGGCCACGCGCTACGTGGGCGAATGGGCGAACTTTGCGATGAACCGCAAGATCTGGGCCTACACGCAGGACCAGATGCCGACCACGCACCCGATCGCCGCCGACATCCCGGACGTCGCCGCAGCCAAGACAAACTTCGACGGCATCACCTACGCGAAGGGTGCCTCCGTTCTCAAGCAGCTGGTTGCCTGGGTCGGGGAGGACGCCTTCTACGAGGGGGCACGTCGCTACTTTGCTGAGCATCAGTTCGGCGCGACCAACCTGCAGGATCTGCTCGTTGCGCTTGAAGGCGCCTCGCAGCAGGAGCTTTCTTCCTGGAAGAGCGCGTGGCTGGAGACCTCTGGCCCGTCGACGCTGTCGGCTTCGTGGGTCACCGATAGCGTCGGTGCGATCACGGACTTCACGCTTCATCAGGGTGGCGAGGCCTGCAACGGTGTGCTGCGTCCCCACCGCGTGACCGTTTCGACGTGGCGCGTCGCTGCCGGGGCGCTTGAGCGTACGCATGTGTTTGACGTCCGCATCGACGGTGACAGCGCCCCCATTGATCCCGAGGGTGTTGTGGCGGTGCCCGGCGGCGCCGCGTCCGCTGACCTTGTCGTCGTGAACGACGATGACCTCACCTACGCGATCTCGCGCCTCGACGAGCGCTCGACCGACGTCGCGCTGGCTTACGTGGGCACCATTGATGCGGCTATCACGCGCGCCGTTATCTGGGCGTCTCTCTGGAACGCGGTGCGTGACGGCTTGCTGGATCCACGCCGCTTCGTGGTCGCTGTTCTTAACGCCGTTCCGTCCGAAACTGAACCCGCGATCCGCGATCGTCTCCTCCTGTTCGTCGCCGAGGCCATTTCGTCCTTCCTGCCGGGGCAGGCTCGCTCGGATGTGCATGACCAGGTGCTTGCGACGACGATTCGTCTGTCTCGTGAGACCGAGGATTCCGATGCGTGGCGTTCGTACACGCGCGCATTCATCGCCGAGTTCGCAGCCCGCGGCGGCGACGAGTATGAGGCCACGGTCCGGGACTTCGCCAGCAGCGACAACCCCGATATCGCCTGGCGTGCGCGCCGCGCCCTGGCTGCACGCGGCCTCGTCGATGAGGAGTCCATCGAGGCCTGGCGCAGTGCCGACGGCTCAGGCGAAGCCGCTCGCATGAGCGTCGAGGCCCTCGCGTCACTGCCCTCGGAAGAAGCACGCGCGCGGGCCTGGGAGTCGGTGTTCTGCGATTCCCTGTCGAACGACTACCTGACCGCAACCCTGGCCGGCCTGCAGGCCTCGTCGTGGGAGGGCGAGAGCGGAATTGAGAGCGCCGTCGAGCGCATGATCTCCTACTGGGAGAGTCACACGATCGGCATGGCGCTGCGCTACGCCAACGGCGTCCTCGCTCTCGGTGTCGACGTTGACCGCGATGGTAGCGTCGAGCGCTCCGTTGGACTGCTGCGCCGTTGGATCGAGGAGCACACGGATGCCCCTGCACAGCTGCGCCGCATAGTCGTTGAGCATCTCGACTCTTTCGAACGCGACGAGCGCGTGCAGCGCCGCTGGAGTTCGGGCCAGTGACACAGCCGGGACATCGAGGCACGAAGCCGGGGGAGGAGCACGACGACGCTCCTGCCCAGGCCTCGTCCGTGGACCCCGCGGCCTCGATGTCCCTGCTCACGTCGCTCCTCGCCAATCCGCTGGACGCCGGTTACGAGCACTACCAAGCAGACCACGGCTCACGGCCCACGAGCCTTGTCAGCCGCATCGCCGTCTTCGCAGTGGCCGTAGCGCTTGGGTTTGGATCGGTCATCGCTATCGATTCGCTGCGGCGCCCGTCCAATGACGTGAAAGCCGACCTGAAAGAGCAGGCTGCTACGCGGACGAGCAATGTCGAAGCCTTGAATGATGAGGTGCAGTCGCTCGGCCGCGCCATCGATGACCTGTCACAGTCTGGCTCACCAATCGCCGTGGATGGTGCGCGAGACCTGGTGACGGCGACACGACCTGTCAGCGGCCCCGGCATCACCGTCACGCTCACGGATCGAAGCGGCCCGGGAAAGGGTAGCGGAGCTGTCCGGGACCAGGACGTTGCGATGGTCGTCAACGCCCTTTGGGCTGCCGGTGCGGAAGCCATTTCAGTCAACGGCCAGCGCATCGGACCAGATACTTTCGTGCGCACCGCAGGGTCGGCCATTCTGGTCAACGTCACCCCCGTGTCCTCTCCCTACGAGATCACGGCGATCGGGGACTCGAACGCGCTGTCCGTTGCGCTCGTCCGCGGCGCTACCGGTGACTACCTGTCCGCCGCTCAATCAGTCAGCGGCATGACTGTGAGCTCGAAGGTCTCCCAGTCGCTGCGCATGGAAGCGCAGGCACCGACCTCATCGCAGTACGCACAACCGCTGGATACACAACCCGAAGGAGACACTCAATGATCGCCGTCATCGGATTGATCATCGGCATTGTTCTCGGCGTCTTGCTCGACCCGACAGTGCCCGTGTGGCTGGCCCCGTTCCTTCCCGTCGCCGTCGTTGCCGGCCTGGATGCACTTTTTGGCGCGGGACGCGCATGGCTGGAGGGGCGCTTCGCAGACCGCGTGTTCGTGACCTCTTTCTTCTGGAACGTCGTCGTTGCATGCCTGCTGGTTTTCTTGGGGACTCAGCTGGGAGTTGGATCCGCCATGACCACGGCCGTTGTCGTCGTGCTGGGTATTCGAATTTTCTCCAACACCGCATCGATCCGCCGTCTGCTACTGAAGGCCTGACATGAGCGAACAGAGCCCAGAGACGATCCCCACCGCGCCCGAGCGTGAGACAGCGCCCCGCGGGCACGGCGTTCACCGTGAGCCACACAGCGGACCGCGCCTGTGGGCGCGGGCGCGGCAGGCGTTCTTCGCGCTGCCCCGTGGTTTGCACGTTGTGATGCTCGTGATCTTTATGATTTTGGGATTCGCTCTTGCCACGCAGGTGCGCGCGCAGCGGTCCGACCCTCTCGAAGGGCTGTCCGAACAAGATCTCGTCACGGTTCTTGATGAGTTGGGCACGCAGGAACAAAACCTACGCACGCGTCGCGGTGAACTGTCCAGCGAACTCGACGAACTGCGCAGTGCCGCGGATGAAGCACAGGCTCGTGAGCAGGCGGCACGTAAGGCCGAAACGCAGGCACAGATCGCCGCGGGCACAGTGCCCGTCCACGGCCCCGGCGTGACGGTCTCGGTCGTCGACGCCGGCGCGAACCTGACGTCGACGCAGTTCGTCATGACGCTGGGCGAATTGCGCAATGCGGGCGCCGAGGTGATCGAACTCAACGGTATTCGCCTCTCAACGAGGTCCTCCTTCACAGGGCAGGCCGGCTCGATTGCGGTTGATGGAACTCCCATTGAGTCGCCCTACACGTGGAAGGTGATCGGGGAGTCTCAGACGATAGCCACGGCGTTGGATATCCAGGCTGGTTCAGCGGCGCAGATGCGCGCCAAGGGCGCCAATGTGGCGATCACGCCGTCGACGGACATCACGATCGAGTCGATTGCAACTCCGCGCCCGCCCCAGTTCGCCACCTACCAGTGAGGTCCCACCGTATAATCGGTGGGGGAGTCACCGTGCCCGCGCTTGTCGGATGGTGAACGTTTACACTTAATACAGTCCCTGAAATGATCGTTTGGAGCGCACAATGTCCGACAACCAGCCGCTTGACCCGACCGCAACCTCCATCTTTGGCCTCGCGCCTGTCACGGAGGACGTCGAGGAGGCGCCCGTTGCCCTGTCCGCTCGCGATCGTGAGGCCGTCGAGGCACTGCCCGCCGGCTCTGCACTTCTCATTGTTCAGCGTGGCCCCAACACGGGCGCGCGCTTCCTCCTTGATCCCGAGGTGACGAACGCTGGTCGGTCGCCCAAGGCCGACATCTTCCTGGACGACGTGACGGTCTCGCGTAAGCACTGCCAGTTCATCGCTTCTAACGGTGGCCACATCGTGCGTGATTCCGGTTCACTGAACGGCACGTATGTGAACCGTGAGCGCGTCGATTCGATCGAATTGCACGCTGGTGACGAGGTGCAGATCGGCAAGTATCGTCTGACCTATCAGCCGTCGACCAAGCAGGCCTGACGTGTGCGCAGCTCTTGCACGTCGTCACGAGGTTGCTTCCGCGCAGGAAGTGACCTCGTGGCCGCATGATGCGGACCATTCGCCGGAGCTGTCGATCGGCCGTGTAGTCGATGCACTGAAGGACGAGTTCCCTGCGATCTCGTTGTCGAAGGTTCGCTACCTGGAGAGCGAAGGCCTTGTCTCGCCCGCTCGCACCGGGTCCGGGTACCGCAAGTACTCGGCCGCCGACGTCGAGCGGCTGCGCTACGTGCTAACGGAGCAGCGCGATTCTTTCACTCCGCTGAGTGTGATTCGCGGGCAGCTTGATGCGCTCGATGCCGGTCATGCGCCCGTGCGCCGTCGCGTCGCACAGGTTGTGTCCTCAGAGGGGCAGACGGTGTCGCTGGGGGGCCGACGGGCTATTCCGGCGGCGGATCTGTCGGATCTGACGGGCGTCGATATGGATACTCTCGAGCGCTATGCGCGGCTGGGGCTGATCACTCCGGATCTGGCCGGTTATTTCCCTTCTCGCTGCGTGCAAGCCGTTTCTACCATCGCCCGTCTCGAATCTGCAGGGGTGGATGTTCGTGTGCTGCGTGCCGTTCGTCAGGGCGCGGAACGTAGTGCGGATATCATCGACCAGACGGTTTCCTCTCAGAGGGGACGAGGCCGTGGCGCGGACCGTGAGCGTGCGCGCGCCCGTGCTATCGAGCTGGGCGACCTGTTCGCCGAATTGCACCGGGATATGCTGGCGGTGGCGGTGTCGTCGCTGGCTGAGGACGGGGACTAAGTCTCATGTTCAACATGAAGGTTAGACTCGCCGGGTCGGTCATTGACCGAGCCTCGCTCGTGCTCTACCGTAGTCCTGTTCTCATCACGTATTACCTGCAAGGAGCCCCCGAGTGAGCGCACAAGCGAACGCCGCAAGCCGGCAAGGCATGCTGTTCGGCGATCCCCTCGAGGGGCTCGACACGGACGAGATGGGCTACCGTGGTCCCGTTGCGTGCAGCGCAGCAGGTATCACCTACCGTCAGCTCGATTACTGGGCTCGCACCGGTCTGCTGCAGCCGTCGATCCGCGCCGCGCGCGGCTCCGGCTCGCAGCGTCTCTACTCCTTCCGCGACATTCTCGTCCTGAAGGTCGTCAAGAAGCTTCTGGACGCCGGCGTTTCTCTCCAGCAGGTCCGCGTTGCCGTGTCGTCGCTGCAGAACAGGGGAGTGGATGACCTTGCGTCCATCACGCTGATGAGCGACGGTGCGTCGGTCTATGAGTGCACCTCCACCGATGAGGTCATCGATCTTCTTCAGGGTGGACAGGGCGTCTTTGGTATTGCCGTGGGCCGCGTCTGGCGCGAGGTCGAGGGCTCGCTCGCGGAGCTGCCCCTTGAGCGTTCCGAACCCGCGTTCGTCGACGAGCTCGCCGAGCGTCGTCGTTCGAAGCTTTCAGCTTCCTGACACGTGTCTTTATCGTGAGTGTGGGGCCCAGGCGCGATGCCTGGGCCCCACACTTATCAAGCGGCGAGCGCCGCCTGCGCGACTAACGCCGGCCGAGAGGACGCGTCACGGTGTAGGCGGCCTCCAGATCCGTGATTTCCACGGTGACCATGCCGTTTTCGTCGACAATGTAGGACTCTTCGATGAGAGGTCCATCCTCGGTGCGGATGACGGGGACGGCCGACAGGTCGATGTCAGAGCGGCGCAGGGAGCGATCGAAGGGAACGATGACCTCTCCGTAGGGCTGCAGGTCGCCGCGGGGCACCCCGGCCTCGTCGAAGGAGGAATACTCGACGAAGCGGAAGTATCCGATGTTGTGCGCGGCGCGGTAGCGGCGCTTAATCGTGAGGGTCTCGCCGGGAGCAAGCTCGGTGTTCGGTTCCAGGAGCGTGTCGAACGAGATGAATGAGCCGGCCTCGCGCTCACGGAAGACGCCGACGCCACGCGAGAGCTGTTCGCGCACCGTGTACGCGGCCTCGGGGTCGGCGCCGATGGCCAGGCCGATCGCGGTCGAGGCTGCCGTGTGCGGCGAGCGGTGCACGCGGCGGCCAAAGCGCGAACGGAGCACGCGGGCAACAAGTGGCAGCTGCGAACCACCGCCAACGACGTAGAGGCCGGCGATGTCACCGCCGAGCTGGCCAACTCCGGATGCGTCCGGTACTAACAGGGGCTCCATGGCCTCGATCGTTGCCTCGACCAGGGGAGTGGCGGCCTCGTAAAAGTCGGTGACGGGAATCGTCACAGGCTTACCATCGACGGGCACGGTGATGAACTTCGTCGAAGGGGAGAGAGTCTCCTTCGCGTCGCGTGAGTCTTCGATGAGACGCTCCCACGCCTCGTCCCCGAGCTTGCCTGAGTCGGTCCCGGCGGCAGCGGCGAGGCGGGTGGCGAGCACGACGTCGAAGTCGTCGCCACCGACCATGTTGAGGCCGCGCGAGCCCATGACCTCGTGGAGCGTGCCCGTGGCGGAGACAATGGAGGCATCGAAAGTGCCGCCGCCCAGGTCGTAGACGAGGATTGCGGTGCGCTTGGAATTGAGTGTGCCCGCATGGCGGTGCGTGTACTCGAAGCCTGCGGCAGAAGGCTCGTTAACCATCGCGAGGACGTCCCAACCCGCGCGGCGGAAGGCCTCAAGGGTCAGGAAGCGCTGCGCCGACCATGCGTGGGCCGGGATGCCGACGAGGGCCTCGAGCGGCTCCGAATCCGGAAGCGACGCGATGGAGGAGTTGGTGCGCAGCTGGCGCGCGACGTAGCTGAGGAAACCTGTCAGCGCGTCGAGGATCGAGATGCTGTGATTGCCCAGACGCAGCGTGGACGTGTCAGTCACCGACGGATCGGACAGCAGACGCTTAAAGGAGCGCAGGTGAGGAGCACCTTCGCGGGCAGCGTCTTCGGCGTCGAAACCGTAAACTAGGCGGTCGCCGTCAAGAGCGATGATAGACGGAACGAAATCGACCGTATCGTCGTGATTGTTGACGAAAGAGACGATCGGGTAGTTCCCCCGATCGACGATAGCGATCGCAGTGGTCGTGGTGCCAAAATCAACTCCGAGTCTCATGGCACCCACACTAGCGTTTAAATAGGGGAGGTCCTAGGACGTCTCGCCGGGCGTTCCCACATTCCCCAGTAAGGCCCTGTTTACAATGGTGACAAAGAGCCAAGCGAGCAGGAAGTATGCGCATCCAGCAATGGCATCAACCACATAATGATTGGCTGTTGCGACGATTGTCACGATGGTTAAAACGGGGTGGACGGCGAGAATGAGCCGGGCCCACCATGAGCGCCAGACGTACGTGCCGAGCATGATTGCAACCCACACAGACCATCCCGTGTGCATCGAGGGCATGGCGCCGTAGGGGTTCGCAAGCGTGCCAAACAGCTGAGAATATGCGGACGTGTGCTCGGCGACGGCATCGACGAAACCAAGCTCAGGTACGAGGCGCGGGGGAGCCAGGGGATAGGTCCAGTAGGTGATGAGCGCACCCAGCGTCATGATGACGAGTGTCCATCGGGCGATCCGATAGTGAGCGGGGGCCTTCAGCCATAAAACAACCATGGCAAAGCCGGTCATCGCGAAGAATGACACCGCGTACTGGGTGGATGCGAGAGATGCGAGCAGTGGGTGGGCCGTGAGCCAGGCGTTCGCGTGACCTTCAATAAACAGCCCGAAGCGGGACTCAAAGGCGGCGACGTCGTGTGCGTGAGCGACCGCGACAGACTCTGGAGCCTTCGCGAGGAATGACAGGATGGAATACGACAGGCACGCTAGCGCGAGAACGATGGTCTCTCGGATGGCAGGGGGGCGCCGGGTGCGCACGTCTAGGTCTGTCGTCATGGGTGTAACTGTACCGCGTGGTCGGAGAGCGGTCGATAAAGAAAATCAGACATAATGTACATTATCGGATCGTGGGGCGGGGTTGAGACGAGGCCGTGGGAGCGTTCCGCTTGACGTGTCAGATAGAATGGACCCGTTTCGTTCTTTTGTTCAGGAGGCTGTTATGGCTGACCGCGCGCTGCGTGGCATGCAGATCGGTGCGAAGTCCCTCGAGTCTGAGGACGGTGTCGTTTTCGCCGACCGTTTCATCGTTCGTTACGCGTGCCCCAATGGCCACGAGTTCGAGGTGACGCTGTCCAGTGAGGCCACCGCACCTGCGACGTGGGAATGCAAGTGTGGCCAGGCGGCTGAGCTCATCGGCGAAACCGTCGAGGATGAGGAAAACAAGCCCGTCAAGCCGCAGCGCACCCACTGGGACATGCTGCTCGAGCGTCGCTCGATCGAGGAGCTCGAGGTCGTTCTGACCGAGCAGCTTACGGCGTACCGCGAGGGGCGCCTGCGTCCCGAGGGTTCCTACCGCAAGGGCTAACGCTTCGGCAAGATCCGTCGCGCGGCCTGGGCCAGTCGGCTCAGGCCGCCTTTCGTTACCATCACGAGCTCCTCGACGAAAATAGACGAGTCGAGCTTCGATTCACCGGCCATGCGTTCGTCGAAGGTGATCGGAACTTCGGCGATAACAGCGCACAGGGAGCGCTCCAGCTCGGTCATTTCGACCTGGAACCCGAATCCTGTCGTCGCTACCCGACCGAGAACCTCGAGTTCACTCAGGAAAGATGCGCGGTGTAGGCGCAGACCTGCCGTCGCATCGCGCACGGGTGTCCCCAGACAAAAACGGACATAATAATTGCCGGCTTTGGACAGGGCGACACGCTTCGCAGACCAACCATTGATGGCACCGCCGGGCACCCAACGCGACCCGATGACCAGGTCCGGGCGATCCGGACCAGCCATGCGGCTCAGTAGCTTCGGCAGATCAACGGGACGATGCGAGCCGTCCGCATCCATCTGGAGAATGAAGGGGTATCCGTGGTCGATGCCCCAGCCCATGCCATCGACGTAGGCGGTGGCAAGCCCCGACTTCGCGGGGCGATGAAGGACGTGGAGACGTTCCTCCCCCTCGCGTCGGTTGTCGACCCACTCCCCCGTCCCGTCTGGCGACGAATCGTCGACGATAAGCACGTGCGCGCCCGGCACGTGTGCCCAGATGTCGTCCAGAATCGTCGGCAGCGTCGACATCTCGTTGTACGTTGGGATGACGATCAGGGTGTGGTCGCCGGATGGTGACGGAGAGGAAGGAACGGATTCAGTCATGACTCACATCTTGCCGAATTTACTGGCCGGACGCACGTCTGGCGCGCGCTGATGCCCTGATTCCTTGTCCGATAACTGTTGTGGTGGTGAGAATTGCGATGATCAGCGTCGCCACCATTACGGCACCTGGAATCCTCTCCCCCGCCAAAGCCGTCAACGTCTGCGAGGTGCGAAGCGGGATGTCGGCAGCGAGCGTTGCTGCCTCCTCGGTACCCGTACTCGCGAGAATCGATCCGTCGGGACGAATCACGTACGAGTGGCCGGTCGTGGAAGCCTGAACGGCACTGCGCGAATACTCCATTGCGCGCATGCGCAAGAGCTGGCCCTGCTGCGCGGACTCGCCCGAGGATTGGAAATGATAGTTGTTCGAGGGAACGACGATCGCCTGACCGCCACGAGAAACGCCGTCGCCGATCACGAGGGGGTACGCAGCCTCGAAACAGATACCGACGGCGAGGGGAACGCTGCGCCCGTCGCGCGCCTGGATCGTCATCAGGGGAGGCTCCTCCCCCGCTTCCATGTCCTTGCTGGACTGAGCAACTTCGGTCGCGAACGAAGCAATGAAGTTCCGGAAAGGAATGAACTCGCCAAAAGGAACGGGAACGTGCTTGGAGTAACGTGCGGCCTCGTCCATTCCTGTGCCCGGCTCCCACACCGCCAGCCAGTTCTTCACGCGGTCGCGCTCGTTCAGGTTCGTGTAGCCGATCAGGATCGGTGCATCCAGCGCGGAGGCGGCTCGATCGACGGCCTGGCCAATCGCCGGGAATGCAAGCGGATCGCGGTCAACGGAACCCTCGCCCCAGAGCGCGATGTCGATCGGGTGATCGGTGACCTGCGGCGAACTCGCAAGCTCGAGCGACGCCCGCATGTTGTTATCGGTCACTTCGCCCTCACGGCTGTATGCCTCGGCTCCGGGCAACGCGATATCGCCTTGGACGACGCCGACGCGCAGCATGCCGTTGTCCGCCTGATTGGGCAAAGAAATTGCGAGGGGCGCGACGTATACGGCGGCGACGATGACGGCCAATGCCGGGCGTGAAAACCAGTGCTCACGTACAACGGCGGCGTCGCGAGCCGCGAAGGCGCGGCGCACAAGAACGGCAAGAAATACGACGACTGCGGTGATGAGCGTCGTTCCTCCGTAGGGTGCGAGATGACCGAGGGGTGAATCCACCTGAGGCAAGGCGACAGATCCCCACGGAAAGCCCGACCACGGCCAGCGTGAGCGAGCAGCGTCGACGCCTGTCCAGGTCAGCGCAAACAACAACGCCTGGACGAGCGGACCGCGCGCCCACCGCCACAGCGGAGTCCAGCGCGCGAAGAGCACCCATGCCATTAGGAAGAGAGTCTGCACGAAGGCGAGGACGAACCATGGGGGTGTCGTGCCAACGGCCAGCGGAATCCAGTCGATGAGAGGAACCCAGAAGCTCATGCCGAACACGAAGGTCACCGTCAACGCGCGCGGGGCCCTGGCCTCGTCAATGCGCGACAGAAACAGGGCGAGGGCAGGCACCGATAGCCACCACCAGCCTACGGGTGGAAACGACGCATACAGCGCGAGGCCGGCAATCGCGGCGATGATTGAATCGCCGCACACGTGCGCAAACGATGCGCGCTGGAAGATGTCTTGATGCCCCACTAGCCCTCCAGGTGTCTCAAATCGTCGACCACGCAACGATACCGCGTCCGATGCGGTCCTTCGCGGCCTCGGCTTTACGTGCAAGCTCGCCGCTAGACGACGCCGACGCAATCTGGCCGAGGCAGTCCATGACCTGACGCATCCAGCGGACGAAGTCTCCAGCCTGGATCGGCGTGGCATCAATCGCCGTGGCCAGCGTCGAGCCGTGCGCCCATGCAAGTGTGGCAGCCATCAGACCGGCATCGAGGCTCGGGGTGAGGTCGCAGCCACAGGCCTTTTCGACGCGGTGCACGCGCTCCAGGGTAGCCAGGCTCTCGTGCCAGGCTTCCTGCAGTCGAATGCCGACGCCCGCAGGGGCCAGCTGCTGCGCATCGTCGTCGGAGCGAGAATCGTAGACGAGCGCAGACACCATCGACGCGAGCTCCGCCTCGTCGAGCTCATTCCACGTGCCCTCGTTCATCGACATGGCCACCACCAAGTCGCGCTCACCGAAGATTCGGCGCAAGCGCTGACCCGAGTCTGTCACCTCGTCGCCAGCCAAAAAGCCGAGGCGCTCGAGGACCGCGCAGACACGATCGAACTGGGCGGCCACGGAACCCGTCTGGGAGTCGATCGACGAGCGGAGACGCTCGATCTCGCGCGCCAGGCGCGCCCACTGGGCGCCCGCCCGAGCGTGCTCCTCGCGGTGCGGGCAGCGGTGCACCGGATGCTGACGCATCGCGGTGCGCAGTGCCGAGACCGGATCCGAGGCCTGCGTGGAATCTACCGGCACCTCGTAGATGCCCTTGGCAGCGCCGGAACGCAGCTCCCCTGCGATGCGTGTGCGCTCCTTCGTGCGCCGTAGCGCAGACCCACCGGGAATTGACATGTGGCCGACGACAGCAATTGCACCGCGCACGTCTTCGGGGCCAGGGCCCTCCACGTGGCGTCCTCCCCGATCACCGAGACCTCGACTCTGCCCGAGGCGCTGGTGGCTTTCGCCCCAACGACACACAGGCGTGTCTTGCGGCCACGAGTCAGTGCGAGGACGTCACCCGGGCGCACGCCGGACAGAAGACGACGCGATTCATCTCGTGCCTCGCGCTTGCGCGCTCGTGCACCGGACTTCTCCGCCTGACCCAACTGGTCGCGCAGGGTCAGGTACTCGCGGACGTCACCGTGGGAACACGACAGGTCCTCGGCCGTCGCGTCGCGCTGAGCCTCCAGCTCGGTCAGTCGCGAAGCGAGCGCGACGACAGCGGAGTCGGCCTGATACTGCGCGAAAGAGGACTCCAGGACCTTGCGAGTCTGGGCACGTGTCGATCGCGCGAGCAGGTTGACGACCATGTTGTACGTCGGAGTGAACGCGGAAATCAACGGGTATGTACGCTTTGAGGCGAGGGCTGCGACCTCTTCGGGTGCCACTCCCCCACGATGTGAGACGACAGCGTGGCCTTCGGTGTCGATACCGCGACGCCCCGCGCGTCCCGAGAGCTGCGTGTATTCACCGGCGGACAGAGAGACGTGTGCCGAGCCGTTCCACTTCGTCAGCGATTCGATGACGACTGTGCGCGCGGGCATATTGATGCCAAGCGCGAGAGTCTCGGTCGCGTACACCATCTTGACGAGGCCGCGCGAAAACAGGTGCTCGACGCTCTCCTTCATGAGGGGCAGCATGCCGGCGTGGTGGGCGGCGATGCCGCGCATGAGGCCGCGTTTCCACGCCTCGGCGCCGAGGACGATGGCATCCTCGGGAGGAAGGAGCGCGATGACTTCATCCACGTAGCTCTCGATCTCGGCGGCCTCCGAGCGGGTCGTCAGCGTGATGCGCGTAGAGAGGATCTGGCGCACCGCATCCTCGCATCCTGCCCGCGAGAAGATGAACGTGATGGCGGGTAGCAGCCGCGCGCGATCAAGAGAAATCAGGGTCGAGGGACGCGACTCGCGACGCACGCGAACCTCACGGTTCCACGAGCGCGAGCCACGCCCGCCGCGTATCCTGGAGTCCCGCGTCGCTGCCACAAGCTCGGGATTAAGCTTTCCCTTGCCGGTGGGTGCGTACAGGTCAAAGATGTCCTCGCCGACAATCATGTGCTGATAGAGCGGGACGGGACGCTTTTCGGACACGATGATCTCGCAGGTGGAGCGCACTTCTCGGATCCAGGCCCCGAACTCCTCGGCGTTCGACACCGTCGCGGACAGGGCGATGATCGCGACGTGTGCGGGCAGGTGAATGATCACTTCCTCCCACACCGGGCCGCGCATCTTATCCGCCAGGTAATGGACCTCGTCGAGGATGACGACGCCCAAGTCGCTCAGGGACGCGCCCGCGTAGATCATGTTGCGCAGGACCTCTGTCGTCATGACGACGACCGGGGCACCGGAGTTCACCGACGTGTCTCCGGTCGCCAGGCCGACGTTGTCCGCGCCGTATAGGTCGCACAGCTCTAGGTACTTCTGGTTGGACAGTGCCTTGATCGGCGTCGTGTAGAACGCGCGCATTCCCTGCTCGAGGGCGACGTAGGCGCCGAACTGGCCGACGATTGTCTTTCCCGCACCGGTAGGGGCGGCAACGAGGACGGAGCTGCCAGCCTCGACGGCATCGAGTGCCTGGATCTGGAACGGGTCCGGGGTGAAGCTCAGCGTGGACACCCAGCGCGCGCGTAGCGACGAGGCGGCCATCGCCTCGGCCTTGTACGCTGCGTAGCGCTGGGCTGCACTGCCCACGCCGAGACCGACTTCCTCCTCGCGCTGGGTGACGTTCTCAGCATCCCGGGTGCGGTGTCGACGTCGTTTGGGGCTCACGATGCATCCTCTCGGCTCCAGATCGACAAAACTGAGCGCGCATGGCGTGCGGCTTCGTCGCGCATGTCAGGTGTTGCTGCGCGCAGGTGTGGGGCAATGTCGATGAGGAGGCTCAGGCCCCACTGTTCGTTCCAGACGGGCAGGGTGATGCGCGCTCCCCCGCCGTCCAGCTCGGCGATGATGTGACCGTCGTATTCGTCGGCGATCCACCGGGCATCGCGATCGATGTCGAGCGTCCAGGTGGGTGCGTCATGACGCACGCGCCGCGGTTCTTCGACGCGCGGGCCCTCGCCACGCACGTCGCTGATCGACACGACCGCGAAGCTGCGAGCCTCCCCCGCGCGAGTGCACCAGCCGCGCAGCAGCCAGCCGCTCGCGCTCGCCTCGAGCGACCACGGGTCGACGATGCGGCGCGTGCGAACGCCAGAAGCGGACACGTAGGTGAAAGACACTCGTTCTTCGCGCAGGAGGGCATCGCGCAGACTTTCGAGGCTCTCGCTCGACGAGGCCAGAGACGGAATCGCCTCCACGTGCTGTTCGGCGTCGGCCTCTTTCAGACCCCCGAGCGCGCAGACGACGAGGGCGGCATGCGGAACATGAGCGGCAAGATCCGTGCCAAGCAGCGGGGTGATCGCAGACAGCCCGATGAGCAGAGCCTGCGCCTCTAGCGTGGACAGGCGCAGCGGTGCCGAGGCGCCCAGCGTCGAGCGTAGTGACACGCGCTGTTCGTGTTCGTAGAGCTCCCAATCGACCTCGAAAGACGCGCCGGGCAGTGAATCTCCAACGGACGCTAGATACTCGATATCACGACGCACCTGTCGGCGAGTTCGATGGAAATGCGCAGCGATCTCATCGACGCTCGCGCCCGGGTGCTCACTCATCCACGCCACCATCGAAGCGAGGCGGACAACGGCCAACTGTACGTTCTCAGGCATCGTGCTCACCCCACTTGGCAGCCGCGCGCAGGCGCATCACCATCGCGTCGCGCAGGGACTCGGGCGCGACGACGACCACGTCAGATGCCAGGGGAAGAAGACGACCCATCCACGTTCCCAATTCTGCGCCTTCGAGTGCGACGCGCTCCCAGCCATGCCGAGGCGAACCGTGCTCCTCAGATGCTGCCCCGGCCTCGTAACCATGGAGAAGCGTGCGTGCAGTGCAGTCCCCACGCACGTCGACGACGGGAGAGACGAACGATGACACACGCGGAAACGCTGCTCCTTCGGGCGGGAGCGATGCATCTCCAGGCTCCCCGATGAATGAAATCTGGGAGCGAATGCGCGACACACGGAATGTACGCTCGCTGCCGCGATCGAGGTCCCATCCCCATAGGTATAAGGCGCGGCCCTGGACCGACAGGGCCCACGGCTCGACGGAGCGCTCAGTGAGCTCGTGCGACCCTGGGTATTCGAAGCACACCACGCGCCGCTCGCGAATTGCCTGCGACAACACGGTGGCTGCCCCGAGGCCGGTGAGACCCAGGCGAATTGTCGGAGCAGGAACGTCGTCGGAGGAAGCTGCGGCTGCCTTCGCATCGATCGCGTCGGCGAAAAATTCGCTGCTATCCCACGCGCGTGCGGCCAGCGACATGAGCGCTCGGTCGGTACTCATCACTTCGATGCCGGGCGCAAAAGAATCCCAGGCGATGCTGTAACGCTCCCCCGAGTGAATCGTCATGTGGGCACCAGCGTCACGCAGCGCATCTTTGTCTCGTTGAAACTGCGTTTCAAAGGCATCGTCCGCGAGCCCCTGATATCCGGGAAGAGCACGCAATTGCGCCTTCGTGCGCCCGGGACGCGCGCCCAGGAGCTCCACAAAAAGCTCGAGGACGCGCACGTTAGCGTTGACAGCGGTACTCACCCGCCTACCCTACGCGAAACGCACGCGTCCCGGGCATACGGCGCACCGTTTAGGACTGAGGCGACGCGGCATCAGCTGTGCTCGCGTACTCGTTGGTCACGATGACGGTCGGATCGACGTCTCCTTCGAGGACCCCAATCGACGTCAGGAACGACACCATGGAAGACCACGTAGCAAAGTCCTGCATGCCGTCAGCGTGGGCATCGTCTCCAAGCCACAGAGGAACGGTCGCAGCGAGTACAGCATTGGCTGCGGCCAGAGACGTCTCGTCGCTGAGCGTCGTATCCCACTTTGCCGTCGCGTCAATCGCAACCTGGGGATCGGCCGCGATCGCGTTCATCGCCTCGGTGGTTGCGGACACGACCGCGCGTGCCGCATCGGGGTGGGCCTGCGCCCATTCGCGCGTCGTAATAATCGAGGCCGCCACCAGCGGAGTCGAGGCTCCATCCAGCGGGATCTCCCGGATGTCGATGCCCGCGAGTCTCATCTGCACCGCGTCATTGTTGGTAAATCCAACGACTGCGTCCACCTGGCCAGCTGCGAGGGCCGCCTGCTGTGTGTAGCCGATCGACGAAATGGTCACGTCTGACGTCTGCAGGCCACCGGCCTTGATAGCGGCAAGAGTGGCGTAGTAGCTCGAACCATACTCACCCGGAATGCCGATGTTCTTTCCGGCGAGGTCAGCCAGGCTCGTGATCGATGACGAGGCAGGGACGATGACACTCCCCGGGTAGGTCGCGTAATACTGGCCAATCGACACGAGGTCCATACCCTGCGAGGCGGCGACCGCTGCCTCGTCGCCGGAGGCAATGACCACGTCCTCCTGGCCGGCGAGAAGCGCCGTGAACAGGCCCTCGTCCGAGCCGTGATGGCGAACGGTGGGCGTGATGCCGGCGTCGTTATACAGCCCCTGAGAATCAGCGACATAGACGGGGGCAAACTGCACGTTCGGGATGTAGGTCAGACCGATCGTCACGTCCGAGGCGCCCTGCGAGGACGTGCCCGACTGCGTGGCACCGGGACCGACTGTGCAAGCGCCCAGTACCAGCGAGGCGCTGGCAGCGATAACGGTCGCGCGAACGATAGCGGAAAGCTTCAAGGGATGTCTCCTTCACTGCGTGATCGCGTAGCGTTTCGACCGCTCGATTCGATACACGATGACGTACAAAATTGTTGCCATGATGCACAGGATCGCGATGACGACAAACATGCCGGCGGTGTCCACGTTGCTTCTCATTTGAGTGAGTACCTGCCCGAGCCCGGACCCTCCCATGACCATCTCCCCCACGACTGCGCCCGTCACAGACAGAGCAAACCCGTTACGCAGGCCGCCCAGAATCGCGGGGGCGGCAAGAGGTAGCTCCATATGTGCGGCCATCGTCCAGCCCGTCGCGCCGTCGAGCGCGGCGGCTTCGAGAAGCTCGCGATCGATATGACGTAAACCGACGACGGTGGACACGAGGATCGGGAAAAACACCATCAGCGCGCACAGCACGATGACCGGCGTGATGCCATACCCGACCCACAGCACGAGGATGGGGGCGATTGCGATGGCGGGCAACGCTTGGGTTGCTCCAAGGAAGGGTTCCACCGCGGCGGCCAACAGCCGCCATCGGTAGATCGCATACGCGAGTGGCAGCGCAACGACCGTTCCGAGCGCGCACCCTGCGATAGCCTCGCCTCCCGTCACCGCAATCTGGCGCCAGGTGGCAGGGCGCTGGAGCAGCGCCAAGCCTTTTCGGGCAACAGCAAACGGATCGGGCAGACGCCAGGCTTCGATGCCGGTCAGCATCGTCGTCAGCCACCATCCCGCCAGCACAAGGGCAAGGAAGATGATCGGTGCCGCGACGGTGAGCGCACCGCAGGGCTTGTTCCGAATTGCCACGACTTACTTTCCGACACCGGGGGTACGCGCAGCACAGCAGACGCACGGATGCGCCTCATGCACTCCTCCCATCCGGACTTTAACCGTCGGTGCCGGAATTTCACCGGCTCAACCACCCTCGTTCTGTGAAGGCGGGTCGCGGACTATCACCGCCGGTTCGGACTTTCACCGACCCCGGAGTACTCGTGTGCCATTGTGCCACCGACCGTCGCGCTGCGCGAGGCGTATCCGCTATGAAAGAAAAGGCGGCCGGACGGGATCTCGTCCCGTTCCGGCCGCCGAAATAAGTGTGCGATCAGTGTGAATGGGCGTTGGCGAGTTCGCGCAGCGCCTCCACCTCACGATGAGCGTCTTCCGCACGGAAGACTGCGGAACCCGCGACGAAGTTGTCGGCGCCGGCCTCGGCCGCGCGCTCGATGGTCGCACGCGAGATACCGCCATCGACCTGGATCGACACCTGCAGCCCTGCGGCGTTGATCGCGGCGCGCGTGCGCTCGATCTTCGGGATCATCTGCTCGATGAAAGACTGGCCACCGAAGCCGGGCTCAACCGTCATGATGAGGATCATGTCGAACTCGTTGAGGATGTCGACGAACGGTGCGATGTCAGTCGCCGGCTTCAGAGCCAGGCCGGCGCGTGCACCGATGCGGTGCAGCTCGCGCGCCAGGCGCAGCGGCGCCGCCGCGGCCTCTGCGTGGAAGGTGACGGACTCACAACCGACCTCCGCATACTGCGGAGCCCAACGATCCGGATCTTCGATCATGAGGTGCGCGTCGACCGGCAGAATGCCGGACTTGACGACAGCCTCCGCGACGGGCAGACCCCACGACAGGTTGGGGACGAAATGGTTGTCCATGACGTCGACGTGAGCGATATCCGCTCCTGCGATCTTGGTGAGCTCACCGCGCAGGTCAGCGATGTCGCAGTTGAGGATCGACGGGCTAATTGTGGCGTTCATAACGCATATGCTAGCGCTTGCGCAGGCAGGCTACAAACATTAGATCCGTGCCGAAACGGTGATCCCAGAGCTGGAGCGTCCGACCGCTAAACCCCTTGATAACGCCCGCAGATGCCGGCACGTCCAGCGCTTCAGGTGCGCATTCGTTTGCGAGCGCCACGGTGTCAAGCAGCTCAACCTCGCCGGCCTTGAGCAGACGCTCAACCTGTTCACGCGTCTCGGCCGCGTGCGGCGAACACGTGATGTATGTGAGAACGCCTCCGGGGCGTGTCAGCGCGACTGCTCGATCGAGGAGTTCGCGCTGGAGAACAGTCAGCTCCTCCACGTCCGCGGGCGTGCGGTTCCAACGGGACTCGGGGCGTCGGCGCATCGAGCCCATGCCCGAGCAGGGGGCATCGACGACGACACGGTCAAATGAGCCGAGGGGCCATGCGCTCTGACCGCCACCGAAGGTACGACCGTCGCCGCTCACGACCTCGATGGAGTCGAACTGGCGTGTCGTGCGCTCCACGAGGCGGGCGCGGTGCGGGTGCACTTCGTTGGCGGTCACACGTGCTCCCACGCCTGCAGCAAGGCCGGCGAGAAGCGCGGCCTTACCGCCGGGACCCGCACACAGGTCGAGCCAGCGCTCGTCGGAGCCGCCCTCGAGCGGTGCGGACGCGGCGATGAGCGCCGCAAGCTGCGATCCCTCATCCTGTGCGCCGGCACGGCCGTCGCGAATCGAGGGCAGGCGCGCCGGATCACCGGATTCGAGGAGCACTGCATACGGGGAGACAGCACCCAGGGCGACGCGTGTGTCGAGAATATCCTCGGCCTCGTCGGCGAGTTCATCGACGCTCATCAACGACGGGCGAGCCACCAGAGTGACCGTGGGAACCTCGTTATCAGCCTCGAGAACGTCGAGAAGTTCATCCTCGGGGTAGCCGTGGGCCTTCAGGGCCTCACGGAACGCAGCGACCATCCACGCCGGGTGCGAGAAACGCACGCCGAGAGCCTCATCCTCATTGGCGATGGCATCCATGGCTGCCTCACGCTCGGACGGATCCTCGCGGGTGATCGAGCGCAACACGGCATTGACGAAACGCACGGGGCCATCCGTCAGGTGCTCACGCGCGATGTCCACAGTCGCCGACACAGCAGCATGATCAGGCACTCGCATGTCGAGGAGCTGGTGGGCGCCCATACGCAGAACGACGAGCGCACGCGGATCGAGATCAGCCAGGGGACGGTCGATATGACGGGAGATCACCCAGTCGAGTCGACCGATTGCACGCAGCGTGCCGTGGACGAGCTCGGAGGTGAAGGCAGCATCGCGATCGGAGAAGTGACCGTCACGCCGGGCCTGACGCAGAACCTTCGGCAACACGATGTTTGCGAACGCGCCCTGGGTCTCGACCTCGTGAAGAACGTCGTAGGCAATACGACGGGGCTCATCGGCCTTGCGCAGCTTGCGGTAGCCGTCCGCGTAACGCCTCTCGCTCATCGCTCACCCTCCAGCTCTCCACCAAGGCGAAGGTCTTCGGAAGGCCGCGCTCCCCTCGCCCAGGCGGCCGCGTCCATCCAGGACTTACCGGCCGGCGCCACCTTTCCGAGCACGAGAGCACCGCTCGTACACCCGACGGTGACCTGCTTCTTCGTCACTTCGAGCTGCCCGGGAGCGAGATCGTCACGGTCCACGGGCGTTGCCTTGTCGAGCTTCATGCGTGCCCCGCCCGGCAACACCGTGTAGGCGCCGGGATTGGGCGTCACAGAACGAATGACGCGATCCTCGTACCCGGCATCGTGCGTGAATGACACGTAGCCGTCGACGTGCTCGAGG